>NZ_JBVHGJ010000013.1:0-229931 GCF_055561875.1 Streptomyces sp. NPDC022552
GTCGCAGAAGTTCCTCGCCGAGCACCCGGACGTCGTCGAAGCGGTACTGCGCGGCTCGGTCGCGACCAACAAGTGGATCAACGCCAACCCCGACAAGGCCAAGGCCTCCGCCAACGCCAAGCTGAAGGAACTGACCGGCAAGCCGCTGGGCGCCGATGTGATCGACGGCGCCTGGCCCTCGATCCGGTTCACCGACGACCCGCTGGCCGCCACGCTCCAGGCCCAGGCGGGCCACGCGGTGAAGGCCGGTCTCCTCGATCAACCCGACCTCGACGGCATCTACGACCTGAAGCCCCTCAACAAGGTGCTGAAGGCCGCCGGCCGGTCCGAGGTCTCCGACGCCGGTCTCGGCGTCAAGTGAACACGTCCGCCGCTCATACCCAGGAGGTGACGACCATGGCCACGACCACGACGCTCGCCAAGGCCGAGGACCGTGCGACGGTGACGCACGCCGCCCGGATCGCTCATGTCTCGAAGTCCTTCGGCGGACCCGCCGGAGGGCAGCTCGTCCTCGACGACATCTCGCTCGACGTCGCCCCGGGCGAGTTCGTCACGCTCCTCGGCGCGTCCGGGTGCGGGAAGTCCACCCTGCTCAACCTGGTCGCCGGGCTCGACCGGCCGTCCGCGGGCTCGATCGAGACCCCCGGTGGCCGGCCGGCCCTGATGTTCCAGGAGCACGCCCTCTTCCCGTGGCTGACCGCGGGCAAGAACATCGAACTGGCGCTGCGGCTGCGCGGGGTGCCGAAGTCGGAGCGGCGCCCGGAGGCGGAGCGCCTGCTCGACCTGGTGCGGCTCGGCGGCTCGTACCGCAAGCGGGTGCACGAGCTGTCCGGCGGTATGCGCCAGCGCGTCGCGCTGGCCCGTGCGCTCGCCCAGGACAGCGACCTGCTCCTGATGGACGAGCCGTTCGCGGCGCTCGACGCCATCACGCGGGACGTGCTGCACGACGAGCTGACCCGGATCTGGCGCGAGACGAACCTCTCGGTGCTGTTCGTGACCCACAACGTGCGGGAGGCCGTACGGCTGGCCGAGCGCGTGGTGCTGCTGTCGTCGCGGCCCGGGCGGATCGCCCGGGAATGGACCATCGACATCCCGCAGCCGCGCCGCATCGAGGACGCCGACGTGGCGGAACTGTCCGTCGAGATCACCGAAGAACTGCGTGGGGAGATCCGCCGTCATGGCCAGCACTGATACGACGGGCCCTGAGGCCACCACGGCCTCGAAGGCCGACGACCTCGCCGGCCTGGAGGCGGGCCTCGACGCGCTGGACGCGGTGCAGGTGCGCCGTACGCCGGTGCGCGAGGTCCTCGTGAAGAAGGTCCTGCCCCCGGTGGTGGCCGTGCTGCTGGTCCTCGTGGTCTGGCAGCTGCTCGTCATGGCCGAGGTCACCGACGAGTCCAAGCTGCCCGCGCCGTCCGCCGTCTGGAACAGCGTGACCACGATGTGGCTGGAGGGCACGCTCCTCGAAGTCCTCTGGACGAGCGTGTCGCGGGCCCTGCTCGGCTTTCTGATGGCACTCGCCATCGGAACGCCGCTGGGTCTGCTGGTCGCCCGGGTGAAGGTCGTGCGGGCGGCCATCGGGCCGGTGCTCGCGGGCCTGCAGTCGCTGCCGTCGGTGGCCTGGGTGGCGCCGGCCGTGCTGTGGATCGGCCTCAACGACTCGATGATGTACGCCGTGATCCTGCTGGGCGCCGTCCCGTCGATCGCCAACGGCCTGGTGGCCGGTGTCGACCAGGTCCCGCCGCTCTTCCTGCGGGCCGGGCGCACGCTCGGCGCGACCGGGCTCAGGGGCGCCTGGCACATCGTGATGCCGGCCGCGCTGCCGGGCTATCTCGCGGGTCTGAAGCAGGGCTGGGCGTTCTCCTGGCGCTCGCTGATGGCCGCCGAGATCATCGCCTCGTCGCCCGATCTGGGCCTGGGTCTCGGCCAGTTGCTGGAGAACGGCCGGAACAACTTCGACATGCCGGGGATCTTCCTCGCCATCATCCTGATCCTGCTGGTCGGTGTCGCCATCGACCTGCTGATCTTCAGTCCGCTGGAGCGCGCGGTGCTGCGCGGACGCGGCCTGCTGGTGAAGGGCTGACCATGAGCGCCCCTGCCCTCCTCGTCGTCGCCCACGGCAGCCGCGATCCGCGGCACGCCGCGACCGTGCACGCGCTGGTGCGCCGTGCCAGGTCGCTGCGGCCGGGGGTGCGCGTGGAGACGGCGTTCCTCGACTTCAACCTGCCGTCGGTGCCCGGGGTGCTCGACCGGCTCGCGGCCGAGGGGGTACGGGACGTGGTGGCGCTGCCGCTGCTGCTGACCCGTGCCTTCCACGCGAAGGCCGACATCCCGGCCGTACTGCGGCAGGCGCCGGCGGGTCTGCGGATCCGCCAGGCGGAGGTGCTCGGCCCCTCGCCGCTGCTGGTCGCGGCGGTGCAGCGGCGCCTGTTCGAGGCCGGTCTGACGCCAGCCGCCAGGAACTCGACCGGGGTCGTCCTGGCCTCGGCCGGATCCACAGACCCGGAGGCGATCGCAGCGATCGCAACTGCGTCCACCCGGGGGACAACCCCCGGACCCCCGGCAGCCACCACCGCGTGGCACCGGGCCGTCGACGAGATGAAGCGCACGACCGGGGTCGTCCTGGCCTCGGCCGGATCCACAGACCCGGAGGCGATCGCAGCGATCGCAGAAACGGCGCGGGAGCTGCGGCGCACCGGTTGGTGCTCCGTGCGGCCTGCGTTCGCCTCCGCATCTCTTCCGAGGACCGAGGACGCGGTCCGCGCGATGCGTGCCGACGGGGTGCGCCGGGTGGCGGTGGCCCCCTACGTCATCGCCCCCGGCCGTCTGCCGGACCGTATCGCCGCGGGCGCGGCGGAGGCCGATGTCCTGGCGGACGTCCTCGGCCCGTCACCGGAGCTCGCCCAGCTCCTCGTCGACAGGTACGAGGAGTGCCACGCGCCGACGACCCTCGCGGCGCGGGCCGCGGTCTAGGACGACCGGGGCCCGCCCCGCGCACCGACGCCGTGGGAATCCCGGCGAGGGCGTTCGCGTCGTCGCACGTCGCCTGCCCCTAGGGAGCAAGCGCGCGCCGCAGGGTCGTGGCGAGTTCGGCGATCTGCCGCTGCGAGACCTCGGCGGAGAGGATCGTCTGCGAGCCGTGGAAGGTGCCGGGATAGTGGTGGAGCTCCACCGAGACGCCCGCCTGCAGCAGGCGCAGCCCGTACTCGATCCCCTCGTCGCGGACCGGGTCGAACTCCGCGGTGGTGACATAGGCCGGCGGCAGCCCGGACAGATCGGTGGCGCGCGCCGGGGCGGCGTACGGAGTGACGGCCCGGGCGCCGAGGTAGTGGCGCCACACCGTGGTGAGCGTGCCCCGATCCACCCAGGGGGTGTCGGTGAAGTTCCGCTGCGACCACGTCTCCTGGCGGTCGTCGAGCCCTGGCTGGTTGAGGAGTTGGAAGCGGATCGGCGGCCCCTGCTGGTCGCGGGCCCGTAGCGCCGTCGCGGCGGCGAGACACGCGCCGGCGCTGTGCCCGCCGACGGCGATCCGCTCCGGGTCGATGCCGAGGTCGGCGGCGTGCTCGGCCGCCCAGGTCAGGACGGCGTACGTGTCGTCCAGTGCGGCCGGGAACGGGTGCTCGGGAGAGCGGCGGTAGTCGACCGAGATCACCACCGCGCCGGAGCCGAGGGCGATCCGGGTGGCCCACGGGTGCTCGGTGTCCAGGTCGCCGAAGACGAATCCGCCGCCGTGCAGCCAGATGACGGCGCCTTGTGCCTGGTGCGGGCGGTAGATCCGCACCGCCACGTCCGGATCGGCGGGCACCGTGCGGTTCTCGATCTCCATGCCGGTGGTGTCCGGCGTCGGGAACGCGGCGGCGCGTTCGGCGAAGTCGGTGCGGATGGCGACCGGATCGGAGTAGTCCGGCCTAGGGATGAACGGGAGGAACGCTTCGAGTTCGGGATCCATGTCGGCCATCCTCGCGGCCTTCGCCCACCGGGCGTCAGCGACCTTCGTCGCGCTTCCTCCCCCGATCACGCACCGTTCGGCGCACCGATCGGCGCGCCTCGCTTCTATCCTTCTCCCATGGAGGCACTGGCCGTTCGTCTGTCGGGAGTGGATCCGTACGTCGAGGGCGCGATCAGGGTCGTGGCGTTCTACGACACGCTGATGCGCCGCCGGGTGGATCTCCCCGCTCTCGCCCGGGCCTCGGCCGGCCTGGCCGAGTGCGTGGCCGGGGTGCGGCTCCACGGTACGGGTGGGGTGATCCGGGTCGGGCCCGACGGCGGGGAGGCCACCGCACCGGCTGCGCCCGCCTCCACCTCCGTACCGATCACCCTCGACGAGGAGGAGATCGGTTCGGTCTGGCTGGAACGACCCGGCCCGCCCGGCCCCCTCGACCCGGTGCTGCTCGACCGGCTCGCGCTCGCCGCCGCGGCGGTCGTCGAACGGTACGGCCCGGCCACGACCACCATGGCCGACCCCGCCCTCGTCGAACTGGTCATCAGCAGCGACACCGACGAGGCCGCCCGGGCACGGGCGTTACGCCTCCTGGGCTTCGCCGCCGACCTGCCGGTCCGTGTGCTCGCCGTACGCTCACGCCTTCCGCTCGACCGGATCGGCGGCCTGGTCTGCCCGGGCCGTCTGGTGAAGGCGGCTCCGCTCGCCGATGTCGGCGTGGTCCTGGCCACCACCGTGGACCGGGACCGGGTTCCGGCGGGCGTACGCGCGGGCATCGGCGCCGCCGGGAGCCCGGACCGGTCCTGGCGGGAGGCCCGGACCGCGCTCCGCTTCACGAGCGTGCGCGAACCCGTCGTCCACCACGACGACCTGGGCGCGCTGGCGCTGTTGGCGGAGGTCCCTCACGACGTCTCCCGCGACAACGCCGACGTGGCCGCGATGGCACGCCTCGCGGGCAACCCGGACGACCTGGAGACCCTGGACGCGTACTGCGCCACCGGATCGCTGCGTCAGGCCGCGGACCTGCTCCATCTGCACCACAGCAGCGTCGCCCGCCGGATCGACCAGATCGGGCGGACGCTGGGCATCGACCTCACCACACCGTCGGGGCTGGCGCGGGCCGGACTCGCGCTCGTCGCGCGCCGGCTGCTCGACGACCGCTCGACGACCGAGGAGGTCACCCGCTTCCCGGTCAGCCGAAGTCGAGCCCGCCCGTCCGGGTCCGCTTGATCTCGAAGAGGTCGGAGTGGCCGGCGAGCACGCGGAAGCTGTCGAAGAGCTCGGCCGCCTCCTTGCCCCTGGGGATGGCCCGGAGCACCGGGCCGAACCAGGCGGTGCCGTCGACATGGATCGTCGGCGTGCCGACGTAGCCGTCCGCCTCCGGGTCCTTCCCGGCGTCGTGGCTGCGCCGGACCGCCTCGTCGTACGAGGGGTCGTGGGCCGCCGTCGCGAGATCGGCGGGGAGGCCGGCCTCGGCGAGGGCCTCGGCGGTCACGGCGTCGAAGTCCTTGTTCTTGTCCTGGTGGATCCGGGTTCCGTACGCGGTGTAGAGGTCGCGCAGGACGCCCTCGCCGTGCCGCTCGGCGGCCGCGGCCGCCACCCGCACCGGGCCGATCGACCTGTCGACCAGCTCCCGGTACCAGTCGGGAAGTTCGTTGCCGATGTTGTGGAAGTACAGGCTCATCACCCGGAAGCGCAGCTCGATGTCGCGGTGGCGCTCGACCTCGAGCATCCAGCGGGAGGTGATCCAGGCGAACGGGCAGGCGGGATCGAAGTAGAAGTCGACGACGGTCTTCGGCGGTGTCTCGGTGGTCATGTCAGGGAGCGTAGCCAGCGGGTGGCCGCCCGCTCCGGTCCATTCACGGCTCCGTCGGATGGGCCACTTCGGTGCGGCCGTGCCCTCCTGGACGGGCTCAGTCCCGGGTCATCTCCGCGAGCTTGACCACGGTGTTCCAGTTGCGGGTGGTGGCGACGATCCCCTTGAAGAGGGCGGGGCGGGAGAGCGCCTCGCCGAGCTTGGACCGGCCGAGCCCCTCGGGTGCGTACAGGTAGAGCGCACGGTCGCCCAGCCGGAACTCCTCGGGCAGGAAGGCGGCCTGGTCGATCGAGGCGAACCGCTCGGGGGTGACCGCCTCGGAGAGGTAGGTGACGTGGAGCTGCTTGCCCTCGAGTTCCGCGGCGGGGAACGGGCAGGCGTCGACGACGGCGGCGAGGTACGCGGCGTCGCGGACGAGGCAGTCGACGCGGAAGCCGAACCGCTTCTCGATGGCGTCCTCGATCGCCGTGGTCCGTTCCTCGTCGGTCGGCTCGTCGGTGTCGGTGGTGAAGACGGCGTTGCCGCTCTGCAGATAGGTCCGGACATCGCGGTGGCCGAGCTCTTCGAGCAGTGAACGGAGCTCCGCCATCGGCACTTTGCGGTGTCCGCCCACATTGATCCCGCGCAGCAGCGCGGCGTACGTCGTCGTCATGGCCACACGATAAGGCGGTCGCCGTGCCCCGTGGGGGAGGGCACGGCGACCGCCGGTCACTGCTGCTCGACTACTCGACGATCTTGAGCAGCTTGTTCGCGGTGCCCTCGGACGGGTTGCTGATCTTGTCCGCGGTGGCGCCGTCGACGAGGGCCTTGGCGACCTGGTCCGGCGTGGCGTCCTGGTGGGCCGCGAGGTAGACGGCGGCGGCACCGACCACGTGCGGGGTCGCCATCGACGTACCGGAGATGGTCTTCGTGCCCTCGTCGCTGTCGTTCCACGCCGAGGTGATGTCCGAGCCCGGGGCGTAGAGGTCCACCACGGAGCCGAAGTTGGAGAAGCTGGACTGCTGGTCGTCCTTGGTGGAGGAGGCCACGGTGATGGCTTCCTTCACACGGGACGGAGAGCCCTGGCCGGCGTCGGAGGACTCGTTGCCCGCGGCGACGCCGAAGGCGACACCGGAGGCGATGGCCTTCTGCACGGCCTCGTCGAGGGCGGGGTCGGCACCCCCGCCGAGGCTCATGTTGGCGACGGACGGGCCCTGGTGGTTCTTGGTGACCCAGTCGATGCCGGCGACGACCTGCTCGGTGGTGCCCGAGCCGTTGTCGTCGAGGACGCGGACGGCGACGATCTTCGCCTTCTTGGCGACACCGTGCGCGGCGCCGGCGATGGTGCCGGCGACGTGGGTGCCGTGGCCGTTGCCGTCCGAGGCGTCGTCGTCGTTGTCGACGGCGTCGAAGCCGGAGGTGGCGCGGCCCTCGAAGTCCTTGTGCGTGACGCGGACTCCGGTGTCGATGACGTAGGCCGTGACGCCCTCACCCGCGCTGTCCGGGTAGGTGTACTTGGAGTCGCCCGCGGTGTCGGCCTGGTCGACCCGGTCCAGGCCCCAGGACGGCGGGTTGTCCTGGGTCGCGTTGATGGTGAACTTCTTGTTCTGGACGACCTTGGCGACGGCCGGGTCGGCGGCGAGGCGCTTGGCCTCGGTCTCCGAAAGGCCGTTCACCGAGAAGCCGTTGACGGCGGAGTCGTAGCTGCGGCGCAGGGTGCCGCCGTACTCCTCCGCGAGGTCGCCCTTGTCGGCCTTCTCGTCCAGCAGAACGATGTAGCTGCCTGCGACGGCGCCTTCGACGCCGAGGCCGTGGACCGTTCCGAGGGCGGGTGCGGGGGCCGCGCCGGCGAACGGGCTGACGATGACGGTGACTCCGGCCGCCGCTGCGATCGCGGTCGAGACGGCGATGAGCTTCGTCCGGCGGACACGCTTGTGTATTGCCATGAAGAGGGGACTCCTCGTCAGGATTTGTGGGGGGGTTGAGCCTCCGGAAGGAAGTTCTCCGGCGGCTGCCTCGAAACCCTTGCTCATTGACGAGTGCAAATCAAGACCTTCATACAGCTGTGATTTACACAACAAGACTTCGTAATAATCTTTGGGGCATCTCCCCCCAACTCACCGCACACGTAAGGCCCCCGGGCATTTCCGGGGGCCTTGAGCAGGGTGCGCTACGGGAGTTCGGCCTCGATCAGGTCCACCGCGCGGGACGTTCCCCCCTCGTTCGCCATTCGCTCCTGGACCTCCTTGGCGCGTAGGGCCACTTCGGGGTCACCGACGAGGGCGAGGACGGCCTCGCGCAGACGCTCGGGGGTCACCTCCTCCATCGGCAGATGCCGGGCCACGCCGAGGGACTGGAGCATGTCCGCGTTGCCGAACTGGTCGGTGGCCAGCGGAACCGCGACCATCGGGGTGGCGGTGGCCAGCCCTTCCTGGCTGCCACCCGCCCCGGCGTGGGTGATGAAGGCGTCCGCCTGCCTAAGGATCGCCAACTGGGGCACCCAGGAGTGCACTTCGACGTTGGCGGGGAGTTCCCCCAGCTCCGCCGGGTCGACGAACGCGCCGATCTGGAGCACGACGTGCCAGCCGGGCAGGCCGCCGAACGCGGCGACGCACGCCCGGTAGAAGTCCGGCTGCTTGGTGAAGGCCGAGCCCAGGGAGACCAGGAGCACCTTCTCCGCGCCCGCCGGCCGGTGCCACTCCCCCTGGTCGGCCCGGTCGCCCTGACAGGCGCCGACGAAGGTGAAGACGGCGTCGTCGACCCGGTCGGCGTGCGGCTGGAGGGCGCGCGGGATGAGCACGATCGCCCGGCGGGGGCGGGCGATGAGCCGGTCGGGGTGGGTGTCGACACCGTGCTCGGTCAGCCAGTTCTCGAAGCGGGCGTAGTACGCCTTGCCCCGCTCGGAGGCCTTGAGCTCGGCGAACATGGGCTCGGCCACCTCCTCCTCGTACCCCTCCCAGGGAACGAGATTCGGCCAGAGTCCCACGGCGGGCACACCCCACCGGTGTGCGAGGACGGGTGCCGGGTAGGCGGTGATGTCGTGGAGGACGAGGTCCGGCCGGTCGCCGTCGAAGGCCTCGGCGAGCTGGGGCAGGACCTGGATCGCGTCACGGAGGAAGGGCTCGATGTTGTCGATCAGTTCGGTGCCCCACGCGTCCGGGTCCTCGTCGGTCGGAAGCGTGGAGGTGTAGACGACGGGGGTGGCGCCGGTGGCGGCGACCTTGTCGGCGAAGGAGGCGGGGATTGCGTAGCTGACGCGGTGCCCGCGGGCGACGAGCTCGCGGATCACTTCGAGGCTCGGGTTCACATGGCCGTGGGCGGCGATGGAGAACATGGCGATATGGGCGGGGCGCGGGGTGGTGGTCATCGCCCCACAGTAAGCGAGACGAGACGTCTCGTCCACTTGATTGTGTGCGATGCGCCCCTCACGTGCGAGGGGTGACTCAATCGCGCTGGTAGCGGGCGAGGACGAGGTTGCCGTCCTCCTCCAGGCGCTCGCGCAGCTCCGCCGCGTCGATCGCCCCGCTGTAGTACTCCTGGTAGGCCGGGGTCGCCACCTTGTCCTTCCACTCCGGATAGCCCCGGACCGACTGCGCGGGCGCGGAGCGCAGATGCGCGGCCACGGCGGCGCCGGTCGCCCAGCCGTCCTTCGGGGTGTGGAGCGACGGGTCAGCGAGGGCCGCCGTCCCGGTGGGCAGCATCCAGTCGCCGCGGGCGAGGCGGACCATGTTCGCCGGCTGGAGGAAGAAGTCGAGGAACTGCGCCGCCTCCCTCTTGTGCGGGCTGTCCTCGGCGAGGGAGAGCGTCTGCGGGCTGACGCCCTGCGCGAGTCCGTCCGCGCCGGCGGGCGCGGGCAGGACGATCCACTCGAAGCCCTTGGGCGCCTGCTGGGTGATCTGCTGGCGGTACGAGAACCCGAGCGGCACCATCGCGTACTTGCCGCCGAAGAAGCCCGGCAGGGCGTCGGAGCCGCCGGTGCCGAGGGTCGAACGCGAGGCGCTGAGGTCGGTGTTGACCTGGTCGTGGATGGTGCCGGGCACGGTGTCGTCGTGCTCGGTGAACCGGACGGTCACCTTCCCGTCGGGGCCGCGGTGGAAGAGCTGCCCGCCGGCCGAGAGGCCCAGGTTGAGGCTGACCGAGACCGGCTCCTTGAGCGGCCAGGCGACCGCGTACCTCCCCTTGCCCATGGCGGCGGTCAGGTCCTTGGTGATCTGGCGGAACTCCATCCAGCTCCACGGCCGTTCGGGGGTCGGGAGGCGGACGCCGGAGGACTCCAGGATCTGCTTGTTGGCCATGATCACGCGCGGCTCCTGGAGGAACGGCACGCCGTAGATCCCGTCGCCGAAGGTCGTGGTCTCCCAGCTGCGCGCCGGGATGTCGGCCTTGAGCCGCTCGGGCAGGAGGTCGGTCAGATCGGCCAGATAGCCGCCGTACGCGAAGTCGGCGAGGTCGTCGGAGGCGTCATGGATGATGTCGGGCGCCTCGCCGCCCTCGAAGGAGGTGAGGAGCTGGTCGTGGACCGAGTCCCAGCTGCCCTGGACGTAGTCGACCTGGATGTCGGGGTGGGCGGCGTTCCACTCCGCCACCAGTTCCTTGTTGGCGTCGACGGACTCCTTCTGCCAGGCCAGGGACTGGAAGCGGAGCCGTACGGGTCCGTCGCCAGGCTCGTCCCCCGCCGAGCAGCCGGTCAGAAGCAGTGCGATCGTGGCGGCGGCCGCCGTGAACGTCCGTACGCGCATCAGGACTTCACCGCCCCGGCCAGCATTCCGCCCGTGATGCGCTTCTGGATGATCGCGAAGATGACCAGCGAGGGGATGGTGGCGAGGAACGCGGCCGCGGCCAGCGGCCCGAGGTCGGCGACGCCCTCCGCGCCGAGGAAGTGGGTGAGGACGACCGGCAAGGTCTGCTTCTCCGGGGTCTTGAGCAGGACGAGCGCGAAGAAGAACTCGTTCCACGCGGTGATGAAGGCGAAGAGCGCGGTGGCGACGATGCCGGGGGCGAGCAGCGGGGCGGTGACCGAGACGAGCGTACGGAGCCTCCCTGCGCCGTCGACGGCCGCGGCCTCCTCCAGCTCGGCCGGCACGGCCCGTACGTACCCGACGAGCATCCACAGCGCGAACGGCAGCGACCAGACGACGTACACCAGGACGAGGCCGAAGAGGCTGTTGATCAGGTGCAGGTTCTTCAGGACGAGGAAGAGCGGGATGATCACCAGCACGAAGGGGAAGGCCTGGCTGATCACCACCCAGCCGGTGGCGGCCGTGGAGAGCCGGCCGCGGTGCCGGGCCATCACATAGGCCATGGGCGTGGCGACGACCACGGCGATCAGGGCGGCGGCGAGCGCCGCGATCAGGCTGTTCGCGGCTGCCCGGAGCAGCGGCTGCTCGTCGAACGCCTGCCGGAAGTTGGCGAGGGTCGGGTCCTCGGGGATCCAGGTCGGGTGCAGCGAGCCGAGCTCGGTCGCCGGCTTGAAGGCGGTGGAGACCAGCCAGAGGAACGGGAAGGCGAGGAAGACCAGATACGCGAGGAGCGCGAGGTACTGGCCGAACCGTGCCGGTCTGCTGGTACGGAGCGTGCTCACCGGTCCTGGTCCCCCTTCAGCCGGCCGACGAGATAGAGGGCGAGGAGCACGGAGATGATGGCGACCATGACGCAGCCCATCGCGGCGGCGTAGCCGAACTGGCCGTAGCGGAAGGCCTCTTCGTAGGCGAAGAGCATGGGAAGCCGGGTACGGCCGCCGGGTCCGCCGTTGGTCAGCACGTAGACCAGGGCGAAGGAGTTGAAGTTCCAGATGAAGTTGAGGGCCGTGATGGCGAGGGCGACCGGCTTGAGGGCGGGCCAGGTGACGGTACGGAAGCGGCGCCAGGCGCCCGCGCCGTCGAGGGCGGCCGCCTCGTGGAGTTCGTGCGGGGTGTTCTGCAGGCCGGCGAGCAGGGCGACCGTGGTCTGCGGCATACCGGCCCAGATGCCGACGACGATCACGGCGGGCAGGGCGGTGGCGAGTCCGGTGAGCCAGTCGCGTCCGTCGCCGAGCCCGAGATCGCGGATGGTCTCGTTGAGGATGCCCGCGTCGGGGTTGTAGACGAGCCGCCACATGATGCCGACGACGACCTCGGGCATGGCCCAGGGGATGATCGCGAGCGCCCTGGCCAGCCAGCGGAAGCGGAGGTTCTGGTTGAGCAGCAGCGCGAGGCCGAGGGCGAGCAGGAACTGCGGGACGGTGACGCCGACGGCCCAGAGCAGGCCGATCCGGAAGGAGTCCCAGAAGAGCGTGTCGTGCAGCAGGTCCTGGAAGTTGAGGGTGCCGACCCACTGGGTGGCCTGGGTCCGGCCGGACTGCGCGTCGGTGAAGGCGAGCGCGATGCCGTAGAGCAGGGGCCCGACGCTGAGGACCAGGATGGGGATGAGCGCGGGCAGCACCAGGAACCAGGCGCCGTGGTCCCGCCCGGCTCCGGGTCTCCTGCCGGCGGCAGCTGTTCCGCCGGACCGCTTCGTCGCGGTCGCCACACTCACAGATCGACCCCTTTGTGCCTTTTGACACGCTGCACCGGCCTCTGTCATGGTCCTGACGGGCCGTCGGTCCGTCAAGGCAACCTGCACGGATGCGAGACTTTGGCTGATTCGCACAGGCATCGGGGACAGCTGGGAGAGACGGATGGACGAGGCGCGGGCACGGGAGATCCTGGCCGCCGCGGGGCTGTCGACGAGCGGCGCGGGCGGCTCCGCGACCGGCGGGCCGGAGGCGCGGCTCCTCGCGCTCGGCGAGAACGCGGTCTTCGCGCTGGGCGAGCTGGTGGTGAAGATCGGCCGGGACGCCGATCTGCTCCCGCGCGCCGAACGGGAGCTCGCCCTCGCGGACTGGCTGGCCTCGACCGGCATCCCGGCCGTACGGGCGGCGGAGCCGAAACCCCGTCTGGTCGACGGTCACCCGGTCACCCTCTGGCACCGGCTTCCCGAGGCCGTACGCCCGGCCGAGCCGCGGGACCTGGCGCCCCTGCTGCGGCGGATCCACGCCCTGCCGGAGCCGGACGGCTTCACGCTCCCGCGCCGCGACCTGCTGGGCGGGGTCGAGCGGTGGCTGCGGCTCGCCGGAGACGCCGTCGCCCCGGCCGACGCGGCTTTCCTGCGCGAGCGGCGCGACGCCTTCGCCCCCGCGGCGGCCGCGCTCACCCCGCATCTCACACCTGGCCCGATCCACGGCGACGCCCTCCCCCGCAACGTCCATGTCGGCCCGGACGGGCCGGTCCTGGTGGACCTGGAGACCTTCTCCTCCGATCTGCGCGAACACGATCTGGTGGTGCTCGCTCTCTCCCGTGACCGGTACGGACTCGATCCGGCCGCCCACGACGCCTTCACCGAGGCGTACGGCTGGGACGTACGGGAGTGGGAGGGGTGCGCGGTGCTGCGCGGGGCACGGGAGACGGCGAGCTGCGCCTGGGTCGCCCAGCACGCGCCCACGAATCCCAAGGCGCTGGCCGAATTCGAGCGGCGGGTGGCGTCGCTGCGAGAGGGTGATCCCGAGGTGCGGTGGTACCCCTTCTGACCACAGGGGTCCCGCCACTCGAATTCCCACTCACGATCGGGGTGTTGTGATGCGTGTGGAACTGTCCGAGGTGAGGCTCGACGTCGAGGTGAGCGGCCAGGGTCCGGCCGTCCTGCTGGTGCACGGTTTCCCCGACAGCCACCGTCTCTGGCGCCACCAGGTGCCGGCCCTGACCGCGGCGGGGTACACCTGCGTCGCCCCCACCCTGCGGGGCTTCGGCTCCTCCGACCGGCCCGAGGGCGGCCCGGAGGCGTACCACCCGGCCAAGCACGTCGGCGATCTGGTCGAACTCCTCGCCCGGCTGGAGATCGACCGGGTCCATCTCGTCGGTCACGACTGGGGCTCGGGCATGGTCCAGGGGCTCGCCCGGGTCCTCCCCGATCGGATGGCGTCCCTGACCATCCTGTCGGTGGGACACGCCGCGTCGATTTTCGCCGCGGGCTGGGAGCAGAAGCAGCGCTCCTGGTACATGCTCCTCTTCCAGCTGGCGGGCGTCGCCGAGGAGTGGCTCGCGCGCGACGACTTCGCCAACTTCCGCGAGATGCTGGGCGAGCACCCGGACGCGGAAGCGATCATCGAGCCGCTGCGCGCGCCGGGCGCGCTCACCGCCGCCCTGAACGTCTACCGGGCGGGCCTGCCCGCCGACGTCCAGTTCGGCCCGGCCCAGCCCGTCCCGCCGCTGCCGGGCCCGGTCATGGGCGTCTGGTCCACCGGCGACCGCTTCCTCACCGAGCAGTCCATGACCGGCACCGGCAAGCACGTGGACGGCACCTGGCGCTACGAGCGCGTGGAGAACGCGGGCCACTGGCTCCAGCTGGACCAGCCGGACCGCGTCAACGCCCTGCTGCTGGACTTCCTGGCGGAGAACCCGATCGGCTGACGGCTCCGGCCGAGGCGGGACCGGTCCGTCAGCCGGCCACCGTAGCGAGCTCGCGCAGCGGCCAGGACGGGTCGACGACCGCCTCCGGGGTGCCCTTGCGGCGCAGGAAGTCCTGGAAGTCCTCGGCCCAGGCGCGGTACCAGTCGATCTGACGCTCATGCAGCTCGGCCGGGGTCAGCGCGGCCACCGGCGCGTGCCGCTCGGCTATGGCGACGGCCACTCGCACGGCGGCCAGCGCGTCGGCGGCCGCCTGGTGGGCCGCGCCGAGGACGACCCCGTACTCGGCGCAGACCGCCTCCAGGGTCCGCTTCCCCCGGCGGTAGCGGTCGACGGCCCGGTCGATGGTGTACGGGTCGACGACGGGGCCTATCGGGGCGCCGCCCAGCCGCTCGCTCAGCGAGGGCAGACCATGGCGGCTCAGCTCGGCGGAGAGGAGCGTGAGGTCGAACGAGGCGTTGTACGCCACGACCGGGACGCCCTGGGTCCAGTAGCCGGTGAGCGTCTCGGCGATCTCGTCGGCCACCTCGACGACCGGCCGGCCCTCGGCGGCCGCCCGCTCGCTGCTGATGCCGTGGATCGCGGACGCCTGCGCCGGGATACGGATACCGGGGTCGGCGAGCCAGTCCTGCTGCCGCACCACCCGCCCCCCGTGGACCCCGACGACCGAGGCCGTGACGATCCGCGCCTCCAGCGGTTCGGTACCGGTCGTCTCCAGGTCGAATCCGACCAGCGCTTCCCCGTGCCAAGCCATCGGGTCCTCCTTACGTGATCTCCCCCGTGGTGCTGAACACCCTCGCACGAGCCACTGACAACGGCCCTCGGGCTCTGGTCCCGGCCCTCAGGAGACCGGGCGGGAGTCGAGCCAGACCGACTCGAACTCCTCGCGATATGTTGCGAAAAGTCCATATTCGCCGTCACGCGCCACTTGTCCGGAACGCACCACGTTCCGGCCGCCCCCGCGCAGCACGAGCACCGGGGCCTCCATCCCCCGCGCCTTCCGCAGATACGACTGGACGACGGCGAGCCCGTCCGGCCCGTCCCCGTCGACCAGGTACGCCGTGAAGCGCGGGGTCTCGTCGAAGACATGGATCTGGAAGGCGTCCGGGTCACGCAGCCGGGCCCGCACCCGCCGCATATGGAGGATGTTCATCTCCACCGAGCGACTCAACTCGCCCTTCTTCAGGCCGAGTTCCCGCTCACGCCGCTTGACGGCGCTGCTCGCCGGGTTCAGGAAGAGCAGGCGTATGCGACAGCCGGACTCGGCGAGCCGCACCAGCCGCCGCCCGGAGAAGTTCTGCACGAGGAGGTTCAGGCCTATGCCCGTGGCGTCGAGGCGGCGCGCCCCGCCGAAGAGGTCCTCGGCCGGCAGCTGGCGCTGCAGCCGCACCCGGTCGGGGTGGACGGAGACCACGTCCGCGTACCGGTCGCCCACGAGGTCCTCGACCGCGTCGACCGGCAGCCGATCGGCGGACGGCACGCCCGCGCCGCTGCCGAGGATCTCCAGGAGCCGCGCCGAGGCCCGTTCGGACTGGGCGAGGACGGTCGTCGACAGGGCGCGGTTGCGGGAGACGACGTTGCGCGTCACCTCCAGCTCGTCCAGGGCGAGTTCGACCTCGCGCCGGTCGTCGAAGTACGGCTCGAAGCACGGCCAGTGCTGCACCATCAGCTCCCGCAGCTGCGGGAGCGTCAGGAAGCTGAGAACGTTGTCGTCGGCCGGGTCCAGGAGGTAGCCCTTGCGCCGCGAGACCTCGCGGACGGCGACGGCGCGCTGCACCCACTCCTGCCCGGCGGGCCCGGCCGCGGCCACGACCCAGTCGTCGCCGTGCACCGGTTCGTACACCGGCCGCAGCACGGCGGCCACCACCGCGCGCAGCCGCTGCTCGACGAGATTCAGCCAGATATAGGCCCGCCCGGCCCGCTGGGCGCGGGTGCGCACCTCGCTCCAGGCCTCGGCGCCCCAGTCGAGCTCCGCCCCGATCTCCATCGGCCTGGCGACGGAGACCGCTCCGGGCGGTACGTCCACGGGGTCGGGCGGGCCCCCCTCGTGACCCGCGTCACCTGGGGGCAGCTCCAGACCTCCCGAGCTCACCCGCGCACCGCCTTCTGCTGTTGGACGCCCGATCCCACCGTCTGTCGACGATCAAGGAAGGGTACTCCCCGAGCGGGAGGCGGTGCAGCAGGATCGGCAGGCTGCCTACTCAACTCCCGTGAATCCGAGCGCCGTTCCATGTCACCGGATCGGCCGGAGTGAGCGGATTCATACCGGTGAGACCCCTGGACGCGAGCGGGAGGCCCCGCCGGCGGACAGCCGCCCGGCGCCGGACCCCGGCCGGGGCGGTGCGATGGAACCCCAGGTTGACCTGGGGGTGGGCGGGGTGGTGGGCGGGCCGCAAACCCCCGACACGTCACGCAATCGAGCGATCTTCGAACAGATTACCGATGAACGCGCACCCGGCAGGGCGGGGCGAAGTCCTAGGAGCTTGCCCCACTTTCGGGCAGGATCTGGCCGGAGTGCACCCCCACACCCGGATCAGAATGGAAGAGTCTTATCTATGCAGGTCTGGCCGGGACAGGCGTATCCCCTGGGCGCCACCTACGACGGCGCCGGAACCAATTTCGCGGTCTTCTCGGAGGCCGCCCACAGGATCGAGTTGTGTCTGATCCATGACGACGGCTCGGAGACGGCGGTGGAGCTGCGCGAGACGGACGCCTTCGTCCGGCACGCCTATCTGCCGGGAGTGATGCCGGGTCAGCGCTACGGCTTCCGGGTCCACGGTCCGTACGCACCGGAACGCGGGCAGCGCTGCAACTCGGCGAAGCTGCTCCTGGACCCCTACGCCCGTGCGGTCTCGGGTTCGATCGAGTGGGGCGAGGCGGTGTACGGCTACCACTTCGGGCGGCCGGACTCCCGCAACGACCTCGACTCGGCGCCGCACACGATGACCTCGGTCGTGGTCAACCCGTACTTCGACTGGGGCGACGACCGGCGCCCGCGTACGGACTACCACCGGACGGTGATCTACGAGGCCCATGTGAAGGGCCTGACCATGCTCCACCCGGAGCTGCCGGAGGAACTGCGCGGGACGTACGCGGGGCTCGCCCACCCGGCGGTGATCGGGCATCTGAAGGAACTGGGCGTCACGGCTCTCGAGTTGATGCCGGTGCACCAGTTCGTCAACGACCACCGGCTGGTGGACGCCGGGCTCGCCAACTACTGGGGCTACAACACGATCGGCTTCTTCGCCCCGCACAACGCGTACGCCTCCTGGGGCGACCGGGGCCAGCAGGTCCTGGAGTTCAAGTCGGCGGTACGGGCCCTGCACCAGGCGGGGATCGAGGTCATCCTCGACGTGGTCTACAACCACACGGCCGAGGGCAACCACCTGGGCCCCACGCTCTCCTTCCGGGGCCTGGACAACCCCTCGTACTACCGCCTCGCGAACGACCGGCGGTACTACATGGACACCACCGGCACCGGGAACTCGCTGCTCATGCGCTCCCCGCACGTGCTACAGCTGATCATGGACAGCCTGCGGTACTGGGTGACGGAGATGCACGTCGACGGCTTCCGCTTCGATCTGGCGGCGACGCTCGCCCGGCAGTTCCACGAGGTGGACCGGCTGTCGTCCTTCTTCGACCTGGTGCAGCAGGACCCGGTGGTCAGCCAGGTGAAGCTGATCGCCGAGCCGTGGGACGTCGGCGAGGGCGGCTACCAGGTGGGGAACTTCCCACCGCTGTGGACCGAGTGGAACGGCAAGTACCGCGACTGCGTCCGGGACCTGTGGCGCGGCGAGCCGCGCACGCTCGCCGAGTTCGCGTCCCGGCTCACCGGCTCGTCCGACCTGTACCAGGACGACGGCCGCCGGCCGCTGGCCTCGGTCAACTTCGTGACCTGCCACGACGGCTTCACGCTGCGCGATCTCGTCAGCTACGACGGCAAGCACAACGAGGCGAACGGGGAGGGCAACCGGGACGGCGAGAGCTACAACCGGTCCTGGAACTGCGGGGCCGAGGGCGACACGGACGACATCGGGATCCGGGAGCTGCGGGCCCGGCAGATGCGGAACTTCCTCGCGACGCTGATGCTCTCGCAGGGTGTGCCCATGCTCAGCCACGGCGACGAGTTCGGCCGGACGCAGGGCGGCAACAACAACGCGTACTGCCAGGACAACGAGGTGTCGTGGGTGCGCTGGCCGGAGCCGGGCGCCTCGGAGGAGGGCACCCTGCTGGAGTTCACCCGGGCGATGGTGCGGCTGCGACGGGACCATCCGGTCTTCCGGCGGCGCCGCTTCTTCCACGGGCGCCCGGTGGAGGGCACGCACGACGAGCTGACCGACATCGCCTGGTTCACGCCGGAGGGCGAGGAGATGACGGCGCGGGACTGGCAGGCGGCGCACGCGCAGGCCCTGTCGGTCTTCCTCAATGGCAACGCGATCTCGGAGCCCGGTCTGCAGGGAGAACGGATCGCGGACGACTCGTTCCTGCTGATGTTCAACGCGTCGGCGCAGGAGCTGGAGTTCGAGGTCCCGATCAACCACGGCGAGAGCTGGCGGGTGGTCGTCGACACCTCCCACCCGGAGGGCATCCCGCCGCAGGAGGGCCCCAAGGTCGCGGCCGGCGAACGGGTGACACTGGCGCCGCTGAGCCTGACGGTACTGAAGCGCCCGGCGTAGGGGCGCGGCCCGGCCGCGTCGGGGGCGTCCGTCCGTGGTCGAACCACGGGCGGGCGCCCCTGCCGGGTCCGAGCGGTGCGTGTCACCTCCGGTGTGGGAGGCCTGCGTCTCACACCCTGCTGACCTCCGCCACGATCCCCTGGGTCTTCTGGGCGGACACTGCGGTGGTCCGGGTCGTGATCAGGTCGCCGGCCTCGACGACACCACTGCCGTTGAGGTCGACATGGACGCGGATGCCGTACGTCTCCCGCGGGTCCAGATCGTCCACGTCGACGTGGAAGGGAACGGTGCCGCCCGGAGTGAGCTCCAGATCCGTCTGCGCCTGGCTCCCGGTGACGGTGGAGGGCGCGTCGGACCGTGAGGTGTTGCGCACTTCCACCAACACCCGTGCAGCGCGGGTCGCGGGTGCGTCGGCTGGCATCGTCACCGTGCCGGTGACCGTGTAGCTCATGGTCCCACCACCGAACTGGTCGTCCTCGGCGCCGTTCGCTCGGCGACGCCGTTCTCCGCCCCCGTGCCGGTCCGCTGGGGTCCCTGGTCGTCGAGGTGCGACAGAAGCCCCGCGACCGCGCTCGTGATCGGCAGCCCCGCGTGCTCCTCGGCGAACAGCCACTGACCGGCGGGGTTGACCTCGAAGAAGACGTACTGCCCGTCGGGCCGACGGCGTAGGTCGACCGCGCCGTACACCAGCCCGAGGTCGCGCATCAGGCGGAGCAGCCTGGTGGTGAGGGTCGTCGGCAGGGTGACCGGCCGGACCCTGGACTCGCCGATCACCATCCGCATGTCGACGGGATAGCTGGTGCGGGTGGCGTCGATCTCGGCCGCGAAGACGCGCTCGCCCACAATCGTGACGCGGAGATCGACCCCGGCCACGAACTCCTGGAAGATGACCGGGGCGTAGCGGACGGCCTCGAGATGCGCGAGGTCCTGCGGTCGCACCAGTCTCGTTTCGCGCCATGCCTCGGTGGTGGCGAGGAACGACTTGAACACGGTGCGCCCGATTCCGACCTCGTCGACGAACCGCTGAGCTCGTTCCGGCTGATTCGTGACGAGAGTACGCGGCAGCGTCAGACCGACTCTGCGCGCAGCCTCCCACTGGTAGGGCTTGTGCTGGGCCATCCCGTCCAGGAGAGGGGGGTTGACCCAGGTGCAGTCCATCGCCTGGAACAGACCATGCAGCGCTTGGCCTGTCTCGCTGACCGCGAAGTGGTGGTCCAGCGGTGTTCCCAGCTTGGGGTCGCAGGTGAAGGACCGGACGCGCCGCCACCATGCCGCGTGGCACCGGTCGAGCTCGGCGTGGCCCGCCGGGGTGGTGAGGGTCAGCTCCGGCCGGCCTACGACGGGGTACTCGAGGTTGATCGCACCGCGCACGGGGAAGTCGGCGAGGTCGATGCGCAGAACCTCGCGCCCGGCCGCCTCCAGATGGCTCATCACGGCGAGGGTGTGGTCCTCGTCGTACGACACGATGAGGATCATTGTTGCGGCCCGGGGGGAACGCCGCCGGCGAGCAGGTATTCGAGCCTGCTCACGAGTTGCGTGTGGTCCGTCATCACTGCGGTCACGCTCTGCTGGAGCCCGGCCACGGCCTCGGTCAGCCGGCCCACCTGCGCCTCGAGAGCGTCGGCCTGGCCAACCAGTGACGGCGCCTGATGCCCTGTGGCCAGGATGTAGGGGCTGGTCGGCATCAGTGCAGGTGCCTGCGGGTCGATTCCCTTCGGCCCTCGGTCATGGGACGGGTCTTTGGGAAGCTCTTTCAGCGTCCAGTCCTCGATGCGGTCCTTGGCCACTTCCTTGGACGTCTGAGGAGCGGGCGGATAGAGCGCGTGGACGCCCTCCACATCAAGATCGGACAGGAATTCACGCTGCCCCATGACAATGCCGGGGCGCAGCGGATGCCGTGGGACGATCGTCGGCTTCGAATCGTCGATGGCGAATGCGTTCCACCCGTAGTGCATGATCGACGAGAAGTCGTAGGGGCCGAAGTCGTCTGCGTCGCCCCCGGCTTTCTGGAGGAAGTTGTGTTGATGGTCCGGCAGGATGTTGTCGAACTTGACCTCGATGAACAGATCGCGGTCTTCGCGGCTCTGCTCGTGCCAGAGACCCACCGCGTGACCGATTTCGTGCATCGCGCTACCGAAATCGCATCTCGGGCCGAGTTCGATCACCTGAAGCCCGCCCTTCCGTCCGACCGGAGAAGAGCACGAGTCGCCGGGGCTGAAGCGCACGAAATCGGGGTATTGGTCCGCGTTCGCGGGGGTGCGCAGGACGAAGCGGATGCGCGTGCGAAAGGTCCAGGCATCGATAGCTCGTGTCACGCGTTCCACGTTCGGCAGGGCGGGGTCGATCTCGTAGGGAATGAGCGCGTTGGGCCACCGGTAGGTATCCCCCACGATTCCCACCGAGGCCTGCGGGCGGGACTCCACGTCGCCGGGTGCGGGTGCGGGAAGTTGGGCTTTCAACTCCTCGACCGTGCCGAGCACGATGTCGCCCTCGAAGATCGCCTTGCCGTGCACGTCGGCGAACAACAGTCCTTTGTTACGGAACGTCGTTCCGTCCACCAGCGCGGTCCCGCTGACCGGTCCGGTCCGGTACTCACCTCTGCCGCGCACTCCCGAGCCATTCGCATACGGGGTGCCGGGGTCCGCAGCGGCGGCAGCGGCGCGCTTACGGGAAGACGTCTTCTTCGCGGGAGCCGGGCTCTTGGCGGAGGCGGACTTCGTTCGGGCCGTGGTCGTCTTCGACGCGGTCCTCTTCGCACCCCGCCCCGGCTTCGACGGACTGGCGTTCATCACTCACCTCGGTGCCTGGGGGCTTGTTCACCATGTGTTCCACGTCCCGCCCCTCACGTAACAGGTGGCACCGACGCCGGATGAGCGAGGACACCGGAGAGGTGCGACGCATCCCCCACATGGATCAGTGAGGGCAGACCAGACCGGTGACGGAGAACCACAACCGGTGTCAGATCGAATTCGCTGAACAGCAGGACCGAGCCCACCGGCAGTCGAACGATGAGCTGCCCTGATGCGGCCGATGCTGCCCCGACCGGGAGATCATCTGAGGTGCCGTCCGGTACCTCTCGTGGCACCCCCTCGCCAGGCTGCGAACCAGCGTGGCGCGGATATCCTGGAAGTGCGGCCGTGTGCCATCGCGCGACATCGAAGCCAACGTCACGTCACACGGCATCGAGAGCGCACAGGGAGAGGTGACTCCCGTGGCGAAGTTCTGCACGACTCCGCGTGAGGCCGGCGCGCCCCGTTGGGCGGCCGCCAAGGTGGGCCTCGTCGTCGAATGGGTCGTCCGTCTGGAGTACTGCTTCAGCAAGGGTGGGTGCAACCCCTACCAACGGGGTGGCACCGGAACGGACTTCTTCGACGAGGCGTCGGACACGACCCGATGCCGGTTCCTTGCCAGTTTCCTCGCGGCGCATAACCCGGGGGTTGACGAAGGATTCATCTCTCACTCTTGCGAAGTGCGAAAGAAGCCTGTCGACAGAGGCGACGACGAGAACGAACGGTTCGCGGTGCCTGACATCATCACCCACGAGCCGGGCGTCCGCATGGAGTTCTACGAGATCAAGCCGAACTCCGACTTCGGGCGGACGGCAGGACGGGAGAAGATCGAGACATTCCTGTCACTGATGGACTTCATTTCCGCGAACGACCCCAATTTCGTCCGGTACGAAAAGGGGAAGATGTTCGACCCCGATCGGACCATCACGTTCTATCAACGGAACTATCTCGGCATCATCCCTTGCAGGGTGTCCCTGCACTACAGGCGGGCGACCGAGCCGGAAATCGCTCAGGGCCTCGTCGTCTACGAGATCTGCGTGGAGGTGGACGGAGAGCTGCTGGAGGCGCTGGCCAAGGCGATCCTCGTCTCCGCGGTCATCGCCGCACTCGCCGCATTGGCCGCCATCGCCATCGCCATCCTCGGTGGCGGCGGGGTCCTCGTCCCGGCCGTCCTCGCCTTCGGCTCCCCCCTGAGCGGATCCGTGGGACCGGACGGCGGTAACGAACCCCAGGACGTCAGGTACGTCCAGGCGTTGTTGAACGACTGGCGGGGCACCACGGGTGGCTCGCTCGTCTCCATCGACGGCTCGTTCAGCGAAGAGATCGCGAGTGCGCTCTCAGACTTCCAGCAGGCCGCCGGGCTGGAGGACACCGCGGGCAACCTGACTCCGGGCGACGTGACGGAGACAGAGCTGGAGTCGACCCACTTGCGCAACCTCATGGCGGCTGCGGACCTGAGCGAGATGGAGCCCGACGGTCTCGGTGACTTTGTCTACCGGGAGGACCCGGACGGCTTTGATCCCGAACTGGAGGAGGAGCAGGACGTCCAGGCGGCGTTCAACGCTTTCGTACAGCAGTACCTTCAGGACCTCCGCAACACCGTGTAGCGAACGAACCCAGAGAAAGGTGGCCGCGCCGCAATTCCGGATCGAATGTCTCGGGGCCCGAACACACCGCCTCACTGCTGAGGAGTAGCCATGCCTATGCTGCTCATCAAGGGTTTCTACGACATCAAGGGGTCGCAGCCCGACGGCGATACGGTTCACTTCACCGCCGACAACCCGACCGAGTGGACCATCGTCGGTGGAGGGGGCGGTCGTGCTGTGGAACACACCGCGCTGGGGCGCGCGAAGCTGCGTCTGGACGCCGTCGACGCCCTCGAGACCCATTACGGCCCGAAGCGTGACCACCAGCCGCTCAAGTTCGCTCACGCGGCGCGCGACGAACTGCTGAAGTGGCTGGGATTCACCGACGTACAGCGCCGACCGGACGAGACCGTGACCGCCACCACCCCGGAAACGGTTGCCGGATTCGTCCTCACCCGTGGTGCGGATGTGCACGGGCGCTGCGTGGCCCTGGCCGGACGTGGCACTCCGCCCGGCACCAGCGGCCTGGAGATCGACGTGGATGTCGCCGTGCTGCGGACGACCGTCAATCACCATCTGCTGGCTGAGGGGCTGGCGTACCCGACGTTCTACCGCTCCCTCTTCACGAGCCTGCGTACGGAAATGGCCGCTACGGCCGGCGCGGCCAGGGCGGCCGGAAAGGGCCTGTGGGTGAGCGACGTGACCACCAGCGGAGCCAAGATCACAGGCGTGGCCTCACTCACCGACGACGTGGTGATCCTCCCCAAGCTGTTTCGGCGCACGATGGACTACCTGCGCCTCGACACGATGCCGCTGGCGTGCTTCCCCGCCTATCTGGCGGGTGCCAGGGACCGATACTCCGTCCTCTCCACGGGCGAGCGGCGGTCCGGTCTGCATCACGTCGTGGAGGTCACCGACGGCCACACGGTGAGAATGACGCACCCGTCCGAGGACCTTGTCTTCGAGGACGCCTGAATCCCCGTCGAAGGGTCTGCCGACCTCCTTGAGCGGCCCGGGACAGAATGCTCGGTCCTCCGACAGTTGCGGAACGAACTACCTGGTCAGGTGGCGGTTCCAGGAGAGTTGGACCTACAGTCGAAGTATCTTCACAGCGCACCCGTCGACCGGCTCCATGCCCCCGAGGGAGCGGTGAGGTTCTGATGCGCCGGGGCCGTACCGGGTGACTCCTCCAGCAGATCCGCTGGCCTCTCCGGCAGGGAGTTCCACTCATGGCTGACTTCGTATCCGGCGTCGGACCATTGTTCGGTCCGAATTTCGTCGTCGTCACCGTCAATGACGAAACGGGTAGACCGTTCCAGCTCCAGGTGTACCCGGACGCGCACAATCCGCAGCTACGCCAGGCAGGGCTGCCCACGCAGTACTACTTCCAGCCCGCCGAGGTCTTCCTGGCGCGGAAGCACGATTCTCCGGAGGACTTCAACTTCCAGATGACGCTGTTCAAGGGTCTGATGTCGGAGGAGGCACACATCACACCCGGTGATCTGGCCGGAACCGAACTCGGCGGCGGATTCTGCTCGTTCTCGACGACGTTCGCCATTCCGCCCAGCGTGATCACCGGTGCGGTTCAGAAGCTGAAGCAGCGGGAGCACGAGATCCCGTCGAGGCTCGGGCCCTTCTTCAACTTCCAGCAGAACGATCCTGAGCCCTCGCTCGGCATCATTCCGATCACGGAGAGCGCCGTGGTGTGCGCCGTTCCGGACCCGGCGGTCACGGGTGGCAAACTCCTCATGACCGCCCAGCACAGCGGGAAGGGCAGTATCGAGGCTCAGGGCATCTGTTCGTTCCTGGTCAGCTGCAACCTGCCGGCCGCGGGTCAGATCGCGAGTTCGCTGAAGCTCGGGGCCGCGCCGCCCTTCCTGGTCACCAACGCGCTCCAGGAAACCTTCTACATCAACGGTGTCACGATCGATGTGGACGTCGACATCGACAAGGTGTTCGACTCGTTCTCGGCTGCTGTCTCGGCAGGCGGGCTGTTCCGGATCAACTCGCTGCAAGCGGAGTTCGCCTACCAGAAATGCATCACCAGCGGCGCCATCACCACGCACATGACGCAGAACAACGCGGTGCTCGACGCGGAGACGAAGAAGTGGGTGACGGAGCAGGTCAACGAGATGAAGAAGACGGCGCTCGAACTGGTCAAGCACGAGATCTTCGACTTCGACCCCGCAAAGAGCGACGCCAAGGCGTCGACCGACCGCGGGTGGTTCAGCGAGTTGTTCGGCGGATCGTCCGTATCGATCAAGTCCACGCATGCCCACAATGGTGTCCACGTCAATCAGCGGTTGATTCTCGACCAGACGGTTTCCGTGAGCCATACCATCAGCGGCAACCTCACCGACCTCCTGCCGGCCGTGCGGGCAGATCTCAACAAGTATCTGTTCGTCATCGACATCGGCGAGTTCTTCAAGAAGGTCCAGGTCGCCGGGTTCTCCGAGGTCAACTTCAGCGAGAAGCTCCCCGACGGCACCGAACGCAGGAGTCCGCTCAGATCCGTCCAACTGGAGGCCGGGTATCCCGACTTCTCGAGACCGATGGAGAACGGCCAGGTCAATCTGAGCATGAGGGCCAGTGGCCAGCACTACATACCCGGCGAGACGCAGCCGAACGGTCAGGAGCAGCCTGCCGTCTGGCGAGAACAGACGGCCAAGGACTTCGTCAACATCTCGTTCCTGCGACTGGACAACCCTGTCGACGGCTGGCCGTCGGACCAGGTGAAACTGCGGCGCAAGCTGATCTTCGACGGGCAGGACCCCCGCGTCAACCTGTCCCCGCAGATCGCCCCGACCGACGATTCAGTCGCCGTGATCGAGGAACTGAGCACCGACCACGCGCCGGTCATGACAGCGAGCCAGGTCGGCTACGTGTTCGTGCGGTTCATGGTGTCGCCCGTCCGGCTCCCGTCCAACATCACCGTGACGATAACGCCGACCATCGACGACGACACCTTCCCGCCGATCGTGGTCACCAAGGACAACGTGAAGAACGCGCTGTGGGAGGTGTACTCCGACAAGTACGTCCTCGTGAAGGAGATCAGCTACACCGTGTCCGTCGAGGCGCTCGGGCCCAACTTCACCGACGAGCCGGTCTTCTACTCGACCTCGGAGCCGGTCCGGGTTCCCGTACCGGAAGGGCGGATCAAGTACATTCCGCAACTGCCCACTCCCTTGCCGCGAGCACCCGCAGACAAGATCGAGACCATCAACCGGTACGTCGCCGCGGCCGCCGCCGTCACCACGTGACACCACCGGCATGCCCTGGACGGGCGGGCGGAACCGCCCGTCCGGGAAAGCGACGGATCACCCCGCCGGGGAGACACCATGGGACAGATGGAGCAGGCGTTCGACGAATTCCTGGTCGCGGAGCCGAAGCCCTGGCTGGTACGACGGACAGGGGACCACATCGGCTCGGTGCTCAATGAGAGCAGGAGACCCGAACTCCCCGCGGACGCGCCGTTGCTTCCGCGCCTGGAGAGCAGTTCTGTCCCGGACGTGCTCGCCTTCGGCCCGTTTCCCGACGCAACCTGGTTCCTCCCGGCATATGTCTTGCCCGCCGTAGACCGGAAGTTCGCCTTTGACGTCGTACAGACAAGCGCACCCACCACCGGTGGAGGACCGTTCAACCGCGCCACGTTCACCCTGACGGTGAAGGAGGACCTGTCGGACAACGTCCTCTCCTCCGTCGCGTCGGGTCAGTTGCACCCCGTGCCCGACCTGCTGCCTGTCGTGAAGCTGGTCGTGCCCCTCACGGAGCCCAACGGATCCGTCACGGAGCACACGGTGACGGGCACGACAGCGACCGTCAGCGGGACAAGTTTCACCGTCACGTTCGAGCTGTCCGGTTCGCTGATCGAGGCCGCCTACGTGCACCTCACCCTGCACGGGCAGCTGCGGCTGGAGTTCGAGCCGACCTACTCCGGCTACCAGACGGCGCTGGTGACGTCGCCAGACACCGGATTCCCCGTCCACGGGCCGATCTTCCAGGGACTCCAGTTCGAGGTCTTCGGTGACGGGGGCAATTCCGGAGACGCTCCCGTCCTGCCGTCCCTCATCGACAGGATCGGCGCGTACGTCTTCTTCCCGTGCACCGCCGGCTTCCGACGCAGCCTGCTCCTCGGAGACAAGTTCAACACCGACACCCACCGCAGCCGGTTCACCATCACGGCGGGGGACGTGACGCGGCCCATCATCGACGCCAACGACTTCAGGGTCTTCGCGCCACAGCGTACGGAGTACCGCGAACTGACCACTCTCGGCGACATCCCGTCGAAGTATCCCTCTCTCCAGCGTGTCTTCCTCGGCCAGATCAGCGGCACGGTGATCGCGGTACCGGACGCCTACGGGATCCTCGTCACGGCGCAGGGCGCCCTCGCGGCCTGCGACTCGATCGTCGACGAGTCGCCCGCCTCCATCAGCGGCTGCCGGTTCCACTTCACCTTCACGGTCGGCCCGATGGCAGACCCGATCGACCTCGCCCGCCTGCGGGCGGACGTCACCGGCGTCCCGGAGGCAGTCGGGCGCACCCTGCGCGTCGCCCTGCCCAGTGGGCTGGACTCCCGTACCCCGTCCACTCTGCAAGGCCTTCGGAGCGGCCAGGTCGCCTTCGCCGACGGCGACGGCACCACCATCCAAGTGGGTGTCGACATCAGCGACGACCGTCCGACACCAGCCGCGTCCCTCGTCAACCTGTTCCTGCAACAGCTCGCATCGCCAGGGACGGCGCCCCTCTTCGGCAGCATCGCCGTCCGGCTCGACGACCTCTTCCCCCAACCCGTGCGCAGCCAGGTGCTGCTGAACCTGCGCCGCACCGCCCACAACGGTGACCTGACGATCACTCCGCAATCCGGATCGCAGCCGTTCAGCGCCCAGGCCACGAACATGGGACCTCTCGACCTCAAGCTCCTCCAGTGCGCCGACGTGCGGGACGGCCAGGGCCCGGAGCCGATCGTCCCTCTCGGGGGCAGGGTGCTCGAAGCCCATGAGACCACCACCCTCCCGGGCGTCGGCGCCGGGACGGTGGTGGAAGTGTCGCGCACCCTGGAGGTGGCCGCTCCGCTGCCGAAGGCCGACATGCTGACCTTCCTCACGTTCCGCACCCAAACCGTGCAGGAGGTGCAGTACCCGCTCACGGTCAACGCGACCGGGCTGAACTTCGAGGCGGAGGGCGTCAGCACCATCAAAGTGGAGATCACACTCGATGCCAACCCGGGAGACCCGGTTCCCGCGTTGACGCTGAGCCCTTCCCACGACATCGATTTCGTGCACGCCTCGCTCCCGGTGGATTCCGCCGTCACCGGCCTGGACAGCACGGTCGTGCTGACCGTGAACGCGGCGTCCGGCGCGCGGACCGTCTCCGTCGCGCACGACTTCGTCGACGAGCCCGTTCTCCTTGTCACGTCGGCGGTGATCCACTGACGCGAACCACCGCCGACAGAACCGCCTTCGACCGACAGGGGCATCCGCGATGCCAGGCAGCGTTATCCCCACAGGCCCGATCTTCGGCCCCGACTCGCTCGTGATCACGGTGGACAGCGGTACGGAAGCAGCGTCACGCATCGGCGTCCGGATCTGGCCCGACGCGGTCAACACCGACCTGGCGCGCTCCGGTGAACCCACCCGGTTCTATTTCCAGCCACCGCGGGTGACCATCGCGACGAGGCCCGGTACGACCGACCTCGAGTTCTCGGCCACAGCCATGGTTCAGTCCCCCGTAGGGCCTCATCCGCAGTACCTCGGCGGCTCCTGCACCTTCTCTTGTACGGTCGCCCTGCCCGCCGACGTCCAGGCCCGCATCGTGGAGAAGCTCGCGAACCACGACCACCCGGACCCGCCCACGCGCATCGCCCATCTGTTCACCCACCGCCGCGGGGACCCGGATCCTGAACTGCTCATGGTGCCGATCACCGGCAGCGCCGTCTCGTGCGTCATCAAGCAGCCGCGCAATGGCTCCGGTCCTCTGCTCATGAGCGTCCAGGGCGGCCCCGGCGGCGGGATCGACGCGCAGGCGTCCAGCTCCTTCCTGGTGTCCTTCAGTCCGGCTGCGGCCGAAGCGGTCGTGACGAACCTGCGAGAAGCCTCCGCGCCGCCGTTCGTCGTACGTAACGTGCTCACCGAGCAGTTCGACACCGGGCCGACGGCCCTCACGGCGACTCTCGACATCGACGTGGAGCAACTGCACGAGGTGTTCAGGGTGTCCGTGCCGCCCGGAGAACCCTGGCCTGACGGAGACGCGGCGGACACGGCGTACCGATCCGCCGTCACGGCGGGAGCCGTCCGCACCGGACTGACCGAGTCCGGTGGCGGGCCCCTGGACCCGTCCCTCGCCACGTGGCTCGGCAGCACGGACGACTTGAGGACGGCCGTTTTCGTCATGGTCAGAGAGCGACTCTTCGAGGTCGCCGACGCAGAGGTCCACCCCACCGGAGGGACGCGGAGTGAGGCTGCCGCCCCTGGGTGGTGGAGCGCGGTCTTCGGTGACGCGCGGATGACGCTGAAGCGGGAACCGGCGGCTGGCAGCGTCCGGCTGCGGGATGCCGTGACGCTGCACGGTGCCGTGTCTGCCGAGCGGACGGTGGAAGGCGATCTGGCGGAGGTGGCCGCGGCTGCCCGCCACCATCTCGACACGTACCTGAACGTGATCGCCCTCTGACTGATGGACCAGGTCTGCGATTGATGAACCAGGTCTGCAATGAACCGAGTTCCGCTCACTCCGAGTCGGCCCGTATCAGCCTGGGCCTGGCTCGGCACCGGCCAAGGCAGCCAAGGCGGTCAGAACGCGGCGAGTCTTGGTGTCGGGGTGTTCGGAAAGCTTGACTCCCCGCTCTCGCACGGCATCCTCGAGCTTCTGCTGCTTGCGCTCGGCCCGAGCTGTGAGCTTCTCGGCATCGTCGTCGTCCTTGGGCTTCACCCGGATCGACGCCTCCAGGAACTCCAGACCGGCGCCCGACCACACCTCGAGGTTCACCTCCAGGTCGTCGAGCGCGACGTCCTCGACCTTGGTCGAGAGAATCGGCCCCAGTGCGACCAGCCCACCTATCTGGACGTCGGGAGCACACACCTTCAGGAACTGATCCTGCACCGCGTCGATCGGCGCGGAGGGATCGGCACCGGGCTCCACCGCGGACGAAAGTTCCCCCGGCCGATGGTCGTGGACCAGCGCGGCGGCCAGAACACGGCGGGTGCCCGACCAGTCCTCCTCGATTCCGTAGGTGAAGAGTTCGTGGTCGAAAGAGCGGGTGAAGCGGCCGATCAGCTGCTCCCGTGTGCACGGTCGCAGCTTGACCGTCAGGTCGTCCGAACCGGCTCCGAGCCTGAACCGTACGATCACGCCGCCGTCCAGCAATGGCAATCGCCCTTCGGCGACGCCCACCGAGTCCTCGGCGAACCAGATCTGACGCACCCTCTTCACACCGAGCGCCCCACCCAGAGCGGACAGGGCCGCCCCCACATCGCCTTCGATGTTGACCTTGATCTCAACTGGCAACAGGTCCATCGCGTCGCTCCTGCGGGCTTCCTGTCTGCGCCACGGCAATTCCGGGAAAGAAGCTGGGATCGGCGAAGCGCACGGATCCATGTCTTCTCAGGATATCCGCGGCAGGTTCGGGTCGCCAGCAGAAGGGCCGACGGTCAAGGCGAATACCGGTGTTGTCGACTCCCGCCGTCCTCGTGCCATTCCGTGGGGTGGGCAACGCCGCGAGAGGTGGCCGCCGCACCCGGTCCTGGCGCCCGGGCTTCGGCGACGTACGCCCGGGCGAGCCGGGCGACTTGTCCGGCCCGGCACCGCCGCTGCGGGCGCGCGGCGCACCGGACGCAATGGCGCTCACCCAGCGCTGCACGGACGGGTGGTCGACGCGGTCGCGCTCCACCAGGCTTCGACGACACCTCGGCAGGGTGCGTCAGGAGCCGCTCACCAGCTCCCGGGTGGCTGCCGACGGCACGCGAGTGCGGACCGACCAGGACAGTGCCGCGCACAGGACGGCCGCGGCCACCGCCACCGTGAAGGCCGCCGGGGCGCCGTGGGTGTCCGCGAGGCGGCCGGAGAGGGCGAGCGCGAGGGCCTGGCCGCCGACGATCCCGCTGGTGAGGAAGGCCATCGACTCGGCCAGCCGCGAGGCCGGCACGGTCCGCTCGGTGAGCCCGAACACGGTGATGAGGTGCGGCGCGTAGGCGGCGCCGAGGACGGTCACGACCGCGTACAGGGCGAGCAGCGAGTCGACGAGGACGAGTGGGGCCGAGAGTACGACGAGCGCGGCGGTGGCGGCCCGCCAGCGGGTCGGCAGACCGATCCGGGCGGGTACGGCGGCCATCGAGAGGCCGACGGCGGCGCTCATCACGCCCATGGCCGCATAGACGAGCCCGGCCTGCTCGGGCGCCCCGAGCTTCTCGGTGAGCGCGGTGATACCGGCCTGCGAGGCACCGAACATGGCGCCCTGAAGCACCATCGTGATCCGAAGGGCGTACGCGGACCTCGGCAGCCGCCCCCGTTCGGCGGCGCCCGTACGGGTGGTGACGGCCGGCGCATCGCCCTCGGCCACCCGGGCGGACGGGTGCAGCGCGAACGCCGTGCCGCAGGTCGCGAGGAGGGCCGAGGCCGTCAGGAGCGCCGCCGCCGGGTGGGCGAGGGCGGCGGCGAGGCCCACGAGCGCCGGGCCGAGGACGAAGGACACCTCGTCGAGGGTGCCTTCGAAGGAGAGGACCGTGCCGACCGCGCGGTCGTCGGCGCCGGAGCGCCTGGCCAGTGCGACCGAGCGTGTCCGGGCGAGCGGGCCGATCTGGGGGACGGTCGCGCCCGCGAGCGCGCCGAGGGCGATCAGCCAGCCGAGCGCCGCGTGGCCGAGCGCCGCGAGGACCAGCGCGGCGACGGCGACCGCGTTGGCGAGGGATGCCACGAGGACCACCCCACGCTGTCCGCGCCGGTCGGCGAGTCTGCCGATGACCGGCCCCGCGACCGTCTGTCCCGCCGCGAGCGCGCCGCCCGCGAGCCCCGCCGTCGTCAGGGATCCGCTCGTCTCGGCGACCAGGAGCAGGCTGCCGAGCTGGCACATGGCGGTGGGCAGCCGCCCCAGGAACGAGAGGACCGGCAGCACCGGTCCGAGCAGGGACAGAGTGTCGCGATACATACGGAACATCGCCAGAACGTAACGCGATGCACCCGAACGGACGCATGAGGCGATGACACAGAAGCCTCCGCGCCGGGTACGTACGTTCGCATGACGTCCTCGCTCCCGACCCCGCCCACCGCCCGGACCGTGCCCACCGCCACCTACCGCCTCCAACTCCAGCCGGAGTTCCCCTTCTCGGCCGCCGAGCGGGCCGTCCCGTATCTCGCCGGCCTCGGGGTGTCCCATCTCCACCTCTCCCCCGTCCTGGAGGCCGTGCCCGGCTCCACGCACGGCTACGACGTGACCGACCACCGCGCGATCCGGGCCGAGCTGGGCGGCGAGGAGGGACTGCGGGCCCTCGCCTCGACCGCCCGGGCCCATGGTCTGGGCCTGGTCGTGGACCTGGTGCCCAACCACATGGCCATGTCGCCCACGTACAACCACGCGCTGCGCGAAGTGCTGCGCGAGGGACCGGAATCGCCGTACGCCCGCTGGTTCGACATCGACTGGGAGGCGGGGGACGGCCGCATCCTGCTGCCCGTGCTGCCGGCCCGGCTCCCGGAGGTACGGGAGCGGATGCGGGTCTCCGACGGAGCGCTGCACCTGGACGACCGGACCTTCCCGCTCCGCGCGGGCACGGAAGGGCTCCCCCTGCCCGAGCTGCTGGACGCGCAGTGGTACCGGCTCGGCTGGTGGCGGCTGGCCCGCACGGAGCTCAACTACCGCCGCTTCTTCACCATTTCGGAGCTGATCGGGGTACGGGTCGAGGATCCCGAGGTCTTCGACGCGACGCACGACACGATCGTCCGGCTGGTCAGGGACGGGGTGATCGAGGGGCTGCGGATCGACCACCCGGACGGCCTCGCCGATCCCGAAGGGTATCTGCGGCGCCTGAGGGAGGCGACGGGCGGCGGCTGCTGGACGGTCGTGGAGAAGATCCTCACCGGACCCGAGCCGCTGCCTGCCGCCTGGCCGGTCGCCGGGACGACCGGCTACGACGCGCTGCGATACGTGGACGGCGTCTTCGTGGACGGTGTCGGAGCCGCCGAACTCACCGATGTGTACCGTGAGTTCGCGGGCCGCGCCGGAGACCGGGGCGGCGCCTGGGAGGCGACGGCCCGCCGGGCCGCGTACGAGGTCGTGACGCACGATCTGGCGGCGGAGACCGCAGCGCTGACCCGGCTCGCCGAGCGGATCTGCGCCGCCGATCCCGCGCTGCGCGACCACGCCCCCTGGGCCCTGACCACCGCGATCCGTGAACTCCTCGTCCGCGTCCCGGTCTACCGCTTCTACCGCGAGGGCGACGAGTCGGTGCTGACCCCGGAAGCCGCCCGGGGCGCGACGGCCGCCTTCGCGGTACCGGAGGAGGCCACGGCCGTCGACACCGTACGCGCTCTGGCGCTGGGGCGGCTCGGCGACGGACCCGAACACCGGGCGTTCCGGGCGAGGTTCGCGCAGACCTCGTCGGCGCTGCGCGCCAAGTCCGTGGAGGACACCGCCTTCTACCGCTACACCCCGCTGCTGTCGGCGAACGAGGTGGGGGGCGACCCCGGGCGTCCGGCGATCGCGATCGAGGAGTTCCACGCCTACTGCCTCCGGCTCTCCAGGGACTGGCCCGCGACCGGGACCGTCCTGTCCACGCACGACACCAAGCGCAGCGCGGACATCCGCGCCGGGATCGCGGTCCTCTCCCAATGCCCGTCCGTGTGGCGGGATCTGCTGGAGGAGGTGGCCGGCGTGCCCGCTCCGGACCCGCATCTGGCGTGGACGGCGTGGCAGACCGCGTTCGGCTTCGGCGCACCGGACCCGGAGCGGCTCGGTCCCGCCGTCCTGAAGTCCGTACGGGAGGCGGGGCTGCAGACGAGCTGGACCGAACCCGATCCGGCGTACGAGCGGGCGGTGACCGAGTTCGTGACGGCCGGCCCCGGCCGGATTCCGCTCCGGGCGGCCTCGGAGGCGGCCTTCGCCCTGGAGCCGCACATCCGGGCCCATCAACTGGGCGCGACGCTGGTCCAGTTGACGATGCCGGGGGTACCGGAGCTCTACCAGGGGACCGAGCGGGAGTACCGGGCGCTGGTCGACCCGGACAACCGGAGGCCCTTCACGGCCGGCGAGGACGACGACAAGACGGCGGTGGTCCGCGCGGCGCTCGCGCTGCGGCGGCTGCACCCCGAGGCCTTCGCCGCGCCCGATTCGTACACCCCGCTCACGGTGACCGGGGCCGCGGCGGCGCACTGTCTGGCCTTCGCCCGCGGCGAGGGCGCGTCGGCGGAGTCGGTCACGGCGGTCACACGACTGCCGCTGCGGCTGGCGGAGGCGGGTGGCTGGCAGGACACCGAGCTGATCCTGCCGCCCGGCACCTGGTTCGATCTCCTCGACGGTGTACGGCAGTTCACGGGCGGTGCGGTGAAGCCGGCCGAGCTCTTCGACGCGCGTCCGGTGGCGCTGCTCGGCCGCCGGCCCGCGCGGGAGGAGTGAGGGGGCCGATCGGGAGGGCGCAGCCCGCCGGGCGGGCGTACGGGGGCGTGCGGGGGTGCGCTCAGCCGCCGGGGCGTACGAGAAGGCTCCGCGGGGCGCGGGTGATCAGGCCGGTCCGCTCGGGCCGGAAGCCGTGGGCGAGCCGCAGCCGGGGCATGGCGTCGAAGAGCGCCCGCACGGCGTACTCGGCCTCGAACCCGGCGAGGAGGACGGCGGGGCAGGCGCCGCTGCCGTACGTGAGCTGGCCGGGGTCGTCACGCAGCGGGTCGTAGCGGTCGGGGTCCCGGAAGCGCTCCGGGTCCCGGCAGGCGGCCCCGATCAGCAGGGCGACGGGCTCCCCCGCCGGGATCGTGCCGCCGCTGACGCGCACCTCGGCGGCGGTGCGGCGGACGGCGATCTGCACGGGCGGGTCGTGGCGCAGCGACTCGGTCCAGGCGCGGGCGATCCGCTCCGAGGGGGCGTCCCGGAGCGCGGCCGCGCGCTCCGGGTCGACGAGGACGTGGGCGAGGAAGGAGGCGAGGGCCTTCTCCCGTACCGAGATCTGGCTGGTGCACTGGCCCGCGAGCGCGGAGGCGGCGCGGCCGCGGACCAGGCGCATCATGTCCCGGTAGGGCACGCCGACGGCGGCGGCGACGGTGCCCGCGGGCAGCCAGTGGCAGAAGTCCGCGACCAGGTCCGCGTTGGGCCGGTCGGTGATCCGGCGGGCGAGGACATGGGCGGTGCGCGCGGTGGCGCTGCGCAGCTCGGCCACGTCGACGTCGACGTGCGTCTGGGCGCACGGCGGGTCGCCGGGCCGGTGGCCATGGGTGAACCGGGCGTCGGTGAGGGCGGTGGCGACGTCGGCGTACCGGCTGAGGACCCAGGCGCGCAGCAGCGGGTCGAACGTGAGCGGGAACTCCTCGCGCAGGACCCGGTGGACGCGGTACGGGTCCCGGGTGGCGCCGGGGTCGAGGGGGCTGGGCGCGACGGTCCGGCTCCGCGACGGCCCGGCGGCGGGGGGCGCGGCGGCGGTGCCCCGGACGCGCCCGTCCGCCGCCCTGACGCGTCCGGCGGGCCGCGCCGCCGGGGAGGCGGAGGCGGCCGCGGAGGTGGTGGCACCGGTCCGGGCGCGCGGGGAGGGCCACGGCTCCATGGGCGGCAGGTCCGCCCAGCCGTCCTTCCGTATCCACGGCTTCGACTCGTCGCGCATCGCGCCCCCTGTCGGTCCAGCGTGTGTGCGTCTCCCCACCCCACCACCGGCGACGGTCACCCGCAGCCCGCATACCGCCGAACGGGTGAAGTCGACCGTCTCTGGGATCTCGGTCCGCAGGACGGAGATCCCGGAGCGCGACACGCGGGCGCCGTGACGAGGTTCAGACGAGGACCTTCCCCTCGGCCCCCGCGCCGGACGGCAGCCCCGGCGACGGCGTCCCGGTCCGTGTCTTCGCCGGGTGGTGCGGCCACCAGACGCGGTCGCCCAGGAGCGCCATCGCCGACGGGAGGATCACCGCGCGCAGCACGATCGCGTCGAAGAGCACCGCGACCGTCAGACCCACCGCGATCTGCTTCATCTCGATGCGGTCGATGAACAGGAAGCTGACGAAGACCGACACCATGATCACCGCCGCGCTCGTCACCACGCTCGCCGAGCCGGCGATCCCGTCGACCACCGCCTCCCGGGTCGGCACACCCCGCTGTACGGCCTCACGGATCCGGCTGACGACGAAGATCTGGTAGTCCGTGGAGAGCCCCACCAGAATCGCGAACACCATCAGCGGCGTACGGGAGCCGACGAAGCCCAGCGACTCGAAGCCCAGCAGGCCCTCCGCCCACGTCCCCTGGAAGACCAGGGTGAGGACGCCCCAGGCCACCAGGACGGCGGCCAGGTTGAGGATCGTGCCGAGGGCCGCCGTCACCGCCGAGCCGAACGCGGCGTACATGATCGCCAGGGTGGCGAGCGAGACGAAGAGGATCACCCAGGGGAGCCGCTGCTCCTGGTGGGCCGCGTAGTCGGCGCCGGCCGCGATCTCGCCGGACACAGCCCATTGGAGCCCGGGCGTGCCGTCGACGGCGGCGGGCAGGAGGCGTTGGCGGACCTGTGCCAGCGAGCGGTCGGCCTCGGGCGAGTTCGCCGCGTACGGGACGGGCAGCGCGAGCAGCGCCGTGCGCCCGTCCTCCGCGACCCGTACCACCGGCGCCCAGTCCTGCGCGAAGAGCGCGTCGCCGCGCGTCGCCCCGGCCAGCTTCCGCAGGGGCGCGGCCGGGTCCTCACCCCGTACGAGAACGAGATGCGCCGGTCCCTCGGACGGGAAGGCCGTCACGAGCCGGTCGTACGCGGCGACGGCCGGGATGCTGTCGGGGAACGTCTCCTTGCCCTCGGTGCCGAGCCGCATGCCGAGCGCGGGCGCGGCCAGCGCGACGGTCGCGGCGACGCCGGCGAGGAGCGCCACGAACGGGCGGCGCACGACCGGGCGCAGCAGCGCGGCCCACACGCGCCCCTCGCCGCCCCCGCGACGGCGGCGGGCGAGCCGGCCGCCGTCCATCCGGTGGCCGAGCTTGGCGAGCAGCGCGGGCAGGACGGTCAGCGAACCGCCGACCGCCACCAGCGTGACGAGGATCGCGCCCGTGGCGATCGACGAGAAGATCACGTCCCCGACGAGGTACAGACCGGCGAGGGAGAGGGCGACGGCGAACCCGGAGTCGACGACCGCACGGCCCGAGGTCGCGGCGGCCAGCTCGACGGCGCGGGCGTGCGAGATCGTGCCGCCGGACCGCTCGCGCTCCTCGCGAGCCCTCTTGAGACAGAAGAGCGAGTAGTCGACGCCGACCGCCATGCCCATCATGAAGATGACGCTGAGCGCCGCACCGCCCGCGTCCGGGAAGACCCAGGAGGCGAGCCCGTACAGACCGACCGCGCCGGCGAAGGAGAAGAGGGCGAGCAGGACGGGGATTCCGGCGGCGAGGACCGCGCCGAAGACGACGAGGAGGATGAGGAAGGTGACCGGGAGACTGATCATCTCGGTCCGCTGGAGATCCTGGCCCTGCTTGTCGTTGACCGCGACGGAGATGGAGGCACTGCCGGTCTGTTCGATCGTCAGACCGGGGTGGGCCCGCCGGACCTCGGCGGTCTGGGCGAGGAGCGTCTCGACGTCCTTCTTCGCGGTCTCCCGGTCGCCGCGCAGGGTGACCGCCACCCGCACCGCGTCGCCGCCGCGCGAGGTCACCGGGGCGTCGACCTTCTCGACGGCCGGGAGCGTCCCCATCCGCCGGCGGATCTCCTCGGCCGCGACCGAGGGTTCGTCGCCGGCCGTCCGGGCCGTGCGCTCGATCAGTACCTGCTCGACCGGCGGCGGCGTCAGTCCGCTGCCCGAGGCCATGGCCTCCGCCCGCCCCGCCTCACCGATCCAGAAGTCGGCGAACGAGCCCCTGTTCGTGCCGGCAGCCGCCCCGGCGCCGATGCACACGGCGACAAGGAGCACCCAGCCGGCGATCGCCTTCCACGGATGCGTCGCACACCATCGCGCCGTACGGACCGTGACCGGGCCCTTGCCCCGGGAGGCCTGGGAGGCCCGGGAGCCCGGGGAAGTCGGGGGCTGCTGACCAGTTCTTCTCATGGTGATCAGCCTCCCGCCGGAGGCGCCACGCGGTCACTGGTGGACTCCGGTGGACCGCCGGGGGGTTATCCCCACCCGCAGGAGAAATCCCTTATGAATCCAGTGAGTTCAGCGCACAGAGGGGGCCCGGAAGGACATCAGCGTACGGAGAGCCGGAACGACATCTGCCCGAAGCCGACCATGTCGCCGGCCCGGACGGCCACCGCGCCCGTGACCCGGCGTCCGTTCACGACGGTGCCGTTGGTCGAGCCGAGGTCGCGCAGCACCCAGAGCCCGTCCTGGAGGGAGAGTTCGGCGTGCATCCGGGAGACCGTCTCGTGGCTGAGCCGCAGCCCGTTCACCGGGTCGCGGCCGATCCGCAGCGGGTACGGCCCCGGCTCGGGCAGGAGCAGCTTCGGCAGCCGTTCGGCGTGCCAGGCCCGGCCGAGCTTGGCCGTGAACGCGGACATCTTCTCCACGACGCCCACCACGCGCCGCGTCCAGCCGGACTCGGTCTGCAGATCGGCCGTGAGAAGGGCGAGTTCGTCCGGTCGCTGGGCGACGAGCGCCCGCTCCATACGGAAGAGGAAGGTGTCGTGCGAGAGCCTGCCCTGGGCGGCGCCCTCACGGAGCAGCACCAGCGCACGGTCCCGCTCGGCATCGGAGAGCCGAGCGGGGTGCGTGGAGAACTCGAAAGGCGTCGTCACAACGTGATTGTCGGTCCGACGGGCCCGAAGTGTCCAGAACGGGGCCGCACAGGGCCGCACGGGGCCCACACGGGCCTGCTGCCGCCACCACGTCCACTCCCGCCTGCCCCACCTCAATTCCGTACCGCCCGGACCAAGATCGCTGTTACGGTCTGCGGACTCGACTCCCAGGGGGAACCACGACGTGACCACGTCATCGACCAGCACGCCCGACGGCGTGACGCTGCGCCCGCTCTCCGGACCGGACGAGCTGGACCTCTTCTGCCGGCTCAGCTACGTCCTCGACCACGAACTCGAGGACGACCTCGCCACCGGCCGCCGCCTGCCCTCGTGGATGTGGGTCGCCCTGCGCGGCGACCGCGTCCTCGCCAGGATCTCCTGGTGGACCGGCAAGGAGGGCGGCGCGCCGCTCGCCCTCGACTTCTTCGACCTGGACCCCGAGCTCCCCGAGCGGGAGCGCGCCGAGATCGGCCTGCGCCTGCTCGAGACGGCGACCGCGGCGGTCGTACCGGCGGGAGCGGCCCGCCCGGAGTTCGGCCGCTTCATGCCGGCGGACTGGCGCGAGGTTCCCGAGACCCACGCCCGGCTGGAGACGCTCTTCGGCGTCCTGGAGGCCTCGGGCGCCCGCCCGCTGGTCGAGCGGCTGCGCCTGGAGTGGCTCCCCGGCACGCCCGTACCTGAGCCGACGGGCCGGCTCGACTTCCGCCCGGTGCGCGACCGCGAGGACCTGGTCGCGCTGATGACCCCGGTCATGGAGGGCACGCTCGACGCGCACGGGAAGGCCGACCTCGCGTCCGGTCTCTCGGCCCGCGAGGCGGCGGAGCAGCACTACGACGAGGAGTTCGCGCACTACGCCTCGCCCCGAGCGTGGTGGCAGGTCGCGCAGCTGCCGGAGACCGGCGAGCCGGTCGGCTTCGTCGTCCCCGCCCGGAACAACTACAACCACACGATCGCCTACATCGGTGTGCTCCCCGCACACCGCGGCAAGGGCTACATCGACGACATCCTCGCCGAGGGCACCCGCATCCTGGCCGCCCAGGACGTGCCGCGCATCCGCGCGGCGACCGACCTGGGCAACGTGCCGATGGCGAACGCCTTCGCCCGCACGGGGTACGCGACCTTCCAGCGTGCGATCAACTTCGTCTGGGACACGCCGGGCGCGGCCCAGTCCTGACTGCCAGGATGGACGCCGTAGCTGCGGCAGGGTCGCGGCTGCCGTTGCGAGTGGACCATCGACGAGGGGATCGGCCGGTGCTGTTCGAGGTGTGGGCCCCGCGGGCCCGTGACCGGGTGACGCTGGAGCTGAACGGCACCGGACACCCGCTGGAGCGGGACGCCGAGCGGGACGGCTGGTGGACCGGCGTGGTGCCGGCCGAGGACGGAGACCGGTACGGCTTCTCCCTGGACGACGGCCCGGTGCTCCCGGACCCCCGGTCCCGCCGTCAGCCGGACGGCCCGGACGGCCTCAGCGCGGTCGTCGACCACTCCGCGTACGTCTGGTTCAACGAGGCCCCGCGGCTGCGGCTGCGCGCCGCGGTCCTCTACGAGCTGCACGTCGGGACCTTCACCCGGGACGGCACCCTGGACGCGGCGGCGGAGCAGCTCGGGGAGCTGGCGGGGCTCGGGATCACCCATGTGGAGCTGATGCCGCTCTGCCCCTTCCCCGGCAGGCACGGCTGGGGGTACGACGGCGTGGCGCCGTGGGCGGTCCACGAGCCGTACGGCGGTCCGACGGCGCTGAAGCGGTTCGTCGACACGGCGCACGGCCTCGGGATGAGTGTGGTCCTGGACGTGGTCCACAACCATCTCGGCCCGTCCGGGAATCATCTGCCGTCCTTCGGCCCGTACTTCACCGACACGCACCACACCCCGTGGGGCGCCGCCGTGAACCTGGACGCGGCGGGCTCGGACGAGGTCCGCGCGTATCTGAGGAACAGCGCGCTCGCCTGGCTGCAGGACTACCGGATCGACGGCCTCCGGCTGGACGCCGTGCACGCCCTGGTGGACGACCGGGCGCTGACGTTCCTGGAGGAGCTGAGCGAGGCGGTGGACGAGCTGGCGCGGGAGCAGGGCCGCCAGCACTTCCTCATCGCCGAGTCGGACACGGCCGACCCTCGGACGACGACCCCGCGCGTCTCGGGAGGCCTGGGCGTCCACGCCCAGTGGAACGACGACTTCCACCACGCGCTGCACACGGCGCTGACCGGCGAGGCCCAGGGCTACTACGCCGACTTCGCGCGCGCCCCGCTGGCCGCGCTCGCCAAGACGCTGACCCATGTCTTCTTCCACGACGGTACGTACTCGAGTTTCCGCGGCCGCCACCACGGCCGGCCGGTGGACCGGGTCCGTACGCCGGCGCACCGTTTCCTGGGGTACGCCCAGACGCACGACCAGATCGGCAACCGGGCGCAGGGCGACCGCCTCTCGGCGACCCTCTCCCCCGGGCTGCTCGCCTGCGCGGCGACCCTGGTCCTGACGGGACCCTCGGTGCCGATGCTCTTCATGGGCGAGGAGTGGGGCGCGACCACACCCTGGCAGTACTTCACCGACCACACCGACCCGGAGCTCGCGGAGGCGGTACGGCAGGGCAGGCGTCGGGAGTTCGCCGAACACGGCTGGGCGGCGGAGGACATTCCCGACCCGCAGGATCCGGCCACCCGGGACCGCTCGGTCCTCGACCGTACCGAGCGCGAACGCGCCCCGCACAACCGGCTGGCGGCCTGGCACCGCGAGCTGATCGCGCTGCGCCGTACGCTGCCCGACCTCACGGACCCGGACCTGGCGGCGGTGCGGGTCGCCTTCGACGAGGAAGGCCGCTGGCTCGCGTTCCGCCGCGGGGTGCTGAGGATCGCGGTCAACCTGGGCAAGGAGCCGGCGGAGATCCCGCTCGGCACGAACGGCCGCGACCGGGTCATCGCCGCCTGGACCCCGGTCGACGCCCCGGGCCCGGACGGCCTGCTGCGCCTCCCGGCGGAGTGCGCGGTGGTGCTGACGGACGGGTGAGCCAGGGGGGCCGCGGCCGGATCACTCCACGATCGCCATCTCGTGCGGGGTGTTGTTGAAGCGGCGAGCCCCCGAACCGGCCTCCGTCGGAGTCACGATGTCCTCGATCCGGACGCCGAAGCGGCCGGGCAGATAGACGCCGGGCTCGATGGAGAAGCACATGCCCGGCACGATCGGCAGCTCCTCGCCCTCGATCATGTACGGCGGCTCGTGGGTCGTGACCCCGATGCCGTGGCCGGTGCGGTGGATGAAGTACTCGCCGTAGCCCGCGTCCGTGATGACCTTGCGGGCCGCCCGGTCGACGTCCTGGCAGGCCACGCCAGGACGTACGGCCTCGAAGCCGGCCTGCTGCGCCTCCCGCACCAGGTCGTGGACGCGCTGCTCCTCGGCCGTCGGCTCGCCGACGTGCACGGTGCGGGTGGTGTCGGAGCCGTAACCGTGCTTGAGGCCGCCGAAGTCGAGCACGACCATGTCCCCGCGCCGGATGACCCGTTCGCCCGCCTCGTGGTGCGGGTTGGCGCCGTTGGGCCCGGAACCGACGACGGTGAAGTCGACCTGGGAGTGGCCGAAGCGCATGAGCAGTGCGGCGAGGTCCGCCGCCACCTCGGTCTCCCTGCGGCCGGCGAAGGCGACCTTGAGGATCTCGCCGTACGCCTGATCGGCCGCGGCTCCGGCCGCCGCGATCCGCTCCAGCTCGTGCGCGTCCTTGACCGCCCGCAGCATCGGCAGCGCCTCGGTCAGGGACACGTACGAGGTGGAGGGCAGCTCCTTCTGCAGCCCGAGCAGATGCATCGCCCAGGCGTTGTCGCTGACGCCGAAGCGTCCTTCGACGTCGAGGAGGGGGGCCGTGACGGTGTACGGGTCCGTGCCGTCGGTCCAGTCGCGCAGGGTGAGCGCGGCGGCGCCCGGGGCCTTCTCGGCGTCTGGTGCCTCCAGGGTCGGCACGACGAGGACCGGGTCCCGGCCGGCGGCGAGGACGAGGACGGTGAGCCGCTCGGTGATCGCGGTCGGCTGATAGCCGGTCAGGTGGACCAGGTCCGGGCCGGGCGCGACGAGGACGCCGGCGAGTCCGGCGTCGGCTGCCGACTCGGCGGCGCGGTCCATCCGGGCCCGGTAGTCGTCGGCGGTGAAGGGCGCGGGCGTCGGGGACTCGGACGTACGGGACTCAGGCGTACTCGACATGGGGTCATCCTGCCCCGCCCGGTCCTCGCGGCGCGACCGCTCAGCGCGGCTCCTGGCCGCCGTGTCCCGGCCCCTGGGCGATGAGGCGTTCGAGCAGCTCGTGGAAGTCCTCGCCGACGACGATCCGCAGCTCGCCGTCGTCCCCGTCCCGGTCGCTGAGCTGAGTGAGCGTGCCGCCCCGCCACCAGAAGACGTACGGGCTGATGGCGCCGGGCGTGTCCTCGTAACCGGAGGCGGCGAACGAGGCCATGGCGCCGAGCGCGGGGACGATCGTGGTGTCGCGGATCGGGTGGAAGGCCAGCTGGTGCCGGAACGGCATCGCGACCAGGGCCCCGTGCTCGCCGAGCGGCCGGCCGGTCACGCGCCGCACCACGGCGTCCAGGTCGAGGACGCGGCTCGCGGTGTAGAAGGAGTCGCCGAGGATCACCTCGAAGGTCATGCCGTCGGCGTCCCGTACCGTCTCGTGGCCTTCGACGGGCAGCCCGCGCAGATTGGCCAGCGCCCGGTCGCGCAGCTCCGTCACGTCGCCGAGCGGTTCGAGCGCCTCGTCGGTCAGCATGACGACGCTCTCGGGCAGGTCGAGCGCGAGGATCTCGTACAGTCCGGGCGCGACGCTGCGGGCGTAGCCGAAGGTTCCCGGGTCGATGCCGTCGCCGCTGATCACGCGGGGGTAGAGCTGGGCGCGGATCTGCTCGGGCCGGAGGGTGTCGAGCGCGGAGGGACCGTCCATGGTGCGCAGCACCAGGCCGACATGGCGGCGGATCAGCGCGGGCCAGACGCGCGGTCCGCGCCGGTCGTTGTGGCAGACGGCGGCGAGGTTGCCGAGACCGAAGGCACGGCCGTCGGCGTCGCGTACCGAGTCGGCGTAGACGGTCACTTCGAGGCCGAGTTCGGCGAAGGCCTCACGGACGCGGCTGCGGAAGAGAGCGGCCTCGCGCTGCGAGAAGTACGAGAACTCGGGGTCCCTGGGCGCTTCGTCACCGTCGCGCCTGGGTCCTCGCCGGAACAGCCCCACGTCCGCCCGCCTTCCTCTCGCCGTGGGACCAGCCTAGGGGGTGTCGTGTCGGCACGGCCGGTCAGATCGTCAGCCGTCGGGTCAACTCGGCTGCCGGGCCGCAGGGTTCGGCGCCGGTGTGGAGGAGTTCGACGCGGTGGACGAGGCGCGGGGCGCTCAGCGGTACGGCGACGGCTCCGGCGATCGTGGCGGCGAGGGAGACGGGGAGGAGCGTCAGTCCGTGTCCGGCGGCGGCCAGGGCGCCGAGGACTCGGGAGTCGGTGCCCTCGTGGCGTAGGGCGGTGCGGAAGCCGTGGCCGGAGGGGCCGCCGTGTGCGGAGCGCAGCCGGTCGAGCGGGAGGCCGGCGTCGGGTGCGTCGAGCCAGCGGGCGTCGACGAGGTCGGCGAGCTTCAGGCCGGGGCGGCCGGCGAGCGGATGCCCGGCGGAAAGGACCACGGCGACCGGCTCCTCGGCGACGCGGTAGGCGGTGAGCGGGGCGACGTCGGGCAGCCGCAACGGGTCGCTGGGGGCGGCGAGTCCGTCGACCAGACCGAGGTCGGCCGCTCCGGTCGCGACGGCGGTGGACACCTCGTCGCGGGTCAGGGTGCGCAGGGTGACCCCGGTGGCGGGCAGGGCGGCGAGGGTACGGGGGTGCAGGGCGAGCGGGGAGGCGGCGAGGGTCAGCGTCTCGCGGGGCGCGGCGGCGAACCGGGCGAGGTCGGCGCGGGCGGCGTCGAGCCGGAGGAGCAGCGAGCCGGCGTGTTCGAGGAGACGGTCGCCGGCGCGGGTGGGGAGGACGGGGCGGCGGCCGAGGAGCGGCAGGCCGAGGTCGTTCTCGAGGGCGGCGATGTGCTGGGAGACGGCGGACTGGGTGTAGCCGAGCGCGCGGGCGGCCTCGGAGAAGGAGCCGAGCCGGGCGACGGTGACGAAGGTACGGAGGTGGTGCGGGTCCATGGGGTTCCGAGCGTAGGAGATTGCGCGGGTTCACGCGGCAGCCCCCTGGTCATGTGCGGTCGCGAGGCTCCTCGCCGCTGCTCCGGCGCCGCCGTCGGCCCTCATAAGCGTTCGCGATCGGACGTGCAGGAATCATCGTTGGACGTGAACCTGCCCCTCCGACCAGCATGGTCGGCATGACGCACACTCCTTGCATCGCGCTGGTCGGCGACCGTTCCCCGCACGTGAAGTCCCATGTCCGCATCCCCGCCCTGCTGGACGCGCTGGCCGAGCGGGACGGCCTGGTCCTCGACGCGTACTGGATCCCGACCGGTGACGCGGAGGCGCCGGGCGCGGTGAAGGACTTCGACGCGGTGTGGGTGCTGCCGGGGAGTCCGTACGCGAGTGAGGCGGGCGCGCTGGCGGCGATCCGTACCGCCCGCGAGGACGGCATCCCGTTCCTCGGCACCTGCGCGGGATTCCAGCACGCGCTCCTCGAATTCGCCCGTGACGTCTGCGGTCTCCCGGCGGCCGCGCACGCCGAGAACGACCCGGCGGCGGCTGGCGACGACCCGCTGATCGCACCGCTCGCCTGCTCGCTGGTCGGCCACGAGGGTCCGGTCCGGGTGACTCCGGGCTCGCTCGCGGAGTCGGTCCTCGGCGCCGAACGGACGACGGAGCGCTACCACTGCAACTACGGCCCCGACAGCCGTCATCTGGACACCCTCCACGCCCACGGCATGCGGTTCACGGGAGAGGACGAGGCCGGTCAGGTCCGCATCGCGGAACTGACCGGCCACCCCTACTTCCTGGCCACGCTCTTCCAGCCGGAACTGGCCGGCGACGGCACCCACCCGCACCCGATCGTGCGGGCCCTGGCGCGGGCGGCGACGGACCACGCGGCCCGCTAGACGTGCTCGTCCGCTGCCTATGTCATGCGGACGACGAGGTGGGCGCGGTCGCGGCCGGGGGCGACGAGGCGGGCGTTGGACTCGTCGGAGTCGCGGACCCAGCGCTCGGCGTGGGCGCGGTCCTTGCCGAAGCGGACATGGCGTTCGACGAGCCGGGGCACGCGGCGGTGGTCGTCGAGCTCCAGGAACCACGCCTCGTCGAGCAGCGGAAGGACGGCGGCCCACGGGCCCTGGTCGTGGAGCAGGTAGTTGCCCTCGGTGACGACGAGCGGCACGTCGGGGTCGACCGGGATCGCCCCGGCGACCGGTTCCTCCAGAGTGCGGTCGAACGTGGGGGCGTAGACCGTGGTGCCGGGCTCGGGGCTGCGGAGGCGGGCGAGCAGCGCGGCGTACCCGGCGGCGTCGAAGGTGTCGGGCGCCCCCTTGCGCTCGGCGCGGCCGAGCCGCTCCAGCTCCCCCTGCGCCAGATGGAAGCCGTCCATTGGCACGAGGACGGCGAGGCCGTCGAGCCGGGCGACGAGGCGGGCCGCGAGCGTGGACTTCCCCGCTCCGGGCGCCCCGGCGAGCCCCAGGATCCGCCGCGTACCGGGGACGGCGAGGAGCAGGGCGCGGTCGGTGAGCTCGGCGAGCAGCTGGGCGTCCATGCGGTGCATTGTCGCACCGCTTGGCGCCCCTCCGGTCATACGTATAACCTGGACGTATGTCCCTCATCGCTCTCGTCACTCTCGTCGTCCGTGACTACGACGAGGCCCTCGCCTTCTACACGGGCCCTCTCGGCTTCGACCTCGTCGACGACACCACCCGCGACGACGGCTCCCGCTGGATCGTCGTCAGGCCCGCCGGAGCCGCCGCCGGCACGGGCCTGCTCCTGGCCAGGGCGAAGAGCCCGGAGGAGGAGTCCGCCGTGGGCCACCAGACGGGCGGCCGGGTCGGCTTCTTCCTCCACACCGACGACTTCGCACGCGACCACGACCGCATGGCCACGGCGGGCGTCCGCTTCCTGGAGGAACCGCGCCATGAGCCGTACGGCACGGTGGCGGTCTTCGAGGACCTCTACGGCAACCGCTGGGACCTCCTGCAGCCGACGTCCTGAACGGTCCCCCCACGCCGCTCCCTTCGCGTGGGCCACGTCTGCCGGTCACGCGACCCACGCCTGCCCCGGCCCGCGGAGGGGCGGGTTGGGTCGCGGAGAAGTCAGCGTCTGCCTCGCCGTAGCCAGTTCTGCCCCTTGCCGGGCTCGGGAAGCGTCTCCGGGAGCCTCGTCGTGCCGCCGCCGGACGACGGCCCGCGGCTGTGCGGCTCGAGGTGCTTCAGACGCCCCTGCCACGGACCGTCCGCCATCATCAGATGGACGATGACCGGACCCTCGGGCAGCGGTATGGTCTCGCGCCGCTTGCCGATCTCGTTGACGGTGGACCCCACGTCCGGAAGCGTGGTGGGGTCGTCGTGGTCGGCCAGTTCGTAGATGTAGATGATGAGGTTCTCGTCGCCGCGGTAGCGGATGGCGAAATCGGCCGTTCCCCCTGTGTGCAACAGGACGTCGGGGCCGAAGCCCTCCATGTCGTGCTCCGTCAGACGCCGGGCCGCCGCCAGCGGCTGGACCTGGAGCCGCCAGGGCCCGTCCGCCCTGAGCCGCAGACGCAGACGCCCGTTCCCGGGGACGAAGGCGATCACTCGGCCCCGGAAGTTGTCCTCGGTGCTGTTGATGAGGCTCGACTCCTCCTTGTTGAACCGGGAGAGGGGCCACAGGCCGGTGTACGCGTCCTTGGCGTCCACGGCGAGGTCGACCACGACCGGGCCCGGCGGGAGCCCGTCCACCGAGATCACGTCGCCGTCCCGGCCGGTCTTCGTATACGGCTCGAAGACGGGGCCGAACGTCCAGTCCGGTACGGGCGCCTGCGGCGCGAACGGCTGCGGCGCGGGCTGCGGGACCGCCACGGTGGGCGCCGGGGCGGGCGGCCCGCCGACCGGCGGCTGGAAGGGCACCGGGGCGGGGGCTTGGAAGGGCACCGGGGCCGCGGGCTGAGCCGGCAACTGGAAGGGGACCGGGGCCGGCGGCTGAACCCGGGCCGGAGCCTGAACCGGCGGCTGGAAGGGCACCGGGGCCGGGGCCCCGCCCGGAGCCGACGGCTCGTCCGCCACGTCCACGCCGTAGTCCCTCGCCAGGCCCGCGAGGCCGTTCAGCCATCCCTGGCCCACCGCTCGGAACTTCCAGCCCCCCGCGCGCCGGTACAGCTCGGCGAGCACCATCGCCGTCTCGCCGCCCGCGTCCGTCACGTCGTACCGCGCGACCGGCGTGCCGTCCGGCGCGAGCGCCTCCACGGAGAGCCCGCGTGCGTCCCGCATCGCGCCGCTCTCCGTCGACCCCACCACGAGCACCCGGCTGATCTCCGCCTCGATCGCCGTGAGGCCCCCCTCCAGCCAGACCGTGCCGCCGTCCTCCCCCAACAGCCGCACCGCGCCCGAGGGATGGACCGGCGCCCCGTGGAACACGATGTCCGCGTCCCCCCGGACCCGGCCCGTCTCCGTCAGCAGCAGAACCGCGACATCGATCCCGCCCCGCACCGCGATCCGCAGCGGAACCGTCGGAACGAAGGCGTTGTCTCCCTTGATCATTTCCCCTCCCCAAAATGGATCACTCCTGGATCTTGCGGCCATCGGGGCCCACCGGACAAGGCCTGTGGAAAACCCGATGGGACCCCGCACACGGGATGTGCCACGATGCCCTGGCCATGGCTTTCCTACGACACGCCCAGTCCGCCGCGCCCGCCTCCGCCGTCGCCGCCGGATTCCTCGCCGTACTCATCGGCGTCACCAGTTCCGTGGCCGTCGTCTTCACGGCGGCCAAGGCGGCAGGCGCCACCTCCGCCGAGCTCACCTCATGGGTCTTCGCCCTCGGTATCGGCATGGGCATCACCTGCATCGGTCTGTCCCTGCGCTTCCGGGCCCCGGTGGTGACGGCCTGGTCGACCCCCGGCGCCGCCCTGCTCGCCACCGGGCTGCAGGGCGTGACGATGGCTCAGGCGGTCGGGGCGTTCCTGCTGTCCGCCGTCCTCATCGTGATCAGCGGGGTCACCGGCTGGTTCGAGCGGATCATGAACAGGATTCCCGTGCCGCTCGCCTCGGCGCTGCTCGCCGGGGTCCTCCTCCAGTTCGGCACCGAGCTGTTCACGCAGATGGAGCGGAACGGCGCCATCGCCGTCCCCATGTTCCTGGCGTATCTCGTCGGCCGTCGCTGGTTCCCCCGGTACGCGGTCGTCGCCGCGCTCGCCGTCGGTGTCGCGGCGACGGCGTGGCAGGGCTCCTGGAAGCTGGACGGCTTCGCGCTCACGCTCGCGGAACCGTCCTTCGTACGACCCGAGTTCGACTGGCAGGTCCTCGTCGGTGTCGGGCTGCCGCTCTTCGCCGTGACGATGGCCTCGCAGAATCTGCCGGGGGTCGCGGTGCTGCGCAACGCCGGTTACTCCACGCCCGTCTCACCCCTGCTGACCTGGACCGGCGCGGTCAACGCCGTTCTCGCGCCCTTCGGTTGCTTCGGACTGAACCTGGCCGCGATCACCGCGGCGATCTGCAGCGGCGAGGCGGCTCACCCGGATCCCAGGAAGCGGTACGTCGCCGGTGTCTGGACGGGCGTCTTCTACCTTCTGGTCGGCCTCTTCGGCGGAACGGTCGGCTGGCTGCTGACCGCGATGCCGCCCGCCCTGGTCCTGGGGATCGCGGGCATCGGCCTGCTGGGCACGATCGGCGGCTCCCTCACCTCGGCGCTCAAGGACGACCGCCTCCGCGAACCGGCCGTGGTCACCCTGCTCGCGACGGCCTCCGGCTTCACGCTCTTCGGTATCGGATCGACCTTCTGGGGTCTTCTGGCGGGCGTCCTCACCCTCGCCGTGGGCGACCTCGCCCGGCGCCGGAAGCGCTCCGACGAGCCGTCGCCGGCTGCCGCCCCCGAGGAGGCGAAGAGCGGCTGAGCCTCAGACCGAGCGCGCCAGCTCCGCCGCCCGTGCCAGGTGCGCGGCCTTGAGTGCCGGCCATCCCTCCTCGCCCGAGGTCGCCGAACCCCCGAGGACGACGAACTCGCTCGCCTCGGCCCGTGCGCCGATCCGGTCGGTGAGCATGACCGTCCGCATCGCCTCGTAGCAGCCGGAGGCTTCGAGTTCGGCGATGTCGTACCCGGCCGTGCACAGAACCAACGCCTTCTCGGCCACCGTGGGTCGCCCCACGGTCTTCCGGGCGAACCCCACCGTCCACACCCGGTCGAACCAGCCCTTGAGCCGAGCCGGGCAGTCCGCCCACCACACCGGATAGACGAACACCCATGCCGCGGCGGCGGCGAGCGCGGCCTGCTCGGCGGCGACGTCGTCGGGCACGGGTGCGTCGGGCCGCTGCCCGGACTCGCGCTCGTACTCGGCGCGCGTGAGTTCGGAGCGGAACTCCGCCGCGTAGAGGTCCGAGACGGTGTACGTGTGCCCGGCGCCGTCCAGCCCGCACAGGAAGGCGTCGAGAACCTCGCGCGTGAAGCTGCGCTCACCGGGATGCGCGTAGACGACGTGTACGTGGGTCACGCGTCCCCCTGGGGTGGGAGGGATGAGAGAGGCGGCGGCAAGGGCAGGATTCGAACCTACGTCCACCCGGAGATCGAGCCGGGCGCTCCTCCGCAGAGCTTCCTCGCCGCCGTCGTGCATCCTCGTCAGCGAGCGCCGCACCGGTCAACTCATTTCCGGCGCCCGGCTTCCCGGCGCCACGCTCCCGGCCGCCGGCTCCAGGCCCCCGCCTCCCCCGTCGACGCGCCGGTACGGCCCGTCAGAGCCACTCGTTCGCCGCCGCGCGCTGGCCCTTCCCGGAGAACACCCCGGCGGACCGCAGGGCACTCGCCATGAGCGGATCCGCCACCCGGACCCCGTGCACCAGCTCCGGCGTACGGCGGTATCCGACCGGTTCGGCGGCCGGTCGCGGCGCGGTCCAACCGCCCGCCACCGGGTCCACGCCGTACCGCGCGCAGACCTGCTCGACCAGGGAGCGCGTGCACTCCTCCTCGCCCCGCAGCACCTTCCAGGGCAGCGGAAGCTCCGCCCACACGTACGTGTCGGGGTGCAGGCCGCCACCGCTCTTCCGGTGCCAGTAGGCGACGTCGGCCGCCATCAGCCGGGGCACCTTGCCCGGGCAGACCCGGTCGAGAAAATCCTCCCGCCCCAGTTCGGTGAGGAGCGCGAACCAGTGCGCCCGGGCCGTACTCCAGGCCTGGGCGGCCTGGTTCCACGTCGACGAGTCGTTGCCCGGCCGGACGATCATGGTGTTGCGCTCGAGGGCGCACCTGTTCCAGGCGTCTTCGAGCAGCTCGGCGACCGACCGCAGGAAGCGGCTCCAGCGCGAGAGCAGCAGGGAGAGTTCCTCGTCGGAGAGGTGTCCGAGCACCTCCGCGGTGGGGTGGGCGTGGGCGACCACGTACCAGTCGGTGCGCTCGGGTTCCGCGCGCAGCCGCTGGAACAGGGCGTCGGCCACCTCGTCGTACGGCCGGCGCTGCTTGCCGTTGGTGAACACGCTGCGCATGTATCCGCGGGCGGTGAGGTACGCGACGAAGGCCGCGGATCCGGGGTCGGCGGCGAACAGCTCGTACGGCAGGGTGTGGGCGATCGCCCCCTTGCCGGTCCTGACGACCTCGTAGCGGCGCTGTTCGTGGACGACCCGCGCCAGCTTGGCCTCCATCCGGCGCAACAGCCGGAAGCGCTTGTTGTACTGACGCTTGGACAGCGCGCCGATGCCCGCCTCGGCGCGCTCGGCCCGGTCGAGCCGGTCCATGCCGAAGTCGTTCTCGCCGTACGCCCGGCCGATCTCCTCGCCCGCCCGGCGGATCACCGCCTCGATCCGCTCGGGATCGTCTCCCGCTTCCGCCGGAAGGGGCGGAACGTTTCCGAACAGCTCGGCGGCGCGTCCGAGTTGGCGTTGTGCTCCGACGGGCCGGGCGAACTCCTCCCGCATGGAGGTGTATCCGTGCCAGAGGCTCCGCAGCGAGTTCTCGGTGGCCTTGCCGAGGGCGGTGGCGGTGGCCGGGTCGAGTTCGGCCCCCTGGGCGGTGAACAGGTCGAGCACGAGCTGGGCCACGTCTTCCGGACGCTTGCGAAGTCCCAGCGAGGCATGCAGCTCCTTCAGGAGCCGCTCTGCGTGGTGCGACGTCATGCGTCACACCCTGTCACCGCCTCGCCGGGACCTCCACCGGTTATCCGACGGCGCCCGCCAAGCCGTGGCCGGGCGCCCGCTCAGCCCTCGTCGGGCGTCAGCGTGAGCGAGATGCTGTTGATGCAGTACCGCTGGTCCGTCGGGGTCGGGTAGCCCTCACCCTCGAAGACATGGCCCAGGTGCGAACCGCAGCGCGAGCAGCGGACCTCGGTGCGGACCATGCCGTGCGAGCGGTCCTCGATCAGCTCGACCGCCGCGCTGTCCTTCGGGTCGTAGAAGGACGGCCAGCCGCAGTGCGACTCGAACTTCTCCGTCGACGTGAAGAGCTCGGCGCCGCACGCCCGGCAGGAGTAGACACCCTTCGTCCTGGTGTCCGTGTACTCACCGCGGAACGCGGGCTCGGTGCCCGCCTGCCGCAGCACCTGGTACTCCGCCGGGGTCAGCTCCGCGCGCCACTGCTCGTCCGGCTTCTCGACCTCGTACGACGTCATCACATGCTCCTCAGCTCGAAAGACGGGCCAGGATCAGCGGACCGAGGTCCGTGACATCACCCGCGCCCATCGTCAGAACGAGATCACCGGGCCTGGCCATTCCCGCGACGACGTCCGGCACCGAGGCCTTGTCGTGCACCGGCGTCACGTCCGCGCCGGCCGCGCGCGCCGCCGCGACGATCAGCTCGCTGGTGATGCCGGGGATCGGGTCCTCGCGGGCCGGGTAGATGTCCAGGACCACGGAGGCGTCGGCGAGGGCCAGGGCGTCGCCCATCTCCTTGCCGAGCTCCTGGGTACGGGAGAAGAGGTGGGGCTGGAAGACCACCAGGAGGCGGGCGGCCCCGGCGGCGCCGCGCATGGCCTCCAGGTCGGCCGTCATCTCGGTGGGGTGGTGGGCGTACGAGTCGATGACCTGGACGCCGGCCGCCTCGCCCTTGAGCTGGAGGCGGCGGCCGACACCGGTGTACGCGGTGAGGGCCTGCGCCAGCTCCGCCGGGTCGATGCCCACGCGGGAGCCGGCGGCGAGGGCCGCGGCGGCGTTGTGGGCGTAGTGCCGGCCGGGGACGGAGACGGTGAAGGTGTGCTCGACGCCGTCGAGGACGACGACGACCTCGCTGGTCATGCCGTTCGGGACGATCGAGCGGATCCACACGTCGGAGGTCTCGGACTCGCCGACGGTGATCACGTGCAGGTCGCGGTTGCCGGAGACCCGCCCGGCCAGTTCGCGGGCGCCGGGGTGCTCGCCGACGACGAGGGTGCCGCCGGAGCGGATCTTGGCGGTGAAGGCCTCGAAGGACTCGTAGATCTCGTCCATGGAGGCGTAGTTCGCGTGGTGGTCCAGCTCGACGTTGAGGACGATCGCGACCTCGGGGTCGTACTTCTGGAAGCTGCGGTCGCTCTCGTCGGCCTCCGCGACGAAGACCTCCCCGGCGCCGTGGCGGGCGTTCGTGCCCGGTCCGGCGAGGTCGCCGCCGATGGCGTACGACGGGTCGAGGCCGAGCTCGGTGAGCGCGACGGCCAGCATGGACGTGGTCGTCGTCTTGCCGTGCGTTCCGGCCACGGCGATCGCGCGCAGGCCGTCCATGAGGGAGGCGAGCGCGTCGGAGCGGTGGACGACGGGGATGCCCAGCTCGGCGGCGCGGGCCAGCTCGGGGTTGTCGGCGCGGATGGCGCTGGAGACGACGACGGCGGACGCGTCGTCGGCGAGGTGGGCGGCGGCGTGCCCGATGTGCACCGTGACCCCGAGCGCGCGCAGCGCCTCGGCGGTCGCGGACTCCTTCGCGTCGCTGCCGGCGACCTTCGCTCCGCGCTGGGCGAGGATCTTCGCGATGCCCGACATTCCGGCACCGCCGATGCCGATGAAGTGCGGCCGTTCCATGGCGGCAGGGATGGCGGGTGCCATGAGTGTTCTCCCCGGGGTACGACGTACAGGAGGTCCCCAGCCTAGTGGCTCCCTGTGCCACCCCCGGGCCGACGGCCCCGGGGGCGCCGCCGCCCGGGGCCCGGCGGGCGGCACGGAAGCCGACCACGCGCCCGGGCCCCGTTTCCCGAGGCCGGCCCGGCAGTGCCGGGCGAAAGGCCGGACCACAAGGCGCCGGGGCTCGGCCGCCGGCCACGGGCGACGACGCCGGACAACGGCGTCCTGCCCCGAGGCCGGACCCCAGGGCCCGACGTCAGGGCCGGACCGCAGGGCCGGACCGCAGGACCGGACCGCAGGGCTCGACCGCAGGACCGGACCGCAGGACCGGACCGCAGGACCGGACCGCAGGACCGGACCGCAGGGCTCGACCGCAGGACCGGACCGCAGGACCGGACCGCAGGGCTCGGACGTCCGCCATGCGCACCGGGCGCGGGTGTCGTGCCCCGCGATCAGCTCCCGCGCGCCCACCCCCGGGTCTGGAGCCCGAGGCCGGACGTCGGGCTCGGTCGTCGGCCATGGGCGCCGGGTACGGGCGTCCGCCCGGGACCTGGGCGGCGGCCCCCCTGGACCCCGGCGCGGGGCGTCAGCTCGTTTCCGCCTCGCTGTGGGCGAACAGTTTCAGGACCGGGACGCCGACCTTGTGGCGGGCCCGCGACGCCCAGTCGCGGTGGAAGAACTCCTCCACGTAGTGGGGCGCCGTCAGGACGATCACCTCGTCCGCGTCGGACTCGTCGACGACCGACTTCATCTTGTTCAGGGGGTGGTCCTCGACCACCTGTCCGACCGCCTCGCAGCCGGCGTTACGCAGCGCCTGGAGCGAGTGCTCCAGGGCCTGCTCCGCCGGGACACGGGCCGCCTTGCCCTCCGGCTCCTCGCCCTCACGGGTCGCTTCCTTGAGTTCGCCCATGGCGACGTCGTCGATGGCGCGCAGGAGTACATCGGCCTGGTCGCCCCGCGGCTGCATCAGCACGATGAACGACACGCTCTCGTCGCCGTGCAGGGTGGTGACGAACTCCACGTCGACGGACGTCAGGGGCTTCTCGATCATCAGAACGCTTGTGAACACCTCAGGAGCCCTTCTGCGGAAACCATCCTTCCCCGTGCCCGCACGGGGTCTACGGGGGTAAGTGTGCCCAGCGGAAGCTAACCGGAACGACAAATTCCGCCGATTGTCAGATCTGACGGTAGCGGGTGAAGAGGAACCCGGCCTCCTCCAGTACGGACGCCACGGCGAACCGTTGCGGCACGGCCACCGAAGGCCCCCCGGCGATGCGCTGCGCGGTGCCCGCCGTCATCGTCGGCGAGACCGTCAGACACAGCTCGTCGAGCACTCCGGCCGCCACGAACTGGCCGAGCAGCCGCGGACCGCCCTCGGTCAGCTGCCGCCGCAGACCCCGCTCCGCGAGCGCCGCCACCGCGCGGGCCGGCTCGACCCCGGGCCCGTCCCCGGCGATCACCACATCCGCCCCCGCCTTCCCGGCCTCGGCCACCCGGTCGACCGGCGCCGCGGCGCCGGTCAGGACGAGGGTCGGGACCAGGGGCTCGGTGAAGAGCGGAGCGGAGAAGTCCAGGTCGAGGGAGGCGCTGACCACGGCGATCACCGGCGCGGGGCCCTGCCCGGCGGACTCCCGGCGGGCCGCGAAGGCCTCACGCGCGCGTGCCGGGCGGTATCCCTCCTGGCGTACCGTCTCCGCCCCCACGACGATCACGTCCGCGAGCCCCCGCAGCGTGCCGAAGATCCGCATGTCGCTGTCGGAGGAGAGGGGCTGGGAGCGGCCCTCGTGCTGTCCGGCGCCGTCGAGGGAGGAGACCATGTTGGCGCGCAGCCAGGTCTCGCCGGGGGCGAGTCCGGGGTACGCGTAGGCGTCGGCGAGCTCGTCGAGGGACCACTCCCTGTCACCGAAGGTGTCCTGACCGGCGTCGTCGCTTGCTGTCATGTCCGTCACAGGGAACAGGCGTCGCATCCTCGCAGTCTGACACGGCGCTTAGAGTGGGTAACTGTGTCGACCCGTACCTTCCACGCCTCGCGCGTCATAGCCGAAGCCTCTTCCGGCGAAACGGCCCCGGTCTCCCTCTGCGCCCGGGAGCCCCACGTCCCCGCCGACCGGCTCGTGGCGGAGATGGTCCCGCCGCCCCGGTTCGACTCGGTCCGCTTCGACACGTACATCCCGGACCCGAACCAGCCGAGCCAGACCGACGCGGTCAAGGCCCTGAGCTCCTTCGCCGAGGGGCTCGGCGGTGCCCACGCCACCGGCGCCGGGAAGCGCCCGGCCCTCAGCCGCTGGTTCGCGAAGAAGCCGGCCGCCCCCACCGGGCCGCGCGGCGTCTATCTCGACGGCGGTTACGGCGTCGGCAAGACCCACCTGCTCGCCTCCCTCTGGCACGCCACGCCCGCCGAGCCCGGGCTCAAGGCCTTCGGCACGTTCGTGGAGCTGACCAACCTGGTGGGCGCGCTGGGCTTCCAGCAGACGGTGCGCACGCTCAGCGGACACCGGCTGCTCTGCATCGACGAATTCGAACTGGACGACCCGGGCGACACGGTCCTGGTCTCCTCCCTCCTCAGCCGGCTCGTCGAGGCGGGCGTGGCGCTCGCCGCGACCTCCAACACGCTGCCGGGCAAGCTGGGCGAGGGCCGGTTCGCCGCCGCCGACTTCCTGCGCGAGATCCAGGGCCTCTCCGCCCACTTCCGTCCGCTGCGGATCGACGGCGAGGACTACCGCCACCGCGGACTGCCCGAGGCCCCCGCCCCGTACTCCGACGGACAGGTGACGAAGGCGGCGTACGCCACGCCGGGCGCTTCGCTCGACGACTTCCCGCATCTGCTCGACCACCTGGCCAAGGTCCACCCCAGCCGGTACGGCGCGCTCACCGACGACCTGACGGCGGTCTGCCTCACGGACGTACAGGCGGTCCCGGACCAGTCGACGGCGCTCCGGCTCGTCGTCCTCGCCGACCGGCTGTACGACCGCGAGGTCCCGGTGCTCGCCTCCGGGCTCCCCTTCGACCGTCTGTTCAGTGAAGAGATGCTGAAGGGCGGGTACCGCAAGAAGTACTTCCGGGCGATCTCCCGGCTCACGGCGCTGGCACGAGACGCGAAGGGCTTGGTCGAGCAGTAGGTTGGGGGCCATACCCGATCGAAGGGATACACCATGGCCACCGTCCGCCACGCCCACACCGTCTGGGAGGGCGACCTCCTCAAGGGCAAGGGCGTCGTCACCCTCGACTCCTCCCGCCTCGGCGAGTACCAGGTCTCCTGGCCGTCTCGCGCCGAGGAGCCGAACGGCAAGACCAGCCCGGAAGAGCTGATCGCCGCCGCGCACTCCTCCTGCTTCTCCATGGCGTTCTCCAACGGTCTGGCCAAGGCCGGCAACCCGCCCACCCGCCTGGAGACCAAGGCCGACGTCACCTTCCAGCCCGGCGAGGGCATCACGGGCATCCACCTGACCGTGCGCGGCGAGGTCCCCGGCCTGGATGCGGACGAGTTCAAGGCTCTGGCCGAGGACGCCAAGAAGAACTGCCCCGTGAGCCAGGCGCTCACCGGCACGACGATCACGCTGACCGCTGAACTCGCCTGATCACTCACGCCACATGAGGCCGTTGTGGCCCGCATGGTTCACGTGTCACTACCCTGCGTGGTACACACATGCGGGTCACACGTCACAGCACACACCTGTCCGCCAACAGGAAAAGTGGGTTGCCTCATGTCCGCAACACGACGTCAGATCCTGTCCCGCACCGGCGCGTCCGTCGCCGGCATCGCCTTCACCGGCGCCTTCGCCGAACTCTTCGCCGGTACGTCGGCCGCTCGCGGTCACTCCGGCTACGGACCGCTGGTCCCGGACCCCGACGGCCTCCTCGACCTCCCCGAGGGTTTCCGCTACACGGTCCTCTCCCGCGAGGGTGAGGACCTCCGTTCCGGCGAGGGTCCCGTCCCGAGCAACTTCGACGGCATGGCCGCCTTCGCCGGCCGCCGCGGACGGGTCCATCTCGTCCGGAACCACGAGAACCGGTCCACCGGCCGCATCGGGGTCCCGACCGTCGAGGGGCTGACGTACGACCCCGCCGGCAAGGGCGGCTGTACGGCGCTCACGCTCGACGGTCGCAGCAACGTCCTCGACGAGCACGTCGCGATCGCGGGCACGGCGGTCAACTGCGCGGGCGGGCCCACCCCTTGGGGTACGTGGCTGACCTGCGAGGAGACCGAGGACAGGGCCGGGACCAACGGCTACACCAAGGACCACGGCTTCATCTTCGAGGTCGACGGAGCCGACCCGCACCGCACCGGAGCCGTACCGCTCACGGCCATGGGCCGCTTCCAGCACGAGGCGATCGCCGTCGACCCGCACAGCGGGATCGTGTACGAGACGGAGGACGCGTTCGAGCGGCCGTTCGGGCTCTTCTACCGCTTCCTGCCCGAGGTGCCGATGGGCGGCCGCGGTTCGCTGCGCGCGGGCGGGGAGCTGCAGGCGATGCGGGTGCCGGGTGTGCCCGACCTCTCCGTGATCCAGGAGACCGGCGCGAGCTTCGACCGCGTCGAGTGGGTGCCCGTACCGGACCCGCTGGCCGTCGAGACCCCCATCAGGCACCAGGACTTCGGGCAGCGGGGCATCACCCACGCGCAGAAGCTGGAGGGCTGCTACTGGGGTGGCCGGTCCGTCTACTTCGTCTCGTCGTTCGCCCGCACCGGAGACGGCTCCGCAGGGACCCACTTCGGGCAGGTGTGGAGGTACGAGCCGTACCGTCGCCGTCTGACGCTCGTCGTCGTCTTCGGCCCGAGCACCGACATCCAGCTGCCCGGCGAGTCGCCGGACAACATCTGCCTCGCCCCGAGCGGCGGGCTGATGGTCTGCGAGGACGGCAACGGCGCCCAGCACGTGTACGGGGTGAGCCGGCGGGGCGAGGTGTACGCGGTGGCACGGGGGGCGCAGAACATCGGCACCCCGGAGGCGCCGGAGTGGGGCGAGTTCGCGGGAGTCACGTTCTCCCCGGACGGCCGGACCATGTACGTCAACTGCTACACGCCCGGCACGACGTTCGCGGTGACGGGGCCGTGGTGCTGACGTAGCCCCGCGTGCCAGCGGTCGCGCGCCCGCGTGTTCCGTCGCAGGATCGGGGGAAGGCGCGGGTGGACGCGAAGGGTGGCGAGGTGGCGAAGAAGGACCAGAAGCAGGAGAAGAAGCAGGGCGAGAAGCGGAAGCCCGGGTCGGCGAAGGACGCGGACAGGAAGGACGGAACGAAGAAGGACAGGCCCAGGAAGGACGGGTCGAAGAAGGAGAGGTCCAGGAAGGACGCGTCCGAACAGCTCCGCTCGATGAAGCAGCCGGTCCTGCGTGACCTGCTGCGCGTTCCCGCCGGGAAGCCGGTCGACCTCTCCGCGTACTCCCCCTCGGAGATCACCGCCGGGCCCGCGGACAAGAGGGCGGGGATCGAGGCGACAGCCCTGCTCGCCCCCCGCCTCGCCGAGTTCCAGGAGCGCCTGTACGCGGCGAGCACGGCCGGCGACCGCCGTCGGCTGCTGCTCGTCCTCCAGGGCATGGACACCAGCGGCAAGGGCGGCACGGTCAAGCATGTGATCGGCCATTTCAACCCCTCCGGCTGCCGGGTCCGCGCCTTCAAGGCGCCGACGGCGGAGGAGCGCAACCACCCCTTCCTCTGGCGGATCTCGCGGGCCCTTCCGGTGCCGGGCGAGATCGGCATCTTCGACCGCTCGCACTACGAGGACGTCCTCATCGCGCGCGTCCGCGACCTGGTCCCCCGCCGCGACCTCGGCCGCCGCTACGGCCAGATCAACCGGTGGGAGGAGTCCCTCGCCGACGACGGCGTGACGATCGTCAAGGTCTTCCTCCACATCTCGTACGAGGAGCAGCGCGCCCGGCTCCTGGAGCGCCTGGACAATCCGGAGAAGCACTGGAAGTTCAACGCGGGCGACATCGAGGAGCGCGCGCTGTGGCCCGCGTACCAGGAGGCGTACGAACTCGCCCTGGAACGCTGCTCGACCGGGGTGGCGCCCTGGTACGTGGTCCCGGCCGACCGCAAGTGGTACCGCAACTGGGCCATCAGCAAGCTGCTCCTGGAACACCTGGAGGCCCTGGATCCGCGGTACCCCCCGGGGGACTTCGACGTGGCGGAGAGCCGGAGGCTGCTACTGGCGAGCTGAGCGCTCCTGCGTGGCGAGGTAGCGCCTGAGGCCGGCGGAGACGTGGGAGCTCCCGTCCGGATTCCTCTTCAGGAGGGGGACCAGCGCGTCGCGCGACGCGAGCTCGTCCATCAGGCGGTGGAGCAGCCGGCGGTCGTCACCGCCGTGGTGGAGACGGTCGGCGAAGCGTCCGATCAGCCAGTCGTTCCGTGTGTCGGCGATGAACGCGAACAGGACGTCACGGTCGGACGCTTCCAGCCGGCCGATCCCCTCGTGGAACTGCCGGTCGTCGGCGGTCGACTGGGTTCTCAGTGCGCCGGCTCCGAACACCATGTGCTGAACGATCTGCCTCGCCACCCGCTCCAGCCCCGCGTCCAGAAGTCCGAGAGCGACGAGGAAGGGGTACGTCTCGTCCTTCCTCAGGCGTACTGACACCGCACGGGCCGTGGCGGCGAGGGGCGATGGTTCGGTCGAGTCGGCGAGGGCGTTGCGAATGAGGCTGATCGCCCGGGCCGGCTCGGTGGCACGGCGCACCGCGCGTGAGAGGATCAGGTCGCCCTGTGCACGTGTGATCCGGGCACGTGTGAGTCCTTGGTAGAAGGCCGCCACGTTGCTTTCGGTCACACGCGAGGCCACCGCTGTCATCCACGCGCCGGCGACAGCCGAGCTCTTCGACTGCTCCCGTTCCCTTTCTGCGGCAGCGAGTACGTTGACCTCCGGAGCGAACCGGATGAGGTCCTCCACCGGACGCAGCCTGGCGACGTCGGTCACGACGGTCTCCGACGTCATCGTGTCCGGGCTGTGCTCCACCAGCCAGTTCATGAGGTCGAGGACCTCCTCCAACGGCCTCGCCGAGGCCGCCTCCGTGAGTTCCTTCGCCGCCTCGGGGAAGAGCTCCTCCTCCCACATGCGCAGCAGCTCGTGCTTGAGCGCCTCCAGCGGAAGATCCTCGGCCGCGCCCCGCTCCGCAAGCTCCTGTTCCAGGCGGAGGACGTCGTCCCGCAGATCCGCGCTGCGCCGCTCGGCATCGGCGCGAAGTCGTTCGGCGTCCTGGAGATCCTTCCGCAGTTGGTCGATCTCACGGAGGAGACCCTGTTGCGATGCCCCCCAGTCCAGGCGCAGCTGGGTGAGGTCGTCGGCGAGATGGCCGGCCTCCGACTCCTTCTTCTCCAGCAGGGCGTGCAGCGCCTCGATGTTGCGGTGGGCGCGGTCGGTCTCGCGGCGGGAGCGGGCCAGCTCACCGCGCAGGCTCTCCAGCTGGAACTCGGCCGGGTTGCAGACCCTCAGAGCCTCCAGGCGCTGGTTCCGTATGGCCTCCTTCGCCTCCAGCTGGAGCGGTACGCCGATGTGCTCCTCGACCTCGCGGATCAGCCGGTCGACGAACTCCTGGGGTGCGAGCCGCTGGCCACCCAGGTAGCGGGAGACGGCCGACTTGTCGAGGTGGACGCGGTGGGCGTACTGGTTCTGGCTGATGCCGAGCCTGTTGAACAGCTCCCTCAACACGTTGCCGAGCACCGCAACTTCCGCCACGTCGCCGCGCTCGATCCGCGACGACATCCCGTTCGTACGGGCCACTTCGGTCATGGCACTCCCCCACCTGTGTTGACACCGCGTCGGCAACCGGTTGCGGCTTTCGCAACGTACCGGACGCCGCCGACGGTGGACCCACCAACCCCTGCCGCCTCCTCGGAAGGAGCCCTCCTCTTCATGCACGCACTTCGTCGGGCCCAGCGCGCCCTCATCGTCGCCTTCGCCCTGCTGCCCCTCCTCGTCGTCACCCTCGCCTTCGTGCCCGCCCTGCTCGTGCTGCCGTTCCGGCGGTCGCGGGCCGCGCAGACCCAGGCGATGGTCCGTCAGCTCACCGCGTGGACTCGTGCCCTGCTGCTGTCGAGCCGCGAACGCTGAACCGGGGCGATCGGATAACTTCCGTTCGTGACCATTTCTGCACGAAAGCTGTCGGCACTTGCTCTGCTGGGTGTCGTACTCGTCGGCTGCGGCGGGGGCTCGGCCGACACGGCGGCGGCGCCTGACCGTCCGTCCGCCGCACCGTCGAGCCCCGCGTCCGGCGCGAGCGCCGGCCCGAGCGCGAGCGCCGGAGCGGCTCCCGGGCAGCCGGCCGTCGTGCGCAAGGCTCCTCCCACGATGGCGCCGGGCCCGGGAGGGCTCACCCCCGTCTTCGAACGGGGCCGCAAGGGTACGGACAAGGTCGTCGCGCTCACCTTCGACGCCGACATGACGGCCGACCAGGGGCCGCGCGCGGCGAGCGGCGAACGGTTCGACAACCCGCAGCTGATCGAGACCCTGCGGCGGCTCAAGGTCGACTCCACGGTCTTCATGACCGGCCGGTGGGCCGAGGAGTACCCGGACCAGGCGAGGTCCATCGGCACCGACCCCCGCTTCGAGATCGCCAACCACTCCTACAGCCACTACGCCTTCGCCTCGCCCTGCTACGGCCTCCCGACGGTCGCCGAGCAGGACATGGCCGCCGACGTGAAGCGGGCCTTCGAGGCGTTCCGGAAGGCGGGGGCGCGCAATGTCGTCCCGTACTTCCGGTTCCCGGGCGGCTGCTACGACGGCCGGGCGCTGCACGCGCTCGGACCCGCCAAGGTCACGGCGGTGCAGTGGGACGTGGTCAGCGGCGACGCCTTCGCCAAGGACGGCGACGCGGTGGCCCAGCAGGTCCTCGACGGCGTGAAGCCGGGCTCGCTGGTGGTCATGCACTGCACCCGCAGCGCGGCCCCCGTCACAGAGCAGGCGATCCGCCGGATCGTCCCCGCGCTGCGGGCCAAGGGCTACCGCTTCGTGAAGGTCTCCGAGCTGATGGCAGAGCGGGCGTCCTAGGCGCTGACGCGGTGGAGTTCCGCGATGACGTCCGCCGCCCGCCGGTTCGCCGTGAGACCCCACGACGGGGAGAGCGCCGCCAGCCGGGCGACCGCCGACCCCAGCCACTCCGGGTCGCCCAGCCGGTGGGCCGACTTCGCCTCGACCGTGTGCCGGATCAGGTGCCCCAGCCAGAAGACGTCGGCCGCCGTGTAGCGATGTTCGTGGTGGCTGTAGCGCGCCGACCAGTCCTCGTACGGGTGGCGCAGCAGCGCGGTGACGGCGCACCCGTCGGGGCCCATGACCGTGCCGTGGGAGGCGCCGAGAACACCCATGGGCCGACTGGCCGTCCACTCCCGCCCGGTGGCGCGCAGGTGCATCTGCATGAACCTGGACCACGGTACGACGGCCTCCGGTTCGGATGCCGCGTTCCGGTGGTGCTCCAGGCCTTCGGCGGTGAGCACGAGGCACGCCCCGCCCTCCCGCTTCGGGTCCCCGATGACCCATCGGTCTCCGACGAGCTCGAGCGGCCCCAGTCGTTCCACGGTGAACCCCCGTACGCGGATGCTGATATGACGTCGCATCATCACCCTACTCCCGGGGCGGACCGACGCCGGAGACCCGAGCGGCGGTCCCGAACGTCAGCGGCCCCACGGTCCTCACTCCCGCCGGGCCGTGGCTCTCGTGCTCACGGCCGCCGCCGCGGCGGCGAGTGCCAGGGCGCCGGCGAGGGCGGGCCAGGGCATCGGGGTGGTCGCGGTGCGGGAGCCGGTGATCAGGCCCGCGACCGCGTACTGCGCCGGTGAACCGGTCGTCACGAGCGCGAGGAGCGAGCCGAGGACCAGCGCGGCGAGGGACCAGCCGCGGGAGCGGACGAGCGGCCGGGTGGTGAGGGCGCCCACCGCGGCGCCGGTCAGGGCGCAGGCCGCGGTGGCGAGCAGGCCGGCGGTCGCGGCCTCGACCGGGTCGACGCTGCGGAGGTCGCTCATCGCCGTCACACCGAGGACGGCGACGACTCCGAGCAGGACCGCGCACGCCACGGCTGCCAGGACGGCCGCGAGGTGGGCCCGTTCGCGGCCGGCGGCGGCAGCCACCACGTGCCGCACGGCGGACGGTTCCTGGCCGAGACAGATCCGCACGATCCAGGCAGTCACGGGGAGCAGCGCGGCGGCCGTGTAGCCGAGGGCGCCGAGCACGGGCTCGCCGGCCCGGACGCCGACGCCGAGGAACACCGCGTACAGGAGCACCGGCGCGAGCCAGCGCTGGGAGCGCAGCAGCAGGTCGGTCTGGTAGCGCAGAAGTGCCGTCATACCCGTCCTGCCCGGATGCCCGCGGTGCTCAGTTCGTGGATGTGGCAGGAGGAGGCGAGCAGGGCCCGGAGCAGCGCGTCGGAGTGCGCCGCGTCGACCCCGTACACCGTCGTGCCGTCGGGTCCGGGCTCGTACGACGGCGCGCCGGGGAGCCCGTCGGGGAGCGGGCTGCCGCCGGAGGCCACGATCCGCGCACGGGTGGGGACATCCTCGTCGCGTCGCGGAGTCCCGGCCCGTACCCGCCCCGCCTCCACCGTGAACGCGGCGTCGGCCTCCCCCGCGAGCCGCCGCGGGTCGTGGTCGACGAAGACGACCGTGCCGCCCGCCGCGACCCGTTCGCGCACGGCTCGGTCCAACTGCTCCCGCGCGCCCGTGTCGAGGCCCGTCCACGCCTCGTCGAGGACCAGGAGGTCGGGCCCGGCCAGCAGCGCCTGGGCGACGGCGACCTTCTGGCTGCTGCCCTTGGAGAGCTCGGCGAGCGGGGTGTCCGCGAACTGCCCCGCGCCGAACCGTTCCAGCCACTCCCCCGCCCTCGTCGCCGCCTCGGCCCGGCCGAGCCCCTGGATGCGCCCGAGGTGCGTCAGACAGCCGCTCGCGGTGAAGGGCAGGGCGGCGGGGAAGCGTTCCGGGACGTACGCCGTGCGCCGTGGCCGGCCGGTGATCCGGCCCTCCGTCGGTGCGTCGATGCCCGCGACGAGCCGGAGCAGCGTCGACTTTCCGGTGCCATTGGTGCCCGTGATCCTGACGAGGCTGCCGGCGGGCAGACCGAGGCCGACCTCGCGCAGCACCCACGGGCCGCGCAGGCCGTACCGGCGCCCCACCCGTTCCAGGTTCAGTTCGAGGTCTTCTGCGGGGTGAGCTCGCTGGGCCGGACGATGACGAAGCCCTCGCCCTCCAGCTTCAGCTGGACCGCCTCGCCCGAACCGCCGCGGATCATCGAGCCGACGGACTGCGAGCGGTGCAGCGAGGTCTGCAGCTGGTTGCTCCAGCCGACGACGGCGTCGGTGTCGACGTACACCGGGTACTGCGCCGTGACGGGGATGACGATCGGGTTGCCCTCGCAGATCAGGGCGATCTTGCCGTAGCCGGTGAAGACGCTGTTGAAGAGGCCGCCACCGGTCATGCCGGCGCCCTTCACCGTCTTGATCTCGTAGCTGAGGGTGGAGTCGAAACAGAGGACGTTGCGGCCGTTGACGGTGAACGCGTCGTTCTGCTCGATGTCGACGATGAAGCAGTTCTGCGCCTCGTGCGCGAACCAGGCCTCGCCCTGACCGCGCACGGCCATCAGCGCCAGGCCCTCGCCGGTGACGGCGCGCTTGAGCATGCCGCCGATGCCCTGGCCCTTGCGCTCGAACTGGAGGTTGCCACGGAAGGCGATCATCGAACCCTGGCGCGCCTGCATCTCGCCGTTGACGGCGTACTTGACGCACTTGGCGTTCTGCAGGGTCATGCCCGGGAACGTCGCGGTCTCGGCGAGGTTCTCGCCGGCAAAAAGGTCGCTCTTCATGAGGTCATCCTGTCCCGGAACCATCCGTTCCTCCAAGAAGGGTCTCTTTGAGCGGTGGCAGAATTGCCAGGTGAGCAGCGAAGAGACCGACATCCGCGATGAGAAGCCCCAGTTCGTCCTCCCCCTGGTCGTACGGATCGAGCGGGCGGAGCCCCCGGCCCGTACCGACGCCCTGGAGGCGGCCGCCCGCGCGGTCCTGGAGATCCTCGCCGACGAGCGCTCGACCGGGGACGGCGAGTGGGCACAGATCATGACCGACTGGCAGGACGCCCGGATCCGCAAGGTCGTGCGCCGGGCGCGCGGTGCGGAGTGGCGGCGCGCGGAGGCGCTCCCGGGGATCACGGTGACGGGTGAGGCCGCGGAGGTACGGGTGTTCCCGCCGGTCCCGTTGGACGGCTGGCCCAAGGAGCTGGCCAAGCTCCAGGTCTCGGGCACCGACCTGGAGGACCCGGCCGCTCCCGGCGCCCCGCGTTCGGGCGCCGCGCTGCTCTGGCTCAACCCGGAGCTGGACATGTCCGCGGGCAAGACGATGGCCCAGGCGGGGCACGGGGCGCAGCTGCTGTGGTGGGAGCTGGCGGAGGCCGACCGCAAGGCGTGGCGCGAGGCCGGTTTCCCGCTGGCCGTACGCACGGCCGATCCGGCGCGCTGGGCGGAGCTGACGACGAGCGGCCTGCCGGTGGTGCGGGACGCCGGATTCACGGAGATCGCGCCCGGTTCGTGCACGGTCGTGTCCGAGTTTCCCGCGCTCGGATCGCTCGGCGACTGAACACGCCCGTCCCGTAGTACGTATCTCCCGATACCGCCAAGCGGGTTGAACGGAAGCGTCGTTACCGCTTCAGTTCCGGTGACCGATATTTCGAACGTACGGGAGAGACACCTTGTCGCTACGTGTCAACGGGACGGCACTCATCATCGCGGCGCTCGTCGCGACGGTCGGCGCGCTCGCCTTCCCCGTCTGGTCCTACGCCGACCGATCCGGAACCGGCGAGGCGAATCTGAACGCGTCGAGCGTCGCCACGCAGTGGGGGCCGCTCTCCGCCACGGACCGGGACTTCCTGGTGAAGGTACGGCTGGCCGGCCTCTGGGAGCTCCCCGCCGGCCAGCAGGCCATCGAACGCGCCCCGAGCAAGGCGATGGTGGAGTGCGGCGATCATCTCGTCGTCGGCCACACGGACCTGGACCGGCGGGCCCGCGACGTGGCGGCGAAGCTGGGCGTCGAGCTGCCGAACCAGCCGACCGAACAGCAGCAGGGGTGGCTGCGCGAGCTGACGGCCGCGAGCGGCCAGGAGTACGAGCGCAAGTTCGCGAACCTGCTGCGCAACGCGCACGGCAAGGTGTTCGCGCTGGTCGCGGAGGTCCGGCACACCACGCGCAACACGCTGATCCGGCAGCTGGCGAGCGACGCGAACCAGACCGTGCTGGACCACATCACCATGCTGGAGGCCACCGGGATGGTCGACCACGACGCGCTCGCGAACGAGGCGGCCGGCCGGAAGACGGCGCCTCCGACGGGCCCGCCGGTCGTGCCGTCGCCCGCGGTGCCCTCGCCGGTGGTCCCGTCGGGGACCGACCAGTCCTTCACCTCCCGCCCGGTGCCGGAGGCGGGCATCGTGACGCCGCACTCGGAGCCGTAGCGGCACCGAAACCTCAAATCAACCTCTGAACGTCCCCCCGACTGGATTCGAACGTGTCCGGCAGGGCCATCACGTGGGGGACTGAAGGAGGGGGACATGACGGAACTCGGCATCGGCATCGGCTGGCGGCCGGAGATCGCGGAGGCGGTGGAGGCGCTCCCGGGCGTCGACTGGGTGGAGGTCGTGGCGGAGAACGTCTGCGCGGGCCACCTGCCCGACTCGCTGACGCGGCTGCGCTCGCGCGGGGTCACGGTCGTCCCGCACGGGGTCTCGCTGGGTCTCGGCGGCGCGGACCGGCCGGACGCGGGGCGGCTCGCCGACCTGGCGGCGACGGCGACGGCGCTGGGGGCGCCGCTGGTGACGGAGCACATCGCGTTCGTCCGGGCCGGGGGCGCGCTGACCGCGACCCCGGTCCTGGAGGCGGGCCACCTGCTGCCCGTGCCGCGCACCTGGGACGCACTGGACGTGCTGTGCGAGAACGTCCGGATCGCGCAGGACGCGCTGCCGGTGCCGCTGGCCCTGGAGAACATCGCGGCGCTGATCTCCTGGCCGGGCGAGGAGCTGACCGAGGGCCAGTTCCTGGCGGAGCTGGTGGAGCGTACGGGGGTACGGCTCCTGATCGACGTCGCCAACCTGCACACGAACCACGTCAACCGGGGCGAGTCCCCGTCGAAGGCGCTCTCGGAACTCCCGGTGGAGGCGATCGCGTACGTCCATGTGGCGGGCGGCCTCTCCCGCGACGGCGTCTGGCACGACACCCACGCCCACCCGGTCCCGGAGCCCGTCCTGGACATCCTGTCGGACCTGGCCTCCCGGGTCGCCCCGCCGGGCGTCCTGCTGGAACGCGACGACAACTTCCCCGCGCCGGCGGAGCTGGCGTCGGAACTGACAGCGATCCGGGGGCGGGTGGCGGGGGCGCGGGCGACCGCGCCGGTGGCCATGGAGGCCGGCCCCGCGGTCGCTACGGCGGTGGCCGCCGCCGAGCAGCCGCTGCTCATCGGCGCGGGCGCCCGCGTGTCGGGCGGCCCGATGCCGCACCCGCTCGCACAGGCCGAGGTGCTCGCGGCGGAACCGGCCGCGGCTCAGGGGGCCGAGCGGACCGGAGGTGTACCGTCCGCGCCGACCGCCGCTCCCGCGCGGGCCGATGCCGCTCGGGAGCGGGTCGGGGTCGCGCAGGCCGCGCTGTTGTCCGCGCTCGTCGCCGGGACGCCCGTGCCCGAGGGGTTCGACCCGGCACGGCTCGGGGTGCAGAGCCGCGCCCTCCTGGGGAAGCGGGCCGACGTGATCGCCAAGATCGCGCCGGAGCTTCCCGAGATCCTCGGCGACGACTACCGGCCCGCGTTCCGCGCGTACGCCAGATCCCGCCCCATGACCGGCGGTTACCGCCGTGACGCGCTCGCCTTCGTCGAGCACCTGCTCGTCGCCGGACGCCCCGAGGACCCGGACGCCAGGCGCCGCCTCACCCGCTGGTGGCAGGAGCGCACCGACACGCGTCCGCCCGGCCCGACCGCCCGACTCATCCGCGCAGCCCGCGCCGCACTCGTACGGAGGTGACGCCCTCATGAACCTGATCGCTCTGCTCTTCTGGGCCACCGTGATCACCGGCTCCGCCCTGCTCATCGCCCGCCTCCGCGCCGCCCGCGCGGACCGCGGTGGTTCCGTCCACGACCTCGCCGAGGCCGCCTTCCTGGCCGGCGGCCCGCCCAGGGTCGTGGACACGGCCCTGGCGACGCTGCACGCCCAGGGGCTGATCGGGGTCGGCGGTCCCGGCCTCGTCGTCGTCCTCCGCCCTGACCTGCGGGCCCGGGACCATGTCGGCCGCGCCGTCATGGAGCAGCTCGCGGCCGCTCCCAGCGGCGCTCTGCACGAGCTGCGCCTGGCGGTGATGCGGAGCCCTGCCGTCCAGGAGATCGGCGACGGCCTGGCGGCGCGCGGTCTGATGGTGGCGCCGGACGTCCGGGCCGCCGGCAAGCGCGCGTGCCTCGCCCTCGGCATCACCTCGCTCGCACTCTTCGTCACCTCGATCGCCCTGTCCGTGGGCGTCGAACGCGAGGCGTTCGAGGTGCCGTTCCTCTTCAAGGTGATCCCCGTCGTCCTCGGCGGCATCTTCGTGGCCCTCGGCTGCGCCGCGTACAACGCCACCCGCCCCACCCGCGCCGGCCGGCGCGCCGCGGCCGAGTACCACCGGGACCACGTCTACGACGCCGACGCCGGGCACCAGGTGGCGCTGCGCGGACTGCGCGGCGTTGCGGATTCCGAGCTCCGGACCCAGTTGATCGCGGCGGCTCGGATGCCGCTCTCCAGGACCCGCATCCACACCACCTCCGGAGCGTCCGGCACGGACGTGGTCCTGCTCCCGATGCTCTGGTGCGCGGGCACTCCGGGCAGCCCGGGCGGCTGCGGCGGCGCTGCCGGGAACACGGGAGGCGGCGGGGGCGGCTCGGACAGCGGGTCCGGGGGCGGCGGCTGTTCCGCGAGCGCCTGCTCCGGCGGTTCCAGCGGCGGGTCGAGCTGTTCGAGTTCCAGCGGCGGGGGCAGCTCCTGCTCCAGCAGCAGCAGTTCGAGCTGTTCCAGCAGCAGCGGGTCGAGCTGCTCCAGCTCCAGCGGCTGACCGGGTCGATTCCCGCGACACCGGCCGGAGATCCTTTACAAGGGGCGGCCGATCGTGCCAACGATCCTGCCGTGAAAGCCCTCGCGTTGACCGGAACCGTCGGGTCGTTGCTGCTGACCTCCCTCACCGCCGCACCCGCCCCCGCCCTGGACACCCCGCCCGCCGACAACGGCGGCACCGTCGTCGCCGCCCGCCGCGCGGCCGCCGAAGGCATCCGCTTCGGCGGCTGCCCGGCGGCCGAGAAGCTGCCGCCGTCCGTCCAGTGCGGCACCGTCCGGGTCCCGCTCGACTACGCGGACCCCGACGGTGCCCGGATCCCGCTCACCGTCAGCAGGATCAGGGCCTCGGGCCCGGCCGCCGACCGGCAGGGCGCGCTCGTCTTCAACCCGGGCGGCCCCGGCGCCTCGTCGACGTACTTCCCCCTGGTCGCGGAGCTCCCGGCCTGGAAGCGGATCGCCGCCGCGTACGACCTGGTCGGCTACGCCCCACGTGGCGTGGGTGCCTCCGCCCCGGTCTCCTGCCAGGACCCCGCCGACCGCCCCAAGGGCCCCACCCCGGCGCCCACCCACCCCTCCGAGGTCTTCAAGCGGGAGCGGATCGCCCGCGCGAAGACGTACGCCCAGGGCTGCGCGACCCGCACCGGCACGGCGCTGCGGCACTACCACTCGCTCAACAACGCCCGTGACCTGGAGGTCCTGCGGGCCGCGCTCGGCGAGCCGAAGCTGACGTACATGGGCGCCTCCTACGGCACGTACTTCGGCGCGCTGTACGCGACGCTCTTCCCGCACCGGGTGCGCCGCATGGTCTTCGACGCACCCGTCCACCCGGCTCCGGGGAAGATCTGGTACGCCAACAACCTCGACCAGTCACGCGCGTTCGAGGGCCGCTGGACCGACTTCCGCGCCTGGGTCGCCAAGCACCACAAGGTGTACGGCCTCGGCGCCACCGTCCAGGAGGTCCAGGAGAGTTACGAGAAGGTCCGCGCCGAACTCGCGGCGCGGCCGGCCGGCGGGCGCGTCGGCCCGGGGCAGCTCCACGGGGCGATGCTCCAGGCCGGGTACCACGACGGTTTCTGGCCACTGCGGGCCACGGCCCTCGCCCGTTATCTGAAGGGCGATCCGAAGCCGCTGATCGAACAGGCGGCGCCGGACGAGGAGATCACGGAGTCGACGGACAACGGGGCTGCCGTCTACACGGCGGTGGAGTGCAACGACGCGCCGTGGCCGGAGGACTTCGCCGTCTGGGACCGGGACAACACCCTTCTGGCGAGGGACGCCCCGTTCGAGACCTGGGACAACGTCTGGGCCAATCTGCCCTGTGCGTACTGGAAGACACCGCGGCAGAGGCCGCTGGACGTACGGACCGGTCACGGCGTGCTGCCGCCGGTGCTGATCCTGGCCGCCGAGCGGGACGCGGCCACGCCGTACGAGGGAGCCCTCGAACTTCAGCGCAGGCTGGCGGGTTCGGCCCTGGTGACCGAGCGGGAGGCCGGTACGCATGGCATCGGGGGCGGGGCGAACGCCTGCGTCAACGGGTACCTGGAGACGTATCTGCTGACGGGGATCGTCCCGGACTCCGCCGGAAAGACGCCGGTGCGGCGCGCGTCGTGCGCGCCGCACCCGGAGCCGGACCCGGTGTCGCTGGAGCGGCGTGCGGAACTCCGTCCGCCGTCTGATCTTCCGGGTCGAGGGGTGACGTCCCGGCAGGCAGCCGGACCGTCACCGAGTCGGTAGGGCGGCCGTCAGGCCAGACCCGCCACCAGGTCCGCCACGGAGCGGCGGCGACCGGTGTAGAACGGGACCTCCTCGCGGACGTGCATCCGCGCCTCGGAGGCCCGCAGGTGGCGCATGAGGTCGACGATGCGGTGCAGCTCGTCGGCCTCGAACGCCAGGATCCACTCGTAGTCGCCGAGCGAGAACGAGGCGACCGTGTTGGCGCGGACGTCGGGGAAGCCACGGGCCATCTTGCCGTGGTCCGCGAGCATCCGGCGGCGGTCCTCGTCCGGCAGCAGGTACCAGTCGTAGGAGCGCACGAAGGGGTAGACGCTCACGTAGTCGCGGGGCGTCTCGTCGGCCAGGAAGGCCGGGATGTGCGACTTGTTGAACTCGGCGGGGCGGTGCAGCGCCATGTTCGACCAGACCGGCTCAAGGGCGCGGCCCAGCCTGGTGCGGCGGAAGAGGTTGTACGCGTCCTGGAGCTCGTCGCTCGTCTCGGCGTGCCACCAGATCATGACGTCCGCGTCGGCGCGCAGACCGGAGAGGTCGTACGTGCCGCGGACGGTGATGTCCTTGGCGGCGAGCTGGTCGAACAGCTCCTGGACCTCGTCGGCGTAGCCGGCGCGGTCCTCGGGCAGGTTGTCGCGCAGCTTGAACACAGACCACAGGGTGTAGCGGATGACCTCGTTGAGGTCCTTCGCCTTCTTACCGGCGTTCGGGATCTTTTCGGGCGCACTCATACGCCTATTCTCGCCCGTCACGGACAGTGCCCTGCACCAGGGTGGGTGGTTTCCGACGTGGCGATGATCTCGTCGGCGAACCCGGCCGTGATCTCGTCGGCCGCGCGGTGGCCCGAGGCGACGCAGGCGGGGATGCCGACGCCTTCGTACACGGCCCCCGCCACGCGCAGTCCGGGCACCGCGGCGACGGCGTCGTGGATGCGGGCGACGCGGGCGAGATGGCCGACGGGGTACTGCGGGAGGCCGCCGGTCCAGCGGGTGACGGTGGTGGCGACGGGCTTGGCGGTCAGCCCGGCGGCCGCGGCGAGGTCCTTGAGGGAGGCCTCGACGAGGTCGGCGTCGTCGCGGAAGACCTGCTCCTCCTCGCCGTAGCGGCCGACGGAGGTACGGAGGACGAAGAGGTCGGGGGCACCGTCGGCGACCCACTGCCACTTCTGGCTGGAGAAGGTGGACGCCTTGATGGTGTGCCCGTCGACGGGCGGTACGAGGAAGCCGGAGCCGGGCAGCGCGTGGACGTCCTGCCGCCGGAAGGCGAGGGTGACGAGAGCCATCGAGGCGTACTCGACGGTTCCGAGCTCGCGGGAGGCGACGGGCGCCTCGGCCGCGAGGAGCTCGGCGGCGGCCCAGGCGGGCGCGGCGACGACGACCGCGTCGGCGAGGAACTCCCGGTCGCCGGCGGCGACCCGCCACTGTCCGTCCACCGTGCGGCGCAGCTCGGTCACGGGCATGAGGGTCAGGATCTCGCCACCCGCCGCGCGGATCGCCGTGGCGACCGCCTCCGGAAGCGTGCCGATGCCGCCCTCGATGCCCAGGAAGGCGGAGCCGCCGAGGCCGGTGGCCGCGCCCGCGGCGTCGGACGGGGTCGCGGCGCCCGCGCGCTGGACGGCGTGGACGGCCTCGGTGAGCGTCGGGTGGGTGCGGGCGGCGGCGAAGAGCGCGGGGACGGCGGCCCGCATCGAGATGCGGTAGGCGTCGCCGGCGTACACCCCGCCGAGCAGCGGCTCGACGAGCCGGTCGACGACCTCGTGGCCCATCCGCTCGGCGACGTACGCGCCGATGGCGATGTCCTCGCCGATCTCGGCGGGGGGCAGTTCACGGTCGCGCGCGACCTGGCGCAGGCCCTCGTCGGAGAGGAGTTCGGTGAGCGCGGCGGCGTCGCCGGGGACGCCCATGACGTGACCCTTGGGCATCGGACGCAGTTTGCCGCGGGTCCAGACGGAGGCGGTGGTCGTGGCGGGCGGCCGGAGCCGGTCGCCGAGGCCGACGGCCCGGGCGAGCGCGATCGCCTCGGGCCGGCGGGCGAGGAGCGACTCGGCGCCGAGGTCGACGGGGGCGCCGGCGATCTCCCCGGCGAGCAGCTTGCCGCCGAGCCGGTCGCCGCCCTCCAGCAGCGTCACCCGGAGCCCGGCCGAGACCAGCCGGTGGGCGGCCGCGAGACCGGCGATACCGCCTCCGACGACGACGACATGCCTGGTCCTGGTGTCCGCGTTCATGGCTCCACTCTCTCAAACCCGTTCCGAGGCCAGAACGTGACCGCATCGCTACCACCCGGAGGAAACCCGCGCGCCCCTCCCCCACGTCGAACCGGCACCACTCGTCACCATCCCAGGGGGGATCCCATGCGTGGAGCACGAAGAGCGGCCGTGGCGCTGCTGACGGTCTCGTTGGCGCTGACCGGCTGCGCCGGGGGCGCGTCGGACAGCGGCGGGGACAGCAAGGGGCTGAGCGCGGCGAAGTCCGCCGAGGGCGCGGGCGCCGCCGACCGGGGCTACCAGGCGGACAAGGGGACCGCAGACACGAAGGCGCCGGCCCCCGCGCCCCAGCCGCAGCACATCATCCGTACCGCCGAACTGGCCGTGGAGGTCGAGGACGCGACCAAGGCGCTGGCCACCGCCCGGCGGGTCACCGAGGGCGCGGGCGGTCATGTCTCCAACGAGTCGACCGAGCGGATCGACGACACGCACGTGACCTCGCGGGTGGTGCTGCGCGTCCCGCAGGAGTCGTACGACTCGGTGCTCACGAAGCTCGCGGGCACGGGCCGGCTGCTGTCCCGGAAGGCGGACGCGAAGGACGTCACCGAGCAGGTGGTGGACGTGGAGAGCCGGATCGCGACGCAGCGGGCGAGCGTCGACCGGGTCCGCAAGCTGATGGACCGGGCGACGCGGCTGAGCGACGTGGTCACCCTGGAGGGCGAGCTGAGTCGCCGTCAGGCCGATCTGGAGTCGCTGCTGGCACAGCAGGCCTCTCTGAAGGACCGTACGAGCCTGGCGACGATCACCCTCGAACTCATGGAGGAGGAGACCGAGAAGGCGTCGGACTCCGAGGACCGGCCGGGCTTCCTCGACGCCCTCGGGGGTGGCTGGAACTCGCTGGTTGCGGCGCTGGCCTGGGCCGGGATCGTCCTGGCGGCGACGGCTCCCTGGCTCGCGGTGGCCCTCGTCGGCTATCTGGTGTGGCGGCTGCTCGTCCGGCCGCGTCGCGCGGCGCGTCGTGCGGGGCGCGAGCCTGCCGAGGAGCCCGAGGAGCCCCGTGAGTGAGCCGAAGGGCTCGAAGCGCGCCGGAGCTGAACCGGGCCCTGAAGAATAGGGCCATGAGCGAACGACTGGTGGTCATCGGCGGAGACGCGGCGGGCATGTCCGCCGCGTCGCAGGCACGCAGGCTCAAGGGCCCCGGGGAGCTGGAGATCGTCGCCTTCGAGCGGGGTCACTTCTCCTCGTTCTCGGCCTGCGGCATCCCGTACTGGGTCGGTGGCGACGTCGCCGAGCGCGACGAGCTCATCGCGCGTACGCCGGAGGAGCACCGGGCGCGGGACATCGATCTGCGGATGCGCACGGAGGTCGTCGAACTGGACGTGCCGGGGCAGAGGTTGCGTACCCGGGATCTGGAGTCGGGCGCCGAGTCGTGGACGGGCTTCGACAAGCTGGTGATCGCGACCGGCGCGCGGCCGCTGCGGCCGCCGCTCCCGGGGATCGACGCCCCGGGCGTGCACGGTGTGCAGACGCTGGACGACGGGCAGGCCCTGATCGACTCGCTGGAGCGTACGGAGGGCCGGCGGGCGGTGGTCGTGGGCGCCGGGTACATCGGCGTGGAGATGGCCGAGGCGCTGCTGAACCGGGACTACGAGGTGACCGTCCTCAACCGGGGCGAACAGCCGATGGCGACGCTCGACCCTGACATGGGGCGCCTGGTCCACCAGGTGATGGACGGCCTCGGGATCAGGACGGTCGGCTCGGCGGCCGTCACCAAGATCCTCACGGGGGACGACGGCCGGGTCAGGGCGGTGGCGACGGACGACGGCGAGTACCCGGCGGACGTGGTGGTCCTCGGGATGGGCGTGGTGCCGGAGACGCGCCTGGCGGAGGCGGCCGGGCTGCCGCTGGGTGTGTACGGCGGGCTGCTCACCGATCTCGCGATGCGGGTGCGGGGCCACGAGAACATCTGGGCGGGCGGTGACTGTGTCGAGGTGCTGGACCTGGTCTCGGGCCGGGAGCGGCACATCGCGCTCGGCACGCACGCCAACAAGCACGGCCAGGTCATCGGCTCGAACGTCGGCGGCGGCTACGCCACCTTCCCCGGCGTGGTCGGCACGGCGGTGTCGAAGGTGTGCGACCTGGAGATCGCCCGGACGGGTCTGCGCGAGAAGGAGGCCCGGGAGGTGGGCCTGCGGTACGTCACGGTGACGGTCGAGTCGACGAGCCGGGCGGGGTACTACCCGGGGGCGGCGCCCATGACGGTGAAGATGATGGCGGAGCGCCGTACGGGCCGACTGCTCGGGGTGCAGATCGTGGGCCGTGAGGGCGCGGGCAAGCGGGTGGACATCGCGGCGGTCGCGCTGACGGCCGGGATGTCGGTGGAGCAGATGACGGCGCTGGACCTGGGGTACGCGCCGCCGTTCTCACCCGTGTGGGACCCGGTCCTGGTCGCGGCGCGCAAGGCGGTGGCGGCGGTGCGCGAGGCGGGCTGACCCCGCCGGCACGGGGAGTTCCCGACGGGACCGCCGGGCGCCCGCGCCGCCGACGGACGCCGTCGTTCCCCGTGGGGAACGACGGCGCTGTCACCTTCGGGTTCAGGCGTCCGCTCGGACGGCCGTCTTGGTGTGGACGTACTCCACCAGGCGCGTCAGCGCGTCCGGGTCGGTCGTCGGCAGCACGCCGTGGCCCAGGTTGAAGACGTGCCCCTCGAGGCCCTCCGCGGCGGCCAGGACCTCGTCCGTCTTGGCCTCGACGGCCTCGCGGGTGGAGAACAGCACGGCCGGGTCCAGGTTGCCCTGGAGCGCCTTGCCGGGGCCGACGCGCCGGGCGGCCTCGTCCATCGGGACGCGCCAGTCGACGCCGACCACGTCGGCGCCCGCCTCGCCCATGAGGCCGAGCAGCTCGCCCGTACCGACACCGAAGTGGATGCGCGGGACGCCGTACGAGGCAACCGCGTCGAACACCTTGACGGAGGCGGGCATCACGGAGCGGCGGTAGTCGGCCGGCGCGAGGGCGCCGACCCACGAGTCGAAGAGCTGGACGGCGGAGGCGCCGGCCTCGATCTGGACCTTGAGGAAGGCCGAGGTGATCTCGGCGAGGCGGTCGAGCAGGTCGGCCCACAGCTGCGGGTCGCCGTACATCAGCGCCTTGGTGTGCTCGTGGTTGCGGGACGGGCCGCCCTCGACGAGGTAGCTCGCAAGGGTGAAAGGCGCGCCGGCGAAACCGATGAGCGGGGTGGAGCCCAGCTCCTCGGTGAGCATCCCGATGGCCTCGGTGACGTAGTGGACGTCCTCGGGGGTGAGGTCGCGCAGTCGGTCGAGGTCGGCGCGGGTACGGATCGGGTCGGCGACGACCGGGCCGACGCCGGGCTTGATGTCGAGGTCGATGCCGATGGCCTTGAGCGGGACCACGATGTCGCTGAAGTAGATCGCCGCGTCCACCTTGTGGCGGCGCACGGGCTGCAGCGTGATCTCGGTGACCAGCTCGGGCCGCATGCAGGACTCGAGCATCGGGATGCCCTCGCGGACCTTCAGGTACTCGGGCAGCGAGCGCCCCGCCTGCCGCATGAACCAGACCGGCGTGTGCGGCACGGGCTCCCGCCGGCACGCCTTGAGGAACGCGGAGTCGTGCGTCCGCGACTGCTGCTTCGTCTGCTGGCCCACGGGGCTGTCATTGGCACTCACGACCAGAATCTTCGCATGTGGTGGGAAGCCGCTCGCCCGGGCCGGGTGTCCCTCCCTGCGCGAGGCCCCCGTTCCGCCTACTCTTCCCCGCATGGCTGCGGCTCAGGGACATTTTTCCGATCATTCCGACGGTGACGGAGGTACGGGCGACACGGAGGCGAACGCGGTGCCCCCCGCATTCCGGCGGGCGGTCGACGCCCTGCGGGCGGCTCGGCTGCGGCCGGAGCTGGAGATCGATCCGACCAGGCCGCCGCAGCGCCTGGCCCCGTACGCGTACGCGCTGGAGGCGGCGGTCGTCGAGGGCGAGGACGATCTGGCCGACGGGCGGCTCGTGCTGCTGCACGATCCGGCCGGGCACGACACCTGGAAGGGCACGTTCCGGCTGGTGACGCTCGTCCGGGCGGAGCTGGAGCCCGAGATGGCGGCGGACCCGCTGCTGCCCGAGGTCTGCTGGTCGTGGCTGACCGGTGCGCTGGAGGCGCGGGGTCTCGCGTACGGGGAGGCGAGCGGGACGGTCACCCAGGCGGGTTCGCACTACTTCGGGGGGCTGGCCGAGCGCCGCCCGGCGACCCAGATCGAGATCCGGGCGTCCTGGACGCCGCAGGACGCCCTGGGCGGCGCGCCGGACGCGGCGGCGCATCTGACGGCCTGGTCCGATCTGCTCTGCCAGGTCGCGGGACTCCCGCCGTCGACGCCCGACCCGGGGGCGGGAACGATCTCGGGTGCGGGGGTCGTCTCCCTGCCCCAGCGCAGGGGCCCGCAGCAGCCGTAGGACGCGCCCCGGGTCGGCCCGGACGGGCGCCCCGAGGGCTGCGGGGAGCGCCCGGGGAGGAGCGCCCCGACGAAGCCCCGGCGAGGGCTCGACGAGGCCTGACGGGAGGTCCTGACGAGGGTCGGCGGGGGGTCCGGATGGAGGCTCACTCGTAGGATGATCGATCACGCGTCCGAATTGCCCGAATTGTTACTCACCAAATCGTGATCTTTCCCTAAAGGCAGGCGGCCCAGCTGCCGAAGAGGTCAATGACCCCTTCACCGCACGGGTTCGCCCCCGGCTTCTTCCCCGAGCCGGCTCCGTCCCGCATCTCCCCAGGAGGCCGTGTGTCCGTTCTCCTCGAGCAGCCCGCAAGCCTGGTCGCCTACCGCCCGAACAAGCCGACGGCCATGGTCGTCGTGGCCGACCCGCGCGTCCGCTCCACCGTCACCCGCCACCTGTGGGCCCTCGGCGTACGCGACGTGATCGAGGCGTCCTCCATCGCGGAGGCCCGTCCTCGCGTCGGCAACCCCCGCGACATCTGCGTGGCCGACGTCCACCTTCCCGACGGCAGCGGCCTGACGCTGCTGTCCGAGACCCGCGCGGCGGGCTGGCCCAACGGCCTCGCCCTCTCCGCGGCCGACGACATCGGCGCGGTGCGCAACGCACTGGCCGGTGGCGTCAAGGGCTATGTCGTCACCGGTACGCGTACCAACATCGGCCACCCCTCCCGCCCCGGAGCCGCCCCCATCGGCGCCGCGGCCGCCCGCCTCGGCCACCGCCGCCCCCCGGGTGCTCCGAGCCACCCGGGCGGCTACCGCGAACTCTCCGGCCGCGAGGTCGAGGTGCTCCGGCTGGTGGCAGAGGGCCAGTCGAACAAGGCGATCGGCGTGTCCATGGGCCTCTCCGCCCTCACCGTGAAGAGCCACCTGGCCCGGATCGCCCGCAAGCTGGGCACCGGCGACCGGGCCGGCATGGTCGCGGTGGCGCTGCGCACCGGAATCATCCACTGAGTCCGCCGAGGCCCCGAACGGGCACCCCGCGCGGTTGACGAAAGATCGGCGCCTGTCGACGGAACGTTCCGGCGTTCTGTCGACAGGCATTTGCCGATTCACAGATACCCTTGACACGTGACCGACGCCCAAGAGACCGCAGCAGACACAGCACTGCGAACCACCGGGGGCGCTCCCCCGGACGACGACGTCCCTGCGAATGGGCTGCCGATCCCCTTGCTGGAGCCCCGTGAGGGCATTCCGCCCGTCGTGACCACCGCCGAGGGGCTCGCCGAGGTGATCGCCGCGTTCGCCGCGGGCCACGGGCCCGTCGCCGTCGACGCCGAGCGTGCCTCCGGCTATCGCTACGGCCAGCGCGCCTACCTCGTCCAGCTCCGCCGCGAGGGCGCGGGTACCGCGCTCGTCGACCCGGTGGGCTGCCCCGATCTGACCGGCCTCGGCGAGGCGCTCGCGGGGACGGAGTGGATCCTCCACGCGGCGACCCAGGACCTGCCGTGCCTTAGGGACATAGGCATGGTGCCGACCCGGCTGTTCGACACCGAGCTGGCCGGCCGGCTCGCGGGCTTCCCGCGGGTCGGACTCGGGGCCATGGTCGAGTCCGTGCTCGGCTACGCCCTGGAGAAGGGGCACTCCGCGGTGGACTGGTCCACCCGCCCGCTGCCCGAGCCCTGGCTCCGGTACGCCGCGCTGGACGTCGAGCTTCTCGTCGACCTGCGTGACGCACTGGAGAAGGAGCTCGACCGGCAGGGCAAGCTGGAGTGGGCCCTGCAGGAGTTCGACGCGATCGCCTCCGCCCCGCCCGCGCCACCGCGCAAGGACCCGTGGCGGCGGACCTCCGGCATGCACAAGGTGCGGCGCCGCCGCCAGATGGCGGTCGTACGGGAGCTGTGGACGGCCCGGGACCGGATCGCCCAGCGGCGGGACGTCTCGCCGGGCAAGGTGCTGAGCGACGCGGCGATCGTGGAGGCCGCGCTCGCGGTGCCGGCGAACGTCGCGGCGCTCACCCTGCTGCCGGGCTTCGGCCACCGGATGGGCCGGCGACAGCTGGAGCAGTGGCAGGCGGCCGTGGACCGGGCGAAGGCCCTCCCGGACAACGAGCTTCCCCAGCCCGGACAGCCGGTCGCGGGTCCGCCCCCGCCGCGCGCCTGGGCGGACAAGGACCCGGCGGCGGCCGCCCGGCTCTCGGCCGCCCGTACGGCGGTCTCGGCCTTGGCGGAGGAGCTGAACCTCCCCCAGGAGAACCTGATCACCCCGGACACCGTCCGCCGCGTCTGCTGGGAGCCGCCCGCTGGTGCGACGGCCGAGTCGGTGGCCGGCGCACTCGCCGGGTACGGAGCGCGCCCCTGGCAGATCGAGCTGGTCACGCCGCTGCTCGTGACGGCGTTGGCGAGCGTCAAGGAGTGACCCGGAGCCCCCGGCCGCGCGCGGCCGGGGGCTCCGCCGTACTACGGGACCGGGCTGAGGTCACCGTTGACGGCCATGTCGAAGACCCCCTGGGTCTTGCCGTCGACCTTGAGGTGCTTGAGCCAGTGCTTCGAGAGGGCGTGCACGTTCTTGTGCTGCACCTCCCACACCAGCGAATGGCCCGCGTCGGCCAACCGGACCATGAGCTTGTGGGAGCCCGCGACGGCGTCGTAGAGCGCGGGGACCGAGAAGTTGAGTTCCGGGTTCGTGCTGGGTGGTGACGTGTTCACCGTGGCGTCGGCATCCCCGTACACGATCAGAATCGGCACGCTTCCGCCGAGGACACCGCCCTGCGCCGCCGTCGTCCTGTTCCAGCCCCACCGGACGAAGTTCCGGACACGGCTGAGGCCCTCCGGCGGTCCCCACGTCCTGCCCACCGGGTCGTTCTCCATGATCGCGGCCCACACCCTCTCGACCATGCCGGGTTCACGCTGGTCCGGTGAGCGCAGCTCCGTGTTCCACCCCGACTCGACACCCCATCTCGTGGTCAGGAACATCGGGACGCCCGGCTGCGGCAGCGGGCTCGGCGGGGTCGACGTGGCGTCGGGTGGGAAGATCGGCGCCAGCAGGAAGAGGCTCTCCACCGTGGTGGGGTTCTTCACCGCGTACGGCCCCATGCTGAACGCCGCCGCCGACCAGCCGACGAAGGCGACCGTGTCCACGTCGCGCTCGTTGCGGATCCACTCCACGACGGTGTGCAGCTCGTCCTGGTCGCTGTCCGAGTTGTTCAGCTGGAACGCGTAGGCCGCCGGGCCGGGGGTGAAGCCCGGTGGTCGCGGCTTCAGGAGGGCCTGGTTGGCCTGGCTGCAGTTCCGCGGCTCGTCCATCTTCGGGCGTGGCGACCTCCCGGAGCCCTGGAGGTCCATCATGAAGACGTCGTAGCCGGCCTTCGCCAGCGCCTCGGCCCAGCTGTACGAGGCGTGCTGGAGATCGAAGCCCGCGAGTACCGGAACGCTCCGGCCGTGCAGCATGAGGACGGCCTTGCGATCCGGGCCGTGCCCCGGCGACGTGTCGTGCTTCTCCCGTACGAAGAGGTTGACCATCTCGTCCTTGTTCGCGGGCAGGGTGGACTTGTGGGGGACCGCGTGGTCCTTGGTGATGACGGGCATGGAGATCCGTTCCGTGCGTCGGGTCCCGGGGCCTCCTGCCCCGGCGGGACCAGCCTCGACTCGCGGTGCGCCCCTCGCCACGGCACGGCATCGCGCCTGGGCCCATCGGGTTGCGGGACCCTCCGATCGGCGGTCGGCGGATGTGACCTTCGCCGCTCCGGCCCCCGGGGCTGGGCAGCATGGTTACCCGCAAGTAGCATGGGGGGAGCAAGCGCGCGCTTAGCCGCGTGCCGCAGCAGTGCCATCCCGCACCCTGGAGGAGAGCCATCGTGCCTCGTACCGTCAGGGACGTCGTCTTCGTCGACGGCGTCCGCACCCCGTTCGGCAAGGCGGGCCCGAAGGGCATCTACCACGAGACCCGCGCCGACGATCTCGTCGTGAAGGCCATCCGGGAGCTGCTGCGCCGCAACCCCGGCCTCGACCCCGCGAAGATCGACGAGGTCGCCATCGCCGCCACCACGCAGATCGGTGACCAGGGTCTGACCCTCGGCCGCACCGCGGGCATCCTCGCCGGGCTGCCGCAGTCCGTCCCGGGCTACTCGATCGACCGCATGTGCGCCGGTGCCCTCACGGCCGTGACCTCGGTCGCCGGCTCCATCGCCTTCGGCGCGTACGACGCCGTCATCGCCGGTGGTGTCGAGCACATGGGCCGTCACCCCATGGGCGAGGGCGTCGACCCGAACCCGCGGTTCGTGAGCGAGAAGCTGGTCGACGAGTCCGCCCTCTTCATGGGCATGACCGCCGAGAACCTGCACGACCGCTACCCGAGCATCACCAAGCAGCGCGCCGACGAGTACGCCGTGCGCTCGCAGGAGAAGGCCGCCAAGGCGTACGCCGACGGCAAGATCCAGCAGGACCTGGTGCCGATCTCGGTCCGCCGCACCAACGCCGAGGCCGGCGAGACGGGCTGGGGCCTGGTCACCGCCGACGAGCCGATGCGTCCGGGCACCACCCTGGAGTCGCTGGCGAACCTGAAGACGCCGTTCCGCGTCCACGGCAACGTCACCGCGGGCAACGCGGCCGGTCTCAACGACGGCGCCACGGCCTCGATCATCGCCTCCGAGGACTTCGCCCGCGAGAACGACCTCCCGGTGAAGATGCGCCTCGTCTCGTACGCCTTCGCCGGCGTCGAGCCCGAGGTCATGGGCTACGGCCCGATCCCGGCCACCGAGAAGGCGCTCGCCCAGGCGGGTCTGTCCATCGAGGACATCGGCCTCTTCGAGATCAACGAGGCCTTCGCCGTCCAGGTGCTGGCCTTCCTCGAGCACTACGGCATCGCCGACGACGACGCCCGCGTCAACCAGTACGGCGGAGCCATCGCCTACGGTCACCCGCTCGCCTCCTCCGGCGTCCGTCTCATGACGCAGCTGGCCCGCCAGTTCGAGGAGAACCCGCAGGTCCGTTACGGCCTCAACACGATGTGCGTCGGCTTCGGCATGGGCGCCACCGTCATCTGGGAGAACCCCCACTGGGAGGGCAAGTGAGCACCACCGCCGAGCTTCTGAAGGGTGCGGCCGAGCTGTTCCCGGACGAGGTCGTCACCAGCGCCCACGTACGGCACTTCGAACTGCCCGCGGGTGCGGGCCGGTTCGCGCTGATCACGCTGGACAACGGCTTCGACCACACCAAGCCGACCACCTTCGGTCCGCAGTCCCTGGCGAACCTCAACACGGCGATCGACCAGGTCGAGGCCGAGGCCGCCAACGGTGAGATCGTCGGCGTCGGTATCACCGGCAAGCCGTTCATCTTCGCGGTGGGCGCCGACCTCAAGGGCGTCGAGCTGCTCAAGCAGCACTCCGACGCGCTCGCCATCGGCAAGGGCGGCCACGACGTCTTCAAGCGTCTGTCCGCGCTGGCCGTGCCGACCTTCGCGTACTACAACGGCGCGGCGATGGGCGGCGGTGTCGAGGTCGGGCTGCACTGCACCTACCGCACCGTCTCCAAGGCGCTGCCGGCGTTCTCGCTGCCCGAGGTCTTCCTCGGTCTGGTCCCCGGCTGGGGCGGCTGCACGATCCTGCCGAACCTGATCGGCGCGGAGAAGGCCGTCTCGGTCATCATCGAGAACTCCCTGAACCAGAACCGCCAGCTCAAGGGCAAGCAGGTCTTCGAGCTCGGCATCGCCGACGCGATCTTCGAGGGCGCGGACTTCCTGGAGCAGTCGCTGATCTGGACGGCCTCCGTCCTCAACGGCTCGGTCACGGTGGAGCGTCCGGAGATCGACCGCGGTGAGGGCTGGGACCAGGCCGTCGCCAAGGGCCGGTTCATCGCCGACTCCAAGGTGCACGGCGCGGCCCCGGCCGCGTACCGCGCCCTGGACATCATCGCCGCCTCCAAGGACGGCGACCTCCAGGCCGGTTTCGACGCCGAGGACCAGGCGCTGGCCGACCTCATCATGGGCGGCGAGCTGCGCTCCGGCATCTACGCCTTCAACCTGGTGCAGAAGCGCGCCAAGCGGCCGGCCGGTGCCCCGGACAAGTCGCTGGCCCGCCCGGTCACCAAGGTCGGCGTCGTCGGCGCCGGTCTGATGGCCTCCCAGCTCGCCCTGCTCTTCCTGCGCCGCCTCGAGGTGCCGGTCGTCCTGACCGACATCGACCAGGAGCGCGTCGACAAGGGTGTGGGCTACGTCCACGCCGAGATCGAGAAGCTGCTCGGCAAGGGCCGGATCAACCAGGACAAGGCCAACCGTCTCAAGGGCCTGGTCTCCGGTGTCCTGGACAAGGCCGAGGGCTTCGCGGACGCGGACTTCATCATCGAGGCCGTGTTCGAGGAGATGTCCGTCAAGCAGAAGGTGTTCGCGGAGGTCGAGGCGGTCGCTCCGGCGCACGCGATCCTCGCCACCAACACCTCCTCGCTGTCGGTCTCGGAGATGGCGTCCAAGCTCCAGCACCCGGAGCGCGTGGTCGGCTTCCACTTCTTCAACCCGGTCGCGATCCTCCCGCTCCTGGAGATCGTCCGCGGCGAGAAGACGGACGACGCCTCCCTCGCCACCGCGTTCGGTGTCGCGAAGAAGCTGAAGAAGACCGCGGTCCTCACCAAGGACGCCCCGGCGTTCGTCGTGAACCGCATCCTGACCCGCTTCATGGGCGAGATCCAGAACGTCATCGACGAGGGCACCTCGGTCGAGACGGCCGAGAAGGCCATCGAGCCGCTCGGTCTGCCGATGTCCCCGCTGGTCCTCCTGGAGCTCGTCGGCCCGGCGATCGGTCTGCACGTCTCCGAGACCCTGAACCGCGCCTTCCCGGAGCGCTTCACCGTCTCCCCGAACCTGGCGGCCGTGGTCAAGGCCGGCAAGCGCGGCTTCTACGTCTACGACTCCGGCAAGCCGGAGCTGGACCCCGAGGTCGCCGCGCTCCTCGAGCAGGGCGATGTCGTCCTGACCGAGGAGCAGGTCCGCGACCGCGTCCTGGACGCGGTGGCGCAGGAGATCGGCCTGATGCTGGAGGAGGGTGTCGTCGCCGAGGCGCAGGACATCGACCTCTGCCTGATCACGGGCGCGGGCTGGCCCTTCCACCTGGGCGGCATCACGCCGTACCTGGACCGTGAGGGCGTCTCCCAGCGGGTGAACGGCAAGCCGTTCCTCGCGCAGGGCGTCGCGAGCGTCCCGGCGTAACGCCACGTACGCGAACGGCCCCGGCACCTTCCTGGTGCCGGGGCCGTTCGCGTTGCGCGGTGCCGCGGTGCCGCGGTGCCGCGGTGCCGCGGTGCCGCGGTGCCGCGGTGCCGCGGTGCCGCGGATCAGACCAGGGAGTGCCAGGCGCCCAGCTGGAAGCCGTCGGACGCCGTCTTCTGCCGCATGGTGAGCAGCACCGGTCCGTCGGCCACCGTCATGGCCACGAGACCACCGTCCAGGGCCTGGGTGAGGGTGGTCGTGAGCGGGCCCTGCGGGGCGCCCGTCTCGGTCCACTTGGCGCCGGCCGTCTCCTGCTCGGCGGGGTACGCGGCGAGCGCGAGCCGCCCGTCGGCGGACTGCTGGGCCAGGACGGTGCAGTCGAAGCCGTCGATCCGGCAGGAGGCCGCCGCGAGCGGTCCGGTTCCCACGGCGTCGACGAACGGCGTCGCCTCGGGCGAGCGGCCCGGGGACCAGACGCAGACGCGCCCCTCCTTGTCGAGGTAGAAGAGCGTCACGTGCCCCGAGGGCCCGGTCACCGCGGCCAGCGTGCCGAGGGTCACGGCGGCGGGCACCACGTCCTGCCGCACCGGCTTGCCGCCGGGCTCCTCCTGGACGTAGCGCAGCAGCCCCTTGGCGGTGGCCGTGTACAGCTCGACGAGGCCGTCGCCGTTGGTGACGGCGACCGGCGAGGGGTCGGTGCCGCTGCCCATCAGGTCCCACCAGGGGTGCCAGCCGCCGTTCGGCTTCTGGGCCCGGACGCTGAGTCCGCCGCCGCCGTTGCGGGTGAAGACGTACGCGCGTCCCTCGGCGTCGACCGCGATGCTCGGGTTGCCGGTCCACTTGAAGCTCTTGCCGTTGGAGTGCGCGATCGAGCGCCACTCGACGGTGGGACGGCCCGTCTGGAACTGGGTGGTGTGCACCAGCTCGACGTGCTCCTCCTCGCCGGGCACGGGGCGCAGCCCCACGAGGTGGACGTAGCGGTCGGCGCCCTGCCCGACCGCCAGGATCGGCAGGAGTCCGCCGCCACCGAGGGAGACCGCGCCGCTCCACCGGCCGTCGGTGTCCTCCGTCCAGCGCACCACCTCGCCGTCCCTGAGCAGGTACGCGCTGAAGAGGCCCTCCGTGCCACGGGTGAGCCATCCCCCGCGCAGCGTAGGGACGGTGAACGGCCCCTTCGGACGGTGGGTCGGGTCCTCGGATCGATATGCCATGGGGTCCAGCGCTCCGGTCGACAGGTCAGCATCGGAATGGGCAGGTCCGCTCGGACTGCTGTTCGTCGACTTTAGTGGGTGCCGGGAGTGCCTGATGCCGCCGTGGGCTACGCCACCGTCCCGCCGGGAAGCCGGCCCGCGTGGAACCGGTGGTTGCGGGGCGAGCCGGTCTCGAACTGGCTGGCGATGGGGAAGTAGCTGGGCAGGAACGCGGCGAGCGTGGCGTCCTGCTCGTCCTCGGAGACGTCCCCGTCATGGAAGTCGTTGAGGCAGAACACGTCGTTCGACCGGGTGGCGAGCAGCCGGTTGAGCTTCTTGACCTGTTCGCTCAGACCCACGTTGACGAAGCCGCAGGAGATCTTGCCGGGCACGCTGCGCGAGGTGTAGTAGCCGAAGTAGTGGTGCAGCGAGGCGGCCGCGGAGACGTCGCTCGGGCTGCGCAGCTGGTTGTGCGCGGTGTGCCATTGCTTCGGGGAAGTACGCCTCCAGGTCGGCCATGACGCTGCGGCGCAGGGGGTGCGGTGCGTGGATGAAGGAGTTGACCAGGGTGCGGCCGAACATGCCGGCGATCAGTTCCCGGTTGTTCTTCGCGGCGATCCGGCTGAACTCGTCGCCTTCCATGACCGGTCCCATGGGGATGGCGTTGGAGGAGGACGGCCTGGGCGGCCATCCGCGCGGCCTCACGTCCCACGAAGGAAGGGTGCGAACCGGTCCCCCCGGTTCGCACCCTTCGTGCGCAGACGCCTCTTCCGGACGTCGCGTCAGTACAGCGCGCCCTCGCCCGCCTTGCCCAGGCGGCTGTGGGAACGGCCGTACAGGAAGTACACGACGACACCGATGACCATCCAGACCGCGAAGCGGAACCAGGTCTCGCCCGGCAGGTTGAGCATGAGCCAGACCGACGCGGCGATGGAGAGGATCGGGAGCACCGGCACCCACGGGGTGCGGAAGGCGCGGTGCAGGTCGGGGCGGGTGCGGCGGAGCACCATCACACCGATCGCGACCATGACGAAGGCGAACAGCGTGCCGATGTTCACCAGGGTCGCCAGCTCGTTGATGCTGGTGAAGCCGGCCACGATGGCGATGATCACGCCCAGCAGGATGGTCGGGCGGTACGGCGTCCTGAAACGCGGGTGCGTGACGGAGAAGAACCGCGGCAGCAGCCCGTCACGGCTCATCGCGAAGAACACCCGGGTCTGGCCGAGCAGCAGGATCAGGCAGACGGTGGTCAGGCCGACGGCGGCGCCGAAGCTGATCACGCCGGCGTAGAACGGGTGTCCGACCGCCTTGAAGGCGTCGGCGAGCGGAGCGCTCACGGAGAGCTCGCTGTAGTGCTGCATGCCGGTCACGACCAGGGCCACGGCGACGTAGAGCACGGTGCAGATGAGCAGGGAGCCCAGGATGCCGCGGGGCATGTCGCGCTGCGGAACCTTGGTCTCCTCGGCGGCGGTGGCGACCACGTCGAAGCCGATGAAGGCGAAGAACACGACGGACGCGGCGGTGAAGATGCCCATGACGCCGAAGTTGGTGGGGTCGTACCCGAAGATCGTCTGGACGAGCGGGGCGTCCCAGGCGGAGCCGCCACCTGGCGGGGTGACCGCGTCGGGGATGAAGGGGTCGTAGTTGTCGCCCACGATGAAGAAGAGACCCGCGATGATCACGATCATGACGACCGTGACCTTGATGGCCACGACGAGCGCGGTGATGCGGGCGGACAGCTTCATGCCCAGGACGAGGACCACGGTCAGCACCAGGACGAGCAGGAAGGCCAGGATGTCGAAGGTGCCGCCCGGCACGTCGGGCCCTTCCAGCGCGGCTGGTAGATGCCAGTCCACGTTGTCCATCAGGGACCGTACGTAGCCGGACCAGCCCACCGCGACGACGGCCGTGCCGAGCGCGAACTCCAGGACGAGGTCCCAGCCGATGATCCAGGCCGGGAGTTCGCCGATGGAGGCGTACGCGAAGGTGTAGGCCGAACCGGCGACGGGGACCGTCGACGCGAACTCGGCGTAGCACAGGGCCGCGAGCGCGCAGACGATGCCGGCCGCGACGAAGGCCAGCGCGGTGGCCGGTCCGGCGTTCTCCTTGGCCACCTTGCCGGTGAGCACGAAGATGCCGGTTCCGATGATGACGCCCACGCCGAAGACCACCAGGTCCCAGGCGGAGAGCGATTTCTTGAGCGCGTGCTCCGGTTCCTCCGTGTCACGGATCGACTGCTCGACCGTTTTCGTCCGGAACATCCCGGAGTTCGCTCGTGGTGGTTGCTGATCCGTACTCACCGTCGTACCTCCGTACCGTCGGTCCCGACACCCATGATCGAGACCCCGAAGGGATGGCGCCTGTCGAACCAACAGGTTTCACACGAAAGGGCCGGTCGGCAACCCCGCAGGGTGGTCCGACCGGCCCAATGGTGACGCGCGGTGACGAGAATCAGTCGCGGGCGGGCTCCACGGCCCGACTGTCCTCGTACTTCCCGTCGAGGCGCGAGACCAGGCCGGTGACCTGGCGGGCGATGTCCGGGGCGGTCAGACCGATCTCGGCCATCACCTCGGCACGCGAGGCGTGGTCGAGGAACCGCGGCGGGATGCCGAAGTCGCGCAGCGGTACGTCCACACCGGCGTCGCGCAGGGCCTGGGAGACGGCCGAGCCGACACCGCCCACGCGGCTGTTGTCCTCGACGGTGACGACGACCCGGTGCTGCTCGGCCAGCGGGGCGAGCGCCTCGTCGACCGGCTTGACCCAGCGGGGGTCGACGACGGTGGTCGAGATGCCCTGCTTGTCGAGCAGGTCGGCGATCTCCAGGCACATCGGCGCGAGCGCGCCGACGGAGACCAGGAGGACGTCGGGCGTGTCCGTGCCCGGCTCACGGAGCACGTCCATCCCGCCGACGCGGCGCAGGGCCGGTACGGCGGGGCCGACGGCGCCCTTGGAGAAGCGGACGACGGTCGGCGCGTCGGTGACGTCCACGGCCTCGCGCAGCTGGGCGCGGACCTGGTCGGCGTCGCGCGGCGCGGCGAGCCGCAGGCCGGGGACGACCTGGAGGATCGACATGTCCCACATGCCGTTGTGGGAGGCGCCGTCGGTGCCGGTGATGCCGGCCCGGTCCAGGACGAAGGTGACACCGCACTTGTGCAGGGCCACGTCCATGAGGACCTGGTCGAAGGCGCGGTTGAGGAAGGTCGCGTAGACCGCGAAGACGGGGTGGAGGCCGCCGGTGGCGAGGCCGGCCGCGGAGACCGCGCCGTGCTGCTCGGCGATGCCGACGTCGTACACCCGATCGGGGAAGGCCTTGGCGAACTTGTCGAGGCCGACGGGCTGGAGCATGGCCGCGGTGATCGCGACGATGTCCTGGCGCTCCTTGCCGAGTTCGACCATCTCCTGCGCGAAGACGCCGGTCCAGTCGGCGCCGGAGGAGGCGATCGGCAGACCGGTGTCGGGGTGGATCTTGCCGACGGCGTGGAAGCGGTCGGCCTCGTCCTGGAGCGCGGGCTGGTAGCCGCGGCCCTTCTCGGTGAGGCAGTGGACGATGACCGGGCCGCCGAAGCGCTTGGCGCGCGTCAGGGCGGACTCCAGGGCCTCGATGTCGTGGCCGTCGATGGGGCCGACGTACTTCAGGCCGAGGTCCTCGAACATGCCCTGCGGGGCGATGAAGTCCTTCAGGCCCTTCTTGGCGCCGTGCAGGGTCTCGTAGAGCGGCTTCCCGACGACGGGGGTGCGCTCCAGGATGTCCTTGCCGCGGGCGAGGAAGCGCTCGTAGCCGTCGGTCGTGCGGAGCGTCGCCAGGTGGTTGGCGAGGCCGCCGATCGTGGGGGCGTAGGAGCGCTCGTTGTCGTTGACGACGATGACCAGCGGGCGGTCCTTGGCGGCGGCGATGTTGTTCAGCGCCTCCCAGGCCATACCGCCGGTGAGGGCTCCGTCACCGATGACGGCGACGACGTGGTCGTCCTTCTCGAGGACCTCGTTGGCCTTGGCCAGGCCGTCGGCCCAGCCGAGGACCGTGGAGGCGTGCGAGTTCTCGATGACGTCGTGCTCGGACTCGGCCTGTGAGGGGTAGCCGGACAGGCCGCCCTTCATCTTCAGCTTCGAGAAGTCCTGGCGGCCGGTGAGCAGCTTGTGGACGTAGCTCTGGTGGCCGGTGTCGAAGAGGACCTTGTCCTTCGGGGAGTCGAAGACACGGTGCAGGGCGATGGTCAGCTCGACCACGCCGAGATTCGGGCCGAGGTGGCCGCCGGTCTTGGAGACGGCGTCCACGAGAAACGTCCGGATCTCCTCGGCCAGCTGGTCCAGCTGTTCCGGGGAGAGCCGGTCCAGATCGCGCGGTCCCCTGATACGGGTCAGCAATGCCACCCGTGCCTCCTTGCCATTGAGCTGGTCGAGCTTGCCGATTTGTCGAGTCTAATGTTCCGCCCCCGGCCTTGGTCATCGGGCGGCGGGGTGTGCGTCACGCGGATGGCCGACACACCGCTGAGCCTACGGGCGGTGCACTGGGCAGGACGCAGCAGTGCCCGGCACCGGTTCTCCGGCGCCGGACACTGTGGGCTTGGTAACGCGGAAACGTTACGCGCGGCCCGCGGTCTTCTGCGTACGGCGCGAGACCGAGTCGATCACGACGGCGGCGAGGAGCACCGCGCCGGTGATCATGTACTGGATCTCGTTGGCCATACCGATCATGTTCAGACCCTGCTGGATCGACTGGATCACGATCATCCCGAGGAGTGCCGACCAGACCTTGCCGCGGCCGCCGAAGAGGCTGGTGCCGCCGATCACGGCCGCCGCGATGACGAGCATCAGCGTGTTGCCGCTGCCGAGGCTCTTGGTGGCGCCGCCCGAGAGGCTGGCCACGAAGAGACCGCCGAAGGCGGCGAGCATGCCCGAGATGCCGAAGACGACGATCCGGATCCGGTCGACGTTGATGCCGGCCCGGCGGGCGGCCTCGGCGCTGCCGCCGACCGCGAAGACCTTGCGGCCGAAGAGCGTGCGGCGGGCGACGAAGTCGGCGATCACGAGGACGGCCAGGAAGAGGACCAGGGCGAGCGGCAGGCCGCGGGCGCCCTGGGGCTCGTTCAGGACGTAGGCGACGACGAAGCAGAGGACGGCGACGACGGCCGTGCGCAGCACGATCTCGCTGACCGGCCGGGACGGCAGGGCGGCGGCCTTGCGGCGCTTGGCGTCGAGCAGCAGGGAGCCCGCGTAGGCGAGGACCGCGACGAGCGCCAGGCCGTACGCGGCGGCCTTGTCCTCGAAGTAGTACGCCGTGAGGTTCTCCACGATCGAGCCGGAGGGGGCGTTGATCGAGCCTTCCTTGCCCATCAGCCAGATCTGGAGACCGCTCCAGCCGAGGAAGCCGGCGAGGGTGACCACGAAGGCCGGGACGCCGATCTTGGCGAAGAAGAAGCCGTGCAGCAGGCCGATGGCGAGGCCGGAGAGGACGGCGAGGGCGACGGCCAGCAGGTCGTTCATGCCGTTGGTGACGTTCAGCACCGCCCACACGGCGGCGCCGACGCCCGCGACCGAGCCCATCGACAGGTCGATCTCGCCCAGGATGAGGACGAAGACGATGCCGACGGCCATGATGCCGAGGCCGGACGAGTAGACCGCGATGTTGGCGACGGAGCTCGCGGAGAGGAAGTTGCCGTTCTGCGCCTGGAACACGATCGCGATGACGATCAGGCCGAGGACGACGGGCAGGGAACCGAGTTCGCCACCGCGGATCTTGCGGTTGAACTCGGTCCAGTAGCCCTTGATGCCCTGCTCGCGGACGACCAGGCGCGGGTCGACGGCGGGGATCGGGGCGGCGGAGGCCGCGGGGGCCTCCGCGGAGCGGGGCTTGGGGGTCTTGGCGAGGTCGCTCACTTCGCGTCCTCCTTCGTGGCCTGGCGCGCCTGGCGACGGGTCACGGCGTTGTCCGTGGCGCCCGTGATGGCCGCGATGATCGTCTCGTGGCTGGTCTCGGCGACGTTGAAGTCGCCGTTGTTGCGGCCGAGGCGCAGGACCGCGACGCGGTCCGCGACGGCGCGGACATCGGCCATGTTGTGGCTGATGAGGATGACTCCGTGGCCGCGCTCGCGCAGCCGCTCCACGAGGTCGAGCACCTGTGCGGTCTGCTCGACGCCGAGGGCGGCGGTGGGCTCGTCCAGGATGACGATCTTCGGGTCGCCGATCAGGGCGCGGGCGATGGCCACGACCTGACGCTGACCGCCGGAGAGCGCCGCGACCGGGATGCGGACGCTCGGGATCCGGATGGACAGGGTGTCCAGGAGCTCCTTGGCGCGCTTCTCCATGGCGATCTCGTCGAGGACGGAGCCGGAGCTCAGCTCGCTGCCGAGGAAGAGGTTGGCGACGACGTCGAGGTTGTCGCAGAGCGCCAGGTCCTGGTAGACGGTGGCGACCCCGAGGTTCTGGGCGTCATGCGGCTTGGTGATCTGGACGGGGCGGCCGTCCCACTCGATGACGCCCTCGTCGATCGGGTGAACACCCGAGATCGTCTTGACGAGGGTCGACTTGCCGGCGCCGTTGTCGCCGACCAGGGCGACGACCTCACCGGCGTGGATCTCCAGTTCTACGTCGGTGAGCACCTGGACGGCGCCGAACCGCTTGGAGATTCCGCGCAACGCCAGCACGGGCGTAGCGGACACGTGAATCATCTCCTTCGCCGCCTGACCGGCGGGGATGGTGGTGCGAGAGAGCACAGAGGGGGCTGTGAGAAGAGTCCGGCGCCCCCGCCCCCGCTTGCGGGGCGTTGAACGGGGCGGGGAGCGCCGGACCGGACCGGGGGGCCGTCCGGAGGATCTGGGGGTCCGGACGGCCGTGCCGGGGCGGGTGTTACTTGATGCCCGCCGCGTCGCAGGCCGCCTTGTACTCGCCGGCGCAGAGGGCCTCGGCCTCGTAGACGCCGTCGGCGATGATCGTGGAGCCGATGTTCTCCTTGGTCACGACCTGCGCGTCGTACAGCTTCGCCGGGATGTCCTTGAACTCACCGGTGAGGCTGGTGACCTTGGTGGGGACCAGGTCGTCGATCTTCTCGCCCTTGAGCAGGCGGACCGCGATCTCGGCGGTGGTCTCGGCCTCGGGCTTGATCTGCTTGTAGATCGTGAAGGCCTGATCGCCCTTCAGGATGCGCTGCAGACCGGCGAGCTCGGCGTCCTGGCCGCCGACCGGGACCTTGATGCCCTGCTTGGAGATGGCGGTGATGATGCCGCCGGCCATGCCGTCGTTGGCCGAGTAGACGCCCTGGAAGCCGTCCTTGCCCAGCGAGTCGATGGCGGCACCCATCTTCTTGTTGGCCTCGTCGGGGGACCAGTCCGGGATGTCCTGCTCGTAGACGACCTTCTTGACGCCCGAGTCGAGGACGCTGTGGGCGCCCTTCTTGAAGAGCGGGGCGTTCGGGTCGGTCGGCGAGCCGTTGATCATGACAACGTTGGCGTCCTTGGCCTTGTCGCCGAGCGCCTTGACCAGGCCCTCGCCCTGCAGGCGGCCGATCTTCTCGTTGTCGTAGCTGACGTACGCGGAGATCGGACCCTCGGCCAGGCGGTCGTACGCGACGACCGAGACGCCCTGCTCCTTGGCCTGCTGGACCCAGGACTTGGTGGCCTTGTAGTCGACCGAGTCCAGGATGATGACCTTCACGCCCTGCGTGACCAGCGCGTCGAACTGCTTCTTCTGGGTCTCGGTGTCCTGCGCGGCGTTGTTGTACTTGACCTCGCAGTCCGAGCAGAGCGCCTTGATCTTCGCCTCGATGATCGGGCGGTCGAAGGTCTCGTAACGCGTGGTCTTGTTCTCCGGCAGCAGCAGACCGATGGTCTTGCCGTCGCCACCGTTCCCGCCGTTGGTGTCGCCCGAACCCGAGCCGCTGTCGCCCGCCTTGCCACAGGCGGCGAGGGAGAGGGCCATGGAAACCGCGGCCGTGCCTATGACGACGCGGCGCGTCATTGCGTTCATGTGGGGTTGCCTCCCTGACGAGGCCGCGACATTGCGGCCGAGGTGGCTGGAAGTCAACTCGGCCGCAGGGTCGCCGTCAAGGAGTAAATCCTTAACGAGATGACAACGGTGCCATCCGTTATCTAAGTGAAGGCAGGCGCCGACGACTGCACAGCACTGGGCAGGGTGCTCTCAAGTAGGGTCGAATCGCCCATCTCGCTCAGGGCGAGAGCCAGCGCGCCGAGCACCTCGGCGCGCCCGCCGAGCGCTCCCGGGGCAAGGGAGAGCTGGCGCGCCGCGCTCGGAATGGCGTACCGCGAGACGGAGTCGCGGATAGGGGCGAGCACCAGCTCGCCGGCCTCGGCCAGATCACCGCCGAGCACCACCCTGCTGGGATTGAGCAGGTTGCAGAGGTTGGCGACACCGCTGCCGATGTGCCGTCCGACGTCGGCGATCACCCGGCGGCAGCCGGGGTCGCCCTCACGGGCCAGCTGGACGACCCGCTCCATCGTCAGATCGGGGCCGTGGCCGGGCTGGAGCAGCGGCAGGACGTAGCGGGCGGCCGTGAAGGTCTCCAGGCAGCCGCGGTTGCCGCAGCGGCAGACGGGGCCGGACTCGTCCAGCGTGATGTGGCCGATCTCGCCGGCGGTGCCGCCGGGCCCGCGGTAGACCCGTCCGTCTATGACGAGTCCCGCGCCGACGCCGCTGGCGACCTTGATGTAGGCCAGGTCCTTCACCCCGCGGCCGCTGCCCCAGACGAGTTCGCCGAGCGCGCCGAGGTTGGCGTCGTTGTCGACGTACACGGGGACGCCGAGGCGGCCCGAGAGCTCGTCGGCCGGGTTGATGCCGCTCCAGCCCGGGAGGATCGAGGTGGAGCCGAGCGTGCCCGAGGAGACGTCGATCGGTCCAGGGACGCCGAGGCCGACGCCGACGACCTTGTCGCGGCCGATGCCGGTGGCCCCGATCAGCCGCATGACCAGGCGTTCCGCCCGGTCGAAGCCCTCGGCGGCGGAGGCGTCGACGTCCAGCGGCTCGGACTCCTCGGCGAGCACCTGGTGGGCGAGGTTGCCCACGGCGACCCGCAGATGGGTGTGGCCGAAGTCGACGCCGATCACGATGCCGGCGTCGCCGGAGAGCGAGACGCTGCGGGCCCTGCGGCCGCCCGCGGAGGTGGGGGTGACCTCGACGGTCCCGCCGTCCTTCAGCTCCCGCACGATGTTGGAGACCGTGGCGGCGGACAGCCCGGTGGACCGGGCGATCTCCGCCTGCGTGAGCGAGCCCGCCATGCGTACCGCACGGACGACCCGTTCGAGATTGGCCTTGTGCAGAGATGTCTGCGACCCCGGAGTCTCCATCGACTCATCCACTCCCGCCTGCGCCGGACGGTGAGATCACCGCCCCCGGGCCGGGGTCGCGCCTGTGAGACCCCAGCTTGTTCTCCAACTTGTGAACTCTAAGCTGAGCCTTTGGGGCTGTCCCCCGTCAAGAGCTTGAGCCACAGGAGGCTCGGATGAGCTCGGCGGCGGCACCCGTCCCGGTCCGGCCGGGAACGAACAGGACCGACGCTTCAGGTCACACCTCAGAATACTGGGTTCACGGGCGAACGCGCAGGTCAGCGGGGGTAGGAAAGCCCTGCAAGGCCCTGCGCGGAACGTGTGGCGCGCCCCTTGGCGGGACATTCGGCCCGCCCGGGAGGGGCCGCGTGCACTCGGCTGTGACGGCCGGGTCCTGAACATCGCCGCCACAAGCGGAGGGCGACCCCCCTTCCGCGGGGGCCGCCCTCCAAGGGGTCCGGAACCGTTACTTCACCGCGCCGGCCGTCAGCCCGGCCACCACCTGGCGCTGGAAGATGATGTACGCCGCGAGGACGGGGAGCATGGCCATGACCAGGCCGGCGAACAGGCCCGACCAGTCCCCCTTGTAGCCCTGGCTGACCGCGAGCTGGACCAGGCCCTGGGAGAGCACCTTCTGGTCCTGCTCGGTGTTGAGCACGGTGGGCAGCAGGTACTGGTTCCACTGGCCCAGGAAATTGAAGATGCCCACGCTGATCAGCCCGGGCTTGGCCATCGGCAGCATCACCTGGAAGAAGGTCCGGGTGTGCGAGGCACCGTCCATGAAGGCCGCTTCCGCCACCGAGGTCGGCAGCGTGCGGAAGAAGGCGGTGAGGAAGAAGACCGTGAACGGCAGCGAGTACGCGATGTAGACCAGGACGAGGCCGTGCAGCGTGTTGAGCAGGGCCATGTTCTGAAGCACGTAGAACAGCGGCACGAGCGCCAGGATGATCGGGAAGCTCATCCCGCCGATGAAGAGGAAGTAGATGAAGCGGTTGCCCGGGAACTCGAAGCGGGCCAGCACATAGGCCGCCATCGAACCGAAGAGCAGCGTGCCGATCAGCGACCCGCCCACCACAAGGATGGTGTTCAGGAAGTAGTCGCTCATGTGCGCCTCGGTCCAGGCGCGCGACCAGTTCTCGAAGTGCAGCTTGTCGGGCAGCGCCCAGGGCGAGGTGAAGATCGCCCGGTCGGTCTTGAAGGAGGTCATGACCGCCCACAGCAGCGGCATGACCACCATGATCGCCCAGATGATCAGGATGCCGTGGGAGAAGACGTTGAGGACCGTGCCCTCCGCCTTGCTCGCCTTGCGGGGAACGGGGGGCGCGCTCTTCGTCACCTTCGTGACGCCGGGCTCGGGCGGCTCGGGCAGCGCCGCGCCGGCCGGAGGGGTGTCGATGGCTTTCACCGGAGGTCACCTCGTGCTGTCGTGCCGGCCACCGCGACCGAGCTGCTTTCCTGCTGGGGGTCCGGGAGTCGTTCCCCGGGAAGACACAGCATCAGTACTCCAGCCGCTCGCGCCGGCCGAGGCGCATCACGACCGCCGCGAAGAGCAGCGTGACGACGAGCAGCGCGACACCGATCGTGGTCGCGTAGGCGGCCTGACCGTCGCGGAAGGCCTTCTGGTACACGTACAGCGGCATCACGATGGTGGAGTAGTCCGGCCCGCCGCCGTTGGGGCCGACCGTCATGATCTGGACGACGGCGAAGGACTCGGCGCCGAGCGCCAGGATGCCCATGTAGATCCAGCCGGACTGCACGGTGTCCCAGAGCAGCGGCAGGGTGATCTTGAAGAAGGTCGTGAAGCGGTTCGCGCCGTCGAGCAGCGCCGCCTCGTAGAAGTCCTTGGGGATCGAGGCCATGCCCGCCGAGAAGAGGACCACGAAGAAGCCGACCGTGGACCAGACGAGGACGACCATCACACAGATGAGGGCCAGGTTCGGGTCACCCAGCCAGTCGGGCTGGATGCTGCCGAGTCCGACTCCCTTGAGGACCGAGTTGATGGCTCCGCTGTTGGGGTTGTACGCGAACTGGAAGAGGAGGGCCACGATCGCGATGGACAGCACCTGCGGGAAGAAGTACACGATCTTGTAGAAGGACGAGCCGCGCACACCGGCGACGGCCGCTCCCCGGCGGCGCCGACCGCCGACATTGAGCATGAACGCGAAGAACAGCGCCAGGCCGACGGTGACCAGCGGCAGTACGACCGCGAAGGTCAGGCTGTGCTGGAGCGATTTCCAGAACACCTCGTCGTCGAGCATGCGGCTGTAGTTGTCGAACCCGACCATCCGGAATTCGGGGCTGAGACCGCTCCAGTCCGTGAACGAGTAGTAGATGGACTGGATGAAGGGCCAGATGACGAACAACGCGTACATGGCCAGGGGGACCGCCAGGAACCCCACGATGAAACGGTACTTGCCGTGTTGCATTCCTACCGACCCCGATCTTCCCGCGGAGTAGCCGCTGGTGCCGTGCGTGGCGTGAGTGCCGTACGCAAGGAGCCGGGGCCCGCTCCCGGTCGGCGGGAAGGGGCCCCGGCACAGCTCACTGGTGCTTGTAGTGCTTGATGGAGGAGTCCTTGGCCGCCTCGTCGGCGAACTTCTGGATCTTCTTGATCGTCTCGGCCGGGGTCGCCCGGCCGGCCATCATCTCGCCGATGCCGGCGACACCGATCTTCTCCTTCTGCAGCGCCACGTACCAGTCCTGCAGACGCGGGTTGACGACATTCTGTCCGGCCTTGTCGAGGGCCGCGACACCGGACTTCAGACCCGGCGTCAGCTCGATTCCGTCGGTGCCGCCGTTGAACGCGGTCAGCGACTTCACGGACTTGGTGAAGTTCTTCGAGGAGGCCTCGCTGAGCATGATGCGCAGCTGCTCCATGCCGCCCTCGATGTTCTTCGCCTTGGCCGGGACGATGAAGGGCTCACCGCCGGAGGCCCAGATCGTGCCGAACGGCATTTTGTCGGAGGAGTCGATGCCGGTCGGGGCGGAGACGGCGAGGTTGAAGTCCGCCGGCATGGTCTTCGCCGCCTCGTTCTCCACCCACGAGCCGTTCGGGATGAAGAGCGCCTTGCCCTCGGTCCAGGCCGTCTGCGACTGGATGTGGTCGAGGCCCGGGGTGCCCTGGAGGATGTAGCCCTTCCGCTGGAGCTCGTAGTACGCCTCGAAACAGGCCTTGACGGCGGGGTGCTCCCAGGCCTTCGGCTCCAGGTTGTCGATCGCGTCGAGGACCTCGCGGCCACCGACCTTGCCGATCATCGGGTACAGCGAGAAGGGGACGTAGTACGGGTGCTTGCCGGCGTACGTCCAGCCCGCGATGCCCTTCTTCTTGGCCTTCTCGCAGACGGCCAGCATCTCGTCCCAGGTCTCGGGGTACTTCGCGTCGAGCGAGTCCAGCAGCTTCTGGGAGTACCAGACGCCGTAGATCGTGTAGGCGTAGTAGAGGATCCAGACCGGGGCGCCGTCGAACTGGCCCATCTCCACGATGCCCGGGCGCAGGGTGTCGCGGACCTTCTTGCTCGGGTCGTCGATCGAGGCGGCGTCGAGCAGCGCCGTGAGGTCGGCCAGCTGCTTCTGGCCGACGAGGACGCCCATGTCCATCTGCTCGGCGCCGGAGTTGTCGATGAGGTCCGGCGGGTTGCCGCCGTTGAACCGCGGCTGCAGCTCGGTGGTGATCTTCTGGGTGGCGGTGAACTTGACCTTGGCCTGAGGGTAGGTGCCCTCGTAGACCTTCACCGCGTCCTTGGCGTACTGCTGGCCGAAGCCTCCGTCGAAGAGGACGAAGTCGAGCGGGGCCGACCCGTTGACGCCGAGGGGGTTCTTCTCGGTCTTCGTGCCCTTCTCTACCTTGTCGCCGCCGTCGGTGGTGCCGCCGCTGGCGCAGGCGGAAAGGAAGCTCATCGTCGGCACCGAGATCAGACCGAGAGCGGCGGACCGCTTGATCAGATCGCGGCGGCCGAGGCCCTCGTCGTTGTGCGCGGAGGTGGATCCCATGCTCAAGTCCTCGCCTTCATTCAGGACTCAGGCGGTGTACCGGTCGCCCGTTATCTGCTCGCCACAGGCGAAGGGCCCCGCCACCGCGTTCGAATGCAGCTTGGGTCGTACACGTGCAGGCGTCGTGCCGTCGAGTGAGAGGTACGACGGTCCGGACGCCGACAGGTATAGTCCACTTCCCTTACCCTGAGCAAGATCGAAAGCAGGTTTGCGCGGCAGTCTTTCCCGAGTTGAGACCTCGCTGATTATGCAGGCGTATCTATGCCGTTTCATCCCCCGACTTGCCGTCAACACCCTTGACACCGCCTCTCACTTGACCCCCTACTGGAGCCTGCGTCTTTGATTTGACAACGTTGTCCAAATCCAGTGGCAGGAGCGGCGACACGGCATGGAGCCCAGAATTCGCACCCGATCACGGTCCCGGAACCCCCGCGTCAGAGCCGCCGCGCTGATCGCGTCGACGGCATTGGTACTGAGCTCGGCACCCTCGGTGGCACAGGCACTTCCCGGCCAAACCGACATATCCTCCGGGGAGTTCACCACCTCCTTCGAATCGGACGAAACTCAGCCCACTTGGCGTAACACGGTGGACGTCGGATCGGACGGCGCCCCGCGCGCGTCGGGGGTCGACGGCGGCTTCGCCACTGGAATACCGGGCAATGTCACCGACAGGGTGGTGGCGCTGCGCGCCAGCGGCGAGAACGCGGGCTCGGGAGAGACCAAGGAGAACCTGGTCGACCTCCAGCCCGCCACGAAATGGCTGGTCTTCGAGCCCACCGCCTGGATCGAGTTCGACCTGGACGAGCCGGTCAAGGTGGTCACGTACGCGCTGACGTCGGCGAACGACGCCGCCGAGCGCGACCCGCGCGACTGGACCCTGAAGGGCTCGGCGGACGGCAAGGAGTGGAAGGCCCTCGACAGCCGGGAGGGCCAGAACTTCGCCAAGCGCTTCGAGACGAAGACGTACGACACCGCCAACGACACGGCGTACGCCCACTACCGGCTCGAGTTCACGAAGAACGCCGGAGCGGGCCTCACCCAGCTGGCGGACGTTCAGTTCTCGAACGGGGACACCTCGACCCCCGTGCCCGAGGAGATGCGCAGCCATGTCGACCGCGGCCCCGGCGGCTCGCCGACCGCCAAGGCGAACGCCGGCTTCACCGGAACGCGGGCCCTGCGCTACGCCGGCACGCACAAGCCGGACGGCCGGGCGTACTCGTACAACAAGATCTTCGACGTGGACACCCCGATAGCCCGGGACACCGAGCTCTCGTACCGGATCTTCCCGTCCCTTCCCGAGACGGACCTCAACTACCCGGCCACGAACGTGTCGGTGGACCTGGCCTTCACCGACGGCACCTATCTGAGTGACCTCAGGGCCACCGACTCCCACGGCGGACTCCTCTCCCCCCAGGGTCAGGGCGCGGCCAAGCGGCTCTACGTCAACCAGTGGAACCAGGTGACCTCGCGGATCGGCGCGGTCGCGGCAGGCAGGACCGTCGACCGGATCCTGGTGGCGTACGACTCCCCCAAGGGCCCGGCGAAGTTCCAGGGCTGGATCGACGACATCGCGCTCAGGGCCAAGGCGCCGGAGAAGCGGCTCGACCGGCTCTCCGACTACGCCTCCACCACCCGGGGCACGAACTCCAGCGGCTCGTTCTCGCGCGGCAACACCTTCCCGGCGACCGCCGTCCCGCACGGCTTCAACTTCTGGACTCCGGTGACCAACGCGGCCTCCAAGAGCTGGCTGTACGAGTACGCGCGGGGCAACAACGCGGACAACCTGCCCACGGTGCAGGCGTTCGCCGCGAGCCATGAGCCGAGTCCCTGGATGGGCGACCGGCAGACCTTCCAGGTGATGCCGTCGGCGGCGGCCGGCACCCCGGAGACCGACCGGACCGGGCGGGCGCTCGCCTTCCGCCACGAGAAGGAGACGGCCCGGCCGCACTACTACGGCGTCACCTTCGACAACGGTCTGAAGGCCGAGATCACCCCGACCGACCACGCGGCGCTGATGCGCTTCACCTATCCGGGCGACGACGCGAGCGTCGTGCTCGACAACGTCACGGCGGAGGGCGGTCTGACCCTCGACCCGGCGAGCAGCTCCTTCACCGGCTTCTCGGACGTCAAGAGCGGTCTGTCGACGGGCGCCACGCGGATGTTCGTGTACGGCGTCTTCGACGCGCCGGTCACCTCCTCGGCGGCCGAGGGCGTCCGGGGCCTGCTCCGCTTCGACGCGGGCGCCGACCGCACGGTGAGCCTGCGGATCGCGACCTCGCTCATCTCCGTCGACCAGGCGAAGGCGAACCTCGCGGACGAGCTCCCGGCCGGCAGCGGCTTCGAGAACGTGAAGGAGCGGGCACAGGACGCCTGGGACGAGATCCTGGGCCGGGTCGAGGTCGAGGGCGCCACCCACGACCAGCTGGTGACCCTCTACTCCAGCCTCTACCGGCTCTACCTCTACCCGAACTCCGGATTCGAGAAGGTCGGTTCGAAGCACCGGTACGCCAGCCCCTTCTCCCCCATGACCGGCCCCGACACCCCGACGCATACCGGGGCAAAGGTCGTGGACGGGAAGGTGTACGTCAACAACGGCTTCTGGGACACCTACCGCACGACCTGGCCGGCCTACTCCTTCCTCACGCCGGACAAGGCGGGCGAGCTGGTCGACGGTTTCGTGCAGCAGTACAAGGACGGCGGCTGGATATCCCGCTGGTCCTCCCCCGGCTACGCCGACCTGATGACCGGCACCTCCTCGGACGTGGCGTTCGCCGACGCGTTCGTCAAGGGCGTGGACTTCGACGCGGAGGCGGCGTACGAGGCGGCGCTGAAGAACGCCACCGTCGTGGCGCCGAGCCGGGGCGTGGGCCGCAAGGGGATGGAGACCTCCCCCTTCCTCGGCTATGCGTCGACGGAGACCCACGAGGGTCTCTCCTGGTCCCTGGAGGGCTATCTCAACGACTACGGCATCGCGAAGATGGCGCAGGCGCTGCACAAGAAGACCGGCAAGAAGCGGTACCAGGAGGAGGCGACGTACTTTCTCTCCCGCGCGCAGAGCTACGTCTCCCTCTTCGACGCGAAGGCCGGCTTCTTCCAGGGCCGTGACCTGAAGGGCGACTGGCGGGTGCCCTCGGAGCAGTACGACCCGAGGATCTGGGGGTACGACTACACCGAGACCAACGGCTGGGGCTACGCCTTCACCGCGCCGCAGGACTCGCGGGGCCTGGCCCAGCTGTACGGGGGCCGGTCGAAGCTGGGCGAGAAGCTGGACAGCTACTTCTCCACGCCCGAGACCGCGAGCCCCGAGTTCGTCGGCTCGTACGGCAGCGTCATCCACGAGATGACCGAGGCCCGGGATGTCCGGATGGGCATGTACGGGCACTCCAACCAGGTCGCCCACCACGTCCCGTACATGTACAACGCGGCCGGGCAGCCCTGGAAGACGCAGGAGAAGGTCCGCGAGGTGCTCTCCCGGCTCTACACCGGCAGCGAGATCGGGCAGGGCTACCACGGCGACGAGGACAACGGTGAGCAGTCGGCCTGGTACCTCTTCTCCGCGCTGGGCTTCTACCCGCTGGTGATGGGCAGCGGGGAGTACGCGATCGGCTCGCCGCTCTTCACCAAGGCGACGGTCCGGATGGACAACGGCCGCAAGCTGGTCGTCGAGGCCCCGCGCAACAGCGCGAGGAACCTCTACGTCCAGGGGGTCAAGGTCGACGGCAAGCGCTGGAACTCCACCGCGCTGCCGCACGACCTGCTGGCCCGCGGCGGCACGCTCTCGTTCGAGATGGGGTCGAAGCCCTCGTCCTGGGGCACGGGCGCGCAGGCGGGTCCGGTCTCGATCACTCCGGTCGGCAAGGCTCCGTCGCCGCGTACGGACGCCACCACCGGCACCGGCCCGCTCGTCGACAACACCTCGGCCACGTCGGCGGCCGTGACCTCGGTCGCACTGCCGGTCGCGGAGAGGACGCGGGCGGTGCAGTACACGCTGACGTCGGCGGCGGCGGAATCGGCGCCGACCGGGTGGGTGTTGCAGGGCTCGAAGGAAGGACATAAGTGGATGGATCTGGACAAGAGGACCGGCGAGACCTTCACTTGGGACCGCCAGACCCGGGCCTTCACGATCCGGGCACCGGGCTCGTACACGACCTACCGTCTGGTGCTCGGCACAGAGGCCCAGTTGGCAGAAGTGGAGCTGCTCCGCTAACACCCGGCAAACAGGAGCTCCTTACCGAAACAGTTCTGTCACAAACGAATTGACCCGTGAAGATCCTGTGCGAGGATTCCTGGGAGTGAGTGGTCCGCCGCGCCCCTCTGGGCGCGGCGGACCCGTTTCCACCAAAAAACGGGAGTGAATACGTGGCCAATTCCTCTGGCCTGAACACCACGGGCATCCTGTCCCGTGTCACGGTCGCGGCGATCACCGCGGCCCTGGTCGCCACGACCACGTCGGCCGTCGCGGCCGACCAGCCGACGGCTGCCGAGCGCGCGCAGGCGGCGCCGTCCGCCTCCGCGTTCAACACGTCGGCCGCGGCCGACGCTCCGATCAACGCGCTGTACGGCGTCAACAGCAGCGGCGACATGTACGGCTACCCGCCGAACGGCGACGGTGGCCTGGACAGCCGGATCTACACCGGCTTCGGCTGGAACTACGCCAAGCACATGACGCAGGCCGACCAGGACGCGGACGGCAGCGCCGACGGCCTCTGGGCCGTCGGCAACGGCACGCTGTCCTACACGCCGTTCGGCGAGGACTCGTTCAACGTCGGCAGCGGCTGGGGCATCTACAACAAGGTCACCTCCGCGGGCAACCTCGCGGGCGCCGGCGCCGACGACCTGCTCGCGCGGGACACCTCGGGCAAGCTGTACCTGTACCTGGGCTACGGCAACGGCAAGCTGACCGCGCGCAAGCTGGTCGGCAGCGGCTGGGGCCAGTACAACCAGATCACCGGCAAGGGCGACCTGACCGGTGACGGCAAGGCCGACATCGTCGCGCGCGACGGCTCGGGCAACCTGTACCTGTACAAGGGCACGGGCAGCTCCACGGCCCCGTTCGCCGGGCGCGTCAAGATCGGCGGCGGCTGGAACCTGTTCAACAACCTCGTCTCGGTCGGCGACATCGACTTCGACGGCATCACGGACCTCATAGCCCGTGACAACGCCGGCGCGCTGTACCTGTACAAGGGCACCGGCAACGCCGCGGGCGCGTTCAAGCCGCGCGTGAAGATCGGCACCAGCGGCTGGAACACCTACCGCCTGCTGTTCTGATCGACCTGACGTTCTGACCGGCGTCCTCGACGTCCGACGAACAGACGAACGGGCCCCGCTCCTCTTCCGGGGAGCGGGGCCCGTTCGCCCTTTGCGGCGGACCTTTTCCACCACAGAGACTGGAGACTTACGTGGCCACCTCCACTGGCCTGAACACCACGGGCATCCTGTCCCGTGTCACGGTCGCGGCGATCACCGCGGCCCTGGTCGCCACCACCACGAGCGCGATGGCGGCCGACGCCCCGAAGGGCGCCGACAAGGCCGCCGCCGCGGCCACCAAGCCGGTGCAGGCGCCGAAGGCGGGCATCGCCTCCACGACGGCCGAGGCCGACTACCGCTGGCTGGGTGCCGTCACCGGCAACACCCTGTACTGGTACTCGCCGAACGGCACGGGCGGCTACGACGCCCGCCTGTGGCAGACCGACACGTGGGGCGACGTCAAGCACGCCCAGCAGGCCGACAACGACGGTGACGGCGTCGCCGACGACATCTGGGTGTGGACGACCGACGGCACCCTCGGCTACGCCGACGGTGACACGGCGGACGACGGCATCACCGTCGGCACGGGCTGGAACATCTACAACAAGGTTCTGGTCCCGGGCAACCTCGGTGGCGCGGCCGCTCCGGACCTGCTCGCCCGCGACACGTCCGGCAACCTGTACATCTACCTCGGTTACGGCACCGGCAAGCTGACCGGCCGCACCCTGGTCGGCGGCGGCTGGGGCCAGTACACCCAGATCACCGGTGCCGGCGACCTGAGCGGTGACGGCAAGGCCGACATCGTCGCGCGCGACGGCTCGGGCACGCTGTGGCTGTACAAGGGCACCGGCGACCAGAAGGCCCCGTTCTCCGCCCGTACCAAGGTCGGTACCGGCTGGAACATGTTCAACAACCTCACGGCCGTGAGCGACCTGGACTTCGACGGGCTCGGCGACATCGTCGCCCGCGACACGACCGGCAAGCTGTACCGCTACTCGGGCACCGGCAACGCCGCGGCCCCGTTCAAGGCCCGTGCCCTCATCGGCAACGCCGGCTGGAACACCTACCGCTTCATGTTCTGATCGACGCCCTCGGCGCCCGACGAACAGACGGACGGGCCCCGCTCCTCTTCCGAGGAGCGGGGCCCGCTTCGTTCTGTCACCCGATGCGTCAGCCGCGGATCAGGTTGCGCAGCACGTACTGCATGATGCCGCCGTTGCGGTAGTAGTCCGCCTCACCGGGGGTGTCGATGCGGACGACCGCGTCGAACTCGACACCGGTGTCGGTGGTGACCTTGACCGTGCGCGGCGTGGTGCCGTTGTTGAGCTCCTCGACGCCGGTGAAGGAGAAGGTCTCCTCGCCGGTCAGGCCGAGGGTCTCCGCCGAGGCGCCCTCCGGGAACTGGAGCGGCAGGACGCCCATGCCGATGAGGTTCGAGCGGTGGATGCGCTCGTACGACTCGGCGATGACGGCCTTGACGCCCAGCAGCGCGGTGCCCTTGGCGGCCCAGTCGCGGGACGAGCCGGAGCCGTACTCCTTGCCCGCCAGGATCGCGAGCGGGGTGCCCTGCTCGATGTAGTTGCGGGAGGCGTCGTAGATGAAGGAGACGGGGGCGCCTTCCTTCGTGAAGTCGCGGGTGTAGCCGCCCTCGGTGCCCGGCGCGATCTGGTTGCGCAGGCGGATGTTGGCGAACGTGCCGCGGATCATGACCTCGTGGTTGCCACGGCGCGAGCCGTAGGAGTTGAAGTCACGACGCTCCACACCGTGCTCGGTGAGGTACTTGCCGGCCGGGGTGTCGGCCTTGATGGCACCGGCCGGGGAGATGTGGTCGGTGGTGACCGAGTCGCCCAGCTTGGCCAGGACGCGCGCGCCGACGATGTCGGTGACCGGGGTGGTCTCCATCGTCATGCCCTCGAAGTACGGGGGCTTGCGGACGTAGGTGGACTCGGTGTCCCACTCGAAGGTGTTGCCGGTCGGGATCGGCAGCGCCTGCCACTGGGCGTCGCCCGCGAAGACGTCCTGGTAGGACTTGTTGAACATGTCCTCGCCGATGGCGTTGGCGACGACGTCGTTGACCTCGGCCTCCGACGGCCAGATGTCCGCCAGGTAGACCAGCTTGCCCTCGGTGTCGGTGCCGAGCGCGTCCTTGGTGATGTCCACCTTCATGGAACCCGCGAGGGCGTACGCGACGACCAGCGGCGGGGAGGCCAGGTAGTTCATCTTGACGTCGGGGTTGATACGGCCCTCGAAGTTCCGGTTGCCGGAGAGGACCGAAGTGACCGCGAGGTCGTGCTCGTTGACGGCCTTGGAGACCTCCTCCGGCAGCGGGCCGGAGTTGCCGATGCAGGTGGTGCAGCCGTAGCCGACGAGGTTGAAGCCGACCTTGTCGAGGTACGGGGTCAGGCCCGCCTTGTCGAAGTAGTCGGTGACGACCTTCGAGCCCGGGGCGAGGGTGGTCTTGACCCACGGCTTGCGGGTCAGGCCCTTCTCCACGGCCTTCTTCGCGACGAGCGCGGCGGCGACCATGACGTACGGGTTCGAGGTGTTGGTGCAGGAGGTGATCGCGGCGACGGTGACGGCGCCGTGGTCGATCTCGTACGTCGAGCCGTCGGGGGCCGTGACGGTGACCGGCTTCGACGGGGCACCGTTGGGGTGGTTCGCCGGGGCGTCGGAGGCCGGGAAGGACTCCTTGCCCGCCTCGTCGACCTCGTCCACGTAGTTGCGGACGTCCAGCGCGAACTGCTGGGCGGCGTTGGCCAGGACGATGCGGTCCTGCGGGCGCTTCGGGCCGGCGATGGAGGGGACGACCGTGGAGAGGTCGAGCTCCAGCTTCTCGGAGAAGTCGGGCTCGGCGGACGGGTCCAGCCAGAGGCCCTGCTCCTTGGCGTACGCCTCGACGAGCGCGACCTGCTGCTCGGAGCGGCCGGTGAGCTTGAGGTAGTTCAGGGTCTCGCCGTCGATCGGGAAGATCGCGGCGGTGGAGCCGAACTCGGGCGACATGTTGCCGATGGTGGCGCGGTTGGCGAGGGAGGTGGCGGCGACGCCCTCACCGTAGAACTCGACGAACTTGCCGACGACGCCGTGCTTGCGCAGCATCTCGGTGATCGTGAGGACGAGGTCCGTGGCGGTGGTGCCGGCCGGCAGCTCGCCGGTCAGCTTGAAGCCGACGACGCGCGGGATGAGCATGGAGACCGGCTGGCCGAGCATGGCGGCCTCGGCCTCGATGCCGCCGACGCCCCAGCCCAGCACACCGAGGCCGTTGACCATGGTGGTGTGCGAGTCGGTGCCGACGAGGGTGTCGGGGTACGCCTGGCCGTTGCGGACCATGACCGTACGGGCCAGGTGCTCGATGTTCACCTGGTGGACGATGCCGGTGCCCGGGGGGACGACCTTGAAGTCGTCGAAGGCGGTCTGGCCCCAGCGCAGGAACTGGTAGCGCTCCTTGTTGCGGCCGTACTCCAGCTCGACGTTCTGGCCGAAGGCGTCCTTCGTGCCGAACTTGTCGGCGATGACGGAGTGGTCGATGACCAGCTCGGCCGGGGAGAGCGGGTTGACCTTCGCCGGGTCGCCGCCGAGCTCCTTCACGGCCTCACGCATCGTGGCGAGGTCCACCACACACGGGACGCCGGTGAAGTCCTGCATGATCACGCGGGCCGGCGTGAACTGGATCTCCTGGCTCGGCTGGGCCTGCGAGTCCCAGCCGCCGAGGGCCCGGATGTGGTCGGCGGTGATGTTCGCGCCGTCCTCGGTGCGGAGCAGGTTCTCCAGGAGGACCTTCAGGCTGTAAGGGAGGCGCGCGGAGCCCTCGACCTTGTCCAGCTTGAAGATCTCGTACGACTCGTCGCCCACGCGCAGCGTGCTGCGGGCGTCGAAGCTGTTCGCCGACACGACAGTCTCCTTCATCAATGTGCGCGTATTACCGCCATGCTGCCGCCACGACTCCTCGCCGATCCGCTAAGGTAAGGCTTAGTTAGGTAACCCTTACCAGGTAGGCGGCTGCGGTGCGCCGTAAGCAGTTATCTCGATGTCGAGATAACTCTAGTGCATCCCCGCCGCTCGGTCATGCCCGGCATGCGTGTGACCGCCCACTCAATCGCGCGGGTGGCCGGTGAACGACGCCGGCCGGCCGATCCCCACCCGCGGACGATCGCCCGACCCGTCCGCCCGGCCGCTGCGGAACGTGCGGCGGTAGGCGTCCGGGGGGACGCCGAGCGTGCGGTTGAAGTGACGGCGCAGGGTCGTGGCCGTGCCCATGCCGGTGGCCGCCGCGATCGCGTCGACGCTGTCGCCGGTGGACTCCAGGAGCTCCTGGGCGCGCCGGATCCGCTGGGTCAGCAGCCACTGCAGCGGGGTCGTACCGGTCACCGACCGGAAGTGGCGGCCGAGGTGGCGCGAGCTCATGTTCGCCCGGCGGGCCAGGTCCTCCACCGTCAGCGGCTGGTCGAGCCGTTCGATCACCCAGGGGAACAGGCCGCCCAGCGGGTGGTCGTCCTGCGCCGGTACCGGGGCGGTGACGAACTGGGCCTGGCCGCCCGCCCGGTGCGGGGGCACGACCAGGCGGCGGGCGACCGTGTTGGCGACCGCCGAGCCGTGGTCGAGGCGGACCAGGTGGAGGCAGAGATCCATCGCGGCGGCCTTGCCCGCGGAGGTGAGGACGCTGCCGTTGTCGACGTAGAGCACGTCCGGGTCGACCTCCACCAGGGGGTGGCGGGCGGCCAGGACGTCGGTGTGCGCCCAGTGCGTCGTCGCGCGGCGGCCGTCGAGCAGGCCCGCGGCCGCCAGCACGAACGCGCCCGTGCACAGGGACGCCACCCGTGCTCCCGCCTCGTGCGCCGCGCGCACCGCGTCGACGAGGTCCGCGGGCGGTGGCACCTCCACGTCCGCCCAGCCCGGAACGACCACCGTGTCGGCGTACGGGAGCCGGTCGAGACCCGCGTCCGGCTCCAGCAGGAACCTTCCCACCCGGACCGGACCCGGCCCGCAGACGGCCAGGCGGTACAGGGGGTCACCGAACACCTCGTGGGCCACGGAGAGTTCGAAGTGCAGCATTCCGTCGGTGACGGCCAGCGCGACAGTTCCCATGTCCGGAATTGTACGAGGCATGTCGTTCCGGACACTCCCTCGGATCACGCCTCCGTTGCCAGACTCTCCGCATCGGAACATTCGACAGCGGACAACGGGGGAACCCATGGGATCAGGACAGATCGTCGCGGTGTTCGGCGCCTACGGGCACACCGGGCGCTTCGTGGTGGCGGAGTTGCTGGACCGGGGGTTCGTCCCGGTTCTCGCCGGGCGCGACGCCGGCAAGCTGCGCGAGTTCGCGGCGACGCGTCCCGGACTCGAGACCCGGCCCGCCACGGTCGACGACCCGGCCTCGCTCGACCGCGCGCTGGCCGGCGCCGCCGCCGTGATCAACTGCGCCGGGCCCTTCGCCACGACCGCCGCCCCGGTGATCGAGGCGGCGCTGCGCGCCGGGATCCCGTACGTGGACGTGGCGGCGGAGATCGAGGCCAATCTCGACACGTTCGCCCGGTTCGAGGAGCCCGCCCGCGCCGCGGGTACCGCCGTCGTCCCCGCGATGGCCTTCTTCGGCGGCCTCGGCGACCTGCTCGTCACCGCGGCGATGGGTGACTGGACGTCGGCCGACGAGGCGCACGTCGCGTACGGGCTGAGCAGCTGGCACCCCACCGCCGGGACCCGAACGGCGGGTGCCGTCTCCCGGCAGCGCAGGGACGGGCGGCATGTCCGCTTCCGCGACGGGCGCATCGAGTACCGCGACGACGCCCCGCCGGCCCTGAAGTGGACCTTCCCCGAGCCGCTGGGGGTCAGGTCCGTGATCGGCGACTTCACCATGGCCGACATCGTCACCGTCCCCAGCCACCTGACCGTGCCCCAGGTCCGTACGTACATGGCCGCCGAGGCGGCCAGGGACCTGGCGGCCTCGGACACCCCGGCGCCGGCCGCGGTCGACGAGCGCGGACGGTCCGCGCAGACCTTCCTCGTCGACGTCGTCGTGCGCTCCGGCGGCGTCGAGCGGCGCGCCGTGGCGAGCGGCCAGGACATCTACGCCGTCAGCGCGCCCCTCGCGGTGGAGGCGGTCGAGCGGGTCCTCACGGGGCGGACCAGGACGGTCGGGGTCGCCTCGGCGGGCGCGATGTTCGACGCGCCGGACTTCCTCCGCGCCCTTTCCGCCCACGTTTCGGTCGAATTGCCGTAGGCCGACGGGTGGGGACGGTCGGCGCGCCAGAGGCGGGTGGGGACGGTCAGCCGTGCCAGACGCCCGTCACCGCCGCCGTACGGACGTAGTCGGAGAAGTCGCGCGGTTCGCGGCCGAGGGCCCGCTGGACGCCGTCGGCGAGCCGGGCGAAACGTTCCTCGCCGATCCAGCCGTAGAGCATGTTCAGCAGGGCGATGTGCTCCTCCGACACCCCGCGGCGCGCCGCGTAGGCCGCGAACTCCTCCGGCGGGACGGCCCGGTGGGTGATGTCCCGGCCGGTGGCCCGGGCGATCTCGTCGGCCACGGCGTCGAAGGTGAGCAGCCGCGGCCCGGACAAGGGGTACGTCTGCCCGGCGTGACCGTCCTCGGTGAGGGCGGCCACGGCGACGTCGGCGATGTCCTCGGCGTCGACCCACGGCTCGGCGCCCGCTCCCGCCGACGTCACCACCTCGCCGTCGAGGATCTGCCCCCGGAAGAGCGGGTCCTCGCTGAAGTTCTGGGCGAACCAGGCCGGCTTCAGGATCGTCCACGCCGCACCGGACTCGCGCACCGCGCCCTCGCAGGGCAGCTTCTCCTCGCCCTCCGGCACGACCCAGTCGCTGTGGGAGAGCAGGACGAGGCGCTCGACCCCGCCGGCGGCGGCGAGCTTCGCGAAGGCGCGCATCGAGGTCCCGGCGTCCTCGCGCTGCGAGTCGACCAGGTAGACGGCGCCGGCGCCCGCGAGGGCGGGCTCCCAGGTGTTCTCGTCGGTCCAGTCGAAGCGGGTCGGCCCCTTGCGGGAGGCCGCGCGGACGTCGTGGCCGCGCCGGCGGAGGCGGGAGAGGACGCGGCGGCCGGTCTTGCCGGTGCCGCCGAGGACGAGGATCGGCCTGGTGGTCATGTGATGAGTCGTCATGAGAGACATCCAACGCCGTGGACGTGAGGCACGGAATGGCACGAGCGCTCACATCGATGTCTCAACGTCTCAGGGAGCCGCGTCCCCCGTCGAATCAGGGTCTAGCCTTGCCGCATGGACGCGTTGGGAAGTCTGCTGTACGAGGTGAGATCCGACGGCGCGCTGTTCAGCCGGAACATCCTGGCGCCGCCGTGGTCGATCCGCTTCGCCGACCGCACGCAGCTCACCCTGGTCACGATGTTGCGGGGCTCCGGCTGGCTTCTCCCGGGCGGCACCGAGCCGCCCGTGGCGCTCGGCCGAGGGGACGTGGCGGTCGTGGTCGGCTCGGAGCCGTTCTCCGTCACCGACGATCCCGGCGCCGGGACTCCGCCGCTCTACGTCCTGGAAGGCCCCGACCGGTGCACGACGGCCGACGGTGAAGAGGTCTGCGAGGACATCGTGCTGGGGCTGCGCACCTGCGGGAACACCCTGGACGGCCCGACGGTGCTGCTCACCGGCAGCTACCACGTGGGCGGCCGTGTCTCGGAGCGGCTGCTGAGCGCGCTCCCCCGGGTGGTCATGGTCCGCCCCGACGGCGGGCCCGGCCCGATCCTGGACCTCACCGTCGCGGAGATCGGCCGGGACGACCCGGGGCAGCAGGCCGTCCTGGACAGGCTCCTTGACCTGTTGCTGCTGTCCACGCTGCGCGAGTGGTTCGCCCGTCCGGAGGCCGATCCGCCCGGCTGGTACCGCGCGCTCGGCGACCCCGTCGCGGGCCGGGCGCTCCGGCTGATGCACGACCGTCCGGCGCGGCCGTGGACCGTTGCGGCGCTCGCCGAGGAGACGGGGGTGTCGCGGGCGACGCTCGCCCGCCGCTTCACCGATCTGGTCGGCGAACCGCCCATGGCCTATCTGACCGGCTGGCGGCTCGCCCTGGCGGCCGACCTGCTGGCGCGCACCGACGCGACGGTCGAGTCGATCGCCCGACAGGTCGGCTACCGCAGCGCCTTCGGACTGAGCGTCGCCTTCCACCGCGTGTACGGGACCCGCCCGAGCCACCACCGCGCGGCGACCGCGCCGGCCGCGGCCTGAGCAGCCCTGCCCCCGCTCCCCGTACGGGCGCGGAGCGATTGCCGGGGCCGTACGGCAGGGGGAGGATCGGATCATGTTCAGCGGCGCGCATGTGATTCTCTACACCCCGGACGCGGACGCCGACCGGGCGTTCCTGAAGGACGTGCTGGGCTTCGAGCACGTCGACGCGGGTCGCGGCTGGCTCATCTTCAAGCTCCCGCCGGCGGAGGTCGCCGTTCACCCCACGGAGGGTGCGCCGAAGCACGAGTTCTATCTGATGTGCGACGACATCACCCGTACGCTCACCACGCTGCGGGACCGCGGGGCCGAGACCTCGGAGCCCAGCGACCAGGGGTGGGGGCTGCTCGCCACCGTGCGGATGCCGAGCGGGTCCGAACTGCCCCTGTATGAACCACGCCATCCCACTGCTCACGGTTCGTCACCCTGACGGCTCACCCCCGCGCAAGACTCATCTCATATCTGAGATAACGTGACGCCCATGGCAGACGACTACCTCGTACGCATCGGCAAGCTCATCCGTGACGCCCGCCAGCACCGCGGCTGGACGCAGACGCAGCTCGCCGAAGCCCTGGCCACCAGCCAGAGCGCCGTGAACCGGATCGAACGTGGCAACCAGAACATCAGCCTTGAGATGATCGCACGCATCGGCGAAGCACTCGACAGCGAGATCGTGTCCCTGGGTTACGCCGGCCCCATGCACCTGCGGGTCGTCGGCCGCCGCCGGCTCTCCGGGTCCATCGACGTCAAGACGAGCAAGAACGCGTGCGTCGCGCTGCTCTGCGCCTCGCTCCTCAACAAGGGCCGCACGGTCCTGCGCCGCGTCGCGCGCATCGAGGAGGTCTTCCGGCTCCTGGAGGTCCTCAACTCCATCGGGGTGCGCACCCGTTGGATCAACGACGGGGTCGACCTGGAGATCGTGCCGCCGGCCGAGCTGGACATGGACTCGATCGACGCCGAGGCCGCGATCCGCACCCGCTCGATCATCATGTTCCTCGGCCCGCTGCTGCACCGCCTCGACCGCTTCAAGCTCCCGTACGCGGGCGGCTGCGACCTCGGTACGCGGACCATCGAGCCGCACATGATCGCGCTGCGCCGCTTCGGCCTGGACATCACGGCCACCGAGGGCCTCTACCACGCCCAGGTCGAATCCTCCGTGGTCCCGGACCGCCCGATCGTGCTGACCGAGCGCGGCGACACCGTGACGGAGAACGCGCTGCTGGCCGCGGCCCGCCACGACGGCGTGACCGTCATCCGCAACGCCTCCTCCAACTACATGGTCCAGGACCTCTGCTTCTTCCTGGAGGCGCTGGGCGTACGCGTCGAGGGCATCGGTACGACGACGCTGACCGTCCACGGTGTCCCGCAGATCGACGTGGACGTGGACTACTCCCCCTCCGAGGACCCGGTCGAGGCGATGAGCCTGCTGGCCGCGGCCGTCGTCACCGAGTCGGAGCTGACGATCCGCCGGGTCCCGATCGAGTTCATGGAGATCGAGCTCGCGGTCCTGGAGGAGATGGGCCTCGACCACGACCGCTCCCCGGAGTACGCCGCGGACAACGGCCGCACGCGCCTGGTCGACCTGACGGTCCGTCCCTCCAAGCTGGAGGCGCCGATCGACAAGATCCACCCGATGCCGTTCCCGGGCCTGAACATCGACAACGTCCCGTTCTTCGCGGCGATCGCGGCGACGGCGCAGGGCAAGACGCTGATCCACGACTGGGTCTACGACAACCGGGCGATCTACCTCACGGACCTCAACCGCCTGGGCGGCCGCCTCCAACTCCTCGACCCCCACCGCGTCCTGGTCGAGGGCCCCACCCGCTGGCGCGCGGCCGAGATGATGTGCCCCCCGGCCCTGCGCCCGGCGGTGGTGGTGCTCCTGGCGATGATGGCGGCGGAGGGCACGTCGGTCCTCCGGAACGTCTACGTCATCAACCGCGGCTACGAGGACCTGGCGGAACGCCTGAACTCGGTGGGCGCGCAGATCGAGATCTTCCGGGACATCTGAGGCCTGCGGAAGAACGGCCGCCACACCCCCTCCGGACTGCGTACACGCTGACTCGGAGGGGGTGCCTGTCCGCGGCCGTGGGACTTCTGCCGGGCGGCTACGGCCCGGAGCCGTCGGCCGGGAACAGCGTCTTCGCGCCGCATTTGGGGTCGTGCGATCCGACCTCGTTCCAGCCGCCCCCACGACACTCGTCCGGGTGGAACTCGGCGTAGAGGATCCGATGCGACCAGCGCCATCTGCGGGCTAGCCCGGGGTTGCGGGGTGGCTGCGGAGTTTCTTGCGGAGCGTGCGGGTTTCGGGGTGCTTCGGGCCCAGGGCCGCGTCCAGGATCGCGAAGCTGTCGTCGTACCACTGGCGGGCTCCGTCGGGGCCCTCCGTGAGGAGGGCCACGTCGCCGAGGCGTTCGCAGAGGAGGCTCAGGGCCCGTTGGGCCGACAGGTCCCTGGGGTCGTCGCCGAGCAGGGCGCGGCGGTTGGTCAGCGCCTCCTCGTAGTGGGCGCGGGCGGTCTCCAGGTCGCGGCGGAGCAGGGCCAGGTCGCCGAGGCGCTGGTGCTGGACGCCCAGGTCACGGCGGGTACGGGGGTCGTTGGGCGTCTCCAGGGCCAGGTTCCGGCGGACGGTCAGGGCGCCCGCGTACCATTCGGCCGCCTCGTCGTGCTCCCCGCGGTCCGCCGCCAGGAGCCCGAGCCGTTCCTGGATCACGCCCAGCTCACGCCGGTCGGCGCGGTGGCGCGGGTCCGCGTCCACCAGGCGCTCGGCGTACGACAGCGCCGCCGTGTAACGGTCGCGGGCCGTGTTCCCGGCCGCCGCGCCCGCGATCTCGCCGAGCTTGAACTCGCCGCTCCTCAGATTCCGCAGCGCCCCGAGGTCGTCGGGGTGGTCCCGGTGCAGTCGCGAGGCGACCGCCAGGGCCTCCTCGTACGCCTCCGCGGCCTGGTCGAGGCGGTCCTCGTCGACCCAGAAGTCGCCGTACTTGCCGAAGGACACGCTCAGATCCCGCCGCGTGGAGACGTCGGGGAACTGCTCGGCCAGGCGGATGGCGTTCGCCAGCATGCGTTCGTAGTGCCGCCGGGCCTCTCGGGGCTTCCCCCTCCGTACGGCCTCGTCACCAGCCCGCTCGGCCGAGGTACAGCTCTCGACGATGCCCTGCCGAACCCGGACCGCGTCCCATCTCGTCATCGAACCCCCACGTGCACGGCCCGGCCGTTCACGGCGGGAAACCAGCTGACCGGATCACTATCCCCGGCCCCGGCACCTCGGGAGACGTCGTGCGACGAAGCTTCCGCCAGAGTTCACCCAACGGTCGGCGAGCACGTCGCGTGCGGGTCCGGACGGTCGACCGCGGGGTCGCCCGCCCGGACCGGCTCGGCTACTTCAGGACGGCGAGGGCGGCCTCGTAGTCGGGCTCGGTCGCGATCTCGCCCACGAGCTCCGCGTGGAGCACCTCGTCGTTCTCGTCCAGGACGACCACGGCGCGGGCGGTCAGGCCGGCCAGCGGGCCGTCCGTGATCTCGACGCCGTAGTTGGTGTGGAACTCGCGGCCGCGCAGGGTCGAGAGCGTCTTCACGTTCTCCAGCCCCTCCGCACCGCAGAAGCGGGACTGCGCGAAGGGCAGGTCCGCGGAGATGCACAGCACGACGGTGTTCTCCAGGTCGGCCGCCTTCTCGTTGAACGTGCGGACGGAGGCGGCGCAGACGCCGGTGTCGACGCTCGGGAAGATGTTCAGCACCTTGCGCTGTCCGGCGAACTGCTCCAGCGAGCTGTCCGTCAGCTCCTTGGCGACGAGCGTGAAGGCCGGGGCGACAGTGCCGGGGGCGGGCAGCACGCCGTTGACCTGCACCGGGTTGCCCTTGAACGCGATCTGGGCCATGGGGTTTCTCCCTGGGTAGTGATACCGACAACGCGATCGATCGTACGTTGCGCGGCCACTCACCCGGGTTCCCCTCACCCGGGCCCGTAGCGCCGTCAGCCGGCGCCGGGCGGTGGCATCCCGCCCTTGAGGCGGTCGATGTCCGACTGGCGCACCTGGATCACGAAGAGCGCGATGAAGAACGCCACGATGGAGAACGCCGCCGCCGTGATGAATCCGGACGAGACACCGGACGTCAGGACCTCGTCGGCGTACGGCGGGGGCAGCTGCCCGGTCCTGGCGAACTCGGCCTTCTCCAAGGGGCCCGCCTGGGAGAGGAAGGCGGGGATCTGTACCTTCGCCTCGTTGCGGCTCGCCGTGCCGAAGACGGTCACCAGGATCGAGAGGCCGAGCGAACCGCCCACCTGCTGCGTGGCGTTGAGCAGTCCGGACGCGGCGCCCGACTCCCGCGGTTCGACGTTGGAGAGCGCCATGATGGTCAGCGAAACGAACATGAGGCCCATGCCCATACCGAAGACCAGGATCGGCCCCAGGATGCTGCCCAGATAGGTCGAGTCGACATCGGTCAGGGTCAGCCAGGACAGGCCGGCCGCCGCCAGGAGCGAGCCGACCACCATGAAGGGTTTCGGTCCGAACCTTGGGAGCAGCTGGGAGGCGACGCCGGCACCGACCGCGATGATGGCGCTGACGGGCAGGAAGGCGAGACCCGTCTTCAACGGGCTGAAGTGCAGCACGTCCTGCACCCAGAGGGTCAGGAAGAAGAACATCCCGAAGATCGCCGCGGCCAGGCAGAGCATGATCGCGTACGTTCCCGCCCGGTTGCGGTCGGCGAACATGTGCAGCGGGGTGATCGGCTGCCGGGACCGGCGCTCCACCAGGATGAACAGGAGCAGCAGGACGACCGCCGCGCCGAACGAGGCGAGCGTCCACGGGTCGCGCCAGCCTTCCTGCGACGCGCGGATGAACCCGTACACGAGCGCCACCATGCCGAGGGTGGAGGTGAACGCTCCGGTGAAGTCGAAGTGGCCGGGGTGCCGCTCGGACTCCCTGATGTGGCGGGGCGTGAGGAACACGATGAGCAGCGCGATGGGCACGTTGACGAAGAAGATCCAGCGCCAGTCGAGCCATTCGACGAGCAGTCCGCCCGCGACGAGCCCGATCGCGCCGCCACCCGCGGAGACGGCCGCGAACACGCCGAACGCCCGGTTGCGTTCCGGCCCTTCCTCGAAGTTCGTGGTGATCAGGGAGAGCGAGGTCGGGGAGGCGATGGCTCCGCCGACGCCCTGGAGTGCGCGGGCGGCGAGGAGTTGCCAGTCGTTCTGGGCCAGTCCGCAGAGCAGCGAGGCGAACCCGAAGAGCAGGATGCCGAACATGAAGACACGGCGGCGGCCGAGGATGTCACCGGCGCGGCCGCCGAGGAGCAGCAGTCCGCCGAAGGTCAGCGTGTAGGCGTTGACGACCCACGACAGGCTGGTCGTCGAGAACTCCAGCGAGCTCTGGATGTGTGGCAGCGCGATGTTGACGATCGTGATGTCGAGAACGACCATCAACTGACACGAGGCGATGACGAAGAGGGCGATGCCCTTCCCGTCGCCCCGGTGCCTCGGGGCCGCGGTCTCTGCTGGGGTTGTCGGCTTGGGTGTACTCATGGCGCATCGCGCCCTCGCTCTGTGAGGAGCCGTGGGCCGGTCAGTCCACCTTTCGACATTAAGCCCGGGTTCGGCGACTCTCCAGTTGATCAAGCGGGGTGCGGTCACTCCAGGACGGCGAGTCCGTCCAGTTCGACGTGCGCCTGCTCGTCCCAGAGCCGTACGACTCCGATGACGGCCATCGCCGGGTAGTCGCGCCCCGCCAACCGCCGCCAGATACGGCCCAGTTCGTGGGCGTGGTGGCGGTAGTCGGCGACGTCGGTGGCGTAGACGGTGACACGCGCGAGGTCGGCGGGGGAACCGCCGGCGTGGCGGAGGGCGGTGAGGAGGTTGGTGAGCGCGGTCTCGAACTGCTCGGGCAGGGACTCCCCCACGACCTTGCCGTCACGGTCGAGGCTGGTCTGCCCGGCGAGGAGGACGAGCCGCGAGCCGGTGGCGGTGACGGCGTGGGAGAAGCCGGTGGGCGGGGAGAGCTCGGCGGGGTTGTGCCGGTGCAGGCTCATGACGTGGCCTCCTTGGACGGCGCGGAAGGCGTCTCGACAAGCTTCTCGTACGGCAGGGCGGGGGGCTGCCCCGGGGGCTGCTGCGGTGGCCGTTCCGGCGCCCGTTCCGGGCGCTTCTCCGTCGCCTGCCCCGGAGGCCCTTCCGCCGCCCGGGCCGCCTCCGCCCTGTACAGCTCCTTCGCGATGATCGTGCGCTGGACCTCGGTGGCTCCTTCGTAGATGCGCGGGGCACGCACCTCGCGGTAGAGGTGCTCCAGGAGGTGGCCGCGTTGCAGCGCGCGGGCGCCGTGGAGCTGGACGGCGGCGTCGACGACGTACTGCGCGGTCTCGGTGGCGAGCAGCTTCGCCATCGCCGCCCGGCGCGGCACGTCCTCCGCCCCCGCGTCGTACGCGGCCGCCGCCGCGTAGACGAGGAGGCGGGCGGCCTCCGTGCGGGTGGCCATCTCGGCGACCTGGTGGGCGACGGCCTGGAGGTCGCCGAGGACACCGCCGAAGGCGGGGCGGGCCGCGGTGTGCGTGAGCGTGGCGTCGAGGGCCGCCTGGGCCATGCCGACGGCGAAGGCACCGACGCTGGGGCGGAAGCGGTTGAGGGTGGTCATGGCGACCCGGAAGCCGCGGTCGGGTTCGCCGAGGACGTCCGCGGGGCCGACGGGGACACTGTCGAAGACGAGGGTGCCGATGGCGTGCGGGGCCAGCATGTCGAGGGGGCTGCCGGAGAGGCCGGGCCGGTCGGCGGGGACGAGGAAGGCGGTGACGCCGCGGGCGCCCGCGCCCGGGATCGTACGGGCGAAGACGGTGGCGAAGTCGGCCTCGGGGGCGTTGGAGATCCAGCGCTTCTCGCCGTGCAGGCGCCAGCCGCCCGCGCCGTCCGGCCGGGCTTCCAGGGCGAGGGCGGCGGCGTCGGAGCCGGCGTCGGGCTCGCTGAGCGCGAAGGCCGCGACGGCGCGTCCCGCGACGACCTCGGGGAGCCAGCGGTCGCGCTGTTCGGCGGTGCCGAAGGCGGCGACGGGGTGGCCGCCGAGCCCCTGGAGGGCGAGGGCGGTCTCGGCCTCCGTACACGTGTGGGCGAGGGACTCGCGCAGCAGGCAGAGGTCGAGGGCGCCCGCGTCGAAGAGCCCGGCCAGCAGGCCGAGCTCGCCGAGGGCGGCGACGAGGGGGCGGTTGACGCGGCCCGGTTCGCCCTTCTCGGCGAGCGGCCGCAGCCGTTCGGCCGCGAGGGCGCGGAGCTCCGCGCAGCGGGCGGTCTGCTGTGGATCGAGTGAGAATACGGACATTCGGACCCCTGTCCCGTTCGCCGACATCACTTCTATCGCGCACCGTTGACTGTCGTCACCATCACGATACGCTCGATGGGCGACCCCACCACGACAAGGGGACGAACTCATGGAGCTGACTCCCACGGCCCACCACGACACCTTCGCGCGCGACCAGCTGCCGCCTCCGGACCAGTGGCCGCGACTGCTCTTCGAACTGCCCGGGCTCGACTACCCGGAGCGGCTCAACTGCGGAACGGAACTACTCGACCGCACGGTGGAACGATTCGGTACGGAGCGCCCGGCGTTCCGGGACGGCGACGGCCATGTCTGGACATATGGACAACTGAGCGAACGGGTGAACCGGATCGCCCATGTCCTCACCTCCGACCTCGGCGTCCTGCCCGGCAACCGGGTGCTCCTGCGCGGCCCCACCACCCCCTGGCTGGCCGCCTGCTGGCTCGCGGTGATGAAGGCGGGCGCCGTCGCCGTCACCGTTCTGGCCCAGCAGCGCGCCCGGGAACTGGCGGTCATGTGCGAGATGGCCCGCTGCACGCACGCGCTCTGCGACATCCGGACGGTCGACGACCTGGTCAAGGCCGAGGTGCCGGGGCTGCGGATCACGGCCTTCGGCGGGGACGCCCCGGACGACCTGCTCAGCCTCTCCGCCGGCCGGCCGGACACCTACGAGGCGGTGGCGACCGCCGCCGACGACGTGGCGCTGATCGCCTTCACCTCGGGCACCACCGGGCGGCCCAAGGGCTGCATGCACTTCCACCGTGACGTGCTCGCCGTCGCCGACACCTTCTCTCGGCACGTCCTGCGGCCGGAACCGGACGACGTCTTCGCCGGCTCCCCTCCCCTCGGCTTCACCTTCGGGCTCGGCGGTCTCGTCCTCTTCCCGCTGCGCGCCGGAGCAAGCGCGCTGCTGCTCGAACAGGCGGGCCCCAAGCAGCTCCTGGAGGCGATCCCGCAGCACGGGGTGTCGGTGCTGTTCACCGCGCCGACGGCGTACCGGGTGATGCTGGAGGAGCTGGACCGGCACGACGGTCACGACGTCGGCGCGCTGCGCTCCCTGCGCCGGTGCGTGTCAGCGGGCGAGAACCTGCCGGCGGCGACCTGGAACGCCTGGTACGAGCGCACCGGCCTGAAGCTCATCAACGGCATCGGCGCGACCGAGCTGCTCCACATCTTCATCTCGGCCGCCGACGGCGACATCCGCCCGGGCACGACCGGGCTGCCGGTCCCCGGCTGGCAGGCGCGGGTGGTGGACCGGGCGGGAGCCGAGGTCGCGGACGGCGAGGAGGGCCTGCTCGCGGTGCGCGGTCCGGTCGGCTGCCGGTATCTGTCCGACCCGCGCCAGAGCGAGTACGTCCACCAGGGCTGGAACGTCACGGGCGACACGTACGTCCGCGAGCCCGACGGCTACTTCCGCTATGTCGCGCGCGCCGACGACATGATCATCTCGGCGGGCTTCAACATCGCCGGGCCCCAGGTGGAGGAGGCGCTCCTCGCCCACCCGGACGTGGTCGAGGCGGCGGTGGTGGGGCACGAGGACGCGATGCGCGGCCAGATCGTGGTGGCGTACACGGTGGTTCGGGACGGGGTGGCGCGGAACGCCGAGACGGCCGGGGCGCTGCGGGCGTTCGTCCGGGCCCGGCTGGTGCCGTACAAGAGCCCGCGGAAGATCGTCTTCCTGGACGCGCTGCCCAGGACGGCGACGGGGAAGCTGCAGCGGTTCCGGCTGCGCGCCGACCCCGACGGCACCGCCACCCCCTAGAGTGATCACGTGGTCGAGCAGCACACTCCCCGTTCTCTGATCGTCTCGCTGTACGGCGCGTACGGCCGCGGCCTCGCGCCGGGCGAGGAGCCGTTGCCGGTGGCCGAGCTCATCCGCCTCCTCGCGGTGCTCGGCGTGGACGCGCCGTCGGTGCGCTCGTCGGTGTCCCGGCTGAAGCGGCGGGGCCTGCTGCTGCCCCGCCGGACGGCGGACGGGGCGGCCGGGTACACCCTGTCGGACGACGCCCGCCAGCTCCTGGAGGACGGCGACCGCCGGATCTACGCCCGTACCCGTCCCGCGCTGTCGGACGGGTGGGTCCTCGCCGTCTTCACCGTGCCCGAGGCCGAGCGCCACAAGCGGCACCTGCTGCGCTCGCGGCTGGCCAGGCTGGGCTTCGGCACGGCGGCCCCGGGCGTCTGGATCGCCCCGGCGCGGCTGTACGAGGAGACCCGCCACACTCTGGAGCGCCTGGAGCTCTCCTCGTACGTGGACCTCTTCCGCGGCGAACACCTGGGGTACGCGCCGACGGCGGAGACGGTGGCCCGCTGGTGGGACCTGCCGTCGATCGCGAAGCTGCACGAGGAGTTCCTGGCCGCCCATGAGCCGGTCCTGCGGTCCTGGAAGGCCTCTCCGGGCTCGGCGGAGGACGCCTACCGCGACTATCTGTTCGCCCTGGACTCCTGGCGCCGCCTCCCCTACGCGGACCCTGTCCTCCCGGCCGAGCTGCTGCCGCAGGACTGGCCGGGCGCCCGCTCGGCGGCGGTCTTCGCGGAACTGCACGCCCTGCTGCGGGACCGGGGTGCCCGGTTCGCCCAGCCGCAGCCGGACCAGGAGGGCTCCGGGGAGGGCTGAGCGCCTCCTGAGCGCCTCCCGCCACGCATGCCTGTGCGTCAGTCAGTTCAGGGTGAGCCGTGGTCTGGGTGCGTCCGTGCGGCCCGTCGGGGGTGTGCGGCTGCCCGCGCGGTACGGGGCCGGCCAGGGTGCCGCCTCGCCCTGGTAGTTCTGCTCGGCCGCCGCGTGCAGGGTCCAGTGCGGGTCGTAGAGGTGCGGGCGGGCGAGGGCGCAGAGGTCGGCCCGGCCTGCCAGGAGGAGGGAGTTGACGTCGTCCCAGGAGGAGATCGCGCCGACCGCGATCACGGGCACGGCGAGCGCGTTGCGGATCCGGTCGGCGTACGGGACCTGGTAGGAGCGGCCGTACTCGGGGTGTTCGTCGGGGACGACCTGGCCGGTGGAGACGTCGAGGGCGTCCGCGCCGTGGGCGACGAAGGCGCGGGCGATCGCGATCGCGTCCTCGACCGTCGTCCCGCCGTCCGCCCAGTCGGTCGCGGAGAGACGCACGGTCATCGGCCGGTCCTCGGGCCACACCTCTCGTACGGCGTCGAAGACTTCGAGCGGGAAGCGCAGCCGGTTCTCCAGCGGGCCGCCGTAGGCGTCGTCCCGGTGGTTGGTGAGCGGTGAGAGGAAGCCCGAGAGCAGATAGCCGTGGGCGCAGTGCAGTTCGAGGAGGTCGAAGTCGCAGCGCGCGGCGCGCCGGGCGGCGGCGGCGAACTCCTCCCGTACGGCCGTCATGCCCGCCCGGTCCAGGGCACGCGGGACCTGGTTGACGCCCGGTCGGTACGGCAGCGGTGAGGCGGCCGTCAGCGGCCAGTTGCCGTCCGGGAGCGGCTGGTCGATGCCCTCCCACATCCGGCGGGTGGAGCCCTTGCGGCCGGAGTGGCCGAGCTGGACGCCGATCGCCGTACCGGGGGCCTGGGCGTGCGTGAAGGCGGTGATCCGGCTCCAGGCGTCGGCCTGTTCGTCCGTCCAGAGTCCGGTGCAGGCGGGGGTGATTCGGCCCTCGGGGCTCACACAGACCATCTCGGTCATGACGAGCCCGGCGCCGCCCAGCGCCCGCGCGCCGAGGTGGACGAGGTGGTAGTCGCCGGGGAGGCCGTCCTCGGCGACGTACAGGTCCATCGGCGAGACCACGACCCGGTTGCGCAGGGTGAGCCCGCGCAGCCGGAAGGGCGTGAACATCGGCGGGGTGCCGGGCGGGCAGCCGAAGTCCCGTTCCACGGAGTCGGTGAACCGTGCGTCACGCAGGCGCAGGTTGTCGTGGGTGACGCGGCGGCTGCGGGTGAGGAGGTTGAAGGCGAACTGCCGTGGCGGCTGGTGCAGATAGCCGTCCAGCTCCTCGAACCAGCGCAGGCTGGCCGCCGCCGCGCGCTGGGTGGACTCGACGACCGGCCTGCGCTCGGTCTCGTACGCGGCCAGCGCCTCCGCCAGCGTGGGCTGCTCCTCGACGCAGGCGGCGAGCGCGAGGGCGTCCTCGACGGCGAGTTTCGTGCCGGAGCCGATGGAGAAGTGAGCGGTGTGGGCGGCGTCGCCGAGGAGGACCGTGGTGCCGTGCGACCAGCGCTCGTTGACCACCGTACGGAAGGCGGTCCAGGTGGACCGGTTGGAGCGCAGGGTCCGGCCGCCGAGCACCTCGGCAAAGATCTTGGCGCAGCGGACGGTGGACTCGTCCTCGTCCATCTCGCCGAATCCGGCGGCCTGCCAGACCTCTTCGCGCATCTCGACGATGACGGTGGAGGCGTCGGCGGAGAAGGGGTAGCCGTGGAGCTGCATCACGCCGTGCTCGGTCTCGGCGATCTCGAAGCGGAAGGCGTCGAGGGCGAAGTCGGCGGCGAGCCAGATGTAGCGGCAGCGGTGGGTGGTGATCCGGGGACGGAAGACATCGGCGTGCGCCTCGCGGGTGGCGCTGTGGACGCCGTCGGCGGCGATGACGAGGTCGTGCGTGGCGGCCAGCTCGGCGGCGGGCGGGGCCTCGGTACGGAAGCGGAGCCGTACGCCGAGGTCCGCGCAGCGGGCGTGCAGGATCTCCAGGAGCCGGCGGCGGCCGAGTGCGGCGAAGCCGTGGCCGGAGGAGGTGAGGAGGTTGCCTCGGTGGCCGATGTGGATGTCCTCCCACCGGACGAACTCGTCCTGGAGGGCGCGGTGGACGGCGGGGTCGGCGTGCTCGATGCCGCCGAGGGTCTCGTCGGAGAGGACGACTCCGAAGCCGAAGGTGTCGTCGGGGGCATTGCGCTCCCAGACGGTGACCTCGCGGGCGGGGTCGAGCCGTTTGAGCAGGGCGGCCGCGTAGAGCCCGCCGGGCCCGCCTCCGACGACGGCGATACGGAGGGGGTCGCGGGGGCCACCCGGGGCCGCGTGGGGGCCCGGGGCCGCGTGGGGTTCCGGAGCGGGGGCCATCGTCACCGCCCCCGCCACTTCGGGGGGCGCTTCTCGGTGAAGGCGGCGTGGAACTCGGCGTAGTCCTCGCCGTTCATGAGCAGCGCCTGGGTGGCGGCGTCCAGTTCGACGGAGGCCGCGAGCGGCATGTCCAGCTCGGCGGTGAGCAGCGCCTTGGTCTGGGCGTGGGCGAGGGCCGGTCCGTCGGCCAGGCGGCGGGCGAGCTCGGCGGCGCGGGCGGGGACGCCGCCCTCGTCGGTGAGTTCGCTGATCAGGCCGATGCGTTCGGCCTCCGCGGCGCGGACCGGTTCGCCGAGCATCAGGAGCCGGGTCGCGTGGCCGAGGCCGACGACCCGGGGCAGCAGATAGGCCGCGCCCATGTCGCCGCCGGAGAGCCCCACCCGGGTGAAGAGGAAGGCGAACCGGGCGCTCGGGTCGGCGATCCGGAAGTCGGCGGCGAGAGCCAGGACCGCCCCCGCGCCGGCCGCGACGCCGTGGACGGCGGCGATCACCGGGAAGGGGCACTCGCGGATCGCCCGGACGACCTGTCCGGTCATCCGGTTGAAGTCGAGCAGCTGGGCGGTGTCCATGGCGAGGGTCGCGCCGATGATCTCGTCGACGTCGCCGCCGGAGCAGAAGCCACGCCCCTCGCCGCCGAGGACGAGGGCGCGCACGGCCCTCTCCCGGGAGAGTTCGGCGAGCAGGTCGCGCAGGTCGGCGTAGGCGCCGAAGGTGAGCGCGTTGAGTTTCTCGGGTCGGTCGAGGGTGACGGTGGCGACGCCGTCCTCGACGGTCAGTCGCAGATGCCGCCAGCGCTCGGTACGGGGTGCGGAGCCGGTAAAGGGGCTCATACGGGACGCCCTCCCTTCCTCCTCCCTGGAGCGTATCACCGTGTTGTGACTGTCGTCACGAGTACGCGATAGCACGCGGGGGCGGAGCTCTCGGCCGAAGGTCCCCTCGGGCCGGTGACCCTGGACCCGGCCACGAAGGAGGGGGTGCCCATGGAGCGCGGCGACGGGCTTCGTAAGGTTGAAAGCAGGACGTCCCGGGACACGCCCTCTCCCGCATCCCCGCCACACACAGCCCTCCGCGAACGGACCCCGCCATGGTCGAAGTCACCGACCCCACCTTGTGGCGCATCGAGCTTCCGCACAGCACGGCCGCCGTGCCGATGGCCCGCGCGCTGGTCCGTACGGCGCTCACGGACACCGACGCGCCCGCCGACGGCGACACCGCCGAGCTGCTGACCGCGGAGCTCGTCGCCAACGCCGTGGAGCACACCGCGGGCGAGGGTCCGATCGAGCTGGTCGTCGAGGTGCTGCCGGGCGGCTGCCAGGTCGAGGTGCACGACGGGCGGCCCGCCCGCCCCGGCGAGCTGATCGGCCCGGAGCCGATCGAGGCCCCCGACCCCTGGCAGGAGCACGGCCGCGGACTGTTCCTCATCCGCGCGCTCAGCAGCGACTGCGGCCACCGCCCGACCGCGCGCGGCAAGGCCGTCTGGTTCAGCCTTCCCGCGGTTCCGGCCCAGCGCCTGCCGGGGCACTAGCGGCACCCGCGGGGACGGCCGCGACCGGTACGGCACCGGCCTGGACCGCGTCGGCCGGAGCAGCCCCGGCCGGCGCCGGGGCGCCGGCGGCGAGGCGCGAGTTGCGGCGCCCGTAGAACGCGTAGACCAGCGCGCCGACGGCCAGGAAGGCCGCGAACTGGACCCACGTCGTCCAGCCCGTGCCCCAGATCAGATAGAGGCAGAAACCGACGCCGAGCACCGGGCTCAGGGGATAGAGCGGCACCCGGAAGGAGCGCGACAGCTCCGGGTTCCGGCGGCGCAGGGCGATCACCGCGATGTTGACGACGGCCATGACCGCGAGCGTGCCGATGGTCGTCAGTCCGACCACCACGTCGAGCGAGGAGAACGCGGCCGGGACCGCGAAGACGGCGGCGACGATCCAGGTGTTGGCGACGGGGGTCGCGCTCTTCGGGGAGACCCGCTCGAAGACCCGGGGGACGAGCCCGTCACGGGACATGGACATCAGGACGCGGGTCTGCCCGTACATCACGGCGAGGACGACGGACGCGATCGCGACGACCGCGCCGAAGGCGATGATCCCGCCGCCGATCGACGATCCGGTGACCTGGTCGACGACGAGCGAGAGCGCGGCCGGCCGGCCGGCGACGTCGTCGGCGCCCAGGGCCCCGATCGCCGAGAGCGCCACCGCGCCGTAGAGCAGCGTGACGAGACCGAGGCAGATGAGGATCGCGATCGGGATGTTGCGGCGGGGGTTCTTGACCTCCTCGCCGGCGGTGGTGATCGCGTCGAAGCCGATGTACGAGAAGAACGCCAGGGAGGCCCCCGCGGTGATCCCGGCGGCGCCGTGCCCCGCGAACGGCGAGAGGTTGCCGTCCTTGAAGGCGGTGAAGCCGACCGCGCAGAAGAGGATCAGGATCCCGATCTTGAGGACGGCCATCGCGGCCGTCGCCCGGGCGCTCTCCCGCACGCCGCGCACCAGCAGGACGGCGGCCAGAGCGATGACGATCACCGCCGGCAGGTTGATCATTCCGCCGTCGCCGGGCCCGGCGGAGAGCACGTCCGGCAGCCGCAGGCCGACGAGGCTGTCGAGCAGCTCGTTCAGGTACTGGCTCCAGCCGACCGCGACCGCGGAGACCGACACTCCGTACTCCAGGAGCAGGCACCAGCCGACGAGGAAGGCGACCCGCTCGCCGAGGCTCGCGTACGCGAACGAGTACGAGGAGCCGGAGACGGGCATCGCGCCGCCCAGCTCCGCGAAGGAGAAGGCGGTGAAGACGCAGGTGATCGCGGCCAGGACGAAGGAGACGACGACGGCGGGGCCCGCCTCGGCGACGCTGTCGGAGAGGCCGACGAAGATGCCGGTGCCGACGATGGCGCCGACGCCGAAGCACACGAGCTGGAACAGGCCCATGGTGCGCTTGAGGCCGTGGCCTTCGAGGTCCGCGCCGGATTCGGCGATGAGCTGCTGGGGGGATTTGATCCGCGGCGCGGACGGGGACATGCGGGGGTTCTCATCTCTGGTCGAGCGGGGCGCACCGAGCGTGGACGCACGGGTCGGGACACACGGGTCCGGACACACGGGCGCGGACGCGCGAGTGGGGTCCGAGCGTGCGAGCTCGAACCCCACCATTCGATCCGATGGTAACCACGGGAGCGCATATACCCCCAATCGGGCGTATCGCTATTCGACGCCGGCCATGGTGGCGACGAGGACCGCCTTGATGGTGTGCATACGGTTCTCGGCCTCGTCGAAGACGACGGAGTGCTCGGACTCGAAGACCTCGTCGGAGACCTCCAGCTCGGTGAGACCGTGCCGGGCGTGGATGTCCCGGCCGACGGCCGTGCCGAGATCGTGGAAGGCCGGCAGGCAGTGCAGGAACTTCACGCCGGGGTTGCCGGTGGCGCGCAGGACGTCCATGGTCACGGCGTACGGCACGAGGTCGGCGATCCGCTCGTCCCAGACCTCCTTGGGCTCGCCCATGGAGACCCAGACGTCGGTGGCGACGAAGTCCGCGCCCAGGACGCCTTCGGCGACGTCCTCGGTGAGGGTGATCGTCGCGCCGCTCTTCTCCGCGAGCGCGCGCGCCGAGGCGACGACTCCCTCGCTCGGCCAGTACGCCTCGGGTGCCACGATCCGGACGTCCATGCCGAGCAGGGCCCCGGTGACCAGGTAGGAGTTGCCCATGTTGAAGCGGGCGTCGCCGAGGTAGGCGAAGGTGACCGCGTCGAGCGGCTTGTCCGTGTGCTCGGTCATGGTGAGCACGTCGGCGAGCATCTGGGTGGGGTGCCAGTCGTCCGTCAGACCGTTGAACACGGGCACGCCCGCGTGCGTGGCGAAGTCCTCGACCTTCGATTGGCTGTCGCCGCGGTACTCGATGGCATCGAACATCCGGCCGAGGACGCGGGCCGTGTCCTTCACGGACTCCTTGTGGCCGATCTGAGAGCCGGACGGGTCGAGGTAGGTGGTGGAGGCACCCTGGTCGGCGGCGGCGACCTCGAAGGCGCAGCGCGTCCGCGTCGAGGTCTTCTCGAAGATCAGGGCGATGTTCCTGCCCCGGAGCCGCTGGACCTCGGCGCCCGCCTTCTTGGCCGCCTTCAGCTCGGCGGCCAGGTCGATAAGGCCTCGGAACTCCTCGGCGGTGAAGTCCAGCTCCTTGAGGAAGTGGCGGCCGATGAGGTCGGTGGCCATGGGGTGCTCCTGGGTACGGTCGGGGACGGCGAACATGTCAGCGACTGGAAGTCTATACGTATATCAGTATGGCTATACAGTGAGGCCGCACACTCGTCGTCCCGATCCGTTCCTCACACGGCGTCGCGCTCCACCGGGCAGCTCATACAGCGCGGGCCGCCCCTCCCCCGCCCCAGCTCGCTGCCCGGGATCTCGATCACCTCGATGCCCTGCTTGCGCAGATGGGTGTTGGTCGTCGAGTTCCGTTCGTACGCCACGACCACGCCGGGCTCGACGGCGAGGACGTTGCAGCCGTCGTCCCACTGCTCGCGCTCCGCCGCGTGGACGTCCTGCGTGGCGGTGAGGACGCGGATGTCCTGGAGACCGAGCGCGGCGGCGATCGCACTGTGCATGTGCTCGGGCGGATGGTCGGTGACCCGCAGCGACTGGCCCTCGTCGCCCGGTTCGATCGTGTACGAGCGGAGCATGCCGAGCCCCGCGTACTGGGTGAAGGTGTCGTGGTCGACCATCGTCATCACCGTGTCGAGGTGCATGAACGCGCGCCGCTTCGGCATGTCGAGGGCGATGATCGTCCGGGCCGAGCCGGCCGCGAACATCCCGCGGGCCAGCATCTCCACCGCCTGCGGGGTGGTCCGCTCGCTCATCCCGATCAGGACGGCTCCGTTGCCGATCACGAGGACGTCGCCGCCCTCGATCGTGGACGGGTAGTCGGCCTGGCCCTCGGACCAGAGGTGGAAGTTCCCCGCCTCGGAGCCGGTGAAGAGCGGATGGTGCTTGTAGATCGCCTCGAAGTGGACCGTCTCGCGCTGGCGGGCGGGCCAGCGCATCGCGTTGATGGAGACGCCGTCGTAGATCCAGGCGGAGGTGTCCCGGGTGAAGATGTGGTTCGGCAGCGGCCTGAGGACGAAGTCGTCCAGGTCCATGACGTGGAACCGGACCGACGTCGGCTCGCGGTGCTCGGCCAGGAACTCCCGCTTCGTCATCCCCCCGACCAGCGCCTCGACGAGCGCGGGGGCGTCCAGGGAGTCGTAGGCCGCGCGAAGGTGGTCGGCGGCGAGCGGACCGTACTCCTTCTCGTCGAAGACCCGGTCGAGGACGAGCTTGCGGGCGGCGGGCAGTTCGAGGGTCTCGCGCAGGAGGTCACCGAAGAGATGGACCGCGACGCCCCGGTCGCGCAGGACGTCGGCGAAGCCGTCGTGCTCCTGCCGGGCGCGGCGCACCCAGAGCACGTCGTCGAAGAGGAGAGCGTCCTTGTTGGAGGGTGTCAGCCGCTTCAGCTCCAGATCGGGCCGGTGCAGTATGACGCGGCGGAGCCGCCCGGTCTCGGAATCGACATGGAATCCCATGCGCCCATCCTGACGGAGCCGGGCGGCTCGCGCGTGGTTCTCCCCTCACGTCACGTCAGGTCACGTCACCGTGTACGCGACGATCAGGGCGAGGAGCGTCACGAACACGGCGAAGAGGGTCAGCGCGACGAGCCGACCGTCACCGCCGGTGGGCTCGGGCGGCGGTACGGGGGCGGGGTGCGCGGGGGCCGGCGGGTGCACGGTCGCCGGGGCCGCGGGGGCTGCCGTTGCGGGCGGTGCGGCCGGTGCGGGCGGGGCCGTCGGTCGGGGTGGCGGCGGGGCCGTGTCGGCCTCGTGGAGGAGGGCCTGCCAGACCTCCTCGGGAAGCCCGGGGCGTTCCCCCTCCACGATCTGGCGGTACGCGGCGCGTGCCGCCGGGGCGTCGCTCGTCCGGAGCCGGGACAGCAGCGCGAGAAGCACCCCGGGCGCGGGTGCGTCCTTCTCGTCGAGGAGGGGCCGCACGGCCCACCGGTGGAGGGCAGCGGCGTTGGCCGCGCGCTCGGCTTCGGTGGGTTCGCCGGGCAGGGCGGGGCCGGGGGCCGTCACGAACAGCTCGCCGGCGAGGACGAGATCGCGGAACTCGCGGCGCAGGGGCGGGGGCCAGCCGGGGAGACGGCGTGCGACCTCGTGCATGAGGAGCGTGGTGGTCGGGTACGGGTGGCGGCCCCGGAGCGCGGCAAGCAGTTCGGCGTCACCCCCGGCCCGGATGCGTGCCGGGGCGTCCGCCGTTCCGTCGGCGAGCCACCGTACGAGTTCGGTCTCGACGGCCTTTCCCCGCCGCCGCCACGACCTGACCGCCCGCCACCAGCCCTTCCCGTCCTCGGGCCCCCGCCACACGGGCGGCACGACGGCAACGGGCGCAGGCGCGGGATCCGGGAGCCCCGAGGGCGCGGGGGGCGCCGGGGCCTCATGTGGCGGGGCCGGTGGCCGGTCGGGGGCCTCACGGGGCACGGTCGGTGGCCGGTCGGGGGCCTCACGGGGCACGGTCGGTGGCCGGTCGGGGGCTTCACGGGGCACGGTCGGTGGCCAGTCCGACTCTGCGCGGTACAGACTCGCCGTCCCGCCGCTCTCCCGGGCGGATGTGGTGCCGGACTCCAGGCGGGTCGCCGTCGGCGGTCTGTCCGGGGCTTCGCGGTACAGGGGGCTGGGCACCTCCCGGACCGGATCCTCCGCAGGCATCGGCGGGGCGGCCGGGTCGTCGCGGTACAGGCCCGAGGTCCCTGTGGCCGGCGGCCGCTCGGAGGGGCGGTACGGGTGGGAGGCCTCCCGGGGCTCACGCCCCGACACCCCACGCACCTCGCGGGCGGACGGGCACGGATCCCAGGAGTCGCTGTGCCCCGGGGCCTCGGCGTACCCGGGAGCCTCGCTGTACCCCGGAGCCTCGGCGCCGCCGTACCCCGGGGCCTCGCCGTACCCCGGAGACTTCGCGTCCGCCTCCGGCTCCCGCCCGCCCGAGCGGCGGGCGCGGGTGGCCGTCGCCGTGCCGTCGAGGCGGTTCAGGGCGCGTTCGGCCGTCTCCAGGAGCGGGAGGTCGCCCGCGCCCGGGACCTCGCGGAGGGCCGCCGCGACCAGGCCCTCCGGGCCGCCGCGCAGGTGGTGACGGACCAGCCGCTCCGCCAGCTCCTCCGCCCGGTCACCGACCCGCTCCAGCGGGTCCACGCGGCGCCGTTCCGTGTTCCGGCTCGCCGCCCCGGCCCACCGGCTGACGAACACGAAGCGCAGCGAGGTGAGTTCCGCCGTGTCGTGGCTCGCGAAGGTCCAGCGGCGCGGGCGCGGGACGGCGCCGAACATCCCGTGCAGCCCCCGCAGCACCGGGCAGGCGGTGTCGCCCCGCTCGTCCAGGAGCGTGAACCTCGCCAGGGGATGGCGCAGCAACTCCGCGACCGCTCCCGCGAGTTCCCGCTCCACCGCCGGCAGGCCAAGGTCGAGCGTCCGCTGTCCGGTGACGGCCGAGGCGGCGAGCACGTCCCTCGGCACCACGGGCAGCGCCCCGCGCACTTGCGCCGACGGGAGCTCCGCCCCTTCCCAGTCCCACGCGTGCAGTCCCAGGCAGAACGCGGGGTCGAGCAGCTCCGGCGACCCGACCAGCGCATGGCAGACGACCGACTCGCGCACGCCCGCCTCCCGCAGCGGCGTGCGGCGGATCAGCACGACGCCCGCGCGCTGCTCCACGCGGAGGAGCGCGGGCCGCGTCTCCTCACCGTTCGCCCGCAGCAGCGTCCCGTAGATCTGGAAGAGCGTCTCCACCTCCTCCCGCGGCCCCGACCATGCCACCGGGCCGAACCCGGTGCTGCCCACGGCGTTCTCGCTGTCCCAGCGGAAGACGATCTGGTCCGCCTCGTACCTCGACCGCGCCATCAGCCTCTCCCCTCGATCGGATCCGCCTCGGGAAGCAGCCCGCACATGGCGAAGATGGACAGCAGTGGTGCGAGGACCCGGCGGGACCGGGCCCCGTGCGGGAAACGGTCTCCTCTCGCCTGCCCGCCGGTCGCCGCGACGAAGTGCAGCGTGCAGCGGGCGCAGTCGTCGAAGGGCTTGAGCCAGGCGCGGCTCGCGTGGTGGGCCAGGAAGGCGTAGGCGTCCCGGCTCTCGTCCCGTAGCGCCTCCCGGTCGACCCTCGGGGGCATCGCGCGCCCCAGCCAGCGGTCGACGGCCGGCTCGAAGCGGACCAGGTCGGACTTGTTGACCGCGATGGCCGCCGGAGCGCCGACGAGTCCGTTGCTCTGCCGTTCCATCCGGTTGAGCACGGTCGTGAACGCCTCGTCGCCCAGGTCCCGGCGGGGCAGCCCGTCCTGCTCGCGGACCGGGTCGAGCGACGGCATCCGCAGCGCCCTCAGCGGATCCAGTACGAAGACGAACGCGTCGACGCCGGTCAGGAAGCGGGTCACCTCCCCGTCCTGGGCGAGGTCCTCGCCCGCCAGGTCGAAGAAGACGACGGGCCGGGGTGTCGCACCTCGCGCCGAGACCAGCAGACCGTCGGCGAACCGGGCGAACGTCTGCTGGACGGTGCGGCCCAACTGTCGTCCCTGTTGCAGACTCTGCACCCGTTCCCGCAGATACGTGCGGTGGGCGTCCGGGTTGAGCGGCAGGCACTTCAGGCCGTACGGCTCCAGGCCACCGAGCTCGACCTCGCCCAGTATGGCCGCCAGCAGATGGGTCTTGCCGACGGACGAACTGCCGACGAACGCGATGGAGAGCGGATCGCCCTTGGTGAGATAGGGGACGGGCAGTTCGTGCGCCTCGTCGCCGGGGCCGGCGTGCGGGCACAGGTGGTACGCCTTGCGCAGGATCTCCCGCCGGTGCGCGGGGCGGTGTTCGCCGCCGAGGTCGAGCGGGATCCGGTTGCCCTTGGCGTCGATGGTGACGAGCAGACTCTCGTCGTACTCGACGGGCAGCAGGCAGTGCGGGCACATCCGCGCGCGGGACGCCGACGCCACGGGAGGAACGGAGGGTGCGGGAGCCGGCGCCGGTGCGGGTGGCGGCGGAGTCCGGTCGGGCCCGTCACCGACGAGGCCGGCGCGGATCCGGGCGCGGAGTGAGGGCTTCGGCGGCACCAGGTCGTAGGGGTTGCGCGGACCGTCCCGTACGGGCACCTCCTCCGCTCCGGCCCGTCCCGCTCCCGGCACCGTCCCCCCGACCACGGCCGACACCTCGCGCTTGCGGGCCAGTTGGGCGTCGAACTCGGCCCGGCCGCGGCTGAGCGGATCGGCGGTGCCGACGGCTGTGGCGAGCGGATCGGGGACGTGCAGCAGCCGCAGCAGCTCGGCGGGCGACGGCCGGGCGGCCGCCTCCGGTGCGAAGAGCCCGCTGTGTTCGAGCGCCGCGAGTCGGCGGTAGTCGCCGAGGTCGTCGGGCGGGCCCTCGCCCCGGTCGGGCTGACCCGAGAGGAGGAAGTACCCGATGCGGCCCACGGACCACAGGTCGTCGCGGGTGTCGGCGGTCCCGCGGCCCGCGCGCTGCTCGGGCGAGGCCCACGGCGCGGCGCCGAAGGCCGTCCGCGCCTCCCCGTCACGCAGCGCCGCGTACGGTTCGCCCAGTCGCACATGGGTGCCGTCCCACCGCACGGTGCCGGGGGCGATCGCCCGGTGGACCAGTTCGAGTTCGCTCAGGAGGCGCACGGCGAGGGCGAGTTGGGCGACGACCCGCTGCTGTTCGTCGCCACTGAGGCGGCCGGCGCACTCGGAGAGCGGGGCGCCGGCGGGCAGCCGGTAGAGGACGAAGGGCTCCGCGCACCCCAGGTCGAAGCCGATGACCCGGGTGAAGACCTCGCCGAACTTCTCGGCGCCGTAACGCCGTTCGAGCGCGACGGCGGCCGCGACCTCCCGTTCGAGCAGGTCGTACGCCTGTGGGTCCGCCTGCGCCGAGGAGGGCAGGCGGAACTGGAGTACGGGCCACCCGGCGCTGAGCGTGACCTCGCGGGCGAGGACGCCGGGGCGGCCGGGCAGCCTGCGGTCCTCGCCGTAGCGGACGGCGAAGCGGATCGACTCCTCCAGATGCGTGGTGAACTCCAACTCCTCGTAAGGGGTCGCATGTTGTCCGGGGTCCGGGTCGGTCATGGTGCTCCCGCCTCCTCGGCCCTGACGATGCGCACCACGTCCGGGCGCAGCGGGACGAGCCGCAGCACACCGGCATGGCGTCCCCCGCCCGTCCACTCCACGTCCTCGGCGGCGCCCCGCCAGATGTCGTCGCCCGCCGCACCGCGCCGCATCGTCTCGGGCACGAAGCGGACCTGGCGGACGGCGGAGGGGTCGTGCGAGAGGAGCCGCAGATGCTCGGGGCCGCACATCGGCACCGCGTGGTCGGGGTCGTCGTCGGCGATCAGCCGGGCGACCGCGTCCGGCGCGACGCCGGTGAGCCGGGCCGCGTCGGGTCGCTCGCGCCGCATGCCGCCGCCGGGCGGCGGGGAGGCGGCGACGTCCCGCTCCAGGCGGACGCGGGTCTCGTCGAGCAGCTCGGTCAGCCGTTCGCCGAGCGGCAGCCGACCGGCGTGGGCCGGATCGCGTTCGACCCCCGCCCAGCAGCCGTCGAGGATCCGGACGGTGCCTTCGACGAGGTCGGCGACAAGGGTGTCCACGAGGGCCGGACCGCCGTCGCCGAGCCGCCGTTCCAGCCAGACGGGCGCGGATTCCACGGCCGACCGTGGCGCGGGGACGGCGCCGGAGGAGGCGGGAGCCCGCTCCCAGGGGGCGGGATCGCCCGGCCCACCGGGCAGGCCGGGCCCACCGGGTACGTCGGACCAGAGGTCGTCGCCCGCGCTGTCGTCCCAGTCCCGCCAGCTCCAGGCAGCGTCCCCGCCGGGCTGGGCCTCCGTACGCTCCGGGCCGGAGTCGTACGCGTACGCCCGCCCGGTTCCGTGGCCGAACTCCTGCCCCGTTCCGTACGCGTACGTGTCGGCCGTCGTGGCCAGGCTCCGCAGCAGCCGGGCGACCGCCCCGGCGCCGTCCGAGCAGTGGTGGCGCACGTCGGCGAAGAGCCAGTCGTGCACGGCGGTCACGATCACGAGGTGGCGGATCTCCTTCAGTACGGTCCCGGCGCGTTCCGGGTCCACCCGGGCCCACCAGTCGTCCACGGCCCGCGTCCAGTCCCTGAGGGCGAGCGCCACGACGGCGGCCACGGCCACCGCCGCGGCCACCGCACCCGCCCAGAGCGGGAGGCCGAGGAGCTGGCCCACGGCCGCTCCCGCCGCTCCGCCGGCGAGGCCGCCGAAGAGCCGGGGCGCGGCGCCGGTGCTCCCTCCGCCGTCCAGCCGGCCGTCCGGTGAGCGGTTGGGCCTGCGTCGCTGCATCAGATGGGCGAGGACGGCGCCAAGGACCCCGACGGCGGGGCCGAGGGCCCAGCCGACGACCGGCCAGAGTCCGGCGAGGAAGGCGAGGACACCGGTCACCGCGGCAGCGGCCGACCGGGAGCCGCCGGCCGTGAACTGGTGCTGGGCGGCCAGGCGGTTCACCTCGTCCGTAGGGCAGATCTCGTCGAGCCGGGTGAGCCGGGCGGCGCTTCCGGCGGGAGCGGTACGGGTCGAGAGCGCGGACAGCCGCGCGGCGACCGACCGCAGCGGGAGCCCGCGGCCGATCAGCTCGTACGTGTGGTCGCGCAGGGCCGGGACGATCCCCGCGCGTGAGATCTCCCGTGGCATCTCGGGTAGTTCGACGCCCCGGTCGCGCAGGTGCCCGCGGTGCTCGGCGGTGAGCCGGGAGCCGCCCGCCGCGGCGAACGCGTCGGCGACGGCGCTACGGAACCGTCGCAGGGAGTCGGCCAGCCGCTCGAGGTCGCCCGGCAGGTCGGGCGACCGGCCGGAGGTGGTGAGGAGCCCGGCGGGGCGGCGCACCCAGGTGTAGCCGTCGACGGCGTCGTCCAGCGCCTCCTCGCAGGTGAGCAGGAGGCCGCCGGCCCGGCCGTGTGCGGGGAGCCACTCGTGATCGGTGAGCGAGGGCGGGACGGACTCGTCGAGGAGCACGGCGAGTTCGGCGGGGGCGCCCTTCGCGGCGGGAGCCTGGGCGGGGACGTCCGGTCCTGCCAGGCCCTCCACCGCCTGCCGCCAGGAACGCGCGCGGGCCTCGTCGGTCAGGTCGTGCTCCAGGACCCGGGCCGCGGGTACGGCGACGCCGTGCACCACGTCCGCGAGCGCCCCCAGCACGGCCTTGAACACCTCGGGGCCGGAGAGGACGTCCACGAGCGGGCGCAGCGCGGCGTCGTCCGGGGCGTCGAGCAGCCAGAGCACTCCGGCATTGGGCGGGCGCAGGGTCAGGGACCGGCGCAGGCTGCGCTGCCCCGGGGTGCCGACGGCCAGGCAGACGATCCGCGCGGGGCCGTGGGACGACAGGCGTTCGTGGAGGAGCTGGTGGGCGACGAGCTGGTCGGCGTCGTCGAGGACGACGAAGCGGCGGTCGCCCGGGGGCTGCGGAACGTCCAGGGCGGCGCGCACCACGCCGTCGGGGTCGTGCAGCGGGGCCCTCAGGTCGAGGCACACGGCGTGGCCGGGTACCGGGTGCTCCGGGGTCGCGCGGGGGCTCACTCCTCCTCACCGTCCAGGTCCCAGGGGTAACGCACGTCCTCGGGCGCCTGGGCGGGCGCGGGCTCGGGCTTGGGCGCGGGCTCGGGCTCGGGCTCGGGGCCGGGGGCGTACGCCGCCGAGAACACGGGCTCCGGCGGCTCGGGGTTCTGCGCCTGCGCCGGGACATGCGCCGTCGGCGCCGCCTGCGGGGCCTGCGCGGTCGCCTGGGCCCGGCCCTGGACGTACCGGTCGAAGAGCGCCTGCAGACTGGGCCGTACGGGATGGCCGGCCCCGGAGAACCGCCGCTTCATGGCGGCCGGGAACGTCTCCGTCCAGAAGTGCCGCAGCGGCATCAGCCACTCCGCGTCCTTCTCCTCGTACTCGTCACTCAGCCGGTCGAGCAGCACCAGTTGGCGCGGGACGACCTTCTCGACGAGGTGGACGAAGAGCGGCGACGGCTCGGCCGGGACGTGGCCGAGCCCCCGGGGCAGGGACTTCATGAGCCGTTCGCAGAAGACCTCGATGATCTCGCCCTCGTCGAGCAGCGCCCACTGCTCGTACGCGCGCAGCAGCCCGGCCCAGCTGGAGAGCGCTCCGTCGAAGCCCTCCAGACGGAGCGACATGGTCGCGGACTCGCCCTCCTGGAGCCGGATCCTGACCAGTTCCGGAGAGTCCGCGGGTCCCTGGATCCTGATGTGGCCGTTCCACATCGCGTTCAGCAGCCGGTGCAGGATCCGCTGCCGGTCCTCCTCGGTGGAGACCAGCCAGTCGTCCTGGTAGCCGAGCCGCTGCCGCCAGTGCAGGAAGTCGTCCTCGCCCGCCGAGTCCCGTGCCTCGGCCCAGAGTTTGAGGACGCTGCGGACCTCGGAGATGTCCGTCAGGTTCATCCCGCTGCGGAACAGGACGACGGTGATGGAGTCGGTGTCCACGGCCCGGTACTCCTGTGTCGCGCCCGGCGGCAGGTTGAGCGCTTCGGAGAGGTGGTCGGCCGCGCGGGAGTCGGACTCGCTCGCCGGATGGACGATGAGGATCTTCAGGGGACCGCCTCCGTCCGGGCTGAAGCCCACGGGCAGCAGCCCGGCGAGCCCGGAGCGGAACTGCTCCAGCCAGCGGACGTCGATCTTCGACTCGGCCGCCTCGTCCCCGGACGCGGCGCGCAGCAGCAGCTCCATCGACGGCAGCAGCGGGCGCGTGTACCGGTCCTCGTTGGCCTCGCCGAAGAGGCGCTTCACCCGCTGCTCGACGACCTGCTTGATCTCCCTGACCGGTGCGCCGGGCGAGCGGCGGACGGCGTCCAGGGCGGAGCGCCAGTCCTCGGGCCGGACCAGCCGGCCGAGGAGGGTGGCGGCGTCGACGTTCTCGGGCAGCCGCTCGCTCTGCGCGAGCCGGTCGAGGACGTCGTCGTAGAAGGCCCGCAGGCTGTTCTGCGGGGGCAGGAGGTAGGCGACGCCGGTACGGTCGTCGCGGTAGAGCTCACGCCGGCGGTCGGCGAAGAGCCGGCCCTCGTCCTGCTCGTGGGCGCGCAGCGCCTTGGTCAGCTCGCCGAGGTCGTGGACGATCCGGTGCAGCGGGTCCCGCCACTGCGGCTCCCCCTCCCGCCAGCCGTTGTGCCACAGCTTGCGGGACCGCCAGCGGTACCAGTCGTCCTGGTCGTGCAGCGCGTCCTGGACGTCGGGATCGCCCCACCGGGCCGGTACGATGCCGGCCGCGCTGCGCTTGATGTGCGGGATCGCGGGTGCCGAGGCCTGGATGTGGGCGGGCCGTTCGGGTTCGTCGCGCCGGTTGTCGAGCATGCCGGTGAACCCCTCCCTGGCCACCCGGTCGGGGTGGCCGGGCAGCCCGTTCAGGACGGCCTCCAGCTGGAAGGGGCCCACCTTGTCGAGCAGTTCACGTACTCCGGCACCCGGCTTGAACTCCTCGACGAGGCGCGGGACCTCGCGCTCCAGGTTGCCCGCGAGCCGTTCGAGCGAGTCCTCCATGTCGCCGAGCCGGTCGTTGAGCGCCTTGGTGATGGCCCGGCTCCCCCGCGGGACTTCCTCCGGCACGGGAACGTCGAGGCCCTCACGGGTCCACAGGCGGCCGACGCCGGAGCGGTTGAACAGCTCCCGTACGAGTTCGGGGGCCTCGGAGGCGGGCCTGCGGGCCTTCTCGGTCATCCCGCGGACGGCCTGCGCGAGCAGACGCGCGGCGACGATCTCGGCGAGGTCGTCGATCGGGACGGTGAGGGACGCGGCGAGGCTGGTGGACATGCCGCGGTAGCCGATGCCGGTACGGGCGGGGGTGGACCGCTCCACGCTCTTGTTGACGAAGCTCGCGGCGAAGGACTGGTAGTCGTCGTCGCCCCGGTTGTTCCCGCCGGTGTCCTCGCCGAGCTCGGTGCCGATGAGGGACATCACCATGGCCGTGATGGACCGCCGCAGGTCCTCGGGGCGGATGACGGCGGGCTTGGAGAACAGGAACGCCGTCTGCACGGTCGAGGACCGAAGCGCGACGACGCCCTCGCCCGGGTAGTGGACGCTGATCCTGCCCCGCTGCTGGACGTCGCCGAGCTCGTCGAGGGCGTTCGGCACGTTCTGGTCGTCGACGAGCCGGGAGAGGTCCACCAGGGCGCGGGCCGCGTTCAGTTCGGCCTCGCGCCCGCCGCCCGCCTCGGGCGGGAAGGCGGAGGGCATGACGACCAGCGGATAGATCTTCACCCCCCGCACCTTGGCGTTGCGGAACTCGTGCCCGATGAGGTGGAGGAAGTCGTAGAAGATCCCGGCGCCGGTCCCGCCGGCCACCGAGAAGGCGACGAATACGTCGCAGCCCCGGATCCGGCCGCCGCCGACCCGCTGGAGGTCGCCCGCCGCGGTCCCGATCGCGCTGATGGCCTCGCGCAGTTGGCGCACGACCGGTTCGAGACCGGCGCGCATGGTCGCGAAGAGCGCGGCGCGGCCCACCGTCGGCAGCTGCCCCGCGCCGTCGTGCAGCGGGGCGACCCGGGGCTGACGGGCCTGGGGCGGCAGCCAGGACCGCGTCTCCTCGTGCAGGGCGATCCGCAGCATGCGGGTCACGTCGGGCGAGGAGTCGAACTCGGCCGGCAGCAGGTCGCGGACCATCCTGGACGTACGGGCGAAGGCCTGGCTCTCGGCCCCCTTGGCGCGGAACTGCGGCTGGCGCAGCAGATCGCCCTCGCTGAAGTCGGCGTATACGAACTGGAGGCACTCGGGCAGCTGGAACGGCAGCCGCTTGCCCCCGTCGACGAGGTCGGTGCCGTCCGGGCCGCACAGCTCTCTGCGCAGGCTCCGTTCCAGTTCGCTGCCGATGCGTCCGCCGGTGCCGCCGAGGCCGACGAAGAGCATGGGCTGGTAGATCTTCATGTTCTCTCCCTTTGAGACCCGTTGGTGCGTGGGCCGGTTCAGAAGTTCGGGTCCCATTGGCTGGTGGGTGCGGGCTGCTCGGCGCGGCCTTCGTCGGCGCCCGCGGTACGGCTCCGGTCGCTGGTCCGGTCGCGGCTCCGGTCGCGGTTGCCGGAGGTGGCGGAGCCGCGCCGGAACCGGTCGCGCCATCCGCCACCGGAACCGCCGCCACCACCGGCACCGCGGGGGCGGTTCGGACCCGAGGAGCCCGTACCGTCCGTCCGCCCGGTGCCACCGGTACGGCCCGTGCCGTCGCCGCGCCCCGTGGTGTCCGTACGGCCCGGGCGGCGCCCGTCGCCGCCGATGACGACGAGCTCGAGGGCGTCGAGACCGGCCGGCACCCCCGGGCGCAGGCCGAACTCCCGTCCCCCGTGCGGGCGCAGCAGCAGCTCGCCGCCGCCCGTCCGGCGCAGGCGGTGGGCCGAGGACGCGCCGCGTGCCCGGCGCAGCGCCGGAGCCGCCCCGCGCGCCTCCTCGACCGTGAAGAGGTACTCGCCGCCCGCGCTCTGGTTCCGGCGGACGGTGAGCGAGCTGAGGATGTTTCCGTCACGGAGGAGTTCGAGCCGGACCCCGGTGAGGTCCTTGAGGCGGCGTGCGGCGGCGCGCCGTACGGCCATGACCGCCCCCGCGAGCAGCAGGACCGCCGCCCCGGTCACGACCGCCCACCACCAGCGGTCCCACCAGGTGGGCGGTGCCTCCACCCGTACGTCGAGGAAGGCGGAGTCGAGGGTGCGGTCCGCGTCCCCGGTGTCCAGGACCGCGATCTGGCCGCCCAGTTCGCCCACGGGCGTGCCGTGTCCGACCGCGACCGTGAAGTCGAAGCGGGTGCTCCGGCCAGCCTCCGCGGTGACCGTCGTCCGGGACAGCTCGAGTTCGGAGCCGGCCGCCTGGTCCGTCAGGGCGAGGCGCAGGCTGTGCGGGACGCTGTCGTTGTTGGTGACGTTCAGGGTGGCCCGCACGGTGTCTCCGGAGTGCACCGTCACCCGGTCGACGGTGATCCCGGCCGTGACGGCCGGGGTGCCCTGGGCGGTACGGGCGTGCAGCGGGCGGCGGTCGGAGGTGACCCCGGGAGCCGCCATGTCCGTGACGAGCTCCAGGTCGCCGGTGGCGGTGGCGGGGACGGTCGTCCGGCCCGTGAACCGTACGTCTCCCGCGCGGGCGTCGGGGGCCCGCCCGTCGTCGGAGAGGGCGACGGTGACCGGTGTGAACCCGGCGCCGCTGAGCACGGCCGAGACCTTCACGCCCTCCAGCTGCCTGGGGTCGGTGATGACGACCCCGCGCCGGGTCTGCATCCGCACGGCGACGACGACCTCCTCGCCGGCGCGCGGCGAGGCGGGGTCGAGGACGACCTCGGAGCGCAGCCGGCCCTGCCAGATCGCCCGTACGGCGACCTCGCGGTCCCGGTGGCCCTCCGGCGCCTCGATGTGGACGCGCCAGCGGCCGGGCATCGGGTTCTTGACGCGCAGCGCCTCGACCGGGCCGTCCTGCCCGCTGACCTCGAAGGTGGAGCCGTCGAACTCGCCCTGGGTGGGGACCTTGCGGCCGCTCGGGTCGTAGTACGTCACCCGCACCTTGGGGTCGTGCTTGCCGACCGTGAGCGAGCCGTCGGTGGCGATCGGCGGGATGGTGACGGAGAGGTCGGCCGGCGGTTTGCCGACCGTGCCGTGGGCGATCCGGGCGCAGCGGGCCGCCGCGAACGTCTCCTGCAGCGCCTTGTCGATACCGGCCGCGGTGTCGACCACCCGCATCCGCGGGACGGCCCCGGGCACGTCGGCGCAGCTGCCCCGGTAGCCGCCCTCGGCCATCGTGGTGAGCGCGTCCTTGTCGATCCGGCCGCCGAAGCCCAGCGGCCAGATCTGGACGGAGGCGGCCCGGGCGCGCGCGAGTTCGTCGGCGAGCCGCTTCTCGCCGTTGCTCTGCCGGCTGGCCCTGTCGGGGCCGTACTCGGGGCTGTCGCTCACGTCGAGCTCGCCGTCGGTGAGCAGGAAGACGACCTTGGGCGTGTTCGCACGGCCGTCCTCCGTGAGCCGGGAGACGGCCTGGCGGATCGCCGCGGGGAAGTCGGTGCCGGGGCCTATGCGGGCCGGGTCCCGGCGGGTCAGCTCCGGGACGCAGTCGCTGAGGCGCTGACGGCCGGCCGCGTCGGCGACGGTCAGCGGACACACCTCGCGCACCGGGGACTGGCCCGGCTTCTCGGAGCTGCCGAAGCCGATGACGGCGGCCCGGGAGCGCTCGGATATCTCACCCTGGCTGAGCAGGGCGGCCGCCTCGGTCTCCAGGGCCAGGTCCTTGTCGGCGAGGCTCTTGGACTGGTCGACGACGACGGCGAAGTCGATGGGGTCGGGGCCCTCGGCCGGAGCGGCCGCCGCGTGCCCCGCGGCCGTCGGGCTCCACGGCGCAACCGCGTCCGCCGTGCCCGGGCCCAGCGGGCCGGAGAGCGCGAGCAGCGCCCCGGCGAGGAGCAGGACGCCCCCGGTGTGTCTCCACTGCATGTTCTCTCACCACAGTCCGCTGAAGAGGGCCGGCAGGGCGCCGAGCGCGAGCGTGCAGACGCTGAGCCGCAGCCATCGGTATTTCGCGGCGAGCACGACACCGTGCACGCTCGCCTGTTCGAGGAGCCAGTCGGTGGCGTCACCGCCGGACGCCATGAGCCGGTCGCGGAGCGCTTCCGGGCTCGTCCCCGCCGTCAGTTCGCGCAGCAGGGTCCGGTCGGCACCGACCCGGGTGCGCGGGAGGACCACCGAGACGAGCATCAGGACCCCGGCCGTCCACAGAGTCCCCGCCACGAGCAGCAGGGCGAGGCCCGCGCCGGAGGACGGCAGGGGTCCGCTGTCCCGGGAGAACACCACCGCCAGGAAGGCGAGGGCGCCGGAGAGCAGGATCGCCGCCTTGGTGTCGGCCCGGCCGATGTCCTCGCGGACGGTGGTCAGGAGCCGCTCGGCCATGAACCGGAGGTCGGCGGTGTCGGGGACGGGCGGGGTGCCGGAGGTGGGGGCCGGGATCGGGGTGGGGATCGGGGTGGGGCCTGGTGGAGGGCTCGGGGCCGGGGCGGGGGTCGGTGCGGTCATTCGGTGTCCCAGTCGTCGAAGTCGGAGCTGGGGCGGCGGGACGTTCCACGGTCACGGTCGCCACGGCTCCGGTCGGCGCGGTCACCACGGTCCCGGTCGTCGAACCGCCGGTCGTCGAACCGCCGGTCGTCACGGTCCCGGTCGTCGACGTCCCGTTCCTCGAAGTCCCGGTAGCGGCGGCGGGCGCGGTCGTCGCGGTCGCGTTCCGAGGACGACTGGACGCGGGTCGGCTCGTACACCGGCCGCTCCTCCTCCCGCTCCGCGTCCTCCCGCTCCGAGTCCTCCCGCTCCGAGTCCTCCCACGGGGGTTCGCTCCCGGACTCGCGCGCGTCGTCGTGCCAGGGCGGCAGGACGGGCTCGGGGCGGGCCCTGTCCAGGGCCGCCCTTCCGCGCGCCGGGCCGGGCGGGTTGAGGACGTGGCCGGCGACGCCGCCGAGGACCGTCCCCGTGCTCTCCCGCAGGAACTCCAGTACCTGGTACATCGGTTCGCCGATGTCGTGGCGCTCCAGGACACCGGTGTCGAGGAGGCGGTTGAACACCGCGAGGAAGTCGGCCTGGCCCTCGCGCTTCTCGTGCTGGAGCTCGCGCCTGATGTCCCACTGCTTGTCGGGGTTCATCGCCATGTGGTGCGCGATCTGCGCCAGGTCACCGCGCCGGAACAGCTCTTCGAGGTCACGGGCCCGCTCGGCGACGAGCCGCCGCTCGCCGAGCTCCTTGACCCGCCGCTGCTCGATCTCCCGCTCGTCGACCTGCATGGACACACTGACCCTGTCCCGCTTGCCGATCTCCTCCTTGATGGTGTCGTCGAGGTCGATGAAGACGAGGACACGGGTGCGCAGGCCGAGGTCGCCGCCGAGGCTGAAGCGCCCGGAGCTCAGCTCGTCGCGTACGGCCTCGTCGGCGCGCTGCGCGTCGGTGAGCCGGAACCGGCGGGACACGGCCCGCAGCCCGTCCAGGAGGTCGTCGCGCAGCAGCTCGGCGACGTCCCACACCTGTTGGGTCACGACGAGATGCGGGTCCGCCACCTCCCACAGGACCCGCGCGGCGGCCTTGAAGAACACGCCGTCGCCGGAGGCGGGCAGGCTCAGCTCGAACTCGGTGACATGGCGGCCGGTCCGGACCTCGAAGACGGTGTACGGAGAGCCCAGCATGGGCTTGTTGGTGTCCTCGGTGCGGTCGGGCCACATGACCCGGTGGCCGCCGTTGCGGTAGAGCAGCACGGCCGTGACCCCGCCGCTGGTGCGCTTGTACGGGGGCGGGACCTCGCGGATCAGTGGGCCCGCGCTCTTCTCGCGCTTCTCCCGACCGGACCTCCCCTGATCACCCTTGCCCTGGTCACGCCTCCCCTGGTCGCGCCCCGCCTGTCCTCCCCGGCCCCCTTGCCCGCCGCGGCCGTCCTGTCCTCCCCGCCCGTTCTGTCCGCCGCGCTGCCCCTGTCCGCCGAGGCCGCCGTTCTGGTTCCGGGGGCTGTCCGGGTTGCTCATCGGTCCGCTCCTTCCGCAACGGCGTCCCACATCCGGCCCGCGGCGCGCCTGTCCATCGGCCGGTCACGGTCGCCGACCAGTTCCTTGAGCAGCCCGCGCAGCCGGTCGCGGCCCCTGCGGTCGTCCCCGAGCAGCGGCAGCAGCCGGCAGACGTGGTCGAGCGCCACCTCGTCCTTCGCGGAACGGCGCAGCAGGCTCCCCAGGCCGTCGAGGGCCGCCTCTCCCGAGCGTGCGGTGCTGAGCGTGTGGCGCAGCAGCGCAGCGAGGTGGGGTGCCAGGTCGGGCCGGGTGGCGAGGAGGGCGACGAGCAGCGGCCGGGCGGCGTGCGGTTCCAGCTCGGGCACGTCCCGCAGCCCCCAGAGGTGGGTGGTGCGGAACGTCAGCGTGTTGAGCATGGAGACGAGGACCAGGTTGGCCAGATTGATCCGGCCGTCCCGGAGCCACTCGGCCATCCGCCGGGTGACCGTCTCCGGCTCCCCCGAGGCGAGCAGCCGGACGACGCTGAACGAGGCCGTGCCGATGACGTCCACGTCGGTGGCCTCCCGGCCGCGCACCACGCGAGCGAGGGCGTCGAGCGAGCCCTTGACGGTCCCGGCCGCCAGCACATAGCCGTGGGTGAGCAGGACGGTGTCGCGCCGTTCGTCGTCGTCGTCCGCCCAGTCCTTCAGTACGGCGACGACGGCCGGCTGCACCCGCGGGTTGCGGGCGGCCTCGGCGAGCGCGGTGGCGGCGGCCATCCGCGCTACGGCGGTGTCCATCGCCGCCATCGGGGCGATCAGCTCGCCGAACCCGTGGATCCAGTCCCAGGAGCAGAGGACGCCCGCGGCGATGGAGGCCCGGACCCACACCTCGGGGCGCGGGTCGTGGCAGAGCGTACGGAGCCAGCGGGAGACCGGGCCGCGCACGTTGTGGTAGCCGTGCCAGACCTCGCCGAGGACCGCGGTGGCCAGGGCGTCGCCCTGGAAGCGGATCGCGCGGACCGGGACCTTGGCGGGGCCGAGGTCGAGCTCGCCGTCCTCCAGTACCGAGCGGGCGAGGACCGGACGGCTGTCGGCGTGTGTGCCGAACAGCCGTCGCCCCGGCGGATGTTCGGGGTCGAGGGTGGAGCTGAGCTCCCAGGTGAGGAGCTCGGCGGCCTCGGCGGCGATGCTGTAGGCCGAGCCGTTGAAGACGGCGACGGCGATCCGGAACGCGGTGGCGTTGAGGGCGGGCAGCGCCTCGGGCAGGGTGCCGGGGCGGTCCGCGCCGGCGAACCAGGAGCGTGCCTGCGCGCGGACGAACGCCGAGCAGTCCTCCAGGAGTTCCTCGTCGGTGAGTTCCTCCTTCTGCCGCCGGGCCAGGTGGTCGGCGAGCCGGGCGGCCTCGCGGGGGCGCAGCGCGTCGAGGCCGAGGGCCTTGGTCACGTCGGTGCGCCGGGCGAGCGCCCGCGCGCCGCCGAGTGCGCCCTCGGGCTCGCCCCGCAGGAGGAGCCGCAGGTGGCGGTGGAGGACCTCGTCGGAGGGCGGCGGCGGGCAGTACATGCCGTACCGTCCGCGCAGCAGCCGGTCGGCGAGGTCGCCGCTCTCGACGAGGACGACTCCGTACGCCTCCTGGCCGCGCAGTTGCTCGCTGAAGCGGTCGAGGTGCAGTTCGGAGAGGCGGACGCGGATACGGCGGGCCCGGTCGCGGGGCTCGTCGCGGCCGCGGTGCGGCTCGTGCTCGGCCCGGCCGTCGTCGGAGGGCAGCTCCAGGAGGTGGCCGGACCCCCGTTCCAGCGCCTCGGTGTCGATCTCGTCGACGCGGTGGCGGGGGTCGAGGCGGTTGACATTGTGGCCGGTGAGTTCCGAGAGGAGGGCGAGAGCGGTGGCCTTGCGGCCGCTGCCGGATTCGCCGCAGAGGACCAGGAGGCGGTTTGCGCGCAGGAGGTCCCTCATCCGCGCGTAGCCGGGGACTTCGCAGTACACCTCGTCGAGGTGCTGGAGGGTCTCCTGCGGAACGGCTCCCTGGACCAGCTCGGACCTGGTGCCCGACCAGAACTGGTTGATCCACTGGTTGCCCTCGAAGATCTGGCCGTCGCCACCGATCTCGTAGGTGCGGCCCGCGGGCTGGCGTGCGAGGGTGCGCAGGGCGGCGCGCGCGGTGCCGGCCCCTCCGGTGCCGCCCCGGCCGTCGAGGGGGCTGCGGCCCGCCCGGTCGAACGGGTTGGGCGGTGCCTCGGGCGGCTGCTCGCCGGCCCCGTCGCCGCGGTCGGAGCCTGCCCGGTCGGATCCCCCTCGGTCCGAACCGGCCCGGTCGGAGCCCGCCCGGTCGGAGCCCGCCCGGTCGGAGCCGGGCCGGTCCGCGTCCGGCCTGTCGCCACCTCCGGCCGATGGTCCGTCGTCCCGGGAGCCGTCCTGCGCGGCGGCGTCGTCGCTCATGCGTCCCCCTCGTTCCGGGAGGCGGAGCGGTCGTTGCGGGTGCCGGTGAAGCCGCCGTGGATCGTGTTGCCCTCGAACACGTTGAGGTCACGGCCCGCGTTGTAGCGCCGGCTTTCGATGGGCGGTGGGCCGTCCCCCCGCGTCGGCCCACCGCCCGTCCGTGGATCCCCCGGGCCGGGGCCGGGCAGCGGCGGCGCCGGCCTGCGGGGGATGTGGAACCAGGCGGTCTCGTCGGTCTCCTTGGAGCGCACCCGGGCCTGCCGGTAGTGCGCAGGTTCGACGTATCGGCCGCCCTCGACGACCACGTTGGTGTAGAGCCAGTCCGAGACGACGACCAGCAGATCGGCGTCGGGCGCGTCGGTCATGATCTGCTTGGCCGTGGGGCTGTCGCAGAGCCGGCAGGCGAGGTCCACCGCCCGTCCGACCAGTCCGTGACCGTCCTCGAGGACCAGGCCCGCGTTGATGCCGACCCGGATCCGCAGCCGGTCGCGGCGCCCCGCGTTGTGCTCGCGCAGGCTCTCGTACAGGGTGTCGATCCAGCGTCCGACGACGAACGTCGGCGGTACGTCGGGGCGCAGCGCCCCGAGGATGCCGTCGCCGCGGTCCTCCTGGTGGACGGCGCCGGGTTCGACGCCGATGGCGGCGTACGCCTCGCCGAAGGCCCCGTACATGGCGGAACGCATCAGCTTCTTCGCGTCCATGCCCAAGGTGCCGGATCCGACGGCGTCGCCGAAGACGACCAGCCGGTGGATCGCTCCCGCGCTCGCTCCCGCACTGCTCACTGGGACTCCCTGTGTGTGCCGTGGTGCCGTGGTGACGGGTCAAGCCTGGCCGCGTGCGGCGGCCGGCGATGTAGTCGTTTACACACCCGGCGGAGGTTTCTCCGCCGTTTTCGTGTGGGGTGATCGGCCCTGCGCCAGCAGAAGCAGGACGGGCATGTCGATGACGACGACCCGGCGGTTCGCCGTACGGACGACGTCCTGTTCCCGCAGCAGCCGGAGCGCCTTGGCCACCGCCTCACGGGTGGCCCCTATGGCCGCCGCCAGATCGTGCTGCGGCAGCGGGAGTTCGAGTACGGTCCCGGCGTCGGCGTGCCGCCCCGCCCGCTCGGCCAGTTCGACGAGACGGGCGGCGAGCCGTTGGAGCACCGTCTCGGAGGCGAGGGAGCGGCGCTCGACGTCGGAGCTGCGCAGCCGGGCCGAGAGCTGGCGCATGATCAGCGCGGTGGCGTGCGGGTGGGTGGCGAGGAAATGGCGGAAGCGGTCGCCGGACACGGCCACGGCCTCGACGCGGCCCAGCGCCGTGACGGTGGCGCTGCGGGGCCGCATGTCGACCGCGGCGAGATCGCCGACGACCTCGCCGGCGCCACGCAGGGCGAGGATGAGGCGGGTGCCGCGCTCGGTCTCCACGGAGACGACGGACCAGCCCACCGTCAGCGCGAGGACGTACGCGGAGGTGTCCCGCTCCCGGATCATCACCTCACCGGGTTCGTAGGCGCGGGGTGTCCCCTCGGCGAGGAGCTCACGGCGGTCCCGCTCGGGCAGGGCGTGGAGGAAGGACCGATCCTGGCCGAAAAGGCCCACCGTCACTCACCCCCGCCCTTCGCCCGCGCGGCCGCCCGCGCGGCCGTACGGGCCACGGGGCGAACCGCGCCCGCCTGCGCTCTCGTGTGTGTTGGACCCACCTCAAGTGACGCACGCAGTCACTCTGTTGACACTGCGTCACGTCGTGGGGTGAAGAACGCTAGGGGCTGGCGAAGAGGCCCGTCAACGAGCATGAGGGGCGCAGGGGAGCGTAGCTATCCAGCCCCCTGCGCCCCCCGTGGAAACACGGTCAGAGACGCGGATCCACCGGCTCGGACTCCAGTGCGAGCACTGCGAAGACGGCCTCGTGCACCCGCCAGAGCGGCTCGCCCTCCGCGAGCCGGTCCAGCGCTTCCAAGCCAAGCGCGTACTCGCGCAGGGCGAGCGAACGCTTGTGCCCGAGGAAGCGGTTCCGCAGGCGCTCCAGGTTCTCCGGGCGGGTGTACTCGGGGCCGTAGATGATCCGCAGGTACTCGCGTCCGCGGACCTTCACGCCCGGCTGGACGAGCCGGCCGCCCGCGCCGCGTACCAACGAGGCGAGCGGCTTGACGACCATGCCTTCGCCGCCGGCCGTCGTCATCTCCAGCCACCAGTCGACACCGGCCCGTACCGACGCCTCGTCGCCCGTGTCGACCACGAGCCGCCGCGTGACCTGGAGCAGACCGGTCGGGTCGGAGTCGGTCATCCGGTCGAGCCACCCGAGCTGCTCGTCGTGCGGCACGGCCGCGAGCGAGCGCCCGCGCGCGGCGAGGATCTGGAACGGCGCGAAGCGCACGCCCTCGAGACCCTGCGTCGGCCAGCAGTACCGGCGGTACGCCTCGGTGAACGCCTCGGCGTCCGACGCCCGTTCGCGCTGCTTGGCGAGGAGCGCGTCCACCCCGCTCACGCCCCGCGCCACCGCCTGCTCCAGTGCGCCGAGCGCGCCGGGGAAGACGGCGTGGGAGGCCGCGCCGACCGCCGCGTACTGCGAGCGCAGCAGCCCGGCCGACTTCAGCGACCACGGCATCAGTTCGCCGTCGAGCAGCAGCCAGTCACCCGTGCCGGAGGCGCTGTCGGACGCTGCGAGCTCGTCCCAGAGCCCGGCGGCGGTGACCGCCGAACGCAGCCGTGCCAGGACCTGCTCGGTGACCTCCGGGTCGTCGAAGAAGGGCCGTCCGGTACGGGTGTACAGGGCGCCGGTCACTCCGGTGACCCCGAACCGCTCGCGCGCCGTGTCCTCGTCCCGGCAGACCAGGGCGACGGCCCGCGAGCCCATGTGCTTCTCCTCGCACACGACCCGCTCGACACCGTCCGCCCGGTACTGCGCGAAGGCCTCGGCCGGGTGCTCCAGGAAGCCGTCCTCCTTGGAGGTGGCCGTGGGCGCCATGGTCGGCGGCAGGTAGGCGAGCAGTCGGGGGTCGACCGCGAAGCGGCTCATGACCTCCAGGGCCGCCGCCGCGTTCTCCTCCCGTACGGAGACGTTGCCCATCTGCCGGGTCTCCACGATCCGGCGTCCGTGCACGTCGGCGAGGTCGAGCGGGCGCCCCTCGTGGCCGCCGGGCGCCTCGGTCGCGAGCGGCCGGGCCGGCTCGTACCAGACCTTCTCCGCCGGTACGTCGACGAGTTCACGCTCCGGCCAGCGCAGCGCGGTCATCCTGCCACCGAAGACGGCGCCGGTGTCCAGGCAGATCGTGTTGTTGACCCACGAGGTGTTCGGGACGGGCGTGTGACCGTAGACGACGGTGGCCCGGCCGCGGTACTCCTCGGCCCACGGGTAGCGCACCGGCAGGCCGAACTCGTCGGTCTCGCCCGTCGTGTCCCCGTACAGGGCGTGCGAGCGCACCCGGCCGGAGGTCCGGCCGTGGTACTTCTCCGGCAGACCGGCGTGGCAGACGACGAGCTTGCCCTCGTCGAGGACGTAGTGGCTGACGAGCCCGTCGATGAACGCGCCCACCTCGGCGCGGAACTCCTCGGTCTCCTGCCCCAGCTGCTCGATGGTCTCGGCGAGGCCGTGGGTCTCCTGGACCTTGCGGCCCTTGAGCCAGCGGCCGAGCTTGTTCTCGTGGTTCCCGGGCACGCAGAGCGCGTCCCCGGCCGCGACCATCCCCATCACCCGGCGCAGGACGCCGGGGCTGTCGGGTCCGCGGTCGACGAGGTCGCCGACGAAGACGGCCGTGCGCCCCTCGGGGTGGTGTCCGTCGACGTAACCGAGCCGGCCGAGCAGCGTCTCCAGCTCGGAGCGGCAGCCGTGGATGTCACCGATGATGTCGAAGGGGCCGGTGAGGTGGCGCAGGTCGTTGAACCGCTTCTCCAGGACGACCTCGGCCGCCTCCACCTCCTCGACACTGCGCAGGACGTGCACCTTGCGGAAGCCCTCGCGCTCCAGTCCGCGCAGTGAGCGGCGCAGCTCGCGGCGGTGGCGCTGGATCACGTGGCGCGGCATGTCCGCCCGGTCGGGGCGGGCCGCGTTCCGTGCCTGGCAGACCTCCTCGGGGAGGTCGAGGACGATCGCGACCGGCAGCACGTCGTACTGCCGGGCCAGCTGCACCAGCTGTCGCCGGGCCTCCTGCTGGACGTTGGTGGCGTCGACGACGGTCAGCCGTCCCGCCTCCAGGCGCTTGCCCGCGATGTAGTGCAGGACGTCGAAGGCGTCCTTGCTGGCGCTCTGGTCGTTCTCGTCGTCGGCGACCAGACCACGGCAGAAGTCGGAGGAGATGACCTCGGTGGGCTTGAAGTGGCGTCGCGCGAAGGTGGACTTGCCGGAGCCGCTCGCACCGATCAGGACCACGAGGGACAGGTCGGTGACGGGCAGCCTGCGGCTGCCGGTGGTGGCGGTGGTCTCGGTGGTCATGCCTGCTCCTCCTTCGGGACGGTCGCGGTGGTGGGGACGGTCGCGGTGGCCGGGGTGGTGTCGGTGGTCGGGGTGTCGGTGTTCTGGGTGGTGTCGGTGTTCTGGGTGAAGACGGCCATCTGCGTGGGCGGGCCGACCTCGGGGTCGTCCGGGCCGACGGGCGTGAACTCGACGCCGTATCCGTACTGTCCGGCGACGCGCGCCGCCCACGTACGGAACTCCTCGCGGGTCCACTCGAAGCGGTGGTCACCGTGCCGGACGTGCCCGGCCGGGAGGGACTCCCAGCGGACGTTGTACTCGACGTTCGGGGTGGTCACGAGGACCGTGCGGGGGCGCGCCGAGCCGAACACGGCGTATTCGAGCGCGGGCAGCCGCGGCAGGTCGAGGTGCTCGATGACCTCGCTCAGGACCGCCGCGTCGTAGCCGGTCAGACGCTTGTCGGTGTACGCGAGCGAGCCCTGGATCAGCTTCACGCGGCCGGCCTGGCGCTCGCCGAGCCGCTCCAGGCGCAGCCGTCGCCCGGCGATGGTCAGCGCCCGTACGGACACGTCGACACCGACGATGTCGGTGAAGCGCACGTCCTTGAGCAGCGCCTGGACCAACTGACCCTGTCCGCAGCCGAGATCGAGCACGCGGCTCGCGTCGGCGGCGCGCAGTGCGGCGAGGATGGCCTCGCGACGCTGCTCGGCGAGCGGCACCGGCTTCTCCTCCGTGTCGGTCGTCTCGTCGACCGCGTTGTCGACGTCCTCGACGTCCAGACCGTCGGACTCGGCGAGACGCACCAGCTCCAGGCGCTCCATGGCATCGCGGGTCAGGCCCCAGCGGCGGGAGAGGTAGCGGCTGGTGATGAGCTTCTGCTCGGGGTGCTCGGCGAGCCAGCCGTCACCGGCGCGCAGCAGCTTGTCGACCTCGTCGGGCGCGACCCAGTAGTGCTTGGCGTCGTCGAGGACGGGCAGCAGGACGTACAGCTGGTTGAGCGCGTCGGCGAGCCGCAGCTCCCCTTCGAGGACGAGCCGTACGTAGCGCGAGTCACCCCACTCCGGGAAGGAGGTGTCCAGCGCCACCGGCTCGGCGTCGACCGTGTCCCAGCCCAGCGGTCCGAACAGCTTGCGGACCAGCTCGGCACCGCCGCGCGCCGGGAGCGCGGGGACCTCGATGCGCAGCGGCAGAGGCGCGGCGGCGCGCTCGGGCATCGCCTTGCAGGCGCCGCGCAGGGCGCTCTTGAAGACGGTGGAGAGTGCGACGGCGAGCAGCGAGGACGCGGCGTAAGGCCGGTCGTTCACGTACTGCGCGAGCGCGGAGTCGGGGGCGCCGCCCCTGCCCTTGCCCTTGCCGCGCCGCACCAGACCGATGGGGTCCACCTCGAGGAGGAGCGCGGCCGTGCACCGCTCGGCGGTCGCCTCGGGATAGAGGACGTGCGCCGTGCCGTGCGAGGTCGAGAACGTCTGCGCGTTGTCGGGATGCTTGTGCAGCAGAAAGCCCAGGTCGGTCGCGGGACGTTCGGGGGTGCCGGTGGTGCTGATCGTCAGGAACACACGTCCGAGTATGGTCCGGGATCCCCGCGCCGACCAGGCATTTTAGGGAGTCGCCGCCGCTGCGCACCGACGGCGTTCCCGTCCGGTTCGGCAGCCGGCGGGCGTGGCGGGCGTCAGGACGCCGGTGAGACGGCGGCGGCGTGGCTGCTCAGGGCGCGGGCGACACGGCGGCGGCCAGCGCGGCGATCCGGTCGGGGCCCACCCGGCAGCAGCCGCCGAGCAGCCTCGCCCCGGCCACCGGCCAGTCCCGCATCCGCTCCGGATCGAAGGCCCCGGCGCCGCGCCAGGCCCGGGCGTCCGCGTCCCACTCCTCGCCGCTGTTGGGGTAGACGACGACCGGCTTTCCGGTGGCCGTCGCCGCGATCTCCACGGCCCGCGCGGCGTCGTCCGGTTCGCAGCAGTTGACTCCGACCGCGATCACCTGGCCGTTCCCCACCGCGAGCCCGAACGCGTCCGTCAGCTCCTGCCCGGCGCGCGTCCGCTCGCCCTCGATCGTGTACGAGAGCCAGACCGGCACCCCGCACCCCTCGGCCGCCCGCAGCAGCGCCTCGGCCTCGACGGCGTCCGGCACCGTCTCCAGCGCCAGTACGTCCGGACCGGCCGCCGCGAGCGCCTCGATCCGGGGCCGGTGGAACCGCTCCAGCTCGCGCACGCTGAGCCCGTACCGCCCCCGGTACTCACTGCCGTCGGCGAGCATCGCCCCGTACGGTCCGACCGACCCGGCGACCCAGACCGGCTCCGCGGCACCCTCGCCCGCCGCCCTCGCCAGCTCCACGCTCCGCGCGAGCAGCAGCGCCGCCTCGGCCCGTCCGGCCCCGCGCCGCGCGAAGCCCTCGAAGGTGGCCTGGTAGCTCCCGGTGATCAGCACCCGGGCCCCCGCCCGCACGTACGCCGTGTGCGCCGCCTCGATCTGCTCGGGCCCGTCGACGAGCAGCCGCGCCGACCACAGCTCGTCCCGCAGATCGCACCCCTGCGCCTCCAACTGGTTGGAGAGCCCGCCATCGAGGACGAGCACCTCGTCGACAAGCGCCTCGGCAAGCGTACGGACGGGCCTCATCGGCACGCCTCCGTTTCGGTCGAGCGGGACCGGACCTGGCCGGAGATCAACTCCAGGTGGTCCAGGATCGGCGACAGCGAGGCAAGCGGCAACAGATGCCGGGACGCGCGCCGAGACGGAGAGGCGAGCGACTCCCCGCCGGGCCCCGCTCTTTCCAGGAACACCCCACGCTTCAACTCCTTTCCCTTGCAGCGGCATTGGCCCGCCGGTAGAGTTTCCACGTTGTTCCTCTGCCCACTTGGAGGTCTTGTGTCCGGTTCGCACTCCGCGCACCTACAGCCGACCGGCTGTGGGGGAGCTCCCTAGCTCCCGCGCGACGCGCTGGCAGACGCCCTCGCCCAGGCGAGGTGTGTCCGGATCCAGCGTGCCTGCGAACACACAACGGAGGAACACAGTGACCACCAACCAGCAGCATGTCTGCGCCCACCCTGGTCGTGACCTGACGATCGTCGCCCTGTGCGCCGCTCTCGCTTCGCTCGTTGCCGTCATCGTCGTCATGGCCTTCGAGGGTTCCCCGCTCGACGCCTTCAAGGCCGGCGGCGGCGTGCTCCTGGCCGTCTTCGTCGGCGGCCTGGCCGTGCTCCAGTATCTGAAGCGCACCAACTAGCGACGCCTGAAGGGGCGGCCTCCTCGGGGCCGCCCCTCGGACCCGTGGTTCATCTTGGTCCCCGACTTGCAGCCGGGCATGATTGCCGTATGGATCTTCGCGTCTTCACAGAACCACAGCAGGGTGCGACCTACGAGACGCTGCTCCGCGTCGCCAAGGCCGCCGAAGACCTCGATTACGGAGCCTTCTTCCGCTCCGACCATTACTTGCACATGGGGTCCGTCGATGGACTCCCGGGGCCTACGGACGCCTGGATCACACTCGCGGGACTGGCGCGGGAGACCACACGGATCCGGCTCGGCACGCTGATGACCGCGGGCACCTTCCGCCTCCCCGGAGTCCTGGCCATCCAAGTGGCCCAGGTGGACCAGATGTCGGGCGGACGTGTCGAGCTGGGTCTCGGCTCCGGGTGGTACGAGGACGAGCACAAGGCGTACGGCATCCCGTTCCCGAAGGAGAAGTTCGGCCGGCTGGAGGAGCAGCTCGCCGTCGTCACGGGGCTCTGGAGCACCCCCGTGGGAGAGCGCTTCGACTTCGGCGGGAAGTTCTATCAGCTCCAGGAATCCCCCGCGCTCCCCAAGCCTGCACAGGCCAAGGTCCCCATCCTCGTCGGTGGCCACGGCGCGAAGCGGACGCCGGCCCTCGCCGCGCAGTATGCCGACGAGTTCAACATCCCCTTTGCCTCTGTCTCGGATACCGATACGCAGTTCAAGCGTGTGCGCGAGGCCGCCGAGCAGCGCGGCCGGAAGGCCGACGACCTCGTCTACTCCAACGCCCTCGTCGTGTGCGTCGGAAAGACGGACGCCGAGGTCAAACGCCGTGCCGGCGTCATCGGCCGTGATGTGGACGAGCTGAAGGCCAACGGGCTTGCCGGGTCCCCGGCGGAAGTCGTCGAGAAGCTGGGGCGCTATCAGGCCGTGGGCTCACAGCGCGTCTATCTCCAGCTCCTCGACCTCGACGACCTGGACCACCTGGAGCTGATCTCCTCGGACGTCATGCCGCACGTCGCCTAGACCGCCGGGCGGTCGTAAGCGGCCGTCAAGCTCTTCGTCAGCCCCACGGGCGGCGCGGCTCGGTCGGGTGAATATCCGGTCCTCCGCCGGGGCGCGGACCGGTGGGCCAGTGACCGGGGACCGGCATCGTCGTTGGCTCGGGCGGAGCCGGACCGCCCGGCCCGCGTGCCGGCGGCCGCTGCCGGTGCGTCGTTCTCACGTGTGGCCCTCCCCCATGGGAAGGGTCTGGGCCGAGGAGGCCGCCATGTCCCAGGAAGCCGCGCCCGAAAGGGCGCTGCCCGAGCAGCCGGTACAGCAGTCCGTGCCCGAACAGAAGGGCTCCGGCGCGCCCCAGGGCCTGCTGCAGCAGATGGAGGAGCTGATGGCGGCGCTCAACGCCGACCTGTCGCGGCTCGGCGCCGACCTGCAGTCCTCCGCGGACCGCCAGGAGCCCCCGGCCGGGGACGCACCCCGCGCGGACTGACAGCGCCCCGGCCGCCCTCCGGAATTCTCCCTGACGGCCGCGGTCTTCCCCACGGCCGCTCCCGCGGGCGCCGTTCATCGCGGCGCCGCCGGGCCCGCCCGGCCCCGGGCGGCATCGGGCGGCCGGTCCCGCTCCCGGATCGCGAGTCGGCGCAGCATCCCACGCACCCGGTCGTTCGACTCGTCGGCGGCGTCGATGGCCTCGATGCACTGCCAGTACAACCCCTCCTCGTCGGTCGCGCAGGCCACCCCGACCAGGGCGATGCCCACTTCTCCCAGGAGCGCGCCGAGGGCGGTCAACGCCACGCGCGCGTTGGCCACTTCGGTCAGTTGGGCGGCTCTCGGTCCGCCCGTCCCCAGCACCGGGTGGTCGGTCACCCCGCGCCCGCCGCCGATCTCGCTCAGCCCGCGCGCCTCGCTCCGCAGCTCCTGCGGTCCGCAGAGCGCGAGATGACTCCCTATCGCCTGCGCGAGGGCCTGGGCCTGCCAGGCCTCCGCCACGATGTCCAGCGCCGTCCGGCTCTCCGCCAGCGCGTTCCGGCCCGTCGCGATCAGTCGCTCCGCATCCATGTACGCCGCCCCCGTTCGTACGACTTACTGCCCACTGAATCCATTACCCAGAGTGAAGGCGCCTGAGCCCAAACGCCAGAGGAATTCGGAAATCTGTGGACAGGAAGCTCGATGGGGAGAAGTCGATCACTCCGAAGAGTGACGATCACCGTTTTCAGTGGCGTTTGCGTCCCCTCCCGGGGGCCGCACGGCGGGGTAGCGGAGTTCGTTCCTGTCGATCTTCGCCGACAGCGCGGCGAGCGGGTCGACGCCCAGCACCTCGCAGAACTGGAGCAGATAGGCCAGCACGTCGGCGACCTCGTCCTCCACCCGGTGCGCGCTGCCCGGGTCGTCCATCACCCGGTCCGCCTGCTCCGGCGTCAACCACTGGAAGATCTCCAGGAGTTCGGCTGCCTCGACGCTGAGCGCCGCCGCCAGGTTCTTCGGCGTGTGATACGGCTGCCACGCCCGCGCCGCCGCGAACTCGGCCAGCCTGCGCTGCAATCCCGCTACGTCCAATTCACTCACGCCCCAGGTCTACCACCGACACCCCCGGTGTCTCGCGTGCGTATCCCGCGGCCGCCTCCCCCACCGCGCCCACGAGCCGGATGTGCCCGTCGGCACAGATGCCGGCGGCGAGGCCGAGGAGCGCGCGCAGCTGGGGTCCGTCCAGACACCCGTCGAGGCCGTCGGCGAGCACGGTCAGCGTCCGCATGGCGGCGGGCACTTCGGCGAGCTGGTCCATGGCCAGCACACCGGGTCCGGTGAGCAGGACGAGGGAGAGGGCGAGATAGCGCAGCTCGCCGTCGCCGAGCCGGCCGAGCGGCGTCACGACCGGCACGCTGCGCGGTGCCGGAATCGCGCCCCGGATCGCCGCACCACTCACCCCAGCGCTCGCCACACCGCTCGCCCCACTGCTCACCCCACCGCCCGCCCCGGCGCTCACGAGACCGCTCACGACGCTCCCGGACCGCCCCGACGAGATCCCTGCGGCCCCGGCCCCCGCCGACCTGGCCGCGCCTCTCGGGTCACGCTCCAGGAACGCCCGTACCGTCGTGTCCGGCAGCTCCTCCACCCGCAGCCCGGTCACGACGCCCGCACAGCCGGCGTCCGCCACGGCCGCGAGCCGCGCATGGCGGCGCGCGCACTCGGTGGAGGTGCGGTGCAGCACCTCCGCCAGGTTGTCGCAGCCGCGCCGCAGCCGTCCCTCGCCCATCGGCACGGGAGCCCGCATCCGCCGCGGCTGCGGGTCGCACGGGAAGACCGAGCGCAGCGCGACGACCACCTGCTCGGCGGCTGCCAGCACCTCCAACTGCCCCTTCGTCTTCCCGGCCACGCGCAACGGCAGCAGGGCGGTGCCGAGCAGACCGTCGGGGAACGGCGCCCGGGTGACGGGGGTGGTGCCCGCGGTGTGCCACTCGGCCTGGACGGTGCTGCGGCCGGGGTCGCGGAGTGCGGTGGTGAGCAGCGTACGGCCGCGGCAGGTGAGCCGTTCGCCGACGATACGGAGGGAGGGTTCGACCTGGACCGCGAGGTCGAGGCGGACCGGCCCGGCCGGGCCGTCGACGGTGCAGCCGATCCGGAAGCCCCGCCGTCCCTGGGCGTCGGGCCGGGCGCGCTCGGGCACGCAGGCATCGGCGTCGGGGAAGGCCACGGCCAGGTCCTCGCCCGCGCCGAGCCGGGCCAACGCCTCGTACGCCCGTAGGGTGGTGGACTTTCCGCTGCCGCTGGCCCCGGTGAAGAGCGTCACGGGGCCGAGCGGGTGGACGGCGGCGCGGTGCCCGGCGAAGGCGGAGAGCCGGAGCTCGGTGACGGCGGGCCGGGCGAGGCCGGCCGGTCGTGCGGCACCGGCGGTTCGGGCGGGGCGGTCGAGCCGGGCGGGGCCGACCGTTCCTCCACCGGACCGGGCGGGCCGGCGCGCGGAGCCGTCCGTGAGCTGCCGCGGTACCTCGCCGCGCGTGGAGCCGCCGAAGGGCGGCTCGCCACCCGCCGGAGCGTTCTCGGTCGGATCGCCACCCGCCCGGCCCGTCGTTCCGCCCCCGCGTAAGGGCGCCCTGACCTGGCCCCGTGCCGGGGTCGTACAGGCGAGGGAGGCGGAGGGAGAGGGGACGGAATCAGGCGTGCGGTCGGGCGTGGGGCCGCCGGTGGAGTCCATGATCGGACCGTACGCAGGCCCGCGGATGACGAACCGTTACGCCCAAAGCATCTTCCTACGATCGGGGGACGGCGACTCCCGTCAGGTCCTCGTCCGCCCCCGCCTCGGACACGCCCTCGACCTCCGTGCCGGCGGGTGCGAGCAGGAAGACGTTGCGGTCGACCCGGTGCATGACGCTGCCGAGCCCGAACACGACGCCGCTGCTGAAGTCCAGGATGCGCTTGGCCACATCGGTGTCGGCGCTCGTCAGATCGAGGAGCACCGGGATCTGCGCGATGAGGTACTCGGCGACCTCGCGCGCGTCCGCGAAGACCTGCACGCGCAGGACGACCATGCGGCGCTGCTCGGCCGCCTCGTACGGGTCGGGCATCGTGCGGTGGTCGACCCTGGACGGCCATTCGTCACGGCCGCGCAGGGGCAGGACCTGGGCGAGGCCCTCCCACTGCTCGTCGGTGACGTCGTACCTCTCGTACCTACTCATGCACCCATCCTCCCGTTACTCACCCGTTCGGCCCAACAGCGACACGAGCCGACTCGGGTGTGCGGTCAGCGTTCGACCGGCAGTCCGCGCGGTTCCTTGATCCGTTTCATGATGATCTGCGAGTTGACCTCGGTGACCCCGGTGAGCGAGGTCAGCCGCTCGATCCAGAGCCGTTCGTACGCGGCGAGGTCGGCGACGGCGATCCGCAGCAGGCAGCCGGGGCTGCCGAACAGCCGGTGCGCCTCGATGACGTCGGGGATGTCCCGCAGGGCCTCCTCGAAGGCCTCGACGGTCTCCCGGTCGCGCCGCACCTCGATCGAGACGAGCACCTCGAAGCCCCGCCCGACGGCCGCCGGGTCGATGACCGCGCGGTACCCCTGGATCACGCCGTCCTCCTCCAGCTGCCGCACCCGCCGCAGGCAGGCCGAGGCGCTGAGGCCGATGCGCTGCGCGAGCTCCAGGTTGGTCAGCCGACCGTCCTCCTGAAGCTCACGCAAGATACTGCGATCGATCCTGTCCATGGCGCAATTATGCACACCAGAGTTCCCGGTTCCGGGTCCGAAATCGCAATCACATTCCATACAAGCTGACCTATCGTTGCGAAGGCGACACCCTTCGATCTCCGGGACAGACAGACATGCAGTGGACACGCGACGACCGGCCGCGCCGGATCACCCTCATCAGCACGGGCGGCACGATAGCCAGCCGCTGGCAGGGCACCGGGTACGCCGCCGACGCCTCCGGTGACGACGTCCTGGCCACCTCGGCACTGCCCGAGGGCGTGACGGTCGAGGTCGTCGACCTGTTCAACGTCAACAGCTCCCGGATGACCTCCGCCCGTCAGCTCACCCTGCTGCGCGCGGTCCACGCGGCGCTCGCCGACCCCGGTGTGGACGGCGTCGTGGTCACCCACGGCACGGACACCCTGGAGGAGTCCGCCTTCTTCCTCGACCTCCACCACTCGGACCCGCGCCCGGTCGTCTTCACCGGTGCCCAGCGTCCGCTCGGTACGGGGGACGGCGACGGCCCCGGCAACGTGTACGACGCCCTTCAGGTCGCCGCCTCGGTCCGCGACCTGGGCGTGCTCGTGGTCTTCGACGGCCGGGTGCACGCGGCGCGCGGCACCGTGAAGACGCAGACCCTGGCGGCGGACGCGTTCGCCGACCCCTCGGAGTCCAGCATCGGGAAGGTCGGTTTCGGCAGCGTCGACATCCGCCGCAGCCCCGACCGGTCCACTCCGCTTCCCCTGCCCACGGCCGCCGTCGAGGACCTGCCCCGGGTCGACGTGGTGATGCACCACAGCGACGGCGACCCCCTCTTCCTCAACACCTCCGTCGCGGCCGGCGCGCGGGGCGTCGTACTCGTCGGTACGGGTGCGGGCAACGCCACGCCGGACATCGCCGAGGCCGTCGGCGCGGCGGTCGCCCAGGGCACGCTGGTGGCGCTGAGCACGCGGGTGCCCGCCGGCCCGGTCGCCGAGCTCTACACCGGCGGCGGCGCCGTGGACCTGGTGGCCGCCGGAGCCGTACCGGCCGGGACGCTGCGTGCGGGGCAGGCCCGGATGGCCGTCCTGGCGACCCTCCTGTCCGACGTGGGCCCGGAGCGCCGCCCTGCGCTGCTGCACGGCCTGCTGAACGGCCCGACGCGCCCGGAGCCCGCCCTGACGGCGTCCGGTTCGCGCTTCAACGGCACCTCCTGACGCGCGCTCCCCTCCCCCTCCCCCCTCCCCCTCTCCTCCCCTCGAAGGCACCTCGATGACGACTGTCTCCCGCCGTGAGCACGACCTCCTCGGAGAGCGGGACGTGCCCGCCGACGCGTACTGGGGCATCCACTCCCTGCGCGCCATGGAGAACTTCCCGATCACGGGAACGCCGATCTCCGTCTACCCGCAGCTGATCGACGCGCTGGCCGCCGTCAAGGAGGCCGCCGCGCTCGCCAACGAGGAGCTCGGTCTGCTCTCCCCGGCGAAGACGGCCGCGATCGTCGCCGCCTGCCGGGAGATCCGCGGCGGGAAGCTGCACGACCAGTTCGTCGTGGACGTCGTGCAGGGCGGCGCCGGGACGTCGACGAACATGAACGCCAACGAGGTCGTCGCCAACCGGGCCCTCGAACTCCTCGGCCACGCCAAGGGCGAGTACCAGCACCTGCACCCCAACGAGGACGTCAACCTCAGCCAGTCCACCAACGACGTCTACCCGACCGCCGTCCGGATCGCGGCGATCACGGCCGTCCACGGTCTGCTCCAGGCGACGGCGGTGCTCCAGGACGCGTTCGCGGCGAAGGCCCTCGAGTTCCGCGACGTCCTCAAGATGGGCCGCACCCAGCTCCAGGACGCGGTGCCGATGACGCTGGGCCAGGAGTTCTCCACGTACGCGGTGATGCTGGACGAGGACCGCAACCGGCTCGCCGAGGCCGTGGAGCTCATCCACGAGATCAACCTGGGCGCCACCGCGATCGGTACGGGTCTCAACGCCCCCGCCGCCTACGCCGAGACGGCCCGCCGCCACCTCGCCGAGATCACCGGCATGCCGCTGGTGACCTCGGCCAACCTGGTGGAGGCGACCCAGGACTGCGGCGCCTTCGTCCAGCTCTCGGGCGTCCTCAAGCGCCTGGCGGTCAAGCTCTCCAAGACCTGCAACGACCTGCGCCTGCTCTCCTCGGGCCCGCGCGCCGGCCTGAACGAGATCAACCTCCCCGCCGTACAGGCCGGTTCGAGCATCATGCCGGGCAAGGTCAACCCGGTGATCCCGGAGGTCGTCAACCAGGTCGCCTTCGAGGTGATCGGCAACGACATGACGATCACGATGGCGGCGGAGGGCGGCCAGCTCCAGCTGAACGCCTTCGAGCCGATCATCCTGCACTCCCTGGCGAAGAGCATCACCTCGCTGCGCGCGGCCTGCCTCACCCTCGCGGAGCGTTGCGTGGTGGGCATCACGGCCAACGTGGACGAGCTGCGGGCGGCGGTCGAGAACTCCATCGGCCTGGCCACGGCCCTGAACCCGTACATCGGCTACACCGCCGCCACCGCGATCGCCAAGGAGGCCCTCCTGACGGGCCGGGGCGTCGCCGAACTCACCCTGGAGAAGGGCCTCCTGCCGGCGGAACGCATCGCGGAACTGCTGACCCCGGAACGCCTGACGGGCGTCGAGGCCCGCCCGGTCTGCTGAGCCGGCCTGCCCGGCCGAGCCGCCCGAGACGACCGGTCCGGCTGAGCCGTGGCCTCGGCCGCCTCAGCCGGAGCGGTTACGTCGGCTCCCTGAGCTCCTCGGTACGCGGCGCGGGTAAGGAAGGCTTCGCGCGAACTGGACGGTTCAGAACCGCCAGACGGTTCGCGAGCATCCGCCTCCGTTGCCCCGCGTCGGCCAGGAGCATCCGACGCTGCCAGAGTTGTCGGCGGTATCCGAACTCCATGGTGCCCAGGGCGAGCGCGGCGTTGAGGAGTGTCGCTGACAGCGGTAGGGCATACATGCGCCAGCTCAGGACCCCGGACGGCGCAGAAGAGAGCGCCGACACCGTGCTGAGCGTGACGTTCAGCGTCACCCACAAGGCGTACAGGCCGAAGACCCAGGGGTGGTCCTGTACCAGCCAAGTCAGACGGGACCTCTTGGCCTCATTCGCCAGCCCGGTAAGAGCGCGGCCGATGTCGTCGAGCACCCAATGCGCCTTCTCACGCTGCTCGCGCGTCATGGGGGACGACCAGAGGCGGGTACGGGCGTCCAGCCGAGCAATCGCCCGCCACAGGACCTGCCTGGGCGCCGGTACCGGCAGTGCCTGTGGCCACCGCAACCACTGGTCCTCGTCCCATTTCGTGGCACGGATGGAAGCCGCTGCCACACGCGCCACCGCGAACACCACGACGACCAGCAGCACCCAGGACAGCAGGATGCCCTGCTCTCTGACTCTGAACACACCGGACAACGCGACGATGATCAGCGCGACAGCTGCCGGGTAGGTGCGCCGGACGAACGTCTCGTGTCGAACCGAGTGCAGTTCACGCTCCCAGGCGTAGACGTAGGACCGGAAGACGTGGACGACAACACCCGCCGCAAGGAGTGCGCCCATCGCCAGAACCGACCAACCGACGGCCACGAGGGTGACCGGGATGTCCACCTGACGGGGCACGGCACCATCCCCTGTGGACCCAAGTGCCGCGGCGGCGAAGGCCGTCGCCGACAGGGCGGCACCGCTCCCCAGCCCCCGGCCGGGCCGAGCGGGCGGGACCTGTCCCGACGGGATCGGGTGCCACGTCCGCGCCACCCGATGTTCCAGCGTGGCGATCAACTGGAGTATGTCGGCACTCCATCTGAGGCCCAGCAATGGCTGGGCCTGCCGGTGCGCGAGGTCCCGTATCTCGTGCGGTAATTCCTCGGGCCGCGGGGCCCTGGCTCCGTCCAGCAGTAGAGGAATGACGGTCGTGCCGGTACGCAAGGCCCATTCGATCTCGTGGCGGACCCAGTCTTCTTCAAGGTGCAACCGCCTTTCCCCTGCCTCGTTCCGCTCATCGGCCCAACCGTCGTGGATCACGACGAGCAGCACTTCGCAGTCCGTCAGGCGCCGCCGCAGCGTGTCCGGGTAGCGGTCACCGGGCGGGATCGAGGCACTGTCCAGGAACACCTGCCCATCCCCAAAATGCCGTGCAAGCCGACTGCGTAGATCCCACACCCTCTCGATGTGTCGCCCCCGTCGGTAGTTGACGAAGATGCCGCCCAAGTTCCCTCCCCCATCACCACCCGGTCCCGACTCATGGAACCGGCCGCACCGTTGCGCTCTGGGCCACATCGTCACCGATGTGACAGGGCAGGCCCGAGGGAGGGGTGAGCCCGCCGTGCGCAGGCGCGGTCAGGTGCGGAGCCAGGCCGCCGTGTCCGGGGGGAGGCGGCCCTCCGTGTCCAGTGGGCCGCTGGTGAGGAGGACGCGTTCGTGCGGGGGGAGGGCGGCGGGCGTGGGTGAGAGGTTGACGACGCAGACGAGGCCCCGGGGGCGGGCGAAGGCGAGGAGGCCCTCGGGTGCGGGGAGCCAGGTCATCGGGCCGTCGCCGAAGCCCTCCTCCGTACGGCGCAGGGCCAGCGCCGTACGGTACAGCGCGAGCATCGACTCCGGGTCCGCGTCCTGGCGGTCCACCGCGTAGCGGGCCCAGTCCCGGGGCTGGGGCAGCCACGGCTCGGACGTGGAACCGAATCCGTACCAGGGCGCTTCGGCGTTCCAGGGCAGCGGGACGCGGCAGCCGTCGCGTCCCGGGTCGGTGCCTTCGGAGCGGGCGTGCATGGGGTCCTGGATGCGGTCGAGCGGGATGTCCGCCTCGGGCAGCCCGAGTTCCTCGCCCTGGTACACGTACACCGAGCCGGGCAGCGCGAGGGTCAGGAGCGCGGCGGCGCGGGCGCGGCGGGTGCCGAGTGCGAGGTCGGTGGGGGTGCCGAAGGCCTTGGCCGCGAAGTCGAAGCCGGTGTCCGCGCGCCCGTAGCGGGTGGCGGTCCGGGTGACGTCGTGGTTGCAGAGCACCCAGGTGGCGGGGGCCCCGACCGGGGCGTGTTCGGCCAGGGTGTCGTCGACGGCGCGGCGGAGCCGGTCCGCATCCCAGGGACAGGAGAGGAAGCTGAAGTTGAAGGCCGTGTGCAGCTCGTCGGGGCGCAGGTAGCGGGCGAAGCGTTCGGAGTCCGGCAGCCAGACCTCGCCGACGAAGACCCCCTGGTAGGAGTCGGCGATCGCCCGCCAGGAGCGGTAGATGTCGTGGAGTTCGTCCTGGTCGATGTACGGGTGGGGGTCGACGCCCTCGACGAAGTCGGCGAGTGCCGGGTCCTTGGCCAGCAGCGCGGCGGAGTCGATCCGTACGCCGGCGACGCCGCGCTCGAACCAGAAGCGCAGCACGTCCTCGTGCTCCCGGCGGACCGCCGGGTGGGCCCAGTTGAGGTCCGGCTGCTCCGGGGTGAAGAGATGGAGGTACCACTCGCCGTCCTCGACCCGGGTCCAGGTCCGCCCGGAGAACTGCGAGGGCCAGTTGTTGGGCGGGAGCTCGCCGTTGTCGCCGCGGCCGGGGCGGAAGTGGAACAGTTCGCGCTCGGGGCTTCCGGGTCCGGCCGCCAGGGCCGCGCGGAACCAGGCGTGCTGGTCGGAGACGTGGTTGGGGACGATGTCGACGATCACCCGGATGCCGAGCTCCCGGGCTTCGGCGATCAGTTTCTCGGCCTCGGCGAGGGTGCCGAAGGCGGGGTCGATGGTGCGGTAGTCGGCGACGTCGTATCCGCCGTCCACCAGCGGGGAGAGGTACCACGGGGTGAACCAGACGGCGTCGACGCCCAGTTCGGCGAGGTAGGACAGTCTCGCCCGGACGCCCGCGAGGTCCCCGGTGCCGTCGCCGTCGCCGTCGGCGAAGCTGCGTGGGTACACCTGGTAGATGACGGCGTCGCGCCACCAGTCGTCGGTGCGGTGCGAGTGAGGGGCTGCCACGTGACGGTCCTTTCGGGCAGGTCGGGGTTCCTCGCCGCCGGCCCGGTCGCTGCGGGGCGTGGGACGGGCCGGCGACGAAGTCTTCTGGGTGCGCGGGAGGGTACGGAGGTGACGGCGGCAGCGGCTGGTGCGGCGGCCGTGCGGGCCGCCGCCATCCGCCGGTGCCGGCGGTCGTGCGGGCGGGTCAGCCCTTGAGGCCGCCCGCCGTGAGGCCGCTCATGATGTTGCGCTGGAAGACCAGGAAGATGAGCAGTGTCGGCACCGAGGCGATCGTGAGCGCCGCGATCAGCACGTTCACCGGCACGCCGTTGGAGAGCGAGTAGATACCGACGTTGAGCGTCTGCATCGCGGGGTCGGGGAGCGTGAGCATCGGCCAGAGGAAGTCCTTCCAGACCCCCACCACGGCGAAGATCGACACGACGCCCAGGATCGGTCGCGAGATCGGCAGCACGATCGACCACAGGATCCGCGCCGGCGAGGCCCCGTCCATCGACGCGGCGTCGAGCAGCTCCCTCGGGATCGAGTCGAAGAACCGCTTGAGCAGGAAGATGTTGAAGGCGTTGGTGACGGACGGGAGCCAGATCGCCCAGGGCGTGTTCAGGAGGTTGCGCTCCACGATCGGCACGTCGAGGACCGTGAGGTACTGCGGGACGACGAGGACGGTCGCCGGGATCATCAGGGTCGCCAGCATCATGCCGAGGATCGCCTTGCCGAGGACGGGCCGCAGTCTGGAGAGCGAGTAGGCGGCCGCCACGTCGAGGACGAGCTGGAAGGCGAGTGCGCCGAACGCGTAGTAGAGGGTGTTGAACAGCAGGGTGGCGAGATCCATGACCTCCCACGCGCGGGTGTAGTTCGCCGGTTCGAAGGTCCCGGGCACCATCGTCGGCGGTGTCCGGATCACTTCCTGGGCGTCCTTGAAGCCGCTGGACACCATCCAGTACAGCGGGCCGAGGAACGCCAGGGTGAAGCCGCCGACGACCACGGCGAAGACCGTCCAGTAGAGGACCTTGCCGCGGGGCCGGGCGAGCTGCGCCGGCGAGATGAGTGTGCGTGTGGACATGCTGGTCTCCCCCGGTCCTACTCGTCCTCGGCGCGGCTGAGCTTCACGTACGCGGCCGAGAATCCGGCCAGGAGTACGAGCAGGAGCAGGCCGAGCGCCGCCGCGGCACCGTAGTTGTTGAAGTTGAAGGCGTACTGGTAGATGAGGTACACGACGGTCGTGGTCGACCCCTCGGGGCCGGCGCCGCCGGTGAGCAGGAAGGGTTCGACGAAGACCTGCATGGTGGCGATGATCTGCATGAGCAGCATCAGGGACAGGATGAGGCGCGTCTGCGGGATGGTGACGTGCCAGACCTTGCGGAACAGGCCCGCGCCGTCGAGTTCGGCCGCCTCGTACAGCTCGCCGGGGATGCCCTGGAGCGCGGCGAGGTAGATGAGGGCGGCGCCGCCCATGTTCATCCAGGTCGAGGCGATGACCACGGAGAGCATGGACAGATCGGGGTCCTGGAGCCACTGCTGCTCGGGCAGGTGGAGGAAGCGGAAGAGTTCGTTGAGCAGGCCGTAGCCGGGGTCGTACAGGTACTTGAAGAGGAGGACCGAGGCGACCGGCGGCAGCATCACGGGCAGGTAGACGAGCAGCCGGAGATAACCCTGGCCGTGGTGGAACTCGTTGATGACGAGGGCGACGACGAAGGGGACGGCGAAGCCGAAGACCAGGGCGAGGGCGGTGAACAGCAGCGTGTTGCGCCACGCCTGCCAGAACGCCGGGTCGTTGAAGACGGTGGTGAGGTTGTCGAGGCCGACCCAGGTGGTCTGGCCGCTCTCGGTCTTCTGGAAGGCGAGGAAGAACTCTCTGACCATCGGGTACCAGGAGAACACCGCGAAGCAGACGACCGCGCCGATCAGGAATCCGTGGGCGGTGAGGTTGCGCTTCAGGTTCCTGGCGAACCGGCCGGTGGGCGGCGCGGGGTCCGTCTCGTACGGCGGTGAGGGGCGGCGGGGGGCCGCTGTGCTCGGGGTCAGGCTGGGGGCCGACATCTCGTCGCTCCTTGGTGCTGGTCTGCCGGGGTTGACGTCTGTGGGCGGGGCGGGGGCGGCTGGACGGTCCACCCCCGCCGCCGGTCCCGTCACTGGTTGGCGAGGACCTGGTTCACCTGTGTCTCGGCGGTGGCGAGCAGCTTGTCGATGTCGGCGTCCTTGTTGGTGAGGAGGCCGGACATCACGTTGTCGAGGACCTTGTAGACCTCCTGCGCCTTCGGTGGCTCCGCCTTGCCGGCGACGGGGTTGTCCATGAAGGTCTTGAAGTTGGCGACCGGCATGGTGGCGTGCTCCACGCGGGCGGCGTCGTCCTGGGTCTTGGCGTCGTTCAGCCAGAAGTTGGGCTGCGGAACGCCGACGGGCAGGCCGTCCTGCTTGCTGCGCGCCCAGTCGAACTGGCCCTTGCCGACGGTGAGGTTCTTGAAGTTGAGCCAGGCGATCGCGGCCTTGATCTTGTCGCCGGATATGCCCTGCTTGATCATGTAGTTGTTGCCGCCGGCCAGGGTGGCCTTCTCGCCGGGAATCGGCCCCATGCCGAAGTTCTCGTACTTCGCGCCGAGTTGCTGGACCATGTACGCGATGTCGTCGGGCGCGGCGAGGAACATGCCGAGCTTGTCGGTCGCGATCTGCTTCTGCAGGTCGCCCCACTTGAGCAACTGGGTCTTGCCCATGCTGTCGTCCTCCCAGCGCATGGCGTGGAGGTTCTTCGCGACCTGCTTGCCGAGCTCGTTGTTGAAGGCGGCCTTCGTGCCGCTCGCGTCGACGACGTCCCCACCCACGCTGTACATCTGCGCGGTGAAGTGCCAGCCGCCGGTGTTGCCCGCGCTGTACTCGCCGAACCCGGCGACGCCCTGGCCCAGACCCGCGATCTTCTTGGCGGCGGCGCGGACCTCGTCCCAGGTGCGCGGCGGGGCGTCGGGGTCCAGGCCGGCCTGCTGGAAGAGCTTGCGGTTGATGAGCAGGCCCATCGTGTAGTTGCTGGTGGGCAGGCCGTACAGCTTGCCGTCCTTCTTGAGCGAGCCGAGGACGTTCGGGTCGATGTTCTTGAGGAGCGGGACGGACTTGTCGTTGACGTAGGCGGTGATGTCGGCGGCGCCGTCGTTGTCGAGGACCTGCGGCAGGTCGGTGAAGTACGTGTAGAAGACGTCCGGCTGGGACTTCGCCTTGAGCATCGCGGTGAAGCGGGGCGGTTCCAGGCACTGGCCGGGGGTGGAGCGGCCCTCGATCGTGACGTTGGGGTACGTCGCGTTGAAGGCGGCGACGTCGGCCTTCCACTGCTTGAGCTCGGCCGCCTTCGCCGCCGGGGGCATGCAGTCGATGGTGATCGTCACCTTGGTCTTCGGGTCCAGCGGAGCGGAGGGATCGGACGAACCACCGCCCTCGGAACCACCGCTGCCGTTGTTGCTGCTGCTCGTGCCGCAGGCGGCGAGTGCGGTCAGCGTGAGCGCGGAGACGAGGGTGACCGCGCTGGCGCGGCGCGTACGGCGGAACCGGGCACTTCTCATGGGTGGTCCCCTTCGGGCATGAACGTGGAGGTCGCGTCGCCCCACCGCCGGTGCGTTGTGGGGCGCGCCACACTCAACCACCCTCAACAAGTGAACGCAAGATATCGCGCTGATTTCGAAATTGCCTGACAGAGAAAAGAAGGACTGCGGGGATCCGGACTTACGAAGCGCTCAGGGCGGGTCGCCCGAAGGGGCCCAACAGGGCCCAACAGGGCCCAGGGGGCCCGGGGAAGCCCCGAAGGCCCCTCCGCACACCCCAAAGGCCCTGGTTCCTTCGCAGTCGACCCTCCGCGGCGTCGCAGCGGGCACAACGCACGCAAGGTCGGTGCAAGCAGCCGCAAGCCGCCTGCACCGACCTCACCGGGCCTGTCGCCCGTGGTGTCGCGGGCCCCGTCAGGGGTTGACGTTGATCTTGAAGGTGGACGTGGTGTTACGGATGTCCACCGCGTTGCCGCTCAGCTCAAGGCCGTTGAAGGTCACCTCCCCCACGGCCGGCCCCTGCCCGGACTCCGGCATCTCGTTGGCCCAGAGACCGAAGCCCGACTTCGCGTCGAAGGCGTCCCCGCTCCTGCGCGCCCCCGTGATCGAGATGTCCGTGAACACGGTGTCCTTGATCGGGAACTGTGGCTGTCCGCCGACGTAGTTGGTCTGGAACATCACTCCGCTGTACGTCGGGTCGACGATGTCGACGTGGTCGACCCTGATCCCCTGGAAGACCTTGGAGGCGGAGAAGACCCAGATGCCCGGGAAGGTCTGCGCGCCCCAGAAGTGCCCGCCGGCCCGGACGATCGAGATGTTCTCGAAGGTCGTGGGCTCGGTGCCGAAGCCGTTCATCGGATAGCCGAAGTCCAGCGAGGAGATCGTGATCCCGGAGTAGACCAGCGTGTCCGCGATGTGGATGTTGCGGAAGGTGTTGTTGTAGCCGCCGTAGACGGCGACTCCCGCGGCCCGCCAGGTGAGTGTCGACGTCAGGTTCTCGTAGACGTTGTTCTTCATGTCCGCGCCGCCCGCGTCGATCGCGGAGAAGAGCGCGAAACTGTCGTCGCCGGTGGCACGGGCGTCGTTGTTGGTCACGAGGTTGTCCGTCGATCCGTTGGTCATGTTGATGCCGTCGGCGAACATGTTGCGGATCCGGGAGTTCCGAATCGTGATCCGGTCGGTGTTGGCGCCCCAGTACAGGCACACCATGTGCTCGTTCCAGATGTCGTCGATCACGATGTCGGTCACGTTCGCGAAGTCGAACACCTTGCCCGGACCGTCGATCCGCGAGGTGTAGTTGCCGAAGTACGCGAAGCCCTTGAAGAGCGACCCCTTGGCCGCCGCCTCGGCCCGGAAGCCGACGTCGGTGTTGTCCTGCGTCGGGGGGGCGTGGAACTTCGTGTACCAGGGCCCGGCGCCGACGACCTTCACGGCCTTGCCGTACACCTGGAACTTGCTCGACGTCTGGTAGTCGCCCGGCGGCAGGTAGACGCCGACGAGAGTGCCCGTCGTGTCCATCCGTACCCGGTCGAGCGCGTTCTGGACGTCCTGGTGGGCGAACCCGGCGGGGACCGTGTACGTCGCCGGGTCCGGGTTGGTGACCGGCGCGACCTGCTCCAGGTTCACGAAGTCGATCGCGTACGTGTGGCTGTTGGCGGCGTCCTTCTGCAGCCGGATCCTGCTGCCCGCGCGCACCGTCTCACCCAGCATGAGATGCGCCTCGTCGTAGATGTGACGCGGGGCGCCCGCGCCCGGGGAGTTGCCGGGCGCGGTCTCGGCGCCGTACAGCCAGGCGTACTTCGAGGTCAGTGGAAGCGCCTTCTTGAAGACGCCGTCGACGTAGACGTTGACCGTCGAGTCGATGCCGCCGCCGCCCGGTGCGTCCGGGATCGAGAAGCGGGTCACCAGGGTGTTGGTGTCCGCGCGCGTGGTGAACTCGACGTACTCGCCCGTCGCGTCCAGGTTCACGGCCCTGCGGCCCGAGGCCTCGCCCGCGATGTCGCCGACGGTCCGGTTCGGACCGACGACCTGGGCCCCTCCCCCGGCGGTCCCGTCCTCGGCCTCGTACATGTCGTACGGCATGTTCGCGCCGCGGCCGACGAACAGCGGCTGCGTGGAGGTGTTGTTCGCCCGCTTGACCGGCAGTTCGTTGGCGTCGTCGGCGAGGACGACCTTCACGGTGTACGAGCCGTTGGCGGCCGTCCAGGGGCCGAGGCCCACCTCGGCCGTGGCCCCGGCCGCGATGGCTCCGCCGTGCGCCCCGGTCAGCGTCCTGACCGTGGCACCGGTGGAGTCGACCAGGGTGAGCGTGACGCCGTGGCTGCCCGACGCGCTCGCCACGGTGCCCTGGTTCCTCACGGCCACCTTGAAGGTGACGGCGTCACCGGCCGCGGGGCTGGACGGCGAGGTCGTCACGGAGGACGTGACCAGGTCGGAGCTGGAGACCGGCCTGACCACGAGGGCGGTGGGGCTGGTGAAGGTGTTGTTGGACTCGTTCTGCTCGATGACCGCGCTCGGCTCGTCGGCGACGGCGCTCAGCTGGTACGACCCGGCGTCGCGGGCGCCGATGGAGGCGTTGACCGTGGTCTGGGCGCCGGCGGCCAGGGCCCCGACCTGCGCGGTGGCGACCTTGGTACCACCCAGGCGCAGCGCGACGGCGGAGGCGGGCGCGGCGGCCGGACCGCTGTTGCGGACGGTCGCGCTCACCGTGATCGGGTCCGACTCGACCGGCGCGGCCGGCGAGACGGTCAGACCGGTGACTTCGAGGTCCGGGTTGGGCGCCGGGACGCCGATGACCTGGAACTCGGCCAGCTGGCCCGCCGGTGCGCCGGAGTTCGCGGTGAACCTCAGCCGGACGTCCGCGACCCGGGCGGAGACGGGGATCGTGACGGTGTTGGCGCTCGCCGGGTCGAACGTGTAGCTCTTCGCCGTGACGAGGCTGCCGAAGCCGGAGGCGCTCTGCTCGCGGCCGAGGACCTCGACGGTCTGGCTCCGGGTGGCCCAGGCCGCGTCAGGGTTGAGCTTGAGGACGAGGCGGGTCACGTCGGCGTTGGAGCCCAGCTTCACGGTGAGGGACTGCGGGTAGCTGCCGCCCGCGCCCTCCCAGTAGGTCGCGACGTTGTTGTCGTTGGCGTTCGCCGCGGCGTAGGTGTGCACCGTGGAGGAGGCGGCGATCTCCTTGCTGACCGCCAGGTCGGAGCCCGTACCGCCCGTACCGTCGCGGGTCACGGCGTTGCTGTACGCCGACCGGTTGCCGGCCGCGTCCTTGGCGCGGACGTGGTACGTGACGGTGGCGGAGGCCGGCTGGGTGTCGGTGAAGGTGGTGACGTCGCCGGCGACGCTGCCGCGGAGCGTGTTGTCGGCGTAGACGTCGTAGCCGGTGACGCCGGTGTCGTCGGAGGAGGCGTTCCAGGTCAGCCGGATCTGACCGGCGCCGGGTTCGGTGAGCGCGAGGTTCGCCGGCGCGCTCGGTGCCTGGGTGTCCCCGGTGTCACCGGTGCGCGTCACGCTGTTGCTGTCGGCGGACTGGTTGCCGGCGGCGTCCTTCGCACGGACGAGGTAGGTGACCGTCTGGTTCGCCGGCCGGGTGTCGGTGAAGGTGGTGACGCCCGCGCCGACGCTGGTCAGCAGGGCGCCGTTGGCGTAGACGTCGTAGCCCGTCACGCCCACGTTGTCGGTGGCGGCGTTCCAGGTGAGCCTGATCTGGTCGGTGGCGGGTTGGGTGAGGGCGAGGTTCGCGGGTGCCGACGGGGCCTGGGTGTCGCCCGTCTGCGGACCGTAGACCTCCAGCTCGGAGAGCTGCCCCGCGGCCTGGACGCTGTTCGCGCTGACCAGGACGCGTACGTACCGGGTGGTGGCCGCGTCGAAGGTGATCGTCGCGGAATGCCCGCCCGCGGCGCCGAAGGTGTACGCCTGGGAGGCCGTCAGGTCGGTGAAGGCGGTGCCGGTGGTGCTGCCCTGGATCTTCAGGGTCTGGCTGCGTGTCTCCCAGCCGGAGGGGAGTCGAAGGACGACCCGGTCGACGCGGACGGCGGAGCCGAGGTCGGCCTGGATCCACTGCGGGAGGGCGTTGTTGGCGCTCTCCCAGTACGTGGCCCGGTTGCCGTCGTTGGCGTTGCCCGCCGCGTACACCTGGGTGTGGCTGCTGGCGGTCAGGGTGCGGCCGCTCGCGAGGTTCACGGACGACCCGTCGGCGGCGTGCACCTCCAGCTCGGAGAGCTGGGCGGCCTGCCAGCCGGTGTTGGCGGTGATGTGGACGCGGACGAACCGCGCCTGGGTGGCGGGAAAGCTCACCGTGACCGTGTTGGCCGCGCCCGGGCTGAAGGTGTAGGTGGCGGAGTTCTTCAGCGTGGCGAAGCTCGTGCCGTCGGCGCTGCCCTGGACGGAGAGCGTCTGGTTACGGCTCTCCCAGCCGGCGGGCAGCTTCAGGACCACCTCGTCCACGCGTTCCGTGGTGCCGAGGTCGGCCTGGACCCATTGCGGCAGGCTGCTGCCGGCGCTCTGCCAGTACGAGCCGTGGTTGCCGTCGGTGATGTTCGCGGCGCCGTACTCGGCGACGGCGCTGCTTGCCGCCGCGGTGTCGCCGAGGGCGATGTTGGGGCCGCCGGCGGCCTGGGCGGCCATCAGCGGACCGCCCAGAGTCAGGAGGCTGGTCGCGACCACGGCGCTCAGGAACCGCGGTCTCCGGTCGGAGATGCTCATCTGTCCTCTCAGTCCTCGATCTCGGCCTCGCGCCCTACCGGCGGCGAGGCACGGCTCAGGGGCGGCGGCCCCGTCGGAACGGGGCCGCCGCACGGGGGTGTGGCGTGAGGGTCAGTTCCTGTTGACGACGAACTGCGAGCCGGGCTCGACGAGGACGTCGCCCTCGGCCGAGTTGGTGATGGTCACGTTCGTCAGCGTCGCGCTGCCGCGCGCCCCGCTCATCGCGAGGATCCCGGAGCCGTTGTTCGACTTGTCGATGCGGACGCCGGTGATCTTCACGTCCGGCATCTCACCGCCACCCGTCTTGAACTGGATGCCGTCGTACGTCGAGTCGAGGATGTCGGTGTCCCGGATGGTGACGCCCGGGATGGGCTGGCCCTGCGCGAAGAGTGTGATCGCGCCGAACTCCTGGTCCTCGTTCCAGAAGGCGCCGCCGGTGCGGTGCAGGGCGTTGTTGGCGATCAGCGTCTGCCCGGAGAAGGGCAGCGGGTCGTGGTCGGTCGCCAGCATGATCCCGGGGTAGTTCATGGTGTCCGAGATGATGTTGTTCTCGATGGTGTTGCCGAAGCCGCCGTAGACCGCGATGCCGTTGGCCCGCCACGGCAGTTGGATCGTGTTGTTGCGGAAGTGGTTGTTGGATCCGATGTCCACCGAGGTGTCCTTGACGTACTTGCTGGCCCAGACGGCCAGCGCGTCGTCGCCGGTGTTGCGGAAGGAGGAGTCGAAGACGGTGGAGTTGCGGGTGCCGTTGGCGAAGTTGATGCCGTCGGCGTACGTGTTGCGGATCCGCATGCCGGTGAACGCAAGACCGTCGCCGGGGCCCCAGAGCTCGGGGATGTTGGAGTAGTCACGGCCGGCCCAGACACCGACGTTGGCGTGCTCGATCCAGACGTTGCTGATCTTGGTGCCCTTGCCGAAGCGGCCGTTGAGACCGACGCCGCCCTCGGCGTTGCCGTCACCGCCGCGGATCTGGCCCGACCCGAAGATGGCGATGTCGGAGATCTGCGTGTTGTGGTCGATGTCGAAACCGAAGTTGCCCTCGTGCGGGTGGTTGATGCCGCCCGCCTGGTGCGGCGGGGTCAGCGTGTACAGCTGGGAGTGCCACATGCCCGCACCGCGGATCGTGACGTCCCGGACGCCGACCTGGTTGAACTGCCCGCGGTTGAGCGGGTCGTCGGTCAGGATCTTCTGCTCCTGGCGCCACTGCCCGGCGGGGATCCACACGCAGGGGATCTGACCGTTCTGGTCGGCGGTCACCGCGCGCTGGAGGGCGTCGGTGTCGTCGATGCCGTCGTTGGGGACGGCGCCGTACTCGGTGATGGAGACGCAGTTCGCCGGCTTGGCGGCCGGGGGCGCGACCTGCTCCAGGTCGATCAGGTCGATGACGTAGAAGGCCGCCGAGTCGCCGGCGTCGCGCTGGAGCCGGAACTTCGTGCCCACCGGGTAGGTCTGCGCAAGGAGCGCGTGCGACTCGTCGAAGAGCCGTCGCGCGTCACCGCCGGGCCGGTTGGTGAGCCCCTCGGGGTCGTCGGTGGTGCCGTAGAGCCAGCTGTGCTTGGACGACAGGGTGAGCTTGCGGACGAACACGCCGTCCGCGTAGAGGCTGAGGGTGGCCTCGGCCCCGCCGCCGGCTGCGGAGTCGGGGACGGAGTTGCGTACGACGATCGAGTTGGACGGGTTGGCCGAGGTGAACTCGACGTACTGGCCCTGGGAGCTGAGGCGCACGGACTTGCGGCCGGAGGACTCGGTGGCGAAGTTGGTGTGGCCGAACGTCCTCTTCTGGTCGGCGGTGAGCAGGGTGCCCTCGTAGCGGGCGTCCTCCGCCTCGTACTCCGTGTACGGCACGGCCGCGCCGCGTCCGACGACGAGGGAGCGGGTGAAGACGTTGTTGTTCTCGTCGGTCTCGACGACGGCGCCGGTGGCGTCGGCGGTCGCCGTGAGGGTGGCCCCGCCGCTGGTGGCCGTCCAGGTGCCGGAGATCGGGACGGTGACCGTCTGACCGGCGGCGATCGCGCCCGCGGTGCCGTTCAGGGTGGTGGATCCGGCCGTGAGACGGGTGACCGTGCCGGCCGGAGCGCCGGTGGTGCCCCGGTTGTCGACCGTCACGGTGAAGGTGACGGCTGAGCCGACGGCGGGGCTGGCCGGGTTGGTGGCGATCCCGGTGACCCGCAGGTCGGGGCCGGGGCTCTGGCCGACGACCAGTTTCGCCGTCGCCGTCCGGCTGTTGTTGGTGTTGTCCTGCTCCGCGACGGTGTCGGTCGGGTCGACCACGGCCGAGACGGTGTACGAGCCCGTGGGGCGCTTGCCCACCGTGACCGGCACGGTCGCCGAGGCGCCGGCGGCGAGCGCGGCGACCGGGGCGGAACCGGCGACGGCGCCCTCCAGGCTGACCTGGACGGTGGTGGCGGCCGCCGCGGCGGTTCCGGCGTTGCGCACGGTGGCGTGGACCGTCACCGGGTCCGTCTCGGACGGGGAGGAGGGGGTCCACGTCAGGTCGGTCACGGTGAGGTCGGGGTTGGGCGCGGCCGCTCCCACGACCTGGAACTCCGCGACCTGGCCGCCGGGGGCGCCGGTGTTGGAGAAGAAGGCGAGGCGCAGATCCGCGTACCGTCCGGTCACCGGGATCGTGACGGAGTTCTGGCCGGAGGCGGGGCTGAACGCGTAGTCGGCGCGGGCCTTGAGCGAGGTGAAGCCGGAGGCCGACTGCTCACGCCCGAGGACCTCGATCGACTGTGTTCTGGGCCCCCACACCTGGTCGGGGTTGAGCTTGACCACCACGGCCTGGACGTCGGCGTTCGCGCCGAGTCTCACCGTCAGGGTGGCGGGGAAGCCCGCGGACTCCCAGTAGGTGCCGGCGTTATCGTCGTTGGCGTGGGCGGCGACGTAGGTCTGGGTCGCCGAGGACGCCTCGATCGGCTTGTTGCGCGCGAGGTTGGTCCCCTCGACCGGAGGGTCGACCGGTCCGTCCTCGCCGTGGACCTCCACCTCGGAGAGCTGGGCGGCGTTCCAGCCGGAGTTCGCCGTCACCTGGATCCGTATGTAGCGGGTGGTGGCGGAGGTGAGGGCGATGCTCACGGTGTTCGCCCTGGACGGGTCGAACGCGCGGGGCTGAGCTGCGGCGAGGGTGGTGAAGGAGTTGCCGTCGGTGCTGCCGAGGACACCGACGGTCTGCGAACGGGCCTCCCAGGTGGTGGGGAGCTTCAGGACGACGTCGTCGACACGGGTGCTCGCGCCGAGGTCGATCTGCACCCACTGGGGGAACGATCCTGCCGGACCCTCCCAGTAGGACTGCTGGCTTCCGTCGGTGACGTTGCCCGCCGGGTACGCGCCATGGGCGCCACCAGCGGTCACCGTTCTGCCGAGCGCCAGGTTGGGCCCGGCCGCCGCGGCGTACGCGTGGACGGGCAGGAGCCCCACGGCGACCAGTCCGGCTATCAGCATGCCGACCGTCAACCGCCAGCTCAGGATGTTGCCTCTCATATGGGCCTCTCCGTCTGCTGGGCCGCGGCTCGGCGCCGACACAGGGACACTCGCCAGGAACCCAGCGGAGCTCTGACAATGAATGACGGCGAGATACAGACTTATTGAGCATTTTCGTTAATCTTTTGCGCCGCCGGGGTGTCAGGTTTCTATCAGGTCACCGCTTTGTCAACAGCCGTGGCAGAACCGGAGGTTGGGGCGTCCCATCCCCGCAGGTCAACGAGAAACGGCTCCGGCGCCGGGGAGGCGGTGAGGCCTCCCCGGCGCCGGAGCCGGGGAACGACGAGGGGGTGAGGGTCAGCCGAGGGGCGGCGGCGCGGTGGATCCGCGGACGACGAGTTCGGGCTCGAAGAGGAGCTCGCCCGGGTCGGTCTGGGTGCCCTGGATCTGGGCGCACAGCAGCTCGACCGCCGCGCGGCCCATCGCCTCGATCGGCTGGCGGACCGTGGAGAGCGGCGGCTCGGTGCAGTTCATGAAGGCGGAGTCGTCGAAACCGACGACCGACACCTGCGACGGAACGGAGAGCCCTCGCCGGCGCGCGGCCCTGATCGCCCCCAGGGCGAGCGGGTCACTGGCGCACACGATGCCGGTGACGCCGCGCTCCAGGAGGCGGGTGGCGGCGGCCTGGCCACCTTCGAGCGAGAAGATCGACCGCACGACGTGCTCGTCCGGCAGCGTCGTGCCCGCCGCCTCGGCGGCCGCCCGGGCCGCTTCGAGCTTGCGCCGCGACGGGACGTGGTCGCTGGGGCCGAGGACGAGACCGATCCGCTCGTGCCCGAGCGAGGCGAGGTGGCGCCACGCCTGCTCGACGGCGACGGCGTCGTCGCACGAGACGCAGGGGAAGTTGAGTCCGGCGATGGAGGCGTTGATGAGGACGACCGGGATGTTGCGCTCCGCCAGCTGGTGGTAGTGGTCGTGCGGCGCGTCCGCCTGCGCGAACAGCCCGCCGGCGAAGACGACGCCGGACACCTGCTGCTGGAGGAGGAGCTCCACGTAATCGGCCTCGGAGACGCCCCCCTTGGTCTGCGTGCAGAGCACGGGGGTCAGCCCCTGCTGCGCGAGCGCACCACCGATCACCTCGGCGAACGCGGGGAAGATGGGGTTCTGCAGCTCCGGCAGGACGAGACCGACGAGTCGCGCGCGCTCGCCGCGCAGCTGCGTGGGCCGCTCGTATCCGAGCACGTCGAGCGCGGTGAGGACGGACTGGCGCGTGGCCTCGGAGACACCGGGCTTGCCGTTGAGCACACGGCTGACCGTGGCCTCGCTGACTCCCACCTTCTTGGCCACTTGAGCAAGTCGTCGCGTCATGAGCGCAAGACTATCGCAAGACTCGCAAGTTTGTTGCGTCGTTCTTCCGGGGCAAGCGCAAGGCACCGGCCCGTGGCCGCCGCAGATCGGCCACGGGCACGCGCGGTGGTGCTCGCGCTCGCCGGCGGCCGTCACGGGGTCGATGTCGCCGAGTGACCGGGCGCGCCGCCCAGGGGCTACGCGCCCATGGCCATCGCCGGTGTCCGGTTCCAGTGCATTCGGGACCAGGGGAGGGTCAGCTCGCCCTGGTTCGGGACGTCTTGGGGGGTCAGGGCCGAGAGGGGCGTGGCTTCGGTATGGCGGGCGAAGACCGTGTCGACGTAGCGGTGGCCCGTGTCGGCGGCGATGAAGAGGGCCGTCCGTCCGGGGGCGCGCTCGCGTTCGTGGCGGGCGGCGAGGTAGGCGGCGCCGGTCGACAGACCCGCGAAGACCGCGTGGCGGCGCAGGAGGTCGACGCTGCCGGAGAGGGCCGCGTCGAAGGAGATCCAGTGCAGGGTGTCGTACAGCTCGTGCGCGACGTTGCCGAAGGGGATGGAGCTGCCGATCCCGGCGATGATGATCTCCGGGTCGGAGACGTGCTCGGCGCCGAAGGTGACGCTGCCGTACGGCTGGACGCCGACGAGTTCGACGTCGGACGGCGCCCGCCCGTCCGGGTCCTCGCGCAGGTAGCGGGCGAGGGCGCCGGTCGAGGCGCCCGAGCCGACCCCGCCGACGACGGTGAGCCCGTCAGCGCCGGTCGCCTCCCGGACGCGGTCGGCGATCGCGCGGTAGCCCAGGTAGTGGATGTCGTCGTGGTACTGCCGCATCCAGTGGTACTCGGGGTGCGCGGCGAGGATCTCGTGGATCCGCTCCACCCGCCGCTTCTGATCGAGCTTGAGGTCGCTGCACGGCTCCATCTGCTCCAGCGTCGCTCCCAGGATGGCGAGTTGGGTGCGCAGCGTGTGGTCGACCGTCGTCGAGCCGACGATGTGGCAGCGCATGCCGTGCCGGTGACAGGCCAGGGCGAGCGCGTAGGCGTAGATGCCGCTGGAGCTGTCGAGGAGGGTGTCCCCGCGCCGTACGGCTCCGGTGTCGAGCAGGTGGCGCACCGCGGCAAGGGCGGAGACCGCCTTCATCGTCTCAAAGCGCAGGCAGACGAGCCGGTCGTCGAGGCGTATCAGGTCCGGCCGGCCGATCGCCTCCGCGATGTGCTGGTCCATTCGGGATCTCCTTGGTGGTGGGGGCGGTCGCGAAGGTGCGGGTGGCGGGGATGCCGTCGGCGTCCAGGGCTCGCAGGCAGCGGCGCACGCGGTGCCGCAGGCCCGGCGCGGCGGGGTCGAGGAGCACGCCCGCCACCGCGCCGCTGTGCGCGATCTGCACACCCACCGCCCCGACCCGCCGGGCGATGGCGGTCAGTGCGTCGAACTCCGGGTGCCCGAGCACCTGTTGGCCGCGCCGGGCGCTGGCGGTGGCGACCTCCCCGAGGAGCCGGGCGTCACCTGTGGCCACCGCCCGGCGCAACAGCGTGCGCAGCCGCTCGTACTCCCGGATGTCGGCGTCGCCCGCCTCCCGTACGGGCAGCGCGAGGGTGTCGACGGGCGCGCCCCCGCCGAGGGCGCAGCCCACGACGACCAGGGGCGGGAGGGCTCGGCCGAGGACCTCCAGGACGCGGCCCTCCCGCTGGGCGAAGAGCACGGGGCGGCCGCCCCACATCAGCGGATCGCTGGCGAGTTCGGCGCGCACGGCGAGCCGGGCGACCGTCTCGGCGGCGAGGCCACGGAGCCCGTACGCGTCGGCGACCGCGCGCACGGCGGCGATCACGTCGCTGGTGGAGCTGCCCATGCCCAGGCCCACCGGAATGTCGCCCGTGAGCCTCAATACCCCACCGCAGGGCGGCAGTCCCGTCAGCTCCGCGCACTCCGCGACCGCGAGGGCCGCGGCGTGCGCGGCCTTCGTGCGGTCGGCGGGTACGACGGTGAGGGCGTCGGGCGCGGTGCCAGGGCGCCGGACGAACACGGCGCGGCTGCCCGGACCGGCCAGGGGCAGGGTGACAAGACCGGCGCACCGGCGCCCCTCGCCGTCGAGGAACACCCCTTGAAGGATCTCGCCGTGGTGGCAGGGGGCGTACCCGGTACCGGTACGGCGTACGGCCCGGCGCGCGGCGGGGATCACGCGCCGCCCACCGCCCGGTAGCGGTACAGGGCCGTCTCCTCGGCGCTGAACTGGGAGAAGGGGAACGGTTCCGCGGACAGGGCGGTCACGCCCGAGCCGAGGAAGGCGCGGGCGACGGCGCTGCCGGTCTGCGCGTAGACGATCAGCGGGATGCCCCGGGCCCGGCAGCGCTCCAGGACGGTGTCGAACGAGCCGTTGCTCAGCGTCATTCCGGTGGCGACGACGGCCTCGGCCCGCTCCAGCACCTCGTGCATGTCGTCCGTGACGGGGTCGCCCCACTGGGTGGCCTTGAGGTTGAAGTCACAGGGCAGCGGTTCGCCGCCGCGCTCGCGGATCGCCGCGACCAGCGGGTTGACGACGCCGATGAGGCCGATCCGCGCCCCTTCCTCGATGTCCAGGAGGCCTGCGACGGCCGCGTCGCGGGCCGCCGCGCGGACCTCCGGGCTACCGGCGGGCAGGGTCACGGCCTCGGCGTCGCCCGCCTCCCCGGCCGCGCGGTGCGGGCGCGTCTCGGAGAGGTACGCGTCGAGGGCGGCGATCCGCAGCGGGCGCGGGGCCTCGCGCAGCAGAACGTCGAGCGGGGCACCGGAGAAGTCGCGGCAGATCGACGCGTCGATCTCGCCCGCCTCGAAGGCGCACCCGCCGAAGGAGCCGCCGAGGCGGACCAGGACGTACTGGTTGAGGTACGTGGTGTCGCCGCCGGCCAGGCGGGTGCCGTGGTGGAGCCAGAAGACGCTGGTCGCGACGTGTTCGGAGGGGAGCGGGCCGTGCTCGCCCGCCAGGACGGCCTCGACGAGCGCGTCGACGGAGCGGACCGGGGTGGAGGGGACGGCGGTGGAGGAGGCGGGGGTGGTCAGGGTCATGGGGTTCCTTTTCACAGGGCGGGTTCGGCCATGGGTGCGACGGCCGGGAGCGGCCCGCGGTAGGTGACGGCCGGGTGTCCCAGCGCGTCGGTGGTGAGTGCGGCGTCCACCTCGAAGACCTCGGCGAGCCGCTCGGCGGTCAGGACCGCGGCGGGGGTGCCGGAGGCGACGAGGCGGCCGTGGTGCAGAAGCAGCAGCCGGTCGCAGTAGCGGGCGGCGAGCGACAGGTCGTGCAGCGCGATCAGGACGGTGCGGTCGGTGCCGGACAGCAGCTCCATCAGTTCCAGCTGGTGTCGGACGTCGAGGTGGTTGGTGGGCTCGTCGAGCAGGAGCGCGTACGGCTGTTGGGCCAGGGCGCGGGCCAGGTGGGCGCGCTGCCGCTCGCCGCCCGACAGCGCCTTCCAGGAGCGGCCGGCGAGTGCGGTGAGCCCGACGCGCTCCAGCGCGGCGGCGACCACCGCCCGGTCGGTGGCGTCCGGCCCGCGCCAGCGGTCACGGAAGGGGGTGCGTCCCAGGCCCACCACGTCGGCGACGCGCAGATCGCTGTCGGCGCCCGAGTCCTGGGCGACGAAGGCGACCTGGCGGGCGATCCGGCGCGCGCTCCAGTCCCGTACGGACTCGCCGTCGTAGCGGACCGTGCCCGTGTCGGGGGCCCGCAGCCCGGCCAGGCAGCGCAACAGCGAGGACTTGCCCGAGCCGTTGGGGCCGAGCAGTCCGACCGTCTCGCCGGGGGCGATCTCCGCGCTGACGTCGCGTACGACCGTGGTACCGCCCACCGCCCAGCTCAGCCTCTCGGCGGTGATCCTCACAGCTCACCCCGCTTGCGCAGGACCAGGAGGAAGAGCGGTACGCCGAGCAGGGCGGTGATCACGCCGACGGGAACCTCGCGGGGTGCGAAGGCGATCCGCGCGAGCGTGTCCGTCCAGACCAGGAACACCGCGCCCGCGAGCGCCGCGTACGGAAGGAGGACCCGGTGCAGCGGTCCGACGAGGAACCGCACCCCGTGCGGGACGATCAGGCCGACGAAACCGATCGCTCCGACGGTGGCCACCGCGACCGCGGTCAGCGCGGCCGTGACCACGAGCAGCAGCATCCTCGTGCGCCGCACGCCGATGCCGAGCGAGGCGGCCGTGTCGGTGCCGAACGCGAGCCCGTCCAGGGCCTGCGAGCAGAACCACGCGGCCGCGAGGCCCAGCGGGGTGACCATCGCGCAGACCACGACCGTGTCCCAGCGGGCCGGTGCCATGGAACCCAGCAGCCAGTGGGTGACGGCCCGCGTGGTGTCCGCGTCCGCCGAGGCCATCAGGACGAGCGAGGTCAGCGCGGTGAACAGCTGGCCGACCACCACACCGGTGAGGACGATGCGCACGGAGTCGAGTCCGGTGCGCCGCAGCAGGAGGAGCAGCAGCCCGAAGGCGAGCAGCGCGCCGGCGAGCGCACCGCCGGTGACCCCGAGCGCGCCCGCGCCGATCCCGAGGACGACGACGGTGACGGCTCCCGCGGACGAACCGGAGGAGACGCCGAGCAGGTAGGGGTCGGCGAGCGCGTTACGGGTGACCGCCTGGAGCACCGCGCCGCACACGGCGAGCGAGGCGCCGACGAGGGCGGCCATCAGCACGCGTGGCAGGCGCAGGTCCCACACGAGGGAGTCCACCAGTGGGGGCAAGGGGCGTACGTCCAGGCCGAGATGGGCGCCGAGGACCCGGGCGAGGTCCGTCCAGCCCACGTCCGCGGTGCCGATGCGTACGGCGGCCGCCACCGAGCCGACGAGGGCGACGGCGGCGAGGAGCAGCAGGACCGCGCGGGCGGCCCCGGAGGTGCCGGACGCGCCGCTCGCGCCGGTCGTGCCGGACGCGCCGGACCCCTCGACGCGCAGGGGACGGGTGGCGACGGAGACCCCGCGGGCGGGCGGGAGCAGCGGATCGGCCGGCCCTCTCCGGTCGTCGACCGGTTCAGCGGACATACCCGAGGTCCTTCATGCCCTGGGCCAGCAGTCCGAGGGCGTGTACGGAGCGTACGGACGGGTCCAGTTCGATGCCCGGCACGGTGAGGATCCTGTCGTCGCGGACCGCGGCCAGCTTCGAGATCACGGGGTGCCCGGTCATCGTGGCGCGCTTCTCGGCGGCGCTGTCGCCCGGCCGGCCGCGCTCGGACAGGTCGCCGATCACGATGAAGTCCGGGTCGCGCTCGGCGACTTCCTCCCAGGAGACCTCCGGCCAGTCCTCGTCGACGTCGTCGAACGCGTTCCTCGCGCCGACGATCCGGCTCATCTCGCTGGGCAGGCCGGTCCCGCCGGCCACGTACGGCATGCCGTTGAAGACGGAGTAGAGGTAGACGACGGTCGGCCGGTCCGCGCCCTGGGGAACCTTGGAGGCGCTCTCCCCCGCCTTGGCGACGGCGGCGCGCTGGTCGGCCGCGAGCTCGCCGGCCCGCTCCTCGGCCCCGAAGACCGTGCCGAGCTTCTCGTAGTCGGAGAAGAGCAGCTCGAAGGGGGTCGTACCGGCCGGGTTCTGGCGCGGGCAGTCCACGGCGCTGACGAAGGTGGGGACCTTGAGGGCGTCCAGCTCCTCGCGCGTGCCGGCCCGGTCGGCCGTGAAGAGGTCGGCGGAGCCCCCGACGACGAAGTCGGGTGTGGCGGCGCGCAGTTGCTCGCCGGTGGCGATCTTCGGGGCGATGACCGGAACCGTGGCGTACGCGGCCTCGTACCGGGCGGGGATCTTCGTCTTGAGGTTGGCGGTGCCCGCCATCCGGTCCTGGAGTCCGAGTTCGAGCAGGGTCTCGGTGGACGTCTGGTCCAGGGCGACGGCGCGTCGCGGCGGCTCGGCGAAGGACACCGGGCGGCCGCAGCTGGTGACGGATGCCGTCCGGGCGGTGGGCTCGCCGGCCGCGTCGGAGCCGCCGCCGGCTGCCGTGGAGCAGCCCGCGGTGGCGAGGGCGAGGGTCAGGGCGATGCCGAGACGGGCGGGGTGGCGCATGGGGTCTCCGGTCTGAGGGGGCAGGGCGCTGCACCGGGCAGGAGTGCCGCGTTCAAGAGGGTACTGTAACGACAATCATTTTCATTAACCACCTCAGGGTGCGGTTCGCCGCACCGCACGCGACCCCCGGGAGCAGCCACGCATGGCCACCACACCCACACCCACGGCCCCCAAGTCCGCTGCGCCGCCCCCGCGTTCGGTCCTCCTCGACCCCGCGTTCCTGCGGCTCTGGGCGGGTACCACCGCCTCCGGCCTCGCGACCTGGGCCCTGCCCTTCGTCCTCGGACTCGCCGTGCTCCACCGCGATCTCGGCGCGGCCGGGCTCGGCCTGGTCCTCGCCGCCCGCACCGCCGGATTCCTCGCCGCGGTCGCCGTCGGCGGCGTGCTGGCCGACCGGCACTCCCGGCGCGCGGTGGTCCTCTGGTCCGCCATCGCGGCCGCGGCCGCCGCACCCCTCCTCGCCGCGGGCCTCGGCCGCTCACTCGTGCTGATGACGGCCGCCGCGGCGCTGGCAGGAGCCGGACAGGGCGCCTGCCGCCCGGCGTTCCAGGCGCTCACCGCCGAGATCGTCGCCCCCGAGCGCCGTCAGCAGGCGAACGCCGCCATGACCATGGCCGTACGGAGTTCCACCCTCGCCGGCCCCGCCCTGACCGCGCTGCTCGCGGCGTTCCTCGACGTCGGGACCCTGCTGCTCGGCATCGGCCTGCTCTGGCTGGTCGCCGCACTGGTCCCGGGCAAGGGCGCCGCGACGAACGCGCGGACCGCCGCGGCGGCGGGGGGCCTGACCTTCCGCTCCGACTTCCTGGAGGGCATACGGGAGGCGCGCCGCCACCCCTGGTTCCTCGCCGGCCTCGGCGCGCTGGTCGCCGTCATCGCCCTCGGCTACTCCGCCACGAGCGTCGCGCTCCCCCTGATCAGCCGGGACCGCTACGGCACCGAGTGGGTGCTGGCGGCGGCCATGACCGCGTACACGCTGGGTGCGCTCGGCGGCGCCCTGGTGATCGCCCGTTGGCGCCCGCGCTCCCAGGGCTGGGCCGCCTTCGCCGGTCTGGCGGCGTACGGCGTCGCACCCCTGAGCCTGATGCTGCCCGTCCACCCGCTCGTGGTGGTCGCCGCGTACGCCGTGGCCGGCATCGGGATCGAGCTGTTCAACGTCCCCTGGTTCACGGCCACTCAGCGCGAGGTCGCCCCGGACAAGCTGGCCCGTGTCTCGTCGCTGGACTTCCTGGTCTCCTACGGCCTGGCACCGATCGGCCTGGCCCTGATCGCCCCGGCGATCGACCTCTTCGGGATCACCCCGGTCCTCGCCGCCTGCGCGGCCGCGTGCTTCCTGGTCCCGGCCGCGGCGGCCGCGGTGCCCACAGCCCGCCACTTCGGCCGCACCACACCCCCACCCGCGGCGGACTGACGAACTCCCCTGCCGCCCCGGGCGGATGCGCCGGTGACACGCACGCGCGGCCGGCCCCTCCGACCCGCACGTCGGAGAGGCCGGCCGCCCGGGGCGGGGCGATCAGTCCAGCTGGAGCTCGGGCGCTCGCAGCTCCATCCAGGTGTGCAGGTCGAGGACCCGCTCCAGGCCGGCCCGTACGGCCACCGGCATGGCCGCCGGGTCCTGCGCCACGACCTGCTGCGCCCAGGCCCGGTCGACCAGGGCGAACACCTGCGCGTCCGGCTCCGCGACCAACTCCTTGACCTGCTGCTGCAGATGCGCCGCGTACCCGGGGTTCTGCGGCGACGGGTAGGGGCTCTTGACCCGCTCCACCACCGACTGCGGCAGCACGTGCGCCGCCGCCTGGCGCAGCAGGCTCTTCTCCCGCCCGTCGAACGTCTTCAGCGCCCAGGGGGTGTTGTACACGTACTCGACGAGTCGGTGATCGCAGAAGGGGACCCGGACCTCGAGCCCGACCGCCATCGACAGCCGGTCCTTGCGGTCGAGGAGCGTGCGCACGAACCGCGTCAGGTGCAGATGGCACATGGAGCGCATCTGCCGGTCCTGCGCGGACTCGCCGTCGAGGTGCTCGACCTCGGCGAGGGCCGTCGCGTACTGGTCGGCGGTGTAGGTCCCCACGTCGAGCTGCTTCCGCAGACCGGGCTCGATGTGATCGGTCCGCGCGGCCAGGCTCATCGGGGGGATGAACATCATCCAGGGGAACGTGTCGGCGTGGCGCGCCGCCTCGATGTGGAACCAGGGGTACCCGCCGAACACCTCGTCGGCCGACTCCCCGGACAACGCCACCGTCGACTGTTCCCGGATCGCCTTGAACAGCAGGTAGAGCGAGCTGTCCAGGTCACCGAAGCCGTTGGGGATGTCCCGTGCGCCGACGGTCGCGCGCCGCACCGCGGGGTCCGAGATCTCGGCGGGGTTCAGGACCACGTCGTGGTGCGCGGACCGCACGTGCGCCGCGACGTCGCGGACGAACGGCGAGTCCGGGGTCTCGCGCATCTCGTCGGGGACGAAGTTCTCCTCCTGGCCGGCGAAGTCGACGGAGAAGGTACGGAGCCTGTCGCCGCGCAGGGCGAGCTGCTCGGCCGCGAGGCCGGTGATGGCGCTGGAGTCCAGTCCGCCGGAGAGCAGGGCGCACTGCGGCACGTCTGAGATCAGCTGCCGGCCGACGATCCCGGTGAGCATGTCCCGCGTACGGGCGATGGTCTCGTCACGGCTGTCGGTGTGCTCGACCGCCCGCAGGCTCCAGTACGTGCGCTGCCGCAGTCCCTTGCGGTCCACGATGACGAGCGTGCCCGGCAGCATGTCGTGCATGCCCTTGTACAGCGCCCAGCCCGGGGTCTTCGTCTGCGCGAACAGCTCCCGCAGCCCGTCCATGCCGACGGCGGGGCGCACCGCCGGGTTGGCCAGGATCGCCTTCGGCTCGGAGCCGAAGAGCACGCCGTCGGGCGTCGGGTAGTAGTAGAGCGGCTTGATGCCCATTCGGTCGCGTACGAGCACGAGCTTCTGCTCGCGCTCGTCCCATATCGCGAACGCGTACATGCCCTCCAGGTGGTCGACCAGGCTCTCGCCCCACTCGAGGTAGGCGTGGAGGACGACCTCGGTGTCGCTGTCCGTCCGGAAGGTGTGTCCGCGTGACGCGAGCCGCTTCCGCAGTTCCTGGAAGTTGTACGCCTCGCCGGAATACACGATGGCTATGTCACCGGCAGGGGTGGTCACGCTCATCGGCTGGATTCCGCCGGCCAGGTCGATGACGGCGAGGCGGCGGTGTCCCAGTCCGACATGAGTGCGCAGGTACGTGCCGCTGCCGTCCGGTCCGCGGCACGCCATGGTCTCGGTCATCGCGTCCAGGGTGTCGCCCCGGCGCGTCAGGTCGGAGCCGAACGAAACCCATCCTGCGATACCACACATTCCACAACCCCATTTCCCATACGGTTCCGTGCATTTCTCATGCAACTCGAAGTGCGGTTGACGCAGGCCGGGCGGAAAAGAACATCCACGGCGGCGCTTGTCCACCTCGCCGCGGGAGCGTAGCAATTCGATTCCTGGCCCAACAATGTTCGCTCCACCCGTCCTTGTATGAGAAATACACATTCCCCGTTCGTCCGGAGGACGGAAAGTCAGGGGATGGGGCGGAGGCACAGTTCCTGGTCGGCGGCGAGGTCGAGGAGATCGGTGTCGTGGCTGATGAGGACGGTCACGGCACCCGCCGCGGCGACATCGCGCATCGCGGCGGTCATCGATCTCAGGTGTCGGCGGTCGACACCTGAGCTGGGCTCGTCGAAGATGACGATACGGCGGCCGCTCAGGCGCGCCGTGGCGACGACCAGGCGCTGCTGCTGGCCGCCGGACAGCGACAGGGGATGCCGGTCGCCGAAGGCGTCCAGGTCGAGATCGGCGAGCACGGCGGCGGCGTGATCCGCCCGCTCCGGAAGGGTTCCGAGGCGCAGTTCGGCGGTGACGCTGTCCGTGAAGAGCTGTCGCTCCACGTCCTGCATGACGATCACGGACTCGCGCTGGCGCTGTGCGCGGGAGAGCGGGCGACCGTCGAGGAGCACCTGGCCGGCGTGGCGCTGCAGCCCGGCGAGGATGCGGGCGAGCGTGGTCTTGCCGGCGCCGTTCGCACCGGTGACGGCAGTGATGGCTCCGCCGGGCAGATGGGCTTCCGCGATGTCCAGCACGGGGCGCCCGAGGAACGTGCACCGGATGCCGCGCAGCGTCATACCGCTGCCCGGTTCGCACGGTCCGGTCGCCGTCGCGGCGGCCTCGTGGCCCCTGCCCGCGCGGCGCCGAGGGGCCGCCGGCGTCTCGACCCGCGGCCGGTTCTGTCCCGCCTCGACGCTCGGGCCGTGCGCGCATGCCCGGAGCACGCGGGGCCTTGTGGGGGTGTCGAGGCTGCGCAGCCCCTCGTCACGCAGCATCTCCTCGGTCAGTCCGGGGATTTCGGCTCTGGTCCATTCCCTCCGGACGCGCCCGTTCCGGAGGACGACGATCCGGTCGGCCATCTCGCGGAGGTAGTGGAGCCGGTGTTCGGCGATGACGAGGGTCGTGCCCCGTTCCCTGAGGTGCCCCAGGATCGTGGTGAGATCCGCGATGCCCTGCGGGGACAGGTTGGAGGTCGGTTCGTCGAGCAGCAGTACCGGCGGGCCGTGGGTGACGGCCGCCGCGCAGGCCACCCGCTGCTGCTGACCGCCGGACAGCTCTCGCAGCCTGCTGACGAGGCCGGTCAGTCCGAAGTCGGCGGCGACCTCGGCGACCCGCTCGCGGATCCGTGGGGGCGGCGTGCCGAAGTTCTCCAGCGCGAAGGCCAGTTCGGTGTCGATGGCGTCGGTGAAGAACTGCCGTCGGGGCTGCTGAAGGACCGTGCCCGTCACCCGCCCCACCTGGGCGAGATCGGTGATCGGTTCGCCGTCGACCCGGACCTCGCCCTGAAGGGTGCCGTCGTGGAAGTGCGGGACGAGGCCGTTCATCAACCGCAGCGCCGAGCTCTTGCCCGAGCCGCTGGGCCCGCACACCACGACCGTCTCACCGCGCCGGATGCGCAGGTCCAGCCCGTCGAGTACGGCGGCGTCGCCGCCCTTGTACGTCCACCGGACGTTCGTGAGCTCGATCACCGCACGGACCTCCACCACAGCGTGGCCGCCGTCAGCAGCACCACGGCGAGGACTGCGACCGCGTCGGCGCGGCCGAACCGCGGAGGGTGCATCGCTGTCGGCCAGGGCTGCGACCCCAGCCCGCGCAGCAGCGCCGACGCCGAGAGGTCCTCCGCCGAGCGCAGGCTCGACGCCATGAGCGGCACCGTGAAGTACTCGATGCTGAGCAGGGGGTGTCGCAGCACGGCCGTCGCGCCGCCGAGCCCGCGCAGCCTCATGGCGTCGCGCACGGCGCGCGCCTCGGCGACGATGGTGGGCACGAACCGCAGCATCACCGCCCCGGACACGGTGAAGGCCTCCGGCACCCGCATGGCCCGCAGAGCGGCGGTGAACCGGGTCGGCGGAATGGTCCGGATCAGGTGGGCGGCGATGCCGCCCACCGCCACCAGGCGCAGCGTGAACTCTCCCATGATCCCGATCAGGCCGAGCAGTGGCCACGGTGCGGCCAGTGGCAGCAGATAGGCCACCGCGGCGGCGGCCGCCGCGGCCGCCGGCAGTCCGACGGCGCGTGTCCAGGCCCGCTCGGAGACCGCGAGGAGCACGCCGGCGGCCAGTGTCGCCGGAACGAACCACATGCCGCCGGGTGCCATGATGGTGATGCTCGCGGCCAGCAGGATCGCCACGGCCGTACGCGGGTCGAGGGACCGAGCGGGGGATCCGCTCATGCCAGACCGGCTTTGCGGAAGTGCTTGTCCAGGAGCCGCAGCCCCAGCACACCGCCCAGCAGGCCGAACACCAGCGTGGACACGTCGAAGGCGATCAGCACACCCGGTGACAGCAGGTCGTCCAGCCGCTGGACGTAGTCGCTGTCCATCGCTTCCATGTACGGGCTGGACAGGAAGTCCTCGCGAGCGTAGAGCATCGGCAGGAACAGCCCGGTGAACCAGGTGCTGAACACGGCGTAGCCGAGCACTCCGAGATACCGCGAGCGGTACCGGCCCGCCCACAGCAGCACCTCGGCGACCAGGGCGGCCACCACGCCGACGAGGAGGGTGACGGGCGGGCTCCCGATCAGCAGCATGAAGCCGGTGACGATGACGGCGAGCACGGTCACCATCCCGGCGTGCCTCACCCGGGTGAGGAACAGCATGAACGGCACTCCGGCGGCGACGATGCTGGCCGCGCTCGTGACCAGAGTCATCACCGGGCTGATGAATTCGAGCAGGTTGAACACGCCCACCGTCACGATGTAGAGGGCGCTGAAGACCCCGATGTCGATCAGGTCCTTGGGGCTCATCCGGACATCTATGCGGCGGTCGGTGACGTCGGCGGTCACGGTGTCCTGTCCTCGTCTCGGTTGCCAAAAAAGCAGGGGGGTGAGCTGCCGTCCGGCCAACGGGGAAGGTGAACGGCAGCTCAGGTACCGGCCGGTGCGGTCACGGCGCGGAGGGCCAGGGGACCGCCGATTCCTCGGACGCCGCACGGGCCCGCGCCGTCAGGAGTTCGACGACCGTGTCGCGGTGCTCCTCCAGATAGAAGTGGCCGCCTTCGAAGGTGCGCAGCGCACACCCGCCGTCGGTCACCTCGCGCCATCCCTCGGCTTCCCAGTCGTGGATCTCGGGGTCGGCGTCGCCGTACAGCACGTCGACCGGGCAGCGCAGCGCGAGGCTCGGGACGGGTCGGTAGGTCTCGCTCAGCCGGTAGTCGGCCCGGATGATGGGTAGGAAGGCCTGGACGAGCTCGGCGTTGTCCAGGATGTCGCGGTGCGTCGCGTCGGTGCGGCGCAGTTCCTCGACCAGTTCCTCGTCGGTGCCGAGATGGACCCGGCCGCGTCGGGTCAGCGCCGGGGCGGGGTGCCCCGACACGATCAGCCGGGTGGGAGGCTCGCCTGCCGCCGCGAGGCGCAGGGCGACCTCGTAGGCGACGACGGCGCCCATGCTGTGCCCGAACAGAACCGTCGGAAGCCGGGGGCCGTCGGCCGTCAGATCGGCCGCGAGGGCCTCGGCGACGCCGTGCAGATCCGCCGGTATCGGATCGGAGTACCGGTCCTCCCGGCCGGCGTACTGGGCGGCGAGGAACTCGACGTCCCAGGGCGCCGCCGCGGCCCACGCGCGGTAGTAGCTCGCGCTGCCGCCGCCGTGCGGGAACAGCAGCACGCGGGCTCGGGCGTACGGCCGCGGCGTGAGCCGGCGGAACGCGCCGAGGTGACGGTCGTGCGTCGCAGGATCGGACATGTCGGCTCAGTCCCTCGCTACCGGTGCCATGGAGATGTTCCAGAAGTTCGCGTAGCGGCCGCCACGGCTCAGCAGCTCGTCGTGGGTCCCTTCCTCCACGACCTGGCCACCGTCCAGGAAGACCACCCGGTCGGCGCGTTGGACGGTCCGCATCCGGTGCGCGACCATCACGACCGTTCGCCCCGCCATCAGCCGCTCGATGCCCTCGTGGACGGCGACCTCGTTCACCGGGTCCAGCGCGGAGGTGACCTCGTCGAGGAGGACGATGGGCGCGTTCTTCAGGAGCGCCCGAGCGATCGAGACACGCTGGCGTTCACCGCCGGACAGCAGTGCGCCGCCCTCGCCGGCATCGGCCGCCCAGCCGTCGGGCAGCCGCTCGATCACCTCGTCGAGGCGGGCTGCCGAAGCCGCCGCCCGTACCTCGGCGTCGGTGGCGTCCGGACGCCCGAGGCGTACGTTCTCCTCGATCGTGCCGTCGAAGAGGTACACGTTCTGGAAGACGATGGAGATCTGCGCCATCAGGACCTCGGGGTCGATGTCCCTTACGTCGACACCGCCCACGCGCACCACGCCCGCGTCCACGTCGTAGAACCGCGCGAGCAGCTGCAGCAGGGTGCTCTTGCCCGCGCCCGACGGTCCGACGACGGCGAGGCGTTGGCCCTGCGGTACGGACAGCGAGGCGTGGTCGACCACCGCGCGCTCGCCCCGGCGGAAGACGACGGAGTCGAACTCCAGGTCGTGGCGCTCCGGCAGGATCGGTTCGGCTGCCTCGGGCAGCGGCTCGGTGCGCAGGACGGTGTCGAGCCTGGCCAGGACCGAGCGGGCACCGCGCAGCTTGCCGCCGATGTCCGTCAGCGACAGCAGCGGATCGGCGCAGCGCGCCGCCAGCACCAGGATCGTGAGGACCTCGGCCACGCCGATGTCGCCGTCGAGCGCGAGGTGGACACCGAGCACCAGCACGGCGGTGAACACGGCCTGGACCGTGAGGGTCAGGCCGACCGCGCCGGGGAGGGCCGAGAAGGTGGAGCGGCGGGACGCGCGCTCGACGTCCCGCAGCGCGTCGTCGAGCAGCCGGAAACGCTCGGTGGTGCGGCCGCCGGCGCGCAGCACCGGCTGGGCCTGGAGGAACTCGATGACCCGGCCGGTGGCCTCGTGGTCGCGTTCCTCGCGCTCGATGTCCTCGGCGGCCGAGGAACGCCCGGTCCAGATCTGGATCGCCGCCACGATCGGCACACCGACCAGTGCGGCAAGACCCAGCTGCCAGCTGTAGGCGAGCATCACGGCGACGATCGTCAGCGGCGTCACGGAGGCGGAGATGAACGGTGCCAGCAGGTGGGCGATGACGCTCATCGCGTCCAGGACACCTCGGCTGGCCAGGACGGAGACCTCGCCGAGGCGGCTCCCGCTGTACCAGCCGATGGGCAGCCGGGCCAGATGGTCGCCGAGGCGGTGGTACATGCCGCGGAGCAGCGCGGTGCCGACGTGGAAGCCGGACAGGTCGCTGAGGTAGCGCAGCGCGGCGTAGACCGCGATCGCGACGCCGAACGAGGTCAGCCAGGGCCAGGCGTCCTCGGGAGTGTCCCCGAAGAGTTCCCGCAGGACGGGGACGACCAGCGCGTAGGACAGGCCCTCGACCACCGCGGTCAGCGTCATCAGCGTCACGGTGCGCCGCAGGGGCTGGGCGTACTCGCGCCCCAGCACGCGCAACAGCATTCGGATCATCGGGACTCGTCTCCTCGCGGTGCGCGACCGTCGGCTTCGGTGTCATCGGCGACCGATGGGTGGGACTGCCAGAACGCGGCGAACTTTCCGCCGGTGGCGAGGAGTTCGGAGGGCCTGCCGCGCTCGACGATCCGCCCCTCCTCCAGCATCACCACCATGTCGGCGTCGGCGATCGTCTCCAGGCGGTGGGCGATGACCAGGACGGTCCGCTCGCCCTCCAGCGACCCGAGGGCTCCGCGGACGGCCTGTTCGGTCTGCGGGTCGGCGAAGGCGGTCGCCTCGTCGAGCACCAGGACGGGGGTGTCGGCGAGCAGGGCGCGGGCCACGGCGATCCGCTGGCCCTCGCCACCGGACAGGCCGGCGTCCTCGCCGATCACCGAGTCGTATCCGCGGGGGAGTTCGAGGATGCGCTCGTGGATGTTGGCCAGCCTGGCGGCGCGTACGACGTCCTCACGGTCGGCGCGCGGGACGGCCAGCGCGATGTTGTCGGCGATCGACGCGCGCAGCAGCCGGACGTCCTGGAAGACGAAGGAGACCGTCTGGTAGAGCTCCCGGCTGCCGAGTTCGCGCAGGTCCACACCGCCGAGGACGACCGAGCCGTGGCTCGGGTCGAAGAACCTCGGCAGCAGCTGGACCAGAGTGGACTTTCCGCTGCCGGACGGTCCGACGACCGCGGTGACCGTCCCCGGTTCCAGCACGAGGTCGATCCCGCGGAGCACCTCACGGTCCTCCTCGTATCCGAAGCGGACGTCGCGGAGCTCCACCCGGTGCCCCTGGGGCAGGACCGGGTGCGCCGGCTCCGGCAGCGCCTCCACCGTCAGTACGTCCTTGATGCGGCCGATGGCGCGTCCCGCGGCCTGCATCTCGTCGAAGCCGTGGCCGAGGGCCGCGACCGGGGCGGTCAGGCCGAGGCCGAGCAGCAGGAAGGGCAGCAGGTCGGCGGGGGACAGGTCACCGCCGGTGATGCGGATCGTTCCGCCGATCAGCACGACCAGCAGGACGAAGGGCGGCGAGAGGACGAGCTGCATCCCGGCGGCGATCCTGGAGATGCCGTGCACCCACCGGTTGAAGGTGTCGACGAAGGCGTCCGCGGAGGTGAGGAACTTGCGGTGTGCGCGCTGGGAACCGCCGAACGCCTTGACCACCGAGATGCCCTGGACGAACTCGATGACGGAGCTGGAGATCCGTGCCATGGCCCCGTCGAACTCCTCCTGTTCGCGCACCCGGGTCGGCGTCATCATCAGGGGGACCAGCGCAATGGCGAGAACGACGGGGATCAGCGTGATCAGCGTGAGCTGCCAGTCGATGGTGAACAGATAGACCAGTGAGGCCAGCGGGACGACGAAGGCGGACACCAGTTCGCCCGGAGTGTGGGCGATGAAGGGGTGCACGGCACCGACGTCCTCCCCGACCACCTTGGCGAGTTCGCCGGTCCGGCGCCTGGAGAACCAGCCGATCGGCACGCGCCCCAGCTGCGCGGCCAGCTCCCGGCGGAACGTCAACTGGACCTTGCCGTCGAGGATGTGTCCGATGCCGGACGACGCGGCCGTGAACACCAGCCGGACGAACAGGCCGACCGCACCCAGGATCACGACCGTCCATACGTGGTCGCGGTCGACCGGTCCGGGCTCCAGCACGGTGCGCCCCAGCTCCACGACCGCGAGCAGCGGCGCCAGACCGGCGAGGGCGCCGACGACCTGCAGGACGACAACGGCCACGAAACTCCAGATATGGGGGCGTACGAGCCGTCCCATACTCTGCTGTGCCCCTGAACCGGTACCCGATAACGGCGCGGACCGCTCGCTCACCGCAGCAGAGTCAATCGCGTTCATTGGACTCCTCATTGTGTTTTGAAACGCGTTCCGATATCACTGTAGCGCGAGCGGTCACGGCGAGCAGCACGGCTGCGGCCTAGAGATCGGCAGCCGTCAGCGGGCCTCCGGATTCGGGCGTCGCCACCTCCGGATATCCCAGAATCTCCGTCAGTTCCTGCCAGGCCCGGGCGACGGCCAGATGCCGCTGGCCGCCCCGCAACGGGTCGGCGCCGGCGTCGACGCGCTCACGCAGCAGGTCCAGCGCGGTGAGCACGCCCTCGCCCCACACGTCGTGCATCGCCGCCCTCCAGGTGGGCGTCTCCGCCGGCCCCACGTACTCCCCCGTGACGGCGAGACCGTCCGGCCACAGCTCCTCCGGGTCGTCCCGGCCGGGGAGTCGCTCCCCCGTCGAGCCGGAGAGCGTGCGCAGCACCGGACTCCAGATCACCGGGCCGTGGGTGTTGGCAAGCATCAGATTGCCCGCGTCGGTGCCGACGGTGATCCGGTGCAGCAGCAGGCTGGTGCTGTCGTCCCCGGCCTGCATCCGGTTCTCCACGCGGAGCGTCAGCGGAACCCCGGCGATCTGTCCGTCCAGACAGGCCAGCGGGCGACCGGCGGCCGCTCCGGCCGAGGAGACCGACCACGGGCGCAGCCCGTCGAAGATCTCGGCCAGGATGTCGAGCAGGTCGAAGGAGACCTGTACGGCGCACATGGCGTCGACGAACACCGGCCGGCGCAACTGGACCAGCCGGCGCGCGGAGGCGATGAACCGGCGGACCGGCTCCACATGGGGGTAGAAGGTGTTCACCATGTACTGGACACCGGCCCGGCGCGCCGTCCGCAGACAGTCCGCCAACTCGTCCGGATGCAGCGGGTGTTCCTGGAGGACGTGTATCCCCCGGTCGAGCAGGGCCCGGGACAGCTCGACGCCGCGCCCGCCGCCGACCGCGGTCGACACCACGACGCAGGCCGCGTCGATGTCGTCGGGGAGCTCCTCGACCGCTCCGTACAGCGGCACGCCGTACTCCTTGGCGAGGGCCACCGACCGCTCGCTGCCGCGGGCGACGATGCCGGCGAGCCGGAAGCGCTCGGGCGCGGCGTGGGCGAGGGCCGAGAGGTACACCTGGCCGAAGCGCGTGCCGCACACCACGACACGCATCGGCCCCGAGGTCGCGCGCGTCATCGGTGGTCCGCCCCTCGCGCCGCGATCACGTCCGCCGTCCTTGCGACATGCGGTGGCCGTAGGCAGCCGTGGTGGTCGCCGGCGATGTCGACCACCGTCACATCGCCCAGGCACACCTCGCGCCAGAAGTCGGCCGTGGCGTCCCGCGGGCCGGGGAGGAGGTCCGTGGCCGGACGGAGGAGGGTGAGGTCTCCGGCGTACGGCTCCGGTGCGTACCGCGCCGCCGCCTCGACCAGCCGGGCGAACACGGTGTGCATCGCCGCGAGCCGCTCGGCGCCGCCCAGGGCCGGGTCCGATCCGGCGAGTGCACGGTGCAGTTCCGCCCGTCGTTCGGCGAGGTCCCGCTGCCCGAGGGCGCGGAACCGCTCGGCGACCTCCAGCAGTTCCTGGTCGCCCGTCAGGCGGGCGAGGGCGCTCTCCGCCACGGTGCTCTCCACCGCGGTGCTCGGGCCGGCCGCCGCAGCAGCGGCGATCGCCCGGCCCACCGCCGCCTCGTCGGCGGGCCAGCCGAGAGTTCCCGGGTCGGCACCCGTCGCCCGGGTGAAGGCGTAGTCCACCAGGAGGTCGTCCCGCGACAGGTACGGGAAGCGGTGGCCGGACAGGATCGTCAGGCGCCGCACCGTCACATCGGCCTCGCTCAGGGCGCGGGCCAGCTCCAGCGCGATCGGGCCGCCGAGGCCGTGGCCGATGATCTCGACGTCGTCGTGTCCGGCGGCCCGCACCTCGCGGGCGTAGCGGACGGCCGGCTCCTCGACGAGGTCCGAGGCGTCGCCGGCGAGGGCGGGCTCGCCGTCGGGCAGGGCGAGGCCCACCAGCGGTCCGTCCGCGGCGAGTTCGGCGACCAGTGCTTGGTACGCGGTCAGTGTTCCCGTTCCGTCGGGCACGAGCAGCCGGACCGGTCCGTCCCCCGAGCCGCCCAGCGGAACCAGGGAGGAGCGCCGGGACTCCGGCGTCTCCACGACCGGTGCCGACGCCCCGGCGGTCTCCAGCCACTGGGCGAGGCCCGCGACCGTCGGTGTGTCCAGGAGGACGCGCAGCAGTACGTCGAAGGGGGCCGGCGCAGCCTCGGAGACGCGCTCGCGGACCCGGCCGACGAACTGCGCCGCCAGCAGCGAGTTGCCGCCCGCGTCGAAGAACCCCAGCTCGCGGCCGGGCAGTTCGCCACCGAGCACCTCCACCCACAGCTGGGCGATCCGGCTCTCGAGGCCCGGCCGCGGCGGCTCGGAGCGCTCGGCACGCGGCGCACCGGGCGTGGGCGCCGGCGCCGACTCGAGGAGTCGCTTGCGGTCGATCTTTCCGTTCGGGGTCAGCGGCAGCCCGTCGACGACGCGCACCCGTGCCGGAACCATGTGGCCCGGCAGCCGTTCGGCCACCCAGCCGACGAGCTCCGCGGGGTCGACCGGCTCGGGCCCCTGCCGGGGAATGACGAAGGCCACCAGAGCCCGCTCGAACGCGTAGCTGCCCGCGGCGAGCACCACGCAGGTACCCACCCTCGGGTGCTCCCCGAGCACCGCCTCGATCTCGCCGAGCTCGATCCGGTGACCGCGGATCTTGACCTGGTGGTCCGCGCGGCCGAGGAACTCGATCTCACCGTTCGGCAGGTAGCGTCCCAGGTCACCGGTGCGGTAGAGCTGCTCCCCCGTCTCCGGGTGCGGGAAGAAACGCTCCCCGGACCGCTCCGGGTCGCCGAGGTAGCCCTGCGCCAGCCCGATGCCCGCGATGTACAGCTCACCGGTGACCAGCTCGGGCCGGTCGCGCAGGGCGGAGTCGAGGACGTGGAAGCGCTGGTTCGCCAGCGGAGTTCCGTACGGAATGCTCCGCCAGTGCGGTTCGACGGTCGTGAGCCGGTGGTGGATCGACCAGATCGCCGCCTCCGTCGCCCCGCCCAGGCTGACCAGTTCGGTACCGGGCAGATGCCGTCCGGCGTGACCGGGCAGCGACAGCGGAATCCAGTCGCCGGACAGCAACGCCAGGCGCAGGGAGCCGAGTTCGGTGGGTTCGACGTCCAGGTAGTGCATCAGCATCTGCAACTGCGCGGGGACCGAGTTCCACAGCGTCACGCCGTGCTCGGCGACCGTCCGCGCCCAGTGCGAGGGGTCGCCGCGGCGGGCGGGATCCGGCAGGACGAGCGTGGCACCGAGGGCCGTCGGGCCGAACAGGTCGTACACCGAGAGGTCGAAGCTCAGGGCCGCGAGCCCCAGGACCCGGTCGGAGTCGTCGACGCCGAAGCGCCGGTTGATGTCGTGCACGGTGTTGGCGGCGGCGAGGTGACTGATCATCACCCCCTTGGGCAGGCCGGTCGAGCCCGAGGTGTGCATGACGTACGCGAGTTCCCCGGGCGCCACGGCACGCTCGTCGGGGATGCCGGCCAGGGGGACCTCCCGTACGCCGGTCACGTCCACGCCCTCGACACCGGGCGGCAGCGCACCGGTCGGGGCGCCCGCGACGACCGCGAACCGGGTACCGCTCGTGGTGATGATCCGGTCACGGCGGCTCGCGGGCTGCCCGAGGTCGACGGGGACGTACACACCGCCCGCGAGCAGCGCGCCGAGCACACCGACGGCCTGGTCCCGGCACTTGTCGATCAGGACGCCGACGAAGTCGCCGGGGCGGCACCCCGCGGCCCGCAGTCGCTCGGCCACTCCGGCGGCGCGCCCCAGCCACTGGCCGTAGGTGAGCGACCCGCCGGCGTCGACGACCGCGACCCGGTCGGGGTGGGTGCGGGCGTAGGCGACGAGCGGTTCGTGGAGCAGGCAGTCGGGTGCCGGTGCCTCCGTGGCGTTCGCCGTGCTCCGCAGGGCGCGCTGCCGTTCGGGCAGCGGCTGCGGATCCACGGCCGACCAGGGTTCGTCGTGCTCGGCCAGCCGGCGCAGGAGCCCCTCGAAGGCGCCGAACATGTCCTCCACGAGACCGTCCGGGAAGACGCCTTCCCGCACGTCCCAGTTCATGTCCAGGCGGCCGCCGAAGGGGTCGCCGACCTGGCAGTCGATCCACACCTGCGGGGTCTGGCTGATGCCGTACACCGGGCGCGGGTCGCGGCCGGCCGGCGACGCGGGCGGGCTGCCGACCCCGATGCTGCCGGTGAACACCACGGGGAGCACCGCGGCCTCACGGCCTCGGCGCCGGGCGAGCTCCCGCAGCACCTCCACGCCGCTGTACAGCCGGTGGTCGAGGTCGTCGAAGACGCGTTCGCCCAGTGCGCGGGCCCGCTCGGTCAGGCTCGTCCGGCCCTCGTTCTCGACCGCGAGCAGGCTGAGGGAGGTGAAGTCGCCGAGCAGCCGGTCCACGTGCGGGTGCAGCGGCATCCGGTTGAGCACGGGCAGTCCCAGGCAGAAGCGTTCGGTGCTGCTCCAGCGGCCGATGGTCTCGGCGTACGCCGCGAGCACCGCGTTGGCCGGGGTGATGCCGCGCTCGGTGGCGCGCGTCTTCAGGGACTGCCACACCCGGCTCTCCAGCGTCGCCGTGAGACGGCGGAAGCGGGGCGGGGTCGTCGCCGGGTCGTGGTCGTCGCGCAGCGGAAGCACGGGGGCGCCGGGCAGCTCGTCGATCCGCTCCGACCAGTAGGCGCGGTCGCGTGCGTACCGTTCGGTGTCGCGCAGGCGGCGCTCGGACAGCACGTAGTCACGGAAGGTCGCGTCCACCGGCGGCAGTTCGCGGTCCGGCCGGGCGTACGTGTGGTCCAGCTCGGACAGGACCTGCTGCAGGCTGATCCAGTCCAGGGCCATGAAGTCCACCGACACGTGCAGCACGCTGCGCTCGGCGGCGAGGGTCAGGCGCAGCTCGTACATCGGGCGGACGCCGGTGGGGTGCACCTTGTGGGAGAGGTCGTCGCGCACTCCGGCGATCGCCTTGTCGACGGTGTCGTCGGGGGCTCCGCGCAGATCGGCGACCTCGACCGCGGTGTCCGGGAGCACGGGCAGGACACGCTGGGTGCCGTCCTCCTGGATGACCGTGCGCAAGGTGTCGTGGCGGAGGACCAGGCCGTCCCACGCCCGCTGGAACCGGTCGGGGTCCAGGTCGGCCGGGTAGGCGAACTCCAGGTAGATGTGGCAGGAGACGCCGCCGTAGTCGAAGGCCGCGCTGCGGCCGAAGAGGTACGCCGACTGGATGTCGGTCAGCGGGAAGGGCTCCTCCCGCTCCTCGGGCCGGGCCTCCCACACCGGAGCGTCTGCGTGCCCCGCCCGCGGCGGCTCCGCGCCGTCGGCCACGATCGCGAGCAGCTCGGCCTTGTGGCGGCGCAGCTCCGCGAGGCGCTGGTCGGTCATGGCGCCGCGGGGGGCACGGAAGCGCAGCTGGTCCCCGTCCCGCCACAGCCGGATTCCGGCAACGCGAAACGCGTCGAGCAGTTCGTTGGCGTTCACACCGCACCCTCTTCGCAGTCGTCACCGTCGTCCCAGCCGTCGGCCGGCCGCTCGCCGCCGGCGGGCGCCAGCTGGTCGATCAGCGCGCTCAGCCCCGCGACGGTCGGGGTGCGCATCACCTCGCGCATGGGCAGTTCGACGCCCCGTGCCTCCCGCACCTCGGCGACGAAGCGTGTCGCGAGCAGGCTGTCGCCTCCGAGCAGGAAGAAGTTCTCGTCCCGGCCCACCGAGTCCGCGCCCAGGAGCTTCGTCCACCGTTCGGCGACGAACACCTCGGTGTCGCCCCGCGGTGGGTCGCCCACGTCGCGGGCCCGCTCGACGGAGTGCTCCACGACGGTGTGGATGCGGCGCCGGTCGACCTTTCCGTTGGCGCTGAGCGGCAGGTCGGGCAGGACGACGAGGTGCGCGGGCACCATGTGGTCGGGCAGCCGGTCCGCCGCCCAGGCGCGCACCTGCTCCACGTCGATCCCCCGGGCGGACGCGGGCCGGTCCGCGCACAGCAGGATCTCGCCGGTGGCCTCGGTGTGCAGGACGCGGACGTCGCCGAGTCCGGCCGCGGCGCAGGCCCGTGTCCACCGTTCGGGGCCGTACAGCCAGGCGCGCTCCGGCCGCTCCTCGTCGAACCTGCCCGCGCGGGCCTCCAGCGGCAGCGCGGCGACCAGGGCGAGCGGTGTCGGGTACGCGCGCTCGAAGAGGTAGAGGCGTCCGCCGGGCGCGAGGAGCAGGGCCATGGTGGCCACGGCCTTCTCCGGGTCCTCCATCCGGTGCAGCACGTTGTTGGCGACGACGGCGTCGTACGCGTGGACGTGCTGTCCGGCGATCGCGGCGGCGCCCTGCACCGCGGTGTGCACCCGCTGCCCCCGCTCGCTCAGCAGCGCCTCGGCCCTGGCCAGCGCCGGCTTGGAGGAGCCGAGGAGGGTGTACTCGGCCACGTCCGCCTCGAGTTGGGCGAGGAGCCGTACGGCGCCCCGGCCGCCGGCCACGTCCCACTCGGCGACGGCGGCCGGTGCCGGATCCACGGTACGCGCGCGGAGGTCGCGGGCGACGGTGGCGAGGCACTCCGCCGCTCCCGGCATCAGATCGTTGAGGGCCTCCGGAGCCAGTACCGGGTCGTCCAGCAGCGCGAGGGCGTCGGCGTCGCCGGAGACGATGGCCGCGAGGAGCGGTCCGGCCCATTCCAGTGCGGTCGCGACGGGCTCCAGACACGTGCCGTGGGTGGCTTCGCGCACCTGCTTGCCCCACAGCGCGTCGGTGACCTCGCTCCACCGGGGACCCCGCTCGTACGTCGTGTCGGCGCGGCGCACGAGGACGGAACGCCGCGTCAGGTACGCGAGCCAGATGTCCACGACCGGACGCTGTTCGGCGCAGACGGCCGCACTCCGTGCCGTGTCGTCGCCGGGCCCGATCAGCGGGGCGACGACGCCCGCGAGCAGTGCCTCGACGAGGCGGTGCTCATGGAGCCGTTGGGCGGTCTTTGCCGCGGCGTCGGCCGTGGGCGGCAGGAAGGCGTGGTCCGAACGCTCGCCGGCGGCCTCCCGGGGGCTCCGCTCCGGCGCCGTGGTCCGCTCGACGACGGCGGCGACGAGTTCGCGGCGCCCTTCGACGAACGGTACGGCCACGGCCTGCGCCACGGCGGGGTGGGCCTGGAGGCAGGTCTCGATCTCCCCCAGCTCGACGCGGAAACCGTTGATCTTCACCTGGTGGTCGAGACGCCCCAGGAACTCCAGGTTGCCGTCCGGCCAGTAGCGGCCGAGGTCGCCGGTCCGGTACCAGCGCTCGCCGTCCACTTCGGGGAAGCGTGCCGCGGTCAGTTCCGGATCGCCCCGGTAGCCGAGGGCGACACCGCTGCCGCCGATCCACAGTTCGCCGGCCACCCAGTCGGGGCAGTCCCGGCCACGGCCGTCCACCACGCGGAACTTCTGGTTGCGCAGCGGCTTCCCGTACGGGATCGACCGCCAGCCCTCCGGCACGGTGGTGACCTCGTACGCGTTCGACCAGATCGCGGCCTCCGTGGCACCGCCGAGGGCGATCAGCCGGCATCGGCCGCTCGACGCCCGGTCCAGCCGGTCGGGCAGGTCGAGGCCTATCCAGTCACCGGACAGCAGGGCCAGGCGCATCGTCTCCGGCAGCGCGGACCCTTCGGCGGCGGTCAGCAGCATGTCGAGCAGCGCCGGGACGGTGTTCCAGACGGTCACCCCGTGCCGGCGGCAGAGCGCCAGCCACTCGTTGGCGTCGCGGCGGCCGGACTCCGGGACCAGGACGGCGGCGCCCCCCACCCCGAGGAGTCCGAAGACGTCCCACACCGAGAGGTCGAAGTCCAGCGCGGACACCGCGAGGACCCGGTCGTCGGCCCCGACGTGGAACCGCTCGTCGATGTCCTCGACCGTGTTGACCGCGGCGCGATGGCTGACCTCGACTCCCTTGGGAAGGCCCGTCGAGCCGGAGGTGAAGATCACGTAGGCGGTGGCGTCGGGGTCGACGCCCACCGGTGCGTCGAGCGGCGTCGCGCGTATCGCCTCGTCGATCGGCAGCACCTCGGCGCCGGTGCCGGCCGGCTCCAGGGCGCCGCCGCCGTCGAGGATCACCCGGGCGCCGCTGAGTTCGAGGATGCGGGCGCGCCGCTCGGCCGGCTGATCGACGCCGATGGGCACGTAGGCGGCACCGGCGGCGAGGACTCCGAGCACCGCCGCGATCTGCTGCGGGCCCTTCGGGGCGACGACGGCGACGTACGAGCCGGGGCCGACACCGCGCCGCTCCAGCGCCCCCGCGACGCCCAGGGCGCACCGGGCCAGCTCGTCGTGGGCCATCGAGTCCGTCTCGCCCCACAGCAGGGCGGGGCGCCCGGCTCGTTCGGCGGCCCGCTCGAAGAACGCCGTGTGCAGGAGGTTCTCGCTCAGCGGGCGGGTGGCCGAGTTGACCAGCTCCCGCTGCCGCCGCTGCGCCTCGGGCAGCGGGATCGCCGGGAGCGTGGTGTCCCAGCCGCCGTCCAGCAGGCCGCGGACCAGCTCGTCGTAGGCGGACAGCATCGCGTCCAGCACACCGTCCGGGAACAGTTCCTCGACGGCGTCCCACACCAGCAGCACCCCGCCGTCGCGGGTGCGGTAGGTCTGGTGGTCGAGCCAGATCTGCGGGGTCTGGGAGATCATCCACGTCGCCTCGCCGAAGCGGGCCTCGAAGGCGTCCGGCACCAGCGGCGCGGACAGGTCGCAGGCGAAGACGACCGGTGCCGTGCGCGGTGCGTCCGGGTCCATGCGGACGAGGTCGCGCAGCACGTCGACGCCGGAGTAGGCGGCGTGTCCGATGTCCTCGTGCATCCGCTTCTGCAGGGTGCGGGCGCAGTCGGCGAAGCTCTCACCGGTCAGGTCGACCTCGACGAGCACCAGACCCGTGAAGTCGGCGACGATTCGGTCGATCTGCGGGTGCGCGTCGAGGTCGCGGTGGAACAGCGGCAGATTCATCAGGAAGCGGTCCTCCCCGCTCCACCGCCCCAGGACCGTGGCGAAGGCCGTGGCCAGCACCACCGAGGGAGTCAGGCCGGCTTCGCCCGCCCACCGCTCCATGCGGCGCCACTCCTCGGCCGTGAGCGCACGGGAGCGCCGGACGAACTTCGGTACGACGACGGCCTCGGCGTCGATCGCCTGGGGCAGCTTCGGTCCGCCCGGCAGCGAGGGCAGCCGCTGCCGCCAGTACGCGCGGGCCCGTTCGCGCTCCGTGGCGCGCAGCCGCTCCTGGTCCGCGAGGTAGCGACCGAACGTGTAGGTGATGTCGTCGAGGCCCTCGGGGTCGTCGTAGAGGACGGCGAGGTCGTCGAGGAGCACCCGGATGCTGGCCAGGTCGGCGGCCAGGAGGTCGACGTTGAAGTGGAGCCGGTCCACCGCGCCGGGCAGCCGGGTCAGACGGACGTCGACGACCTCGCCCCGATCGACCCGCAGGCGCCGGTGCGACAGCCGGTCGCGCAGGGCCAGTGCGGCGGCCGTCGCCTCGTCGTCCGTGAGCTCGCGGACGTCCTGGACGGTGAGGCCCGGCCAGGGGGAAGCCGGCTCGATGCGCTGGGTCGCGTCGTCGGCGAACGAGGCGCGGAGCATGGGGTGCCGGTCGATCAGGGCTCGTACGGCGTTCTCCAGACGCTCGGCGTCCACCTGCGTCGCGTCGAACTCCAGGTAGGCGTGGCAGCTGACGCCGCCGAGCGGCTGGTCGTCGGCGCGGCCGATCAGATAGGCCTGCTGCACCGCCGTGAGCGCGAAGGGCCCCTCGCCCAGGTCGTCGTGCTCCTGGGCGGGCGCCGGCGGCGCGGGGGCAGGCGCGGGATCGGTGCCGGGAGCGGCATCGGTGCCGGGAGCGAGCAGGTCGAACCAGGCCAGCAACCGCGGGTCGTCGGACAGCTGGGTGAACGTGACCTCGATACCGGCCCGGCCGAGCCGCCCCGCGAGACGCATCATCTCCAGGGACTGCAGGCCGAGTTCGAAGAGGCTGCTGTCGTCGTCCGCGGGGGTCAGTTCGATGCCCAGCAGTTCGGACACCATGCCGCGCAGGGTGTCGCGATCCATCCCGGCCATCGTGGCGACAGGAGCCCCCGCGCCGAGGTCAGCACTGTCCGATGACATTCCAAGCTCCCTTGCACACTGTCGACTCCGCGGCGTCTTGCTGCACTACTGCTTCCGAGGACGGGGGAACGGACGGCCCGGCGGTGGCGTCAGGACGGCCTGGCCTCGTCGGCTCCCCTGGCCTCGCCCACGATCCGGGCCAGCTCGCCCAGGGTCTTGGCCTCGAAGATGGCCCGCATCGGCACGATCACACCGAGTTCCTTACGGATCCGGCTGGCCAGCTTCGCGGCGAGCACCGAGTGACCGCCCAGATCGAAGAAGTTGTCCCGCGGGTTCGCTTCGGCGACCTTGAGCGTCTCCCGCACCATGGCGAAGAGGGCCTCCTCGCCGGACAGCGCGGTGTCCCTGCCGGAGGTGGCGGGGGACGGCACCGCGGCCGTGCCGGCGGTGGAGCGCCGCGCCCGCTCGGCGAGCGCCTTGCGGTCGAGCTTGCCGTTGAGGAGCGTGGGGAAGCGGTCGAGCATCTCCACCGTCGACGGCACCATGTGCTCGGGAAGCGCGCGGCGCGTGTGCTCGCGCAGTTCCATGTCGGAGACGTCGTGACGCGCCGACGTCTTGACGTAGGCCACGATGTGCTCGGTCGAGACGTCGTCTCCGCCGACGACCGCCACGGCGATCTCCACGGCGGGGTGCGCTTCCAGACGGGCCTCGATCTCGCCGAGTTCGATACGGAAGCCGCGGACCTTGACCTGGTGGTCGACGCGGCCGGTGAAGTAGAACTGGCCGTCGGGCCCGCGCCGTCCGCTGTCTCCCGAGCGGTACATCCTGCTTCCGGGAGGGCCGAACGGATCGGCGACGAACCGGCTCGCGGTCAGGCCCGGACGGTTGAGATAGCCGCGGGCGACTCCGGATCCGGCCAGGAACAGTTCGCCCTCCCGGCCGTCGTGGAGGTCCTGGAGAGCGTCGTCGAGGACGTAGACCGCGCCGCCGTCCCACGGGGTCCCGACGGTCACCTCGTCCTGGAGGCCCTCGATCGGCCCGCCGATCGACGCGCCCACGGTCACCTCGGTGGGACCGTACGCGTTGTAGAGGCCCCGGCCCTTGGACCACTCCTCGGCCAGGGCCCTGGTACAGACGTCGCCGGTGGAGGTGATCGTGCCGTCGACCAACAGCCCCTCGCTGTCGGTGATGCCCAGGGCCACCGGCGGCAGCACCGCGTGGTTCACCTCGTGCCTGAGCATCGTCTCGCGCAGCGACTCGCCCGGCATCAGCTCGTGCTGCTCGGCCATGACGAGGGCGGCACCTTGCAGCAGCGCCAGCGTGAAGTCCCAGAACCAGGCGTCGAAACTGAACGACGCCCACTGCAGTATCCGGTCACCGGTGCCGACCCCGTACAGCCTGGCCTGCGTGGTGACCAGGTCGGCCACGCCGGCGTGACTGACCGCGACGCCCTTGGGCACGCCGGTCGACCCGGAGGTGTAGATGACGTACATCAGGTGGGCCGGGGTCAGCGACGCCAGGCGCTCGTCCTCGGCGATGTCGTCGGTCCGCTCCCGCGCGCACTCCGCCTCGAAGGAGGCCTCGTCCAGGACGACTTCGCGCACGCCGAGCTCCAGTGAGCTGACGCTCTCCGTCCGCAGCAGCAGAACCGGCCGGGCGTCCACGACCATGTGCGAAAGACGCTCGGCCGGATAGGTCGGGTCCAGCGGCAGATACGCGCCGCCGGCCTTCAGCACGGCAAGGACCGCGACGATCAGGCGGGGCGAGCGTGGTACGGCGATCGCGACCAGGGAATCCGGTCCGACGCCCGCCGATATCAGGCGTCTGGCAAGCCGGTTCGCCCTCGCGTTCAACTCCGCGTAGTCGACGACGGAATCTCCGAAAATCACAGCTGGAGCGTCACTCGACCTTGCAACCACGGATTCGAAATGCTCCGAAACAGTATTCAACTCCGCTCCGCCTCCGACAGAGAGTCGAGCACGATCAACAGTCACCACGATGGCATGACGCCGGACCGGCCGGACAAGCCGTGAAAGAACTCTTTCCTCGAAGCTCGCAGGGCCAAGGGCCGCCACATAATGACGTGGTGCCCGGCAACGCTGCCCAGTTGCCCGACCGTGCTGACCGAAGGCGCACACGGTACGAGTTCGTCGCGGAGAGAGGGAATCAAGTGACCGATGACGTGACCTATCAGGACTACTTGGAACTGGATACCTTGCTGTCCCTCCAGAAGCCTCGCACCGCCGGCTCCTCGGCCCTGAAGTCCACTGTTCTGTCGGAACAGTTCTTCATCGTCGCCCACCAGGCGAGCGAGCTGTGGCTCCGGCAGACGATCGCGGACCTGGAAGCCGTCATCGATGTGTTCACGACGACCGACGACACCTCCGACGCGGAATGGATCGTCGATCTCCTGCACCGTTCCGCGGACCTCGTCCATGTGCTGCACACCCAGCTGGTCGCTCTCGACCGTCTGCCGCTGAGCGACTTCGCCCAGTTCAGGGAGGTCCTCGGAACGGCGAGCGGCGCGCAGTCGAAGCAGTTCCACCGGCTGGCGAAGCTCATCGGTCACTCGAAGCAGGACGGTCCGCTCTACGAGTCGTTCACCGCGTGGGTCGCCAGGTCGGGTCACACGGTCGCCGACCTCGCGCGGTCCGGGATCGAGGCGGGCGTCCACTACCGGATCATCGAGGCGCTGCTCGAGCTGGGCAACGGCTACTTCCGATGGCAGGTCGGCCATGTCGGCCTGGTCACGAAGATCATGGGCAGCCACGCCGGAACCGGCGGCACGTCGGGCGCCGAGTACCTGCTGAGCCGATGTCATCTCCCGTTCGCGGAACTCCGCGAGCTGCGCAGCCAGGCGCACGTCGGCCTCACCGTCGCGACCTCCTGACCCGCCCGGGCGGGGCCGGCGTACGGCCCTAGACCGGCTCCAGGACGAACCCGCGCCCCCATACGTTGCGCACCGCGAGCCCCACCAGTTGCAGGCGCCGGCGCAGCCGCATCACGTGCAGATCCAGCGCGTTGCTGGACGAGCTGGACCCGGAGTGTTCCAGGATCTCCCGCAGTTCGGTCCGGTAGATGATCTGGCAGTAGCGGGCCACGAGCGGCGCCAGCATCTCGCACTGCGTCAGGGACAGGGTGACGGACAGGTCCTTGAAGTAGAGGATGCCTGCCGGGTCGAGGACGGGCTGCGACTTGAGAACGGCCCGAGCCGCCAGCTGACGCACCCGGGCCTGGAGATCCTCCTGGACGATCGGGGGGCGCACCCAGTCCTCGTAGAAGCTCAGCTGGTCCGGCGGGGGCGCACCGTGCTCGACCACGAGCAGACAGAGGTGCCCCCTGACCTTGCACTGCTCGCGCATGTCGCGCTCGGCCGGCCATCGGACGAATTTTACCCGGCTTTTCACATCTGTCGTCACAGGTATCCCCCAGAACCCTTTTCCCTCGGCATCCGGACCAGGTGCGCTCTCGTACGACCGATCAGGCCGGCACGTCCTCGTGCCCGGCCTGCACGTGTCGCAGGCTTTTCGGGCGCATGTCCGTCCACACCCGGTCGACATGGTCGACGACCTTTTCCCGGGACTCGGGGCCGTACACCACGCGCCAGCCTTCGGGTACGGCGTTTCCGTGCGGCCAGAGCGAATACTGTTCCTCGTCGTTGCACAGCGCGAGATATTCCCGGCTGTCGTCCTCGAAGGCGTTGGGCATTCCGTACAACTCCTCAGGAGAAGGAAAGTCTTTCAGGCCCTCCGGTCCGCAATTCGGCGGGCGATGGAGACGCTAACAGCGCGAGATCACGACGGACCAGGTTCGCACCGCATCGGCCACTGTGCGTTCCTCATGCGGGGGCCGGAGGAATGAATCAGCCGACAGACGCCAAGAGCCGGTGGGGAGGGATGCGTCTCGCATCCCACCCCACCGGCTCCGTCCTGCGGGGAGGCCGTCCGTCAGGCGCCCGTCGTCCTCCGGCGGTGGACGTGGGCGATGTAGTCCGCGTGGCTCGGCAGCGTCTCGACCAGGGACCTGGCCTGGTCGCGGACCGACTGGAGTTCCTTGACCGCGGCAATGTCGTCCATCAGGGCCAGGCCGGGCAGCGGACGTACGTCGAGGCCCCCGAGTCCCAGGATCATCGCGGTGTAGGAGTAGGGCTCGAAGCCGTGGTAGTACGGGAAGATCGTGTCCTCGTCGGGGAGCTTCGCCTTCCACTGCTCGATGCGCCCGGCCAGCGCGTCCGGCATCGTGCGGGTCTTGGCATCGCGCCAGTACGCGTTGTCGTTCCGCTTGGCGGCGACGTAGTGGAGCACGAGGAACTCCCGTACGCCGTCCATGACGTTGGCCACCTGACGGTTGTACGAGACTCGCAGCTGCTCGTCGTTCCGGCCGCCGGGGAAGTGCTTGACCAGCTGCTCGATCGCGTTCTGGATGAAGAAGATGCCCGTCGACTCGAGCGGCTCGACGAAGCCGCTGGAGAGACCGATCGCCACGCAGTTGTTCACCCAGGAGTTCTCGCTGCGGCCGATCCGCATCCTGATGTGGTTGGCCTCCAGGTCCTCCGCGGCCGGCCCGACGTAGGCGCGCAGCGTGCGCTCGGCCTCCTCCGGGGTGCAGTAGTCGCTCGCGTAGACGTAACCCGTGCCGGTCCGGCCGTACAGCGGAATGGTCCAGATCCAGCCGGCGGCCTGGGCGCTCGCCCGGGTGTACGGGCCCATGCCCTGGTCGGCCATCTCCATGGGCACGCGCAGCGCGACGGCGCTGTCGTTCGGCAGGGTGTCCTGGTAGGAGAGGAACGGCACGGCCAGCTTCTTGTTGAGCAGCATGCTGCGGAAGCCGGTGCAGTCGATGAAGAGGTCGCCCGAGAGGTCGCCGCTCTCCTTGGTGCGGACGTGCGTGATGTCACCACGCTCGTCCACCGCGACGTCGACGACGTCGTCCAGCACGTGCCGGACGCCGCGATCCGTGCCGTATCCCGTGAGGAGCTTCGCCAGCAGCGTCGCGTCGAACTGGTAGGCGTACGGGAACTGGGTCGTCTGCTGGGCCATCGTGGACCGGCCGACGGCCGCCGGGTCCCGCTCGCCGGCCCCGAGCGCGAGGAGGCTTCCCTCGAACTGCCGGGGCGAGCTCTTCGCCTCGCAGAGCGCCGCGATCACGGAGCAGTCCCTGTCGTAGTCGGCGCTGGGCCGCTTGTGCAGCCACCAGTCGGCGAGCGACACACCCTCGATCGTCCGCGGCCGTTCGAAGGGGTGGTAGAAGTGATGCCCCTCGGCTCGCCAGTTGTCGTAGCGGATCCCCAGCTTGTAGGTCGCGTGACATTCGGGCATCCAGTCCGACTCTTCGAGGCCGAGATAGGCGAAGAAGTGGCGGATCGTGCTGAACGACGCCTCTCCCACACCGATCGTGGGCACGTTCCTGGACTCGACGAGGGTGACCGCGAGCCGGTCCCCGAACGCCGCCTTCAGATACGAGGCGGTCATCCAGCCCGCCGTCCCGCCACCCACGATGACAACGCTCTTGCTCATGATGTCCTCACTTCCTTCGCGCCGGCCGGCCTGATCGAAATTCACCCTGCTGCGACGTTGTCGCCGCACTCGTCGACGAACTCCAGGAGGCGGGTCACCCCGGTCTCCAGGGACGTCGGGTCCACGCAGAACGCGACCCGGACCAGGTGCCGCGCCCAGGGGGCGTAGTCATGGGAGCGGACCCGGCCCCGGTCGTCCGCGTCGGGCCGCATGGCGAAGCCCTCGCCCGGTACGACCGCGACGCCCTTGCTCTCCAGGAGCCGGGTCGCGAACGTCTCGGCGTCCAGGCCGGTCCGGGCGACGTCGAGCATCGCGTACCAGCCGCCGGCCGGCAGTTCGCGCAGGAGCCCGGCCTCGACGAGCGGCGACAGGATGACGTCCCGGTTGTGCTGCACCTTCTTGCGGTTGACGGCCGTCGATTCGGCGCGGCTGTTCAGCGCGGCGATCCCGGCGTGCTGCACGGGGGTCGACGTGCCGATGATGTTCGCCTCCTGGACGACCTTCATCACGTCGGCGGCCCGGTCGTCGGCGAGTGCGACACAGCCGAGCCGGTAGCCGGTCATGGCGAAGCTCTTCGAGAAGCTGAAGACGCTGTGCACGATGCGTTCGGCAGGCGGGAGGTCCCGCTCGAGCGAGGCCACCGAGGTGTGCTCGCTGTCGTAGAGGAAGTGCTCGTAGGCCTCGTCGCTGATGACGTGCCAGCCGCGCCCGCGCGCCAGGTCCAGCAGGGTCTGGAGCTCCCCGCGGTCGAGGACGACACCGGTCGGGTTGGCCGGGGAGTTGATCAGCAGGACCCGGGTGCGCGGGGTCGCGGCCGCGGCGATCACCTCGGGGTCGGGCCGCAGACCGGGCCCGAGCGGGTACAGCACCGGACGGAAGCCGGCGAGCAGAGCCTGCTGGAGGTGGACGGGCCAGTGGAGTTCCGGGACGAGGATCTCGGCGCCGGGCTCGGCCAGCGTCTGCAGCAGGGCGGCCAGGCCCTGGCACGACCCCGGGGTGATCAGCAGGCGGGAGACCGCGCTGTCCACCTCGTTGTCGGTGCGGAGCTTGTCGACGACCGCCTCGCGGAGCTCGCCCAGGCCCTCCACGCCGGTGTACTTGGTGTCGCCCCGCCGCACGGCGTCGACGAACGCGTCGGCGACGTCGTCGGAGGGGTTGAAGTAGGGGTCACCGACGTGCAGCTTCACCACCTCGGCGCCGGATTCCACCTCACGCCGCTCCGCGGCACGGAAGATGCGGTGCAGACACGACGAAGGAATCGATTCCGCGGCGGACAGGATGTCCCGGCTCACGCTCGTACCACCTTTGCTCCGTTGAGTTCTTCTTTCGAACGCGCACGATCGGTCATGCCGTGCGCCCACCGTCGACCGGGATCAGCGCGCCGGTGACCCAGCCCGACGTCTCCGTGTCGAGCAGCAGGCACACCCATCGGCCGATCTCCGTGGCCTCTCCGAACCGGCCCATCGGGGTCGACGCGAGGAGGTCGACACGCAACTGCTCGGTGCCCGCCTCGTCCAGACCGGTCTCGCTCCACATCGGGGTGTCCACCGGACCGGGCAGGATGGCGTTCACCCGTACGTCCGGGGCGAGTTCCCTGGCCAGCGACCGTGTCAGGCTGTTGACGGCCGCCTTGGTCGCGCCGTAGAAGGCACGCCCCGGCATGGAGACCACTCCGCCCACGGACGAGATGTTGACGACGCTGCCGCGGTTGGCCCGCAGTTGGGGCAGCGCGTGACGCGTCAGTTCGGCGGGCGCGCGGACGTTGACCGCGAACATCGCGTCGAACTGCGCGGGGTCGGTCTCGTCGAGCCGGCCGAACCGGGCCAGGCCCGCGTTGTTGACGACCGCGTCGACCCTGCCGAAGCTGTCGGTCGCCGTCGTGACGATCCGCTCGGCGGCGCCGGGCGCGCCGACGTCCTGGGCCACCCAGGCGACGGCGGAGCCGAAGCGGTCCGCCAGGTCCCGCAGCGGTTCCTCGCGGCGCCCGACGACCGTCACGCCGGCGCCCGCCTTCAGCAGGCACTCCGTGATCCCGCGGCCGATGCCCGTGGCCGCTCCTGTGACCACGACCGACTTTCCGGCCAGGGTCATCGGACGACCACGCCCTCGGCGAAGGCCGCGACGAGGTCGGCGATCAGCTCGGCCGGGTCCGAGACGAGGCCGAAGTGTCCACCCGGCCAGGTCCGTGCGCTGAACCGGCCGGTGCCGACCGCGGCCCAGGCCGCCAGCCGCTCACCGTCGACCAGGGGGTCCTCGGTGGTGCGGTAGCAGCGGATCCAGCAGTCCAGCGGCTCGGCGTGCGGGTCCGCGCGGTAGGTCTCGCTGAGCCCGATGTCCGCCCGTACGACCGGCAGCAGCAGCTCCCTCAGCTCGGCGTCGTCGGCGACGACGGGGTCGATCCCGCCGAGATCCCGCAGGCCGGACCACAGGTCGTCGTCGGTCGCCAGGTGTGTGGTCCCGCCACCCGCCCGGCTCGGCGCGGGCGCACCCGAGACGAAGAGGTTCCGTACGGGTCTCGCGCGGTCCTGTAGCACGCGGGCGGTCTCGTACGCGACGAGCGCGCCCAGGCTGTGTCCGAACAGGGCGCACGGAACGGGGTCCAGGTCCAGGAGCTCCGCGACGACGTGGGCCGCGATCTCGGCCACGCTGCTCGCGGGCTCCTCGGCGATCCGGTCGGCGTGCCCCGGATACTGCACGGCGAGCAGCTCGCAGTCCCCGGGCACGGCCGACGACCAGTCACGGAACGTGGCCGCCGAGCCTCCGGAGTGTGGAAAGCACACCAGCCGACGGGCCGGGCGCTCCACGCTGTTGAGGGCCCGCACCCAACCTCGGTCACGCGTTCGTATGCGATTCACGCCACCGAGCTTCACCGAAACCCGTCGGGTGCCCGAGGCAATCTGTCAAAGCTCTGTCGGGATGGACACGGCCCCGGGAGCCGGTGCCCGAACCTGAGGGCGTCTCGACCCGAGGAGGACACATGCTGGACGGGTTCGTTCCCTGGCCACCCGACTTCGCCGAACGCTACCGCCACGCCGGCTACTGGGCGGGGGCCTCCCTGCGGCAGTTGATCGACGCCAGGGCCGCGCGCCACCCGGGCAGGACGGCCGCGGTGGACGGGGCCCGGCGGACGAGCTACGCCGAGCTGGTCGAGGAGGCCGACCGCATCGCGTCCGGTCTGCTCGATCTCGGCATCGGCCACCGCGACCGGGTGGTGGTGCATCTGCCGAACCGGATCGGCTTCCTCTCCACCGTCATCGCGCTGTTCGGCATCGGCGCGATCCCGGTGCTGGCGCTGCCCGGTCATCGCCGCGACGAGATCCTCCATCTGGCGCGCGCCTCCGACGCGGTGGCCTACGTAGGTCCGGACCGGTTCCAGGGCTTCGACTACCGGGCGCTTGCCCGCGAGGTGCGCCGCGACGCGCCCGGACTGCGGCACGTCGTGGTCGACGGCGACGCGGCGGAGTTCACACCGCTCTCCGAACTCGCCCGGTCCGACGTGCGGGAACTGGCGCCGGTCGACTCGTCGGAGGTGGCGCTGCTGCTGCTCTCCGGGGGAACCACCGGTGTGCCGAAGCTGATCCCCCGGACCCACGACGACTACGCGTACAACATCGCGGCCTGTGCCCGGGTCGTGGAGTTCGACGACAGCGGCGTCTACCTCGCCGCGAACCCCGTGCCGCACAATGCCGCGCTGGGCTGCCCGGGGGCGCTGGGTGCGGTGATCCTCGGCGGGAAGGCCGTACTCGCCTCGAACCCCAGCCCCGATCATGTGTTTCCGCTGATCGAGCGGGAGGGGGTGACCCTCACGACCCTGGTTCCGGCGCTGGCCCTGCTGTGGGCGGAGGCCGCGCGGACCATCCCGGTCGACATGTCCGGGGTGACCATCCAGGTGGGCAGCTCCAAGTTCGGGCCCGCCGCGGCGGCCCGGGTGAGCGAGAGCCTCGGCTGCCGCCTCATGAACGTGTACGGCATCGGTGAGGGGCTGATCACGCATACGCGTCCGGAGGATCCGCCGGAGGTCGTCTTCGGCACCGAGGGCAGGCCGGTGTGCCCGGACGACGAGATCAGGATCGTCGACTCCGAGGACCGTGAGGTCGCCACCGGCGAGATCGGCGAGCTGCTCACCCGTGGCCCGTACACGATCCGGGGCTACTTCGCCGCGCCGGACCACAACCGCCGGTCGTTCACCGCGGACGGGTTCTACCGCTCGGGCGACCTGGCCCGGATGACCGAGGACGGGAACGTCGTCATCGAGGGCCGACTGAAGGACATCATCCATCACCTGGGCGAGAAGGTCTCGGCCGAGGAGGTGGAGGGCCATGTGCTGACGCATCCGCTGGTCCGGGACACCGCGGTGGTCGGCGTCCCCGACGACGAACTCGACGAGCGCCTCTGTGTGTTCGTCGTCCTCGACGGCGACGCGGGCGACGCCGCGGACCAGGTCACGCTGCGCGCGATCCGGGACCACATCCGCGGCCGCGGCCTCGCGTCGTACAAGCTGCCGGACGAGCTGATCATCGTCTCCGACCTTCCCCACACCCCGGTGGGCAAGATCGACAAGAAGGCCCTGAAGGCCTCTCAGTCCTCGTGAGGGACCGGTGTCCCCGACGCCGCTCGGGGGCGGTCCCGCCGTCGCCGTCGCCCGTGTTCCGGGCTCGCGGCCGCGGCGGGACCGCCGCCTGGTGACGGGGCCCGCCCGCGCACCGGGCGCACGAAGCCGAGGTCATCACGGCCCTCACGGAAAGGCATGATGGGACCGTGCCCCGTACCAATCCCACGCCCGGCCGCGTCGGCCGCCCACCCGTGACCTCCCGTACGCAGATCCTCACCGTGGCCCGTCGGCTCATCGACGAGAGCGGCTGGGACAAGCTGACGATCCGCGGACTGGCCGCCGAGATCGGCATCGGGGCGACGACGCTGTACCACCACGTACGGGACAAGGAGGACCTGCTGCTCCTCCTGATCCACGAGTACGCGCAGCAGATTCCCCACCCCGAGCAGTCCGGTGAGCCGCGGGACCGCATCGTCGCGGCCGCCACCGCGATCCACGACGCCCTCACCGAGTGGCCGTTGTCCGCCGAGGTGCTCACCAGCGACCGGTTCATCTCCCGGCTCAGCACCCCTGCCCTGCGGCTGATCGAGGACATCCTGTCCGGCTCGATCGACCACGGGTGCACGCCCGAACAGGCTGTGCAGGTCTTCCGCAACATCTGGTACTTCACGGTCGGCGAGGTCCTCATCCGCGACCACTCCACCGACGCGCAGGCGCAGGCGCAGGACGAGCCGTCCGCCGGCCTCGCCGCGTTCGTCAACGAACTCGACGCGGACCAGCTGCCCCACCTGACCGCCCTCAACGACCGATGGACGGCGCTGGCCGCGCTGGACACCTTTCCCTCCACGCTCGGCGCCCTCGTCGACGGACTGCTCTCCCAGGCCACGTCGTCGGCGCCTCGGAGCCCGAACCGCTGATCAGGGGCGCTCTCCCGGCGTGCCGACCGGCCCGGGGGCCCGACCGGGTCTTGCCGTTTTCTTTCCGGTCGTCCTCGTCGGCCCCGGCGACACCACAGGCTGGCACCAGACGTTTCCGATCGCCCATGGGAGCTGACGGTGAGTAGCGAACTCTTGAGCGGCACGGAGGCCGGGCGTACGGAGTCATCGCGGCAGGCCGGCCCGAAGGCGCGGATCCCCGACTGCCCGCTCGCCCGTACGGTCGGGGTCATCGGCCCGTGGTGGACCCTGGAGATCCTGCACGAGGTCCTCGACGGCCATGACCGGTACGAGGCGATCCGACGCAATCTGGAGACGCCCGCCGAGATGCTCCGGGACCGGATGGCCCAGCTCGTCACGAGGGGCCTGCTCGAAACCGAGGACGGGGCGGCGGCGCCGGAGGACCGGAAGTACCGGCCGACCGACAGCGGCCGCGCCCTGCGTCCGCTGATCCTGGCCATGGCCGCGTACGGCAATCGCCGGCTGTGCCCGGAGGACCGCAGCCTCGTCGTGGTGGACGCCGCGACGGGGGCGGAGGCGGACCCGGTCGTGGTGGACCGGGTGACCGGCCGGCGCCTCGACACGGCCGACTTCCTCTTCGCCCGTGGCCCCAAGGCGAGCGAGGCGATCATCGCCCGCTATCCGCAGGTCCCGGAACAGCGCTGACGCGCTCGTCGACCGGTCCGGTCACGACGCCGACAACCACGGCTCCTCGAAGCACCGCACGCCGGAACGCGGGCGCGGGCCCACGACCGCCGCGCGCCCTTGTTAGGACCGACCGAACCGGAACAGCCACGAAAGGCCCCCCGACATCATGGATCCCTCGGAGTTCTTCTCGAGAGCCGCGCACGTGATCGTGGCGCTCGCCGCCCTCCTGGTCCTGGCACGCGCCGGCCGGGCAGCCGCCCGGTGGCTGGGTCAGCCGGAGGTGGTCGGCGAGGTCACGGTCGGCCTGCTGGTCGGCCCCGTCGTGCTCGCCCTGTCCGACCGTGCCCTGTTCGACGCCCTGCTGCCGGCCGCCGTCATCGACGTACTCAAGCTGGTCGGTCAGGTGGGGCTGGTGCTCTATCTGGTCGGCCTCGCCCACAAGTTGCGGCCGGGGCCCGGCGGGCCGCCGCGGCAGGCGCTCACGGCGCTGACCGCCGGCGCCTTCGTGGTGCCCCTCACCACGGGCCTGCTGCTGGTGGGCCTGATCGCGCTCACCGACGACGAGGCGGCCCGGGGCGATGTGCCGCTGCCCGCCTTCCTCCTGATGGTGGCGGTGACGATGTCGATCACCGCGGTTCCCGTGCTCTCCCGGATCCTCGGCGACCGGGGCTTGAGCGACTCGGCCGAAGGACGGCTCTCGCTGGCCTCCGCCATCGTCATGGACAGCATGGGCTGGATCCTGCTCACCCTGGCCATCGGGCTCGGCGCGGGCAACCTCGGAGGCCTGTGGGAATCCCTCGGCGCGCTCCTCGCGGGCGGCAGCTGCGCCCTGCTGCTCCGGCTCGGACTGCGCACCGGCACGGCACGCCGGCTGTGCCGCCGGATGCCGAGGACCACCGCGGTCCTCCTGGGCGGTGCCGCGCTGGGTACCGCGATGCTGACCGAGCACTTCGGCATGACCGCCATCGTCGGCGCCGCGATGGTCGGGCTGGCGATCCCCGGCGAGGACCTCGCCCCCTGGGCCAAGCCGGTGGACGCCGTGTCGCGCACCGGGCGGCTGCTGACACCGATCTTCTTCGTGGTCACCGGCGTCACCGTGCTCATCAAGGCCTTCACCGCCTCGTCCTGGACACTGATCGTCGGCACGCTGGTGCTGGGCTGTGTGGGCAAGCTGCTGGGCGGCTACCTCGGCGCGCGGTTCGCCGGCTCGCGCCGCTGGCCGGCGGCCCGGATCGCCGTCCTGATGAACACCAGGGGTCTGACCGAACTGATCGTGATCCAGGCCGGTTACAGCGCCGGCATCCTGCCCGCGCCGCTGGTTCTCGCCCTGGTGGTGATGGCTCTGGCGACCACGGCGATGACCGGCCCGCTGCTCCAGGTCGTCGACCGGGCCGAGCGGCGCGGCGCCGTGCCGGAGCCTGCCGTGACCCCCCGTACCGTGGCTACGGAAGGCAGCGTCCGATGAGCGAGCACTCGACCACGGCCGACTCGCCCCAGGTCACGGTGGCCGGGGCGACGCCCAAGGAGTTCCGCACCATGATGAGCGGCTTCCCCACCGGGGTGTGCGTGGTCACCAGCGTCGACGCGGCCGGAGCGCCGTGGGGGATGACCTGTTCCTCGGTGTGCAGCGTCGCCCTCGCCCCGCCGACGCTGCTGGTGTGTCTGCGCTCGGGCAGCCCGACCCTGGCCGCCGCCCTGGACCGTGGCGCGTTCACGGTCAACCTGCTGCACGAAGGCGCCCAGGACGCCGCCGAGTTGTTCGCCTCGGGCAACCCGCACCGGTTCGATCTTCTCCCGTGGGAGCAGGACGCGGACGCCTCCGGGCCCCATCTGGTGCGTGACGCCCATACGGTGGCGGACTGTGTCGTCTCCCTGACCCAGACCATCGGCGACCATGTGATCGTCTTCGGTGAGGCGCACCGGATCGTACGGCATCGTCCGCGGCCGCCCCTGCTGTACGGGCTGCGCCAGTTCCGGGCGTGGTCGAGCACCTGACCCCTCACCCGTGAACGTCGCGCGATGCCGTCAGGCGACGCCCTGGCGCAGGAGGCCGTCGACGACGGCCTCGAGTCCTCGCTGGTAGTGGCCCGTTCCCGCCCTCTCGGTCAACTGGCCGCCGAGGCCGGCCAGGAGGGGATAGGCGTCCGGGTCGAGCGAGAGCACGGCCCGCTCCCAGGGCGTGCTGCCGCCCTGCCGTCGGGCACGCTCCCGGCTGAAGCGGACGAGCAGCTCACCGAGGGTGTAGTACCAGATCACGCGGTAGGCGTAGAGGGCCCTCTCATGGCTCAGTCCGCAGGCGACCGCGGCGTCGATCATGCTCTCGACGATGCGTCTCGTCGGGGTGCTCACACGGTCGTCGGGGGTCAGCGCGTCCACCGCCCAGGGGCAGTCCGCGAGCATCTCGTGGAGGCTGCGGGCGCCCGCGAGGAGCCTCTCGCGCGGTTCGCGCGGCAGTTCCTCCCGGGGCAGGCGCTCGGTGCGTACCTCCAGCAGGAGGAGCAGCAGTTCGTCCTTGCCCTTGACGTGGTGGTACAGCGCCATGGGCGTGCTGGACATGTCCTTCGCCAGGCGGCGCATGGACAGGTGCTCCGCCCCTTCTTCCATGAGGATCCGCTCGGCGCTGCGGAGGATCGCCTCCCGCGAGAGACGGCGTGGCCGGCCGACGCGTCGGCCGCGGGATTCCATGGGATTCAGCTCTCCGAACCGTGAGGAAGTGGCGTGCCGACAGGTGCCGTTCCCGGATCACGTCAGGGAGAGCGGAACGCCTCGCGCGGCCCACGTCGCAGTCGGAGCATGCGAATGACGTCGGTCCCACCGGACTTCCCGCCAGCGTATGGATCGATTCGACGCCCAGCAAGGGGAGAAGCGAACGGCCGCGCGTGCGTTCGTCACCCGGCCGGGACGGCCGCGCCCTGAAGAGCCGGTGCGGGTGCTCCGGTTCAGATCCAGTGGGCGTCCCGAGCGACGCGCAACGCGTCGATCCGGTTGCGCACTCCCAGCTTCGTCACCACATCGGAAAGGTAGTTGCGCACGGTGCCTTCGGAAAGGCACAGCTTTCCCGCGATCTCCACCACCGTGTCCCCGCGGGAGAGTAGTTCGAGCACGGACAGCTGACGCACGCTCAGGGGACAGTCCTCGTTGGCCACCGCCGCCACGGTCAGCGCCGCGTCGAAGACCCGCTCGCCCTGATGCACCATGCGAATGGCCTCGAGAAAACGGCCGGGGGAGACATTGCGCCGGACCATACCGGCGATCTCCCCCGTGAAAGCCCTCCGGACGACCGACCGGGTACACGCGGTGGCCAGCAGCAGGGTGCGACAGTCAGGCAGGCTCGAGATCTTCTCGGCTATTTCGATGGTTTCGTCGTCCCGGCCTTCGTAGCTCATGATCGTCACATCCGGCCGGCACAATTCGGCGAACTCCAGTGCGGCGCGATTGGTGTCCACGGCTCCGGCGACCCTGATCTCGCCACGCTGATCCAGTAATGCCGTGAGCGAGGCCCGGGACAAATGCAGTTCATCGAATACCAGGACATCAATACTCACCCGGCTCCCCCTTCGTCACCGCAAGGACGCATGACCGCAGCATACGCGTACGAAAAATCGGCTCGCCCTCATTCTGGCCCCAGATGTGGCCTGGTCAAGCTCGACTTAGGAGAGGCTAAGTGGCCGCTATAACGGAACTATAGATTCCGGTCGACCTCGGGTCAGCGCGCGTTCTGGGTGAGCAGTCCGTCGATCACGGCTTCGAGGCCCCGCCGCCGGTCGTCGGCGGGCCCGGAGGAGGCTGCGGGCCGCGGACGGTCCGCCCCCTCGGCGGACGCCATGACCCGTTCCCGGAGGGGCCGCGCCGGCCGGCCCGCGGCGCGCTCGCGCTGCGAACGCGCCGTCAGACCACCGACGATGTACGACCAGATGACGCGATAGGCGTAGACGGCGTCGGCCGGACTCAGCCCGCAGACCACCAGGGCTTCGACGATGCTCTCCACGATCCGCATCGCCGAGGCGCTCACGAACTTGTCGGAGGCGAGGACCTCCACCCCCCAGGGGCAGCCTTCGAGGATGTCGTGGAGCGCCTGCGCCCCGGTGATGAGGCGTTCACGCGGGTGCTCGGGGATTTCGGGCCGGGGAATCCGCTCGACGTACGCGTCGAGCAGGAGCATCAACAGCTCGTCCTTGTCCAGCACATGGTGGTACAGGGCCATGGGCGTGCTGGACAGCTCCTTGGCCAGGCGCCGCATGGACAGGTGCTCCGCCCCTTCCTCGTCGAGCACGCGCTGCGCGGCGACGAGGATCGCGTCTCGGGACAGGCGGGGCGGCCGCCCGATCCTGCCGGGCCTCGGGTTGGGGGACTGCACAGGTTCCGCTTCCTTCACTGGTCCGGACCGTCGGCGCCGCGATGCGGGCGGCTTCGAGGTCGCAGAGTCTAGGACTGACGTGCCGTCGGAGATTCAGGAAACACCACGCAACTGGATGCGCCTTTTCGTCACTTCTCACCGGGAGGCCGGAATACGCGGGTGCGGTGCCGCGTGGCCCCAGGTGGGGCGCCATGGACCGCTTCCCCGGCGCCGGGTCGTGGCGGAAAGGAACCGGCAAGAATCCGGGCGGTACACGGGGCCGGCTGCCAATCTGAGGCAATGAGTCAGCCCGCTCTCCATGTTCGTTCCCTGGACCTGACGGATCCGGCCACCTTCGCCGAGAACGACGTCCACGAGTTCTGGCGCGAAGTGCGTGCGCGGCGTCCCGTCCACTGGCACGAACCCACGGACCGGAATCCCGGTTTCTGGGTGGTGTCCCGTTACGCGGACATCCAGTCGCTTTTCCATCATTCGGCGCTGAGTTCCGCCCGCGGAAACGTCCTCGACGTCGTGCTGCGCGGCGACGACTCCGCCGGCGGGAGCATGCTGGCGGTCACCGACGGCGCACGGCACCGCAGTCTGCGGAATCTGATGTTCACCGCGTTCACCCCGCGGGTCCTCGGCGAGGTCGTCGAGAAGGTCCGGCAGCGTACCGACGCACTCATGTCGGCCGTGGTCGAGAGGGGAACGTGCGACTTCGCGGCCGAGGTGGCCGAGAAGATCCCGATGAACACGATCTGCGATCTGCTGTCCGTTCCGGCCGCGGACCGCGCACAGCTGTTGCAGTGGAACAAGATGGCGCTGTCGTCGGATCGCGCGGACAGCAGTCAGCTCGACGCGATCGGCGCCCGCAACGAGATCGTGCTGTACTTCATGGAACTGGCAGAGCAACGGCGCGACCACCCGGGCAGCGACGTCATCAGCATGCTCGCGACCGCGGAGTTCGAGGGCCGTCGGCTGACCGTCGAGGAAATGGCCGTCAACTGCTACAGCCTGATTCTCGGCGGCGACGAGACATCCCGCCTCTCGGCGATCTGCGCGGTGCTCTCGCTCATCGAGAACCCCGACCAGTGGCAGGCGCTGCGGACGGGCGAGGTCTCCTTCGACACGGCGGTGGAGGAGATCATCCGCTGGGCGACGCCCGGCATCCATCTCGCACGGACCGCCGTCGAGGACTTCGAGATCGGCGGGCAGCGGATCCGTGACGGCGACATCGTCACGCTGTGGAACATCTCGGCCAACAACGACGAGTCGGTCTTCGACCGGCCGCGGCGGCTCGACCTGTCCCGTACGCCCAACCGGCACCTGTCGTTCGGCCACGGCCCGCACTACTGCCTGGGCGCCTTCCTCGGCCGGGCCGAACTGCGGGCGCTGCTGAGCGCGCTGGTGGACAAGGTCGCGCGGATGGAGCTGCGCGGGACGCCCCGGCCCCTCTACTCGAACTTCCTCACCGGCTACGAGAGCCTGCCGGTCCATTTCGAGAGCCGCTGACCGACCGGAGCGTCGGCCCCAGCGAAACCACGTCACATCAGAGGAACACTCCAAGGCGAAGAGGTAAGAATGAGGAAGAGTGTCTGTGTCATCGGCGCTGGTCCGTCGGGTCTCGTTGCGATAAAGGAGCTTCTGGACGAAGGTCATGAGGTGACCTGCTTCGACCGCAACACCGAGCTGGGCGGGGTGTTCCGGGCAGAAGTCGGCGCCGACGAGGCGGGCGCCTACGACTCGACGATGCTCACCATCTCCAATTACATGATGACCTTCTCCAGCTTCCCTCCCCCGCTCGGCCAGGAGAGGCTGTACTGGTCCGCGGGCGAGTACCGGCAGTATCTGCGGGACTTCGCCGAGAAGTTCGACCTGCTCCCCACCATCCGGTACGGGACCGATGTGCTGAGCGTGGCCAGGAACGACAGCGGCGGGTACGACGTCGAGGTCGCCCCGGCGGACGCACCCGAGAACAGGACGGTGCACCGGTTCGACTCGGTCGCCATCTCCACCGGGACGCACCGGGTGCCGAACTACATCGATCTGCCCGGCCAGGAGGACTTCGCGGGTGAGATCGTCCACTCGGCCCACTACCGGAACGCCGAGCCGTTCCGCGGGAAGCGGGTCCTCTGCGTGGGGATCGGCGAGACGGCGGCGGACGTCGTCAACGAGATCGCCCAGGTGACGGAGAGCTGCACCCTGTCCGTGCGCCGCTACCAGCCGATCGTCGAGAGGTACCCGGCCGGCCGGCCGTTCACCAACGACGCCTACACCTCGCAGCTGCTGCACTCGGTCCCCCTGGCCGCCGCCGGCACCTTCATGCGGCTCGGGATGAACCGGAACAAGAGCCGGGGCAGGACGGCCGCCGCCCGGGCCGTGGCCGCGTGGAACGCGAAGAACCCGCACTTCTTCAACCACTTCCTGACGAAGAACGACGCGTTCATCCACCGGATCGTCGACAACACCCTGACGGTGAACGCGTCGGGCATCGAGCGGCTCGGCAAGGACTACGTCCTCTTCAAGGACGGCCGACGCGAACAGATCGACACGATCATGCTCAACACCGGCTACATCGAGGACTTCAGCATCCTGAAGGACGTGAACGTCACCGATGTGCGCAGGCTGTACAAGCACATGATCCATCCGGACCTCGGCCTCGGCGTGGTGTTCATCGGCTGGGCCCGGCCGGCCGCCGGCGGCGTTCCGGCGTGCTCCGAGATGCAGAGCCGGTACTTCGCCCTGCTGTGCAGCGGCAAGAAGGCGCTGCCGGACCGGGTACGGCTCCAGAACCTGATCGAGCGGCAGGCCTCGTACGAGAACGAGGTCTTCCACGGCAACCCCGACCTGCGCACCCTGGTCCACTACAACCACTACATGCTCGACTTCGCCAAGGTGATCGGCTGCCTCCCCTGGCACCCGGCCCTGGCCCTGGATCCGCGGCTGGCCCTCCGGCTCTGGTGCGGCTCCCAGACGCCCCACGTCTACCGGCTCTTCGGCCCGCACAGCAGTCACCGGGCCGCGCGGAAGACGGTCATGAGCCTGCCGCCGGCGTTCAAGGCGTCCCAGGTGCTGGGGATCACGGCCGTGGGCCTCGTCTCGCGGGTGCTCATCGCCGCGGGCCTGATGAAGGCCGACCCCCTGTACTGAGCATCCTGCCCGGACTCCGTGGCGGTCGGCGACGCAGGAGCGCCGGCCGCCACGGTCATGTCGGGGGAACGACGAGGCCTCCCCGGCTGCCGAGTGGCTGCCGGGGAGGCCTTGTGCGTGCCGGGTTACGGGCGGCTCAGGCGGCCGGAACCGGCTGCCGCTCCGCGTCGTCCGCCGGGTCGCCCTCGCTGAGGCCGACGCGGTCGTGCAGCTTGCGCAGACTCCGCGGGGCGTACCAGGCGGCGCCGCCGAGGATCCGCATCGCCGCGGGCACGAGGACGCCACGCACGAGGAGCGCGTCGATGACGACGGCGAGACCGCTGCCGATGCCGAACATCATCAGGAAGCTGATGTCGCTGGTGCCGAAGGCGAAGAAGCTGACCGAGAGCAGACCGGCGGCGACGGTGACGATCCGTCCGGTCCTGGCGAGACCCTGCGTCACGACGGTGTCGCGGTCGTGACCCGCGTCGTGGAGCTCCTTCATCCGGCTGGTCACGAACACCTCGTAGTCCATCGAGAGTCCGAAGGCCACGCAGAAGAACAGCACGGTCATCGAGGTGTCCAGCGGCTGCGGGGTGAAGCCGAGCCAGGAGGAGAGATGACCGTCCTCGAAGATCCAGACCATCACGCCGACCGAGGCCGTGAGGCTGACCGCGTTCAGCAGCAGTGCGCGCAGGGGCTGGACGACGCTACCGGTGAAGAGGAAGAGCAGGATGAAGGTGGTGACGACGATCAGTCCGGCGGCGATGGGCAGGCGGACGCCGATGGAGTGCTTGGAGTCGACCAGACGGGCGTCCTGGCCGCCGACGAGCACCTCGGTGCCGGCGGGCGGTTCGACCGCGCGGATCTCCTTGGCCAGACTCTGGGCCTCCTCCGACTTGGTCTCGTGGCCGATGGTGACGACGAGCCGCTGGGCGTCGTCGCGGCCGAGGGCCGCGGCGGCGGGGCCGGGCTTGCCCGGGGTGCCGTCGCGGTACGAGCCGGTGCTGGTGGCCACCTGCTCGACGCCGTCCAGGCGGGACACCTCCTTCGCGTAGTCCTGGAAGGCGGCCCCCGTGGCGCCGTTCAGCGCGACGATCTGTACGGCGTTGTTGTCGTCGCCGGGGAAGTCCTCCTTGAGCTGGGTGGCCACCTGGCGGCTGCCCGCGCTCTCGGGCAGGACGCGCTCGTCCGGAGTACCGAACGTGACGGAGAGCAGGGGGCTCGCGGCCAGCAGCATGATGGCGAGCACCGGGAGCGCGGTCAGCGCGGGCCTGCGCATGACGACGGCGGCGAGCTTGCCCCAGAACGGCGTGTCGGTGCGCTGCACGCGTGCGGCCCAGGGCAGACGGCCCTTGTTCACACGTGCCCCGAGGGCGGCGAGCAGCGGCGGGATGACGAAGAGGGCGCTGAGCGCCGAGATGAGGACGACGCCGATGCCCGCGTAGGCGAAGGAGCGGAGGAAGAAGGGCGGGAAGATGAGCAGGGCGGCGAGCGCGGCGACGACCGTGGCCGCCGAGAACACGATCGTCCGGCCCGCCGTCTGGACGGTGCGGCGCAGGGCGTCGTCGACCTCCGCGCCCGCGGCCAGCTGCTCGCGGAAACGGCTGACGAGCAGCAGCGCGTAGTCGATGCCCAGGCCGAGACCGAGGGCGGTCGTCAGGTTGATCGCGAAGACGGAGACCTCGGTGGCGCTGCCGATGACGAAGAGCTCGGCGAAGGTCCCCATGACCGCGAACATGCCGATGACCAGCGGAAGGAGCGCCGCGACCACGCTGCCGAAGGCGAGGACGAGCAGGATGAGGGTGATGGGTACGGCGATGGCCTCGGCCACCGCGAGGTCCTTGCCGACCTGGGTGGTGACGTCGTTCATGATCGCGGAGAGGCCGCCGGCCTGGACGTCGACGCCGTTCTTGACGCCGCCGTACTCCTCGATCAGTTCCTTGGCGAGGTCGGCGCGTTCGTTCTCGTCGCCGTTCACATGGGCGAGGACGAGCGCCTTCTTGCCGTCGTGCGAGGTCAGGGCCTCGGCTCCGGTGTCCCAGTACGAGATGACGTTGCCGACCGTCGAGTCCTTCTTGAGTCCCTCGGTGAGGGTACGGCCCCGCTCCTCGACGGCCGGCGAGTCGAGCGGGCTTCCGTCCACGGCACGGACGAGCAGGACGAGGTCCGTCTCGCCGCCGAACTTCTCGTCGATGACGCTCTGGGCTCGCGCGGAGGGTGCGTCGGGGTCGTCGAAGCCGCCGCTGAGCAGCTTGCCGAAGGCTCCGACACCCAACGCGCCCATGAGCACGACGGCGGCGGCGGCGATCACAAGAAGTAACCGGGTTCTGCGCAGTGCGAGTTCGGCGATCCTGGTGAGCACGGTGGGCACTTCCCTTGGGTGAGTCGAGGGTGGAGACGCGGTGGACCGCGGGAGGACATGAGGCGGTGTGGGCCCGGCCGCACGCGCGGGGCCACACCATGAGCCGGTAGGAGCGGCGACGAACCCGCTCCGCACGGAGAGGGTGGAACCAGAATAGACAGCAGCACTAGCCGTTGTCTACTGGAAGGCTATACGTGGAACGACATGCCGCCTCGCGCTCCCCTCCTCTGCTCTACCGCCCCAACTCCCCCTGTGGACACGCCGTTTACCCCTCCACGGCGAAGCCCGGCCCCGCTCGTGCGGGGCCGGGCTTCGCCGTCAGGATGCGATGGGCTCGGGTCAGCCGACGACGGTCCAGGTGTCGTTGCCGGTGAGCAGCTGCCCCAGGTCGCCCTTGCCGTGCTGTTCGACGGCCGTGTCGAGCTGGTCGGCCATGAGCGTGTCGTAGACCGGCCGCTTCACCGAGCGGAAGACGCCGATGGGGGTCTGGTGGAGGGTGTCCGGGTCGGCGAGGCGGGAGAGCGCGAACGCGGTGGTCGGCGAGGCCGTGTGGGCGTCGTGGACCAGGATCGCGCTCTCGTTCTCGGGGGTGACCGTGACGACCTTCAGATCGCCGGTGGCCGGGTCCCGTACGACTCCCTTGTCCTGGCCGGCTCCGAAGCGGATCGGCTGCCCGTGCTCCAGCCGGATCACGGCTTCCTGTGCCTGGTCCTTGTCCTTGAGGGCTTCGAAGGCGCCGTCGTTGAAGATGTTGCAGTTCTGGTAGATCTCCACGAGGGCGGTGCCGGGGTGGTCGGCGGCCTGTCGCAGGACCTCGGTGAGGTGTTTGCGGTCGGAGTCGACGGTGCGGGCGACGAAGGAGGCTTCGGCGCCGATGGCGAGGGAGACCGGGTTGAAGGGGGCGTCGAGGGAGCCCATGGGGGTCGATTTGGTGATCTTGCCGACCTCGGAGGTGGGGCTGTACTGGCCCTTGGTGAGTCCGTAGATCCGGTTGTTGAAGAGCAGGATCTTGAGGTTGAC
>NZ_JBVHGJ010000014.1:0-221881 GCF_055561875.1 Streptomyces sp. NPDC022552
GCGGCTCCTCGCTGCCGAAGGACGAGGTCGACCGGATGCGCCAGGAGGCCGAGCAGTACGCGGACGAGGACCACCGCCGCCGCGAGGCCGCCGAGTCCCGTAACCAGGGCGAGCAGCTCGTCTACCAGACGGAGAAGTTCCTCAAGGACAACGAGGACAAGGTCCCCGGTGAGGTCAAGACCGAGGTCGAGACCGCCGTCGCCGAGCTGAAGGAGAAGCTCAAGGGCGAGGACACCGCGGAGATCCGTACGGCCACCGAGAAGGTCGCGGCCGTCTCCCAGAAGCTCGGCCAGGCCATGTACGCCGACGCCCAGGCCGCGCAGGCCGCCGGCGGCGACGCCCCGCAGGGCGAGGCCAAGGCCGACGACGACGTCGTCGACGCCGAGATCGTCGACGACGAGAAGCCGAAGGGCGGCGCTGCCTGATGACGGAGGAGACCCCGGGCTTCGAGGAGAAGCCCGACGTCCCCTCCGGCGCCGACGACGCCGCCGAAGCCGCCGAGACCCCCTCCGCGGAGGAGGGCTCGGCGGCCCAGGCCGGGGACGCCGCACAGACGGCCGGCCTGACCGCCCAGCTGGACCAGGTCCGCAGCGCGCTCAGCGAGCGCACCGCCGACCTCCAGCGGCTTCAGGCCGAGTACCAGAACTACCGCCGCCGGGTGGAGCGTGACCGGGTCACCGTCAAGGAGATCGCGGTCGCGGGCCTTCTGACGGAGCTGCTGCCCGTGCTCGACGACATCGGCCGGGCCCGGGACCACGGCGAGCTGGTGGGCGGCTTCAAGTCGGTCGCCGAGTCGCTGGAGACGGTGGCCGCCAAGATGGGGCTGCAGCAGTTCGGCAAGGAGGGCGAGCCCTTCGACCCGACGATCCACGAAGCCCTGATGCACAGTTACGCACCGGACGTCACCGAGACGACCTGCGTGGCGATCCTGCAGCCTGGGTACCGGATCGGCGAGCGGACCATCCGGCCCGCGCGCGTGGCGGTGGCCGAGCCCCAGCCCGGGGCGACGCCGGCCGCGAAGGAAGAGAAGTCGGCAGACGAGGAGAGCGGTGGCCCCGAGGAGGGCTGACGCGAAGATCGTCCGAGAGGAGGGACGTCGATGAGCACGAAGGACTTCGTCGAGAAGGACTACTACAAGGTTCTCGGCGTCCCCAAGGACGCCACCGACGCCGAGATCAAGAAGGCGTACCGGAAGCTCGCCCGCGAGAACCACCCGGACGCCAACAAGGGCGACACGAGCGCCGAGGCGCGCTTCAAGGAGATCTCCGAGGCGAACGACGTCCTCGGCGACCCCAAGAAGCGCAAGGAGTACGACGACGCCCGCGCGCTGTTCGGCAACGGCGGCTTCCGGGCCGGCGGTCCGGGCGCGGGCGGCTCGTTCAACTTCGACCTGGGTGACCTCTTCGGCGGAGCCCAGGGGCCCGGTGGCGCGGGCGGGGCCGGCGGCTTCGGCGGCGGCCTCGGCGACGTCTTCGGCGGACTGTTCAACCGGGGCGCGGGCGGCGGCGCGGGGACGCGTACGCAGCCGCGCCGCGGTCAGGACATCGAGTCCGAGGTGACGCTCAGCTTCACCGAGGCCGTGGACGGCGCGACGGTGCCCCTGCGGATGTCCTCCCAGGCGCCCTGCAAGGCCTGTTCGGGCACCGGCGACAAGAACGGCACGCCCCGGGTGTGCCCGACCTGTGTCGGCACCGGCCAGGTCTCGCGCGGCGGCAGCGGCTCGTTCTCGCTCACCGACCCGTGCGTGGACTGCAAGGGGCGCGGTCTGATCGCAGAGACCCCCTGCGAGGTCTGCAAGGGCAGCGGGCGGGCCAAGTCCTCCCGCACCATGCAGGTCCGCATCCCCGCCGGTGTCGCCGATGGGCAGCGGATCCGGCTGCGCGGCAAGGGCGCGCCGGGCGAGCGCGGCGGGCAGAGCGGCGATCTGTACGTCGTCGTGCATGTCGACGCCCACCCGGTCTTCGGCCGCAAGGACGACAACCTGACCGTCACCGTGCCCGTCACCTTCGACGAGGCGGCGCTCGGCGGCGAGATCAAGGTGCCGACGCTGGGCGGCCCGGCGGTGACGCTGAAGCTTCCGGCCGGCACCCCCAACGGCCGGACGATGCGCGCCCGCGGCAAGGGCGCGGTCCGCAAGGACGGCACGCGCGGCGATCTGCTGGTGACGGTGGAGGTCGCGGTGCCCAAGGAGCTCGACGACAAGGCCCGCGAGGCCCTCGAGACCTACCGTCAGGCGACGGCGGGCGAGGACCCCAGGGCAGAGTTGTTCCAGGCCGCGAAGGGAGCTTGACCCGATGGACAGCAGACCGGGACGCAGCCGTAATCCGTACGAACTGACCGACGAGACGCCGGTGTACGTCATCTCGGTCGCGGCCCAGCTGTCGGGCCTGCACCCGCAGACGCTGCGTCAGTACGACCGCCTCGGTCTGGTCTCGCCCGACCGCACGGCGGGCCGGGGCCGGCGCTACTCGGCCCGTGACATCGAACTGCTCCGTACGGTCCAGGCGTTGTCGCAGGACGAGGGCATCAACCTGGCGGGCATCAAGCGCATCATCGAGCTGGAGAACCAGGTCGCGGCGCTCCAGCAGCGGGTCGCCGAGCTGTCGGCGGCCGTCGAGGGCGCGGCGTCGGCGATGCGCCAGCGCGAGGCGCAGGTGCACGCCTCGTACCGGCGCGACCTGGTGCCGTACACCGACGTCCAGCAGGCGAGCGCGCTGGTGGTGTGGCGCCCCAAGCGGCCCGAGTAGTTCCCCCGTTCCCGCGGCGAGGCCCCCTCCGATTTCCCGGAGGGGGCCTCGCCGTATGTCCGTACGGCCGGTGTGCGCGCCGCCCGGCGTTACGGGATCAGTTCGGCGACGATGTTCGTCGCCGTGTCCCACCAGGGCGCGCCGCCGGTGCCGAAGGCGGCGGCGAGGGCGGTGCCGACGGCCCGGTCCAGCGGCTCGGGTTCCGTGCCGGACGCCCACTCGGCGTCCACCCGGCCGTCCCCGGAGGACTCCAGGGTCCCCAGGGGGCGTCCGTCGCGCAGCAGCCGGCTCTCGACGTACGAGCAGGGCACGAGCCGGTAGCGGGTGCCGGAGACCACGGCGTCGACCCGGTACGAGCGCCGCAGGAGCCGCCCCCGGCCGGGCCGGATGCGCGCGGGCGCGCCGTCGACGGTCAGGGCGAGCCGGGCCGCGCGCCGGGTGCCGATGGGGATCAGCGGCTCGGGTTCGTCGCCGGGGGCCCGCACGAGCTCCACGGTGGGCATGTCGTGCCCGGAGACGCGCAGGGTTCCCGCGGGGCCGTCGAGGTCGATCTGTACGTACACGTTCAGTGTTCCTGCTCCAGGATTCCGGACTGGGCGATGAGGTAGCCGAGCTGTGCCCGGCTGCCGCTCCCGAGGGCGGAGGCGAGCTTGGCGATATGGGCGCGGCAGGTCCGGACGTTCATGCCGAGCCGGCGGGCGATGGCCTCGTCGACATGGCCCTCGACGAGGAGTTTGGCGATGGAGCGCTGGATGCCGCTGATGCCGTCCAGCGGCGGCTGGTAGGTGACCGGGTTGTCCAGGGGGATGGCCTGGAGCCAGAACTGCTCGAAGACGCCGACGAGGTACTCGACGAGCCCGGTGTGGCGCAGTTCCAGGGCGACCTGGCGGTCCCGGCTCGCGGGCACGAAGGCGACCTTGCGGTCCACGATGATGAGCCGGTCGATGATCTCCTCGAGCGTGCGGACCTCGACCTCGGGGCCGATGCGTTCGAGGTAGGCCAGGGTGATCGGCTGGTGCCGGGCGGTGTGCTGATAGAGCGTCCGCATCCGGATGCCGCGGCCGAGCAGGGGCCTGACGCGGCGTAGGGCCTCGCCGAAGGTGTGGGCGCTGCGGCCGCTGCCGGGCTGCACGGTCAGCAGCTCGGAGGAGCATTCGGCCACGACGCGGTCCAGGGAGGTGTTGATCCTGGTGAGGCCCTCCAGGACGGTGATCGCGTGCGTGGTGGTGGGGTCCTGCACGCTGACCGACATGAATGGCTCGAACGCGTCGGAGAGTTCGATGCTGAGGCGTCTACGCTCCTGGATCTCCTTCTCGATCGGGAGCAGGAGACGGGCCAGGGCGGCCGAGGGGGGAACCGGCCGGAGCCACTGCACGTCGTCAGGGTCGGGCCGCAGGAGGTCGAGGTCCATCAGGCAGGGCGTCGACTCGATGTCCGACCGGGCGATACGTCCCGTACGCAGGGCCTCTTTATAGACCCGTGTGCCCGCTTCGCACAGCTCGGCGTGCGTATGAGGATGCCCCGTTTTATCCGGTTCTATTCGCATATGTACACCCCCAGGCTTTTCCGATACAGGAACATGATGCATTGAGCCAGTGGTGGAAACGTGAGGAGTGAGCCATCGTCGTGCCTGCGGGGGAGCAGGAGATACACACCAAGTGAGGTTGCTCGGTCATGGCCAAGAAGCTCATACGCACCGTAGTTGGTGTCGCGTTCATAGCTGCTGCCGCGGTCGGCGCGGTGGCAGCCACCGATGATCCGGGCTGGGGCCTCGCTCCGCAGCAGGTCGTCGCCAAGGCGGGCGACCCGGGCTGGGGCGCAGCGCCGGCCGACTCCGACCCTGGTTGGGAGTCCGTGCGGGCATGACGGTTCCCGAAGATCCTCGATTCCGGCGTGAGATGGCGGCCGCTTACCGCTCCGGGTGGCATTTCATCGACCTCGTCACAGCCGTGCCGCACGGTGGCGATTCGTTGATGGTCACCCTCTTCGGTGAGCCGATCATCATCACGCGCGGGGACGATGAGGATATTCGCGCCTACCGATGTCTCCGGAAGCCCCGTGGCGCCCCGCAGCCAGTCCGCTGTGCCATCCGGTACGGCATGATCTTCGTCAATCTCGACCAGCGGGACCACCAGCTCGTCGAATCCGAAACCATCACCGCCACCCCCCGCAGTGCCTGAGCGGTTCCCCCGTCGTTGTAGATCGCTCAGGTACTTCCCCCACACAGCGGCGCCATCGCGGACCTGAAACGCGATGGCGCCGCTGTGCTGTGCCCGGACACTTTCGGCCGGGAGGGCCTCGGTCCGTAAGCGCGCCGCCGAGCACGCCACCGGATCAGGCCCGGCCCATGGCCCGCGTCAGCGCGATCTCGATGACCACCCGGTCGGGGTTCGGCGCCGGTGTCCGGCCGTAGCGCGTCGCGTACCGCTCGACCGCGTCGGCGACGACGTCCGGCTCCGTACGGACGTGGGCCACGCCCTCCAGCGTCGCCCAGCGCCCCTTGTCCACCTGGCAGACCGCCACGCGCGCGCCCTCCGCGCCCGCCGCCAGGACGTTGGCGACCTTGTGGCTGTGCTTGTTGGTGATGACCCGGGCGATGCCGTTCTCGCCGCCCTCGGGGTCGTACGTCACCCCCACCGCCACCACGTGCGGCGTGCCGTCCGCGCGCGGGGTCGTCAGGGTGGACATGTGGTACTCGCGCCAGAAGCTGAGATACGCGTCGTCGGGGTTCCTCGGGTCAGTCGCCATGCCCGGAACCTACCCGTGGCAGCGGTGCGCGCGACACCTTGAGCGGAATGGACTCAACTTTGTGTACGCTGGATGAGTCATGGACCGTGTGTAGCCGGACGTCGAGGAGGAGACAGCGCACGTGGACGCCGAACTGACCAACAGGAGCCGGGACGCGATCAACGCGGCCAGCAGCCGTGCCGTGTCCGAGGGACACCCCGACCTGACCCCCGCGCATCTGCTGCTTGCGCTTCTGGCCGGTCAGGACAACGAGAACATCACCGACCTGCTCGCCGCCGTCGAGGCCGACCAGGCCGCTGTACGGTCCGGAGCGGAGCGGCTGCTCGCCGCCGAGCCCAGCGTGACCGGCTCCACGGTCGCGCCGCCGCAGCCCGACCGTGAGCTGCTCGCCGTGATCGCCGAGGCCGCCAAGCAGGCCAAGGGGCTCGGGGACGAGTACCTCTCGACCGAGCACCTGCTCATCGGGATCGCGGCGAAGGGCGGACAGGCGGGCGAGGTGCTGGCCCAGCAGGGGGCCGGCGCGAAGAAGCTGCTGGACGCGTTCGAGAAGAGCAGGGGAGGACGCCGGGTGACCACAGCCGACCCGGAGGGTCAGTACAAGGCACTGGAGAAGTTCGGTACGGACTTCACGGCCGCCGCGCGCGAAGGGAAGCTGGACCCCGTCATCGGGCGCGACCAGGAGATCCGGCGCGTCGTCCAGGTGCTTTCCCGCCGCACCAAGAACAACCCGGTCCTCATCGGCGAGCCCGGCGTCGGCAAGACCGCCGTCGTCGAGGGCCTCGCGCAGCGGATCGTGAAGGGCGACGTCCCCGAGTCCCTGCGCAACAAGCGGCTGGTCTCGCTCGACCTCGGCGCGATGGTCGCGGGCGCCAAGTACCGCGGCGAGTTCGAGGAGCGTCTCAAGACCGTCCTCTCCGAGATCAAGGCCAGCGACGGCCAGATCATCACCTTCATCGACGAGCTGCACACCGTCGTCGGCGCGGGCGCCGGCGGCGACTCCGCCATGGACGCCGGCAACATGCTGAAGCCGATGCTGGCCCGCGGCGAGCTGCGCATGGTCGGCGCGACCACCCTCGACGAGTACCGCGAGCGGATCGAGAAGGACCCCGCCCTGGAGCGCCGCTTCCAGCAGGTCCTGGTCGCCGAGCCGAGCGTCGAGGACACCATCGCGATCCTGCGCGGACTCAAGGGCCGGTACGAGGCCCACCACAAGGTCCAGATCGCCGACTCCGCCCTGGTGGCCGCCGCCACCCTCTCCGACCGGTACATCACCTCCCGCTTCCTCCCCGACAAGGCCATCGACCTCGTCGACGAGGCGGCCTCCCGGCTGCGGATGGAGATCGACTCCTCGCCCGTCGAGATCGACGAGCTCCAGCGCTCCGTGGACCGGCTGCGCATGGAGGAGCTCGCGCTCAAGAACGAGTCCGACGACGCCAGCAAGCAGCGCCTGGAGAAGCTCCGGCGCGACCTCGCCGACCGCGAGGAGGAGCTGCGCGGGCTGACCGCCCGCTGGGAGAAGGAGAAGGAGTCCCTCAACCGCGTCGGCGAGCTCAAGGAGCAGCTCGACGAGTTGCGCGGCCGCGCCGAGCGCGCCCAGCGCGACGGCGACTTCGACACCGCATCCAAGCTGCTCTACGGCGAGATCCCGGCGCTGGAACGCGAGCTGGAGGAGGCCTCCGAGGCCGAGCAGGAGGTCGCCAAGGACACCATGGTCAAGGAGGAGGTCGGCCCCGACGACATCGCGGACGTGGTCGGCTCCTGGACCGGCATCCCCGCCGGCCGCCTCCTGGAGGGCGAGACGCAGAAGCTGCTGCGCATGGAGGACGAGCTCGGCAAGCGGCTCATCGGCCAGACCGAGGCCGTGCGGGCCGTCTCCGACGCCGTACGCCGTACGCGCGCCGGGATCGCCGACCCAGACCGTCCCACCGGCTCGTTCCTCTTCCTCGGCCCGACCGGCGTGGGCAAGACCGAGCTGGCGAAGGCGCTCGCGGACTTCCTCTTCGACGACGAGCGGGCCATGGTCCGCATCGACATGTCGGAGTACGGCGAGAAGCACTCCGTCGCCCGGCTCGTCGGCGCGCCTCCCGGCTACGTCGGCTACGAGGAGGGCGGCCAGCTCACCGAGGCGGTGCGCCGCCGCCCGTACAGCGTGGTGCTGCTCGACGAGGTGGAGAAGGCCCACCCGGAGGTCTTCGACATCCTGCTCCAGGTCCTCGACGACGGCCGGCTCACCGACGGCCAGGGCCGGACGGTCGACTTCCGCAACACCATCCTGATCCTCACCTCCAACCTGGGCAGCCAGTACCTGGTCGACCCCCTGATCGGCGAGGAGGAGAAGAAGGAGCGGGTCCTGGAGGTCGTACGGTCCTCCTTCAAGCCGGAGTTCCTCAACCGGCTCGACGACCTGGTGGTCTTCTCGGCCCTCGACAAGACCGAACTGGGGCGGATCGCGGAGCTCCAGATCGACCGGCTCGCCAAGCGGCTCGCCGAGCGCCGGCTCACGCTGGAGGTCACGCCGGCCGCGCTGGAGTGGCTGGCCGACGAGGGCATGGACCCGGCGTACGGCGCCCGCCCGCTGCGCCGCCTGATCCAGACGGCCATCGGCGACCGGCTCGCCAAGGAGATCCTCGCGGGCGAGGTCCGCGACGGCGACACGGTCCGGGTGGACCGCTTCGAGGACGGGCTGATCGTGGGCGCGGCCCAGTAGAGAGGCGCGGTCAGGTGTCGAAGGCCAGCAGATGTACGAGGGCGGACTCGCCCTCGTACGTCACGGTCACGTCGACCGCGACCGGGCCGTCCGGCTCGGCCTCACCGTCGTACTGCACGTTCAGGCACAGGTCGTGGTCGCAGAACTGGGGCTTGCCGGGGTCCGTGCCCGGGTAGGTCCCGGCGAGCCATTGCGCCGCCTCGCGGCGCGGCATCCGGAAGTCGGCCGTGACCTGGGTGTCCAGCCAGCTGGCCGTGGTGCACCGGGGCTCCACCGCGCTCTTCGGCAAGGTCGCCTGGGCCCATGTCATGGCGTCCGCGCAGTCGACCGGCTGCGCCTCGCCGGCCTCGCTGAAGGCCATCGCGCCCCAGGCCAGCAGGGCGATCGGCCCCCCGCAGAAGATCGACACCAGCACCGACACCCAGATCCACGTGCGCGCACGTGGCCTCACTTTGTCCCCCATAGGCACCAGATCTTGTCAGCCCGCAGCGGATCGCGGGAGTCGGGGCTTGCGCCGTACCGCCCGGCATGGGGGAGGATGGCGTCAACCGTACGAAGGGATATTCACGGTGAGCATCGACCCGTCCTCGATTCCGAATTTCGGGGGCCAGCCCCAGCCTCAGGCAGCAGGACCGGCGGGCCCCGTCGTCCCCGACCAGGACCTGGTCAAGCAGCTCCTGGACCAGATGGAGCTGAAGTACGTCGTCGACGACGAGGGTGACCTCGCGGCGCCGTGGGAGGAATTCCGGACGTACTTCATGTTCCGCGGCGAGGAGGACCAGCGTGTCTTCTCGGTGCGGACGTTCTACGACCGCCCGCACTCCGCCGACGACCGCGCCAAGGTTCTCGACGCGATCGACGACTGGAACCGCCGCACCCTGTGGCCCAAGGTCTACACGCACCTGCACGAGGAGGAGGACGGCTCCGCCACCCTCCGCCTCATCGGTGAGGCGCAGATGCTGATCGGCACCGGCGTCGCGCTGGAGCACTTCGTGTCCTCCACCGTCAGCTGGGTCCGCGCCTCGATCGAGTTCGACAAGTGGCTCGTCGAGCAGTTCGGCCTGGAGTCCCCGGAGGACAAGTCCTCCGACGGCGACGAGGCCTGAGCCGCCACAGGGCCGGTACCGGCCCCTGGCCCCTCACAGGGCCATGCGTGCGAGCGTCAGCGCGTACGCACCGAAGCTGAACGAGAGCCCGGCCAGCGCCGCGATCACCACGATCGCGGCCCTCGGCCGGGCTTTCGTCAGTGCCTGCGCCAGCGGGACGAGCAGCGGGAACGCGGGCAGCAGGAAGCGCGGCTTGGACTCGAAGAAGCCGGAACCGCCGACCGTGATGACCACGAGCACGGCCGTGTAGACCAGGACCGGCAGCGGCGGCCGCTCCACCAGCGCGAGCAGCGCGAAGAGCAGCACCCCGGCGCCCGTGATCAGCAGCGCCATCGCGAAGCCGAACTGCGTCGGCCCCCGCAGCATCTCCAGGACGAAGCGCAGCGCGCCGCGCCCGAAGTCGAAGCGGGAGGTCCAGCCGTCCTGGACGGCGAAGTAGCCGCCGAGCAGATCGCCGCGCCGGGCGCCCACCCAGAGCAGGTACGAGAGCCACCCGGCCGGGGCGAGCACGGCACCGGCCCATACGCGCGGACCGGCCCGGCCGCGCCCGCGCCACAGCGCGTACCCCGCCGCGACCAGGACCGCGGCCGCGATGGCGACGCCGTTGGGGCGGGACAGGCCGGCCACGGCGGCCAGTGCGCCGGCCCACAGCCAGCGGCCGGTGAGAAGCGCGTACAGCGACCAGGCGGACAGGGCCGTCATCAGCGGCTCGGTGTACGCCATCGACAGCACGATCGAGTGCGGCAGCAGGCCCCAGAGCAGGACGAGCAGGACGGCGGTGGGCCGTCCGTGCAGCCGCTCGCCGATCAGGTAGATCCCCCACGCCGCGACGCCTGCCGACAGCCAGGACAGCAGCAGCCCGGCCGTGCCGCCCTCGACGGGCAGGACGGTGGTGACGGCGCGCACCAGGGCGGGGTAGAGCGGGAAGAACGCCAGGTCGGACTGGACGACGCCGTCGGGCCAGTGGAGCGTGTGGCCGTAGCCGTGTGCGGCGATCCGGGTGTACCAGTCCGAGTCCCAGGACGTGGCGAGCAGCGCCCGCGGTGAGCGTCCGAGGTGCCAGGCCCAGGCCGCGAGCACGAGCATCCCGGTGAGCCGCGCCGCGGCGAACAGACCGAGCGCGGGGGCGGCCCGGTACAGCGAGGCCCGCCAACGGGGGACGCTCCGGGCGCCGGCGGTCGTGGCCCGGCGGTCGAGAGTCTCGGCGGACAGGGTGCACCTCCGTGCGCACGGGAATCGGGAGCGGGCCCGACGGTGAGAATCGGGATCAGCCCGACAAATCGGTCTACCCGACCATCGGCGCGGCACGGAGGAAGCGCGCGCGAGCGCGGGGCCCACCGGGTGAAAAATCCCGCTCGCCGGGGCCCCGTGATGTGTCCGCCGCCCTAGCCCGCCAAGCCCTTCAGGCGGGAGACCGCCTCCTCCAGGACATCCACGCGTTTGCAGAATGCGAAACGGACGAACGGCTCGCCCTCCGCGCGGTGGTCGTAGAAGACGGCGTTGGGGATGGCCACCACGCCGGCCCGCTCGGGCAGGGCGCGGCAGAAGGCGAAGCCGTCGGACTCGCCGAGGGGGCGGATGTCGGTGGTGACGAAGTAGGTCCCGGCCGGGCGGTAGACCTCGAAACCCGCCTGCGCCAGACCGTCGCACAGCAGGTCCCGCTTGGCGCCCAGATCGGCCCGCAGGGCGTCGAAGTAGGTGTCGGGCAGGCGCAGCGCCTCGGCGACGGCGTACTGGAACGGTCCGGACGCGACGTAGGTGAGGAACTGCTTGGCGGATCGCACCGCGGCGGTGAGCTCCGGGCTCGCGGTGATCCAGCCGACCTTCCAGCCGGTGAAGGAGAAGGTCTTGCCGGCCGAGCCGATGGTGACCGTGCGCTCCCGCATCCCCGGCAGGCTCGCGATCGGCAGGTGCTCGGCGTCGTCGAAGACCAGGTGCTCGTACACCTCGTCGGTGACGACGAGCAGATCGCGGGCGACGGCGAGTTCGGTGATCGCGGTGAGTTCGGCGCGGGTGAGGACGGTGCCGGTCGGGTTGTGCGGGGTGTTGAGCAGGATCAGCCGGGTCCGGTCGGTGACCGCGGCCCGTAGCTCGTCCAGGTCCAGACGGTAGGCGCCCTCGTGCGGGCGGAGGGTGACCGGTACGCGCGTGCCGCCCGCCATCGCGATGCATGCGGCGTACGAGTCGTAGTACGGCTCCAGGGCGATCACCTCGTCGCCGGGCTCGACGAGGGCGAGCAGCGCGGCCGCGATCGCCTCGGTCGCGCCCGCCGTGACGAGGACCTCGGTGTCGGGGTCGTACGCGAGCCCGTACCGCCTCAGCTGGTGCTCGGCCACGGCGGTGCGCAGCTCGGGGACGCCGGTGCCGGGCGGGTACTGGTTGCCGCGCCCGTCGCGCAGCGCCCGGACCGCGGCCTCCCGGATCTCCTCGGGGCCGTCGGTGTCGGGGAAGCCCTGGCCGAGGTTGATCGCCCCGGTCCGGACGGCGAGCGCGGACATCTCGGCGAAGATCGTCGTCCCGAACTCGGCGAGCCGGCGGTTGAGCAGCGGTCGTGTCATGCCCGTCATCCTGCGGGGAAGCTCTGGACTTCCTCAAGTGCGCTTTGGGCCGGAGGCGTGGAGGGCATCCCCCTGTCACACAAGACCTACGGGGGTTCACACATGGAAGCTCTGATCATCGGAGTCATCATTCTGTTCGTGGTGGCGGGCGTCGCCTCATCCGTCGGCGGCGCACGGCGCGGGGGCGGCCGACGGCGCCGTGGGGGCTGGTCGGACGGCGGCGGAGGCGGCTGCGGGGGCGGCTCGTCCTGCGGCGGCGGAGGCGGCTGCGGGGGCGGCGGCGGGGGCGACTGACACGGGTCAGTCGTCCTCGCGGTCACCCGGGTGCCCGGCCGGTCCAACATCCGCCGGGCACCTTCGTGTTGGAGCCGCAATCGCTTCCGATTGAACAAGTGAACTGTGGGGTCCCCGAAGGGGATGGAAACCACGGCAAGTTGGGTAAAAGCGCTGCGAGTCGCTCGAAGTCCGTGATTCCCTCGCACTTGATAAAGACAGCCCTCGGACCGTGTGTGGACCCGAGCCGGCGATCCCCCACTCCCGTTGGACCCTTCTCCGGGGCGCCCCCGGCCCACCCGTCAAACCGTGTTTGCGGAGCCGACCCATGCTCACGACCCTGAAGACCTCCTACACCGACACGCGTGCGGCCGATCTGGCCTGGGCGCTCGGGCGCGAGCCGCTGCCCGCCCTCGCCGTGCTCGACCTCGAACTGACCGGAGCCAAGCTCCAGTTGCGGCTCCTCGGCGCCTCCCATCAGGTGCTTCTGGAGGAAGAGCAGTACACCTGCTCGGAGACCGTCGCCTGTATGCCCGGCAGCAGTACGCCGCTGCCGCTGGGCGTGTCCAAGCGCATCGGCGGATGGGAGTACGAATTCGCCGCCCGCGTCGAGAAGCTCTCGCACGGCTCCTTCGCGGGCCGCGCCCAGGAGTTGCTCGCACTCGTCGCCGACCATCCCAACGGCCTCGCGGGGACGTTCCCCGGCTCCCCGCACGCCTTCACGGCGATGCTGGCGCAGCGCCACGAGGGCCAGGTGCGGTGGCGCACCTGGCACGCGTACCCGCAGGAAGGGCAGTTGGTGGTCACCAGGACGCGGATCGGCGTTCGTATGCCCGCCACGCTGTAATGCGCCGTCCCGGAGCATCAGGTGCACTCGTGTGGGTGACAAGCGGCGACAGATGTGTGACGTAGCGTTACGAACATGATCGATCCGCCCCTGACCATGCCACCCAAGAGGGTGACGCGGCTGCCCGTGCGGCCGAGAGCGGTGCGGTTTCCGGTCCTCGTCGTCGTCTTCGTCTGCGCCGCCTGCGGGCTTGTCTACGAGCTGGAACTGGTCGCACTCGCCTCGTACTTGATCGGCGACTCGGTCACCCATGCCTCCGTCGTGCTGTCCGTGATGGTCTTCGCGATGGGTGTCGGCTCGCTGCTCGCCAAGCGGCTGCGCTGTCGCGCCGCCGTCGGCTTCGGGCTCGTCGAGGGCGGCCTCGCGCTGATCGGAGGCTGCTCGGCCCTCGTGCTGTACGCGGCGTTCGCCTGGCTGGGCGAGGCGCGGTACGTCCTGGTGGGGTTCTCGCTCGCCATCGGAGTCCTCATCGGGGCGGAGATCCCGCTTCTCATGTCGCTGATCCAGCGTGCGGAATCGGCGCGTTCCCCCGGCGCACGGGAGAAGGAGAGCGCCGCCGATCCGGCCGGGACCGTCGCCGACCTGTTCGCCGCGGACTACGTCGGCGCGCTCGTCGGCGGCCTCGCCTTTCCCTTCCTGCTGCTGCCCTGGCTCGGCCAGCTCACCGGCGCGCTCGTCACCGGCGCGGTGAACGCGGTGGCGGGCGGCGGGCTGGTGCTGTGGCTGTTCCGGCGCGACCTGACCGGCCGGTCCCGGGCGCTGCTGATCGGTACGAACCTGGCGGTCCTCGCCGTCCTCGCCACGGCCACCGTCCTCGTCGACGACTTCGAACGGGCCGCGCGGCGCGCGGTGTACGGCGACAGCGTGCGCGTCGCCGTCCAGACCGAGCTCCAGGAGGTCGTGGTGACGGGGGAGCGCGGCAGCCCGCCGGACCTCTTCGTGGACGGCCGGCTGCGGGCCGGCGGCGAGGACGCCTCCCGCTACCACGAGTCGCTGGTCCACCCCGCGATGAACGGGCCGCACGCGCGCGTGCTGATCATCGGCGGCGGTGACGGCCTCGCCGCGCGCGAGGTGCTGCGCCACCCCGGAGTCCGGTCGGTCACCGTCGTCGAGATCGACCCCGGAGTCGTACGGCTCGCCCGCAGCCACCCCGAACTCGCCGCGCTCAACGCGAACGCCCTGCGCGACCCGCGCGTCCGGGTCGCCTCGGCGGACGCGTTCCGCTGGCTGCGCGAGACGGCGACGACAGGGCCAGAGGGGGAGGACGAGGGGCCGCGCGAGCGGTACGACGTGGTGATCTCGGACCTGCCCGACCCGGGGATCTCGGCCGGCACCAAGCTGTACTCGGAGGAGTTCTACGGTCTCGCCGCCCGGGTCCTCGCCGACGGCGGACGGCTCGTCGTGCACGCCGGCTCGGCCTCCGCCCGCCCCCACGCGTTCTGGACGGTGGACTCCACCCTGCGCGCGGCCGGTTTCGCGACCCGGGCCTACAGCGCGCACGGCCGCGGCGCGCACCTCGCCGCGGGCCCCGACCGGGCCGACCGCTCGGGCGACACGGACACGGGGACGGGTGACTGGGGCTACCTCCTCGCGGTCGCGGGCACCTACCCGCCCGAGCTGGGCCTCGCCCCCGACACGCCCCGGCTGCGGTCCCTGACGGCCGGCGCCCTGGTGACGGGAGCGCGGGCCGCCGAGCGGACCCGGGACGACCGGGGCGCCCCGCCGCCGCCCTCGACGCTGATCCACCCGCGCTACGGCGGCTGACCGTGTCGGCGGCCGCCGGGGTGGCCGCCTGACGCGGACCCGGAAACAGGAGCGGGTGCACGACCGCGGACAGGACCCGGGACAGGACCGGACCAAACAGGCGACGACGACGCCCGGTCTGAGTAGGCTCGGCTTCCATGGAGCATGAGGTGTTCGTTCCGGTACCGGCCGAGGTCCTCCGCGCGACCCTGACGGACCCCGCACGGGTGGCGCGCTGCGTCCCCGGCCTCCAGCAGGACGCGGAGGCGGGCCCGCTCGCCGGCCGGCTGAAGATCAGGGCCGGCGGCAACACGATCACCTACCGGGGCGCCCTGCGGCTGACCGAACGGGACGAGGTCATCGCCGTCGAGGGCAGGGGCACCGAGGTCCGCGGCAAGGGCTCGGTGAAGCTCTCCCTGGCGATCGCGCTCACCCCGGTGGCCGACGGTACGACGCTGGCCTTCACCGGTGCCGTGAAGAGCGCGGGCCGCCTCGCCGACCTCTCCGAGGAGGCGCGGGAGGCGGCGGCCCAGCGGCTGATCGAGAAGTTCGTGGCCGGACTGGCTGCGGCGGCGGGGAAGTCCGGCGAGGAGTCCGCGGCGGAAGCCGAGATCGTCGAGATCAAGGCCGAGTCCGGGGCCGACTCCGTGGCCGAGTCCGCGCACGAGTCCGCGGCCGACTCCCTGGACGCGATCGACGACGAGGCCGACAGCGACAGCGACGGTGTCGACGACGGCGTCGAGGAGCCCCACCGCCCGTCGGTCTTCGAGACGCCCGTCCCCCCGCCCTCGCTCGACCCGTTCCAGGGCGGGGACTTCGAGGACGACACCCCGGTCGAGTACCCCGCCCAGCCTCCGGCCGCCGAGGCCGCACACGCCCGGCGCACGATGATCGGACGGAGCGCCGAGGAGGTCGACCACGCCCCGCCGCGGGGCCGGTACGCCCCCGTCCCCGCCCCGGAGCCGGCCACCGCGGGCGCCACCCTGCGCTGGATCGCCCCTGCCGCGGCCCTCGCGCTCGCCTCCGCGGTGGTCGTCGGCCGGGCGCTGCGCCGCCGGCGCTGATCCCCGTCTACTGTCGGGGCGTGAGCAAGCAGACGCGACTGACGGCGGGCGACGCCGAGTTGACCATCAACCCCGACAACGGCTGCCGCATCGAGAGCCTGCGCATCGGCGGCACGGAGCTGCTGCGCCAGGGCGAGCGGTACGGCTGCTTCCCGATGGTGCCCTGGTGCGGGCGGATCGAACTGGGGCAGTTCCGCAACGGCGGCGTGAAGCACGAGATGCCCCTCAACTCGCCGCCGCACGCCATCCACGGCACCGGCCGCGACGCCGTCTGGAAGCCCGCCCGGACGGCGGACGACGACGGACGCTCGGCGGCGTTCACCTACGAGCTGGGGGACCCGTGGCCGTACGCCGGCCGGGTCACCCAGACTTTCGCCCTCACCGAGGAGGGCCTCACCCTCCAGCTCGGGGTCGAGACCCTCGCCGACTCCTTCCCGGCGCAGGCCGGCTGGCACCCCTGGTTCAACCGCAGCCTCGACGGCGGTGCTCCCGTACGGATCGACTTCACGGCCGACTGGCAGGAGGAGCGCGGCGAGGACCACCTCCCCACCGGGCGGCGGATCGGCCCGACCCCCGGCCCCTGGGACGACTGCTTCGGCATGTCCGGCGGTGTCGACGTCACCCTCACCTGGCCGGAGCAGCTGGAGCTGAAGGTGACCAGCCGCAGCGAATGGGTGGTGATCTACGACGAGCAGGAGGCGGCGGTCTGTGTGGAGCCGCAGTCAGGCCCGCCGAACGGACTGAACACGCTCCCGCAGTACGTGACCCCGATCGAGCCGCTGGAGATCGCGGCCACGTTCGCCTGGCGGCGGCTCTAGCCGGTGGCGGCTTTAAGCTCATGAGCATGACTGACGTACGCGCTGACCTGCTCCAGCAGATCAAGGACAAGGCCGTGGTGCACGGCAAGGTGACCCTCTCCTCGGGTCTGGAGGCCGACTACTACGTCGATCTGCGCCGGATCACCCTGGACGGCGCCGCCTCCCCGCTCGTCGGTCAGGTCATGCTCGACCTGACCGCCGACCTGGAGTTCGATGCCGTGGGCGGTCTGACGCTCGGCGCCGACCCGGTCGCGACGGCGATGCTGCACGCCTCCGCCGCCCAGGGGAAGCGACTGGACGCCTTCGTCGTCCGTAAGGCCGCCAAGGCCCACGGGATGCAGCGTCAGGTCGAGGGTCCGGACATCAAGGGCCGCCGGGTCCTGATCGTCGAGGACACCTCCACCACCGGCGGCTCCCCGCTCACCGCCGTCGAGGCGGCGCGCGCGGCCGGTGCCGAGGTCGTCGCCGTCGCGACGATCGTGGACCGGGCGACGGGCGCGGGCGAGAAGATCAGCACCACCGCGGGCGTGCCGTACCTCTACGCCTTCGCGCTCGACGAGCTGGGTCTCGGCTGATCGAGGCATTGTCCTGATCGAGGCGAAGTCGTGACTTAGGTCCCGGAGGCCTCTGGGGGCATCCCTGACCTGGGGCTTTGGGCGGGGCGGAGTGTTTCACGTGAAACGCTCCGCCCCGCACGTCTCGGTGTCCGCACAAGAGTCTGGAAAGATGGGCCCCGACGATGACGTCGCCCCAGGTCAGGGTCTAGTAACGCACCCACCCGCACATCACAAGGAGCGGACGAATGCCCATCGCAACCCCCGAGGTCTACAACGAGATGCTCGACCGGGCGAAGGCAGGCAAGTTCGCCTACCCGGCCATCAATGTGACCTCCTCCCAGACCCTGCACGCCGCGCTGCGCGGCTTCGCGGAGGCCGAGAGCGACGGCATCATCCAGATCTCGACCGGTGGCGCCGAGTTCCTGGGCGGCCAGCACAACAAGGACATGGTCACGGGCGCCGTCGCCCTGGCCGAGTTCGCGCACATCGTCGCCGCCAAGTACGACATCACGGTCGCGCTGCACACCGACCACTGCCCGAAGGACAAGCTGGACGGCTATGTCCGTCCGCTGCTCGACATCTCCGCCGAGCGCGTCAAGGCCGGTCAGAACCCGCTCTTCCAGTCGCACATGTGGGACGGCTCCGCCGAGACCCTCGCCGACAACCTGGCCATCGGCCAGGAGCTGCTGGCCAAGGCCGCCGCCGCCCGGATCATCCTCGAGGTCGAGATCACCCCGACCGGTGGCGAGGAGGACGGCGTCACCCACGAGATCAACGACGAGCTGTACACCACCGTCGACGACGCGATCCGCACCGCCGAGGCCCTCGGCCTGGGCGAGAAGGGCCGCTACCTGCTGGCCGCCTCCTTCGGCAACGTGCACGGCGTCTACAAGCCGGGCAACGTCGTGCTCCGCCCCGAGCTGCTCAAGGACCTGCAGGCGGGCGTCGCCGAGCGCTTCGGCAAGGCCAACCCGTTCGACTTCGTCTTCCACGGCGGCTCCGGCTCCACCGCCGAGGAGATCGCCACCGCGCTGGAGAACGGCGTCGTGAAGATGAACCTCGACACCGACACCCAGTACGCCTTCACGCGTCCGGTCGCCGACCACATGTTCAAGAACTACGACGGCGTCCTGAAGGTCGACGGCGAGGTCGGCAAGAAGTCCACCTACGACCCGCGCACCTGGGGCAAGCTCGCCGAGGCCGGCATGGCCGTGCGTGTGACCGAGGCGTGCGCCGCGCTGCGCTCGACCGGCACGAAGCTGAAGTAATCGGCTGGCGCAGCCACATGGTGCACGTTTGAATGCGTGACATGTGAAGGAAGGGCCCGGCACTCGGTGGTGTCGGGCCCTTCGGCTCTCCAGGAGGCCTGAGTGACGACGACGTACGACTTCGACCGCGAGGTAGACCGCCGGGGCACCTGCTCGGTCCAGTGGGACGACATCGCGGACCGCTTCGGGGTCGGGGAGCTGCTTCCCTTCACCATCTCCGACATGGACTTCGCCTCCCCGCCCGAGGTGCTCACCGCCCTGCGTGACCGCGTCGACCACGGAGTCTTCGGCTACACGGAGTGGCGGATCGGCGAGTTCCGTGAGGCGATCCGCCACTGGTACGCGACCCGCCACGACACCGCGCTCGACATCGAGACCCTGGTCTACGCCCCGTCCGTGCTGAGCCAGCTCTCGCAGCTGCTCCAGATGTGGACCGCGCCCGGCGAAGGCGTGGTGGTGCACACCCCGACGTACGACGGCTTCCGTAAGGCCGTCACCGGCCTCGGGCGCGAGCTGCGCCGCGTCCCGGTCGGGGACACCGAGGCGCTGGAGGCGGAGCTGGCGAAGCCGGACAGCACGATGCTGCTGCTCTGCTCGCCGCACAACCCGACGGGCCGGGTGTGGCGGGAGGAGGAGCTCGCGGAGTTCGCGCGGCTCGCCGAACGGCACGGGGTCGCGGTCGTCAGCGACGAGATCCACGCGGACCTGGTGGCGGACGGCCGGCGCCATCTGCCCTTCAGCCGGTTCGTCGAGGCGGGGCGCGGCCGGCGGTGGGCCCTGATCACCTCGGGCACGAAGGCCTTCAACTTTCCCGCGCTGAGCGGCTCGTACGGGATCATCGGCGACCCCGACGAGCACGAGGCGTTCGTCCGCCGTATGGAGACGGGCGAGGGGCTCGCCTCCCCGGCCGTGCTCTCCCTGACCGCCCACGTCGCCGCGTACACACGGGGCGCGCCCTGGCTGGACGAGCTTCGGGCGTATGTGGCGGGCACGATGCGGCTGCTGGAGACGCGGCTCCGGGAAGGGCTGCCGGGGGTGACCTGGACGCCCCCGCAGGCCGGCTATCTGGCCTGGATCGACCTGCGGCCGCTCGGCATCGACGACGGCGCGCTCCAGCGGGAGCTGGTGGAGGTCGAGAAGGTCGCGATCATGCCGGGTGAGGTCTACGGGACGCCGGGCTTCGTCCGGTTGAACGTCGGCTGTCCGCGGAAGAAGGCGCAACGGGGCGTGGACGCGCTGGTCCGGGCGGCGACGAGGCTTCGCGTGACCTGACCGCTCCGGGCCGCCCGAACAACATGCACGCCGGCGCCCCCGCGAGGACGATGGCAGGCATGGACATCAGGCTCGCCTCGGGCACCGGGCGGTGGATCGTTCTCACCACCGTGCTCGGCTCGGGGATGGCGCTGCTCGACTCCACCGTCGTCAACGTCGCCCTGCCGCACATCGGCGAGGACCTCGGCACCGACATGGCCGCGCTCCAGTGGACCGTCAACGCCTACATGCTGACCCTCGCCGGGCTGATCCTGCTCGGCGGGGCGCTGGGCGACCGGTACGGACGGCGGCGGGTGTTCGTGGTCGGCATCGTGTGGTTCGCCGTCGCCTCGCTGCTGTGCGGGCTCGCCCCGAACGCGGGCGTCCTGATCGCCGCCCGGGCCCTCCAGGGCGTCGGCGGCGCGCTGCTCACCCCCGGGTCGCTGGCGCTGATCCAGGCGAGCTTCCACCCGGACGACCGGGCCAAGGCCGTCGGGCTCTGGTCGGGCTTCGGTGGGGTGGGCGCGGCGATCGGGCCCTTCGTCGGTGGCTGGCTGGTCGACGGGCCCGGCTGGCGGTGGGTGTTCCTGCTGAACGTGCCGCTGGCCGCGCTGTGCGTGCCGGTGGCGCTGCGCCATGTGCCCGAGTCGCGCGACGAGTCCGCCCACGGCCGCTTCGACGTGCTCGGCGCCTTCCTGGGGGCGACCGCGCTCGCGCTCGTCACGTACGCGCTGATCGCCGAGGCCTGGTGGGCCGCGGGGGTCGGGGTCGTGGTCGGGGCGGCGTTCGTGGCCCTGGAGCGGCGGCTGGCGGAGCCGATGGTGCCCCCGTCGATCTTCGCGTCCCGGCTGTTCACGGTGGTCAACCTGGTGACGCTGTGCGTGTACGCGGCGCTGGGCGGCTTCTTCTTCCTCGCCACGCTCCAGCTCCAGGTGGTGTCCGGCTATTCGGCGCTCGCGGCGGGGACGGCGCTGCTGCCGACGACGGTCCTGATGCTGCTGCTCTCGGCGAAGTCGGGCGAGCTGGGCGAGAAGATCGGGCCCCGGATTCCGCTGACCGTGGGGCCGCTGCTGTGCGCCGGCGGGATGGTCCTGATGCTGCGGGTCGATGAGGACGCCTCGTACGTACGGGACGTGCTGCCGGCGATGGTGGTGCTCGGTCTCGGGCTGACCGTCCTGGTGGCCCCGCTGACGGCGACCGTCCTGGCCTCGGTGGACGTGGCGCGTGCGGGTCTGGCGAGCGGGATCAACAACGCGGCGGCGCGGGCGGCCGGACTGCTCGCGGTGGCGGCGCTGCCGACGCTGGCGGGGATGGGACCGGAGGCGTACCGCTCGGCGGAGGAGTTCGGGGAGACGTTCCGGCGGGCGATGCCGATGTGTGCGGGGCTGATGGTGGCGGGTGCGGTCCTGGCCTGGGCGGCCGTGCGGAAGCCGGCCGAGGCGGACGGCTGCCACCCCGAGTGCAAGGTCCACTGCGGGGTGACAGCGCCCCCGTTGGACCCGGGGGACCGCACGGCACGGGAGGGCGGCGGCTGAGGCAGACTGGCCCCATGGCCATCCACGAGAACCTCCTGGGGGGACCGCCCCCCACCCATCTGCCCGACTACCCGGAGCCGCGCGAGCTGCTCGCGGCGGGCACGGCGCCGGCGGACGTCGCCGCGAAGTACCCGACGTCCTCGCTCGCCTGGGCCCAGCTCGCCGACGAGGCGTACGAGGGCGGTCGCGTCATCGAGTCGTACGCCTACGCCCGTACCGGCTACCACCGCGGCCTCGACGCGCTGCGCCGCAGCGGCTGGAAGGGCCACGGCCCGGTGCCGTGGGAGCACGAGCCGAACCGCGGCTTCCTGCGGGCCCTGCACGCGCTTGCGCGGGCCGCCGGCGAGATCGGCGAGAAGGACGAGTACGAGCGCTGCTCGACGTTCCTGCGCGACTCCTCGGAAACGGCCGCGGAAACCCTGGGCTGAGCCCGCGGAAACCCTGGGCCGACGCCCGCGGAAGCCTTGGGGCGACGGCCTCGGGAACCCTGGGCCGACGCCCGCCGAGACGCACCGGTTTCCCCCGTCCTGCGGGGCAGGGGGAAACCGGTCATCGTTCCGGGAATGTTCGAGGCCGTTCGAAGCGGCGGTTACGATCCTTCGGACCGTTGTACCGAGAGCAGCCGGCACAGAGGCCCCACCCTCTTCCCCCCAACCGGCCGACGCAGGGGAGAAGTCTGTCTTGGGCAAGCGCGCCGCCGCACCCGCGGGCCGGGGACGAACGCAGAGTCGGAGCCGGAGCCGCGGCCGGGGCAGGTCCGAGCGGCGCCCCATCGGACGGCTCGTCCTCCCGACGCTCGCGCTCGTCACGCTCTCCCTCGGTGGCGGCGCCGCCCTCGCCCACTACAACAGCGGCCAGGACACCGGCACCGATCGCGCCGTGGACACGCCCTCCCGCACGGTCGAGACGACCAGGGCGATCCCCACCCCGAAGGCCGCGACCCCGACACCGGCACCGAAGAAGACCTCCGCCAAGCCGAAGCCGCCGCCCGCGCCCGAGAAGCCGAAGGTGCCCGCCAAGGGCTCGGGCAGCTTCACCACCGCCCGGTCCTCCGGCGACGCCGTCGGCACCGGCGGTTCCCTGCGCCGCTACCGCGTCCAGGTCGAGGGCGGCATCGACCTCTCCGCCCTCCAGGTCGCCACCGAGATCCAGCAGATCCTCGACCATCCGCGCGGCTGGGCCGCCCACGGCCGTGGCCGGTTCCAGCTGGTCTCCGAGAACGCCGACTTCGTCATCCGGATCGCCACCCCGGCGACCGCCGACAAGCTCTGTCTCGCCCAGGGCCTCAACACGCGCGGAGAGCTGAACTGCGAGACCACGGACGGTGTCGTGGTGAACCTGAAGCGCTGGCTGCTGGGCTCCCCGACGTTCAGCGGGACCCCGGCCGAGTACCGGCATCTGATCATCAACCACGAGGTCGGGCACGAGATCGGCATCCGGACCCATATGAGCTGCCCCGGCGCGGGCAAGCCCGCGCCCGTCATGATGCAGCAGATCAAGGGGCTCAAAGGATGCCGTTCGAACGCATATCCGTATGACGAAGACGGTAGCTACATCGAGGGTCCGATCGTGCCATGATGCGCATGGGACCGCGTGCGACGAAGCACGCGGGCCCGAGGGGACCGGGGCTCCACTTGCCACACGGAAGGAGCGGACCGCTACCCGGTAGTTGCGTATCGAGGAGACAGCGATGTCCACCTTCCCCGATGCCTCCGAAGCCGGTTCGGTCGAAGACCCGAACCTCGACTTCGCGGGCACGACGCCGTACGAGGACTACGTACAGGCGGACGTACTCACCCACCTCCAGCACCTCCGCTCCGACGATCCGGGCGAGATGGTCTTCCTGGTCACCACCCAGGTCATGGAGCTGTGGTTCACCGTCATCGTCCACGAGTGGGAGACCGCGAGCCGCGCGCTGCGCGAGGACCGCATCCCCGTGGCGATGGACGCGCTCAAGCGCTCCGTGCGCGAGCTGGAGGCGCTGAACCACTCCTGGCGGCCGCTGGCCCAGCTCACCCCGGCGCAGTTCAACTCCTACCGCTCGGCCCTCGGCGAGGGCTCCGGCTTCCAGTCGGCGATGTACCGGCGGATGGAGTTCCTGCTCGGCGAGAAGTCCGCGTCGATGCTGGTGCCGCACCGCGGGGCGCCGCGCGTCCACGCCGAGCTGGAGAAGGCCCTGCAGGAGCCGAGCCTGTACGACGAGGTCCTCAGGCTCCTCGCCCGGCGCGGGCTGCCCGTGCCGCAGGCCGTGCTCGCCCGTGATCTGGCGAAGAAGTACGAGCCGTCGCCCGAGATCGAGGAGATCTGGGCCGGGATCTACGCCGACGGCGACCAGAACGGCGAACTCGTCCGCCTGGGCGAGGCGCTGAGCGATGTCGCCGAGCTGATCTGGCGCTGGCGCAACGACCACCTCGTCGCCACCCGCCGGGCCATGGGCTCCAAGACCGGCACCGGCGGCTCGGCGGGCGTCGCCTGGCTGGAGAAGCGGGCGCAGAAGAACGTGTTCCCGGAGCTCTGGACGGCGCGCAGCCATGTCTGAGGCCCTGCGCGAGAACGCGCTGCTCCGTGACACGCACGACCCGCTGGCGAAGCTGCGGGAGAAGTTCGCCCTCGACGACGCGACCGTCTACCTCGACGGGAACTCGCTGGGCGCACTCCCCGCGCACGTGCCCGACCGGATGGCCGACGTCATCACCCGCGAGTGGGGGCAGCTGCGCATCCGCTCCTGGGACGAGAGCGGCTGGTGGACCGCGCCCGAGCGGATCGGCGACCGGATCGCCCCGCTCGTCGGCGCCGCCCCCGGCCGGATCGTGGTCGGCGACTCGACGAGCGTGAACGTCTTCAAGGCGGTCGTCGCGGCCACCCGGCTGTGCCCGGACGACCGGGACGAGATCCTCGTCGACGCCACGACGTTTCCCACGGACGGGTACATAGCCGCCTCGGCGGCCCGGATGACCGGCCGTCGGCTCGTGCCCGTCGCCCCCGCCGACATGGCGCAGGCGGCGGGACCGCGTACGGCCGCCGCCCTGGTCAACCACGTCGACTTCCTCACCGGCCGGCTCCACGACCTGCCCGGGATCACGGCCGCGCTGCACGAGGCGGGCGCCCTCGCGATCTGGGACCTGTGCCACACAGCGGGCGCGCTGCCCGTCGGTCTGGAGGAGCACGGCGTCGACCTGGCCGTCGGCTGCACGTACAAGTACCTCAACGGCGGCCCCGGCTCGCCCGCGTACCTGTACGTCGCCGAACGCCACCAGGCCGGCTTCGACTCGCCGCTGCCCGGCTGGACCTCCCACGCGGACCCGTTCGGGATGACCCCCGGATACGCGGCGGCCGAGGGCGCGCTGCGGGGCCGGGTCGGTACGCCCGACATCCTGTCCATGCTGGCCCTGGAGTCGGCGCTGGACGTCTGGGACGGCGTCGACATCGAGGACGTACGGGCGAAGTCCCTCGCGTTGACGGACTTCTTCCTGGAGTGCGTGCGGGAGTACGTTCCGGAAGGCCGTGTCGAGTCGCTGACGCCCGAGGCGCACGGCGAGCGAGGGAGCCAGGTCGCGCTGCGGTGCGCCGACGCGCCCGCCGTCATGCCGGAGCTGATCCGCCGCGGGGTGGTGGGCGATCTGCGCCGCCCCGACGTGCTGCGGTTCGGCTTCACGCCGCTGTACGTCGGCTTCGCCGACGCGGAGCGGGCGGCGCGCGTCCTCGCCGAGGTGCTGGCGGAGGTGGGGTCCGGCCTCGACGGTTGAGGTCGGACGGTCCGATGATCGCTTGATCTGTGGGGGCGTCAGTCCTGATACGGTCCCCGCAGGTCAGGCCAATTCGGCCCCGTCCCCGAGAGGTTGGAACAGCATGCCGGACCCCGCCGCGCGCGACGCCGCCGAAGAAGCGTCGGCGTTCTCGCACCCGGCCGTCGCCCCGGACGCGTCCGCCGCGTACGGCGAACACCCCGACCAGGTCGTCGACTTCTACGCGCCGCGCGACGGCCGGCAGCGGGCGCCGCTCGTCGTCGCCCTGCACGGCGGTGCCTGGCGGGCGCCGTACGACCGGCAGCATCTGACTCCTTTCGTGGACTTTCTGGCCCGCCGGGGTTTCGCCGTCGCCAACGTCGAGTACCGGCGGGGCGGGTCCATCCCCCGTCAGGGGGGTACGGGACCGGTCGCCGGCCGCTGGCCGGAGACCCTCGACGACGTGGCCGCCGCCCTCGACGCCGTACCGCGGCTGGCCGCCGAGCATCTGCCGCAGGCCGACCCGCGCCGGATCGTGCTCACCGGGCACTCCGCGGGCGGCCACCTCGCCCTCTGGGCCGCGGCCCGGCACGTCCTCGCGCCCGACGCGCCCTGGCGCCTGCCGGCCCCGCCCGCCCTGCGCGGAGTGGTCGCGCTCGCGCCCATCGCGCACTTCGACCGGGCCGTCGAGCTCGGGGTGTGCGGCGGGGCGGTGACCCAGTTCCTCGGCGGGGAGGGCGAGTTCGACGTACGGGCCCGGCACGCCGACCCGTCGCTGCTGCTGCCGACGGGGATCGCCACCACGGTCGTCCAGGGCCGGGACGACGTCGTCGTCCCGCAGGCCGTCGCGGACGCCTATGTGGAGGCGGCGGCGAAGGCGGGCGAGACGGTCGGCTTCACGCTCCTCCAGGACGTCGGCCACTTCCCGCTGATCGACCCGGCGGCGGACGCGTGCGCGGTGGTCGCGGAGGAGATCGCACAGCTGGCGTTCTGACGGGTCTCCGGCTGTCGGCAGGCAGTGGTCGGCTTGCGGACAGAAGCTGACCGCGAGCCTCCCTACCGTCGAAGCATGACGAACGAGCAGAGCACCACCAGCAGCAGCCAGAAGGTCCTCGTCTCCGGGGCCACCGGCACCGTCGGCCGTCAGGTCGTCGCCGAGCTCCTCGCCCGCGGCCACGCCGTCCGCGCCCTCACCCGGGACGCGGGCAAGGCCCGCGCCGTGCTCCCCGCCTCCGTCGAGGTCGCCGTCGGCGACCTCACCGACCCCGAGACGCTCGCCGTCGCCCTCCAGGGCGTCACCGGCCTCCACCTGATCACCTTCGGCGGCGAGGCCTTCGCTCCGCTGGAGACCGGTCCGCGGCTCATGGAGCTCGCCGTGAAGGCGGGGGTCCGCCGGGTGACCGTGCTGCACGGCGGCGAGGACACGCCTCTGGAGCGTGCGGTCAAGGAGAGCGAAGGGCTCGACTGGACGGTGGTCATGCCGGTCGAGTTCATGTCCAACGCCCTGGAGTGGGCGCCGGGGATCCTGGCCGGCGACGAGGTCCGCGAGCCGTTCGCGGACCGGCTCAGCGCCATGGTCCACGAGGGCGACATCGGCGCGGTCGCGGCCGTCGCGCTCACCGAGGAGGGGCACGGCGGGCGGTCGTACGTCGTGACCGGCCCCGAGGTGCTCACCCTCCAGGACAAGGTCGCGACGCTCGGCGCGGCCCGCGGCCGGGAGATCCGGCTGGTCGAGCTGACCGAGGACGAGGCCGTCGGCCAGTGGCGGTCGGCCGGTCTGGAGGAGCACGTGGTCGCCTTCCTGTTGGAGGCGTACGGCAACACCCCCGAGGCCGGGCGGACGGTCGTCGACACGGTGGAGCGGGTCACCGGCCGCCCGGCCCGCACCTTCGCCGCGTGGGCGGCCGACCACGCGGACGCGTTCCGGGCGTAGGCGTCGCGCGGGGCGTGTAGTACCTGGGACGGACGCGGGAGGATCCGCCGTCATGGTGACGACCGCGTCCGGCGCCGCCCGTACCGTTGCTGACGTGACAGACACCCGTGAGACGAGCCGCAGCCCCGAGTTCCGCCTGGCCCAGGGCGCGCTCGGTGGGCTGCGCCAGGACCTCTTCCATGACGCGTTCGCCTACCGGCCGCTGTATCCGATGGCGGTCGACGGCCCGGTGACCCGGCGCCTGCCGGAGCGGATACGCAGGAAGGCCCGCTGGACGCCGCACGCGGTCGTCGCCGCCTTGGCGTTCTTCGTCTTCGCGGTGGGGCTGGACATCGGGCCCGGCAACGGCGTGTTCGTCCTGGTGTTCGCCGGGATGCCGGCCCTGGCCGTGCTGCTGACGCTGGTCCGCCCGGTGCTCGCGTTCTGGGCGTCGCTGTCCTTCACCCCCTTCGTCGCCTTCCTCGGCTCGTACGGTGACGGCTGGCCGTGGGGCCCGACGTCCGGTATCGCCCACGTGGTGGTGATGACGGTGGTGGCCGCCCGCACCCGGCCCCGTACCGCCGCCTGGCTGTGGATGATCACCCTCGCGTACGCCTTCTTCGCCGCCACCCTCCGCGGCGGCAGCGACAACGCCGTGTCGGTCCTCTTCCCGGCCGCGCTCGCGATGCTCTTCGTGACCGTCGTCCAGGTCCGCCGCGAGGCCGAGGAGACCGTCACCGCGCAGCAGACCGTGACCGCCGTGGAACGCTCCCGGCGGACGCTGCTCGAGGAGCGCACCACCATCGCCCGCGAGCTGCACGACGTCGTCGCCCACCACATGTCGGTGGTCGCCATCCAGGCCGAGGCCGCGCCCTACCGGGTCGAGAACCCGCCGCCGGAGCTGGAGCAGGCCTTCGTCACCATCCGCGAGAACGCCGTCGCCGCCCTGACCGAGCTGCGCCGCGTCCTCGGGGTCGTACGTGCGGAGGACTACGAGGCCCCCGACGCCCCGCAGCCCACGCTGGCCGACCTCGGCAGGCTGATCGGCAACGTCCGTGAGGCCGGGCTCGACGTCGAGCAGACGGTGACCGGCGCGGTCCGCGAGCTGCCGCAGGGCGTGGAGCTCTCCGCGTACCGGATCATTCAGGAGGCGCTGAGCAACGTGCTGCGGCACGCGCCGGGCGCCGGCGCGAAGGTCGAGGTGTCGTACGTCCTCGGCGGCCTGGGCCTGCGGATCGTCAACGGCCCCGCGCGCGGCCTCGTGAAGCCCGCCCGTCACCCGGCCACCACCTCTCAAGGAGGGCTTCGCCAGCCCCCATCGATGGGAGCGGGACACGGCATCACCGGGATGCGCGAGCGGGTGACGATGCTGAACGGTGAGATGACGGCCGAGGCGACCGAGGACGGCGGCTACGAGGTCACGGCCTTCATCCCCGTGACCCGTGAGGAGACCGACCAGTGATCCGCGTCCTGATCGTCGACGACCAGATGATGGTCCGCGAGGGCTTCTCGGTGCTGCTGGGCGCGATGCCGGACATCGAGGTCGTCGGGGAGGCCGTCAACGGCCGCGAGGCGATCGCCCAGGTCGCGGCGCTGCGCCCGGACGTGGTCCTCATGGACATCCGTATGCCCGAGCTGAACGGCATCGACGCGACCCGCGAGATCGTCGCGGCGGACGCGGACGCGAAGGTCCTCGTCCTGACGACGTTCGACCTGGACGAGTACGTGTACCAGGCGCTGCGCGCCGGCGCCTCGGGCTTCCTGCTGAAGGACGCCTCCGCGCGGCAGCTGGCCGACGGGGTACGGGTGGTGGCGGCCGGCGAGGCGCTGCTCGCGCCGACCGTGACGAAGCGGCTGATCACCGAGTTCGCGAAGGCGGCGGAGACCCCGAAGGCTCCGGCGCTGGCGCAGGTCGGGGAGTTGACCGAGCGGGAGACCGAGGTCCTGGTGCTGATCGCGCAGGGCCTGTCGAACGCGGAGATCGCCGACCATCTGGTGGTGGCCGAGTCGACGATCAAGACGCATGTGAGCCGGATCCTGGTGAAGCTGGGGCTGCGGGACCGGACGCAGGCGGCGGTGTTCGCGTACGAGGCGAGGCTGGTGCAGGTCGGCGGCTAGGGAGTGTCCGGCGGGCACCCCCTAGGCCGGTCGCCGGTGGCCCGGTAGCGTCCGGTCATGGACGTTCCTTTCGAGCCGTGGTCGCCCGACTTCGTCGCGGACCCGTACCCCGCCTACGCCGAGCTGCGGGCCACGGGCCGGGCGCACTGGTACGGGCCGACCCGCCAATGGCTGATCCCGCACCACGCGGACGTGTCGGCGCTGCTGCGGGACCGGCGCCTGGGCCGCACGTACACGCACCGCTTCACGCACGAGGAGTTCGGGCGTACGGCCCCGCCCGCCGCGCACGAGCCGTTCCACACGCTCAACGACCACGGTCTGCTCGACCTGGAGGCGGCCGATCACACGCGGATCCGGCGCCTGGTGTCGAAGGCGTTCACCCCGCGGACGGTGGAGAACCTGGCGCCGACGGTGGAGCGGCTCGCCGCGGAGCTGGTGGGGGGCCTCGTCGCGCGGGGCGGCGGTGACCTGCTCGCGGACGTGGCGGAGCCGCTGCCGGTCGCCGTGATCGCGGAGATGCTGGGCATCCCGGAGGAGGACGAGGAGCGGGGGCTGCTGCGGCCCTGGTCGGCCGACATCTGCGGGATGTTCGAGCTGAACCCGTCGGAGGAGACGGCGCGGCGGGCGGTCCAGGCCTCGCTCGACTTCTCGGCGTATCTGCGGGAGTTGATCGAGCGCCGGCGGAAGGACCCGGGGGAGGACCTGATCTCCTCGCTGATCGCCGTGGAGGAGCTGACCGAGCAGGAGATGATCTCGACCTGCGTGCTGCTGCTCAACGCGGGGCACGAGGCGACGGTGAACACGACCGTGAACGGCTGGTGGACGCTGCTGCGGCACCCGGAGCAGCTGGCGGCGCTGCGGTCCGATCCGGACGGGATGCTGTCCACAGCTGTGGAGGAACTGCTGCGTTACGACACACCGCTGCAGATGTTCGAGCGGTGGGTCCTCGACGACATCGAGGTCGGCGGTGTCCTGATCCCGCGCGGCTCGGAGGTCGCCCTCCTCTTCGGCTCGGCCAACCGCGACGACGCCCGCTTCGACCGCCCGGACGATCTGGACCTCACGCGCGGGGAGAACCCCCACATCACCTTCGGCGCGGGCATCCACTACTGCCTGGGCGCGCCGCTGGCCCGCCTGGAACTGACCGCGATCTTCGGCGAACTGCTCCGCAGGGCTCCCGGGCTGCGCCTGGCGGCGGAGCCGCGATGGAAGCCGGGCTATGTGATCAGGGGTGTACACGAGCTGCTCGTTCAGGTGTAGCGACGCACAGCGCTCCATGGCGACGTGCGCGACCGGACGTGGGCCGTCGGGCCCCGCAGGGCGGGACGACGGCCCACAGGCCCCGGTCTCAGGACGTCGTGAGGTCACGGGCCCGCAGGCGCCACAGCCCCGTCGCCACCAGCGCCACCGCGACGGCCGTCAGGGTCCACACCGGCCCCCACGCCATCTCCCCGCCCGGCAGCTTCGCCAGATGACCGAAGGGCGACAGGTCCAGGACCGACCGAGGAAGGTCCAGCGCCGGGCCGATCCACCCCAGCGCCAGACACAGCCCCGCCACGCCCCACCCGGCCGCCGCCGCGCTCGGGAACGCGCCCCAGAGCAGCACCGCCAGTCCCGCCAGGGTCCAGATCGCGGGCAGCTGGGCCAGCGACGCGCCCAGGATCGGGCCGGGATCGCGGCCGTACGAGACGTACAGACCGAGCCCGCTCAGGAGCATGATCAGCGCCGAACCCCCGAAGGCGATCACCAGGTGACCCGCGGCCCAGCGCACCCGCCCGACCGCGTTGGCGAGGAGCGGTTCCGCCCGCTGTGAGGTCTCCTCGCCGTGCAGCCGCAGCACCGAACCGACCGCGTACAGCGCCGCGATCATCCCGAACATGCCGACCATCGTCGCGAGGAACGCGTCGGTCAGACCGCTCCGACCCCCCATCCGCTCGAAGATCTCCCGCGCCTGCTCGTTGTCGCCGACGATGTCCGCCGCCCCCTCGACCATCCCGCCGAAGACGAGCCCGCCCAGCAGGAAGCCGAGCGACCAGCCGAGCACGGTCCCGCGCTGCAGCCGCCAGGCCAGCGCCGCGGCCGTGCCGAGCCGCCCCTCCGCCGGTCCCGGCCGGGTCGGCAGGAAGCTCATGCCCACGTCCCGCCGGCCGGCCAGCCCGTACGCCAGCGCCGCCTGGACGAGCACGGCCGCCGCGATCAGGAGCAGTACCCACCACCGTTCAGCCGCGAAGGCGCGGACGTTCTCGGCCCAGCCGATCGGCGAGAGCCATGTCAGCGCCGAAGAGCCGGAGGCGTCCCCCGCGTCGCCCGCCGCCCGCAGCACGAAGGCCAGGCCGAGCACCGCCGACGTCAGGCCCTTCGCGAGCCGCGCGCTCTCCGTCAGCTGCGCGACGATCGCCGCCGTCGTGGCGAAGAGCATCCCCGTACCGCCGACCGCGAGGCCGAGCGCGAGCGCCCCGCCGGCCCCCTGCCCCGCGAGCCCGGCGGTGATCAGGAGCGCGACGCCCGCGTTGGCGACGAGCGCGGCGACGAGCGCGGCGGTCAGCGGGGCCCGTCGGCCCACCACGGCCGAGGAGAGCAGCTCCTGACGGCCCGTCTCCTCCTCTTCCCGCGTGTGCCGTACGACGACGATCAGGCTCATCACGGCCGCGAGCACGGCGGCGAACGTGCCGAACCGCCAGGCCACCAGCCCGCCCAGCGAGTCGCCGAACACCGGCCCGTACAGCGAGCGCATCGAGCTGTTGGCGGTCATCGACGCGGCCAGCTCGGTGCGTTGCGCCTGGGTCCCGTACAGACCCTCCAGGGAGCCGACCCCGCCGGCGACGAGGCCGCCGGTGACGACGACCCAGATCGGCATCATCAGCCGGTCGCGGCGCAGGGCGAGCCGCGCGAGCGACCCGGTCCCGGTCAGATGCACGGCGAGCGTACTCATCGCGCGGTCACCTCGTCCGTACGGGCGTCGTCGGCGTAGTGCCGGAGGAAGAGCTCCTCCAGGGTGGGCGGGGTGCTCGTCAGCGAACGCACCCCCGACTCGGTCAGGGAGCGCAGCACGGCGTCGAGCTTGTCGGTGTCGACCTGGAACCGGACACGGTGGCCCTGGACGGCGAGGTCGTGGACGCCGGGGAGGTGGGCCAGCCCGTTGGGCGCGCCGGCGAGTTCGGCGGTGACGCTCGTACGGGTGAGGTGGCGCAGCTCGGCCAGCGAACCGCTCTCCACCGTCTGCCCCTTGCGGATGATGCTGACCCGGTCGCAGAGGGTCTCGACCTCGCTGAGGATGTGCGAGGACAGCAGGATCGTCCGCCCGCGCTCGCGCTCCTCGGCCACGCAGCGCTGGAAGACCTCCTCCATCAGCGGGTCGAGGCCGCTGGTGGGCTCGTCCAGGATGAGCAGGTCGACGTCGGAGGCGAAGGCGGCGACGAGGGCGACCTTCTGCCGGTTGCCCTTGGAGTACGTCCGCCCCTTCTTCGTCGGGTCGAGCTCGAACCGCTCGATCAGCTCGGCCCGCCGGCCCTTGTCCAGGCCGCCGCGGAGCCGCCCGTAGAGGTCGATGACCTCGCCGCCGGAGAGGTTGCGCCAGAGCGTCACGTCACCGGGGACGTACGCGATACGGCGGTGCAGCTCGACGGCGTCGTGCCAGGGGTCACGGCCGAGGAGCTGGGCGGCGCCGGAATCGGCGCGCAGCAGCCCGAGGAGGACCCGGATGGCCGTCGACTTCCCGGCGCCGTTGGGGCCGAGGAAGCCGTGGACCTCGCCGGTCTCGACGGCGAGGTCGAGGCCGTCCAGCGCGTGCGTGCGGCCGAACGACTTGTGCAGCCCGGCCACGGTGATTGCCTTCGTCATGCTTCAGAACGTACGCTAGTTTCACAAATTTGTGAAGTTAAGGAAGCGTATAAAGTTGGGGGATGAGCGAGATGAATGAGGGCAACGAGGAGGCCGTCTCCCGGTTCGTGGAGCGCTTCGCCGCCGAACTGACCGAGGCGGGGATGCAGCGGATGGCGGCGCGCGTCTTCGCGGCGCTGCTGGCCTCGGACTCGGCGTCCATGACCTCCGCCGAACTCGCCGACCAGCTGCGGATCAGCCCGGCCGCCGTCTCCGGAGCCGTCCGCTACCTCAACCAGGTCGGCATGGTCAGCCGCGAACGCGACCCGGGCTCGCGTCGCGACCGCTATGTCCTGCACAACGAGGTCTGGTACGAGACGATCACCCGCCGCGACCAGATCCTGGTCCGCTGGGAGAAGGTGCTCCGGGACGGCTCCGAGACCCTCGGGCCGACCACGGCGGCGGGGCGGCGGACGGCGGAGACGGCGGAGTTCTTCGAGTTCCTCCAGGACGAGATGCTGAGCATGCTGGACCGCTGGCGGGAGCACAAGGCGGCGAAGGCCGAGGCGGCGAAGGCCGAGGCGGCGAAGGCCGAGGCGGAGGAGGCCGAGGTTCGGACGGCCGAGGCGTAGGTCAGCCGCTCGCGGGGACCTCGGCCGCCGTGTCGGGGTCGGCATCGGCCCTGGTCTCCGGCCTGGTCTCGGTCTCGGTCTCGGTCTCGGTCTCGGTCTCGGTCTCGGACTCGGGCTCCGGCCCCGGTCCGGTCTCGGGCTCCCAGCGCAGCAGGTCTCCGGGCTGGCAGTCGAGCACCTCGCAGAGTGCCGCGAGCGTCGTGAAGCGCACCGCCTTGGCGCGGCCGTTCTTGAGCACGGCCAGGTTGGCCGGGGTGATCCCGACGCGTTCCGCCAGCTCGCCGACGGACATCTTCCGCCTGGCCATCATCACGTCGATGTCGACCGTGATCGGCATCAGATCACCTCGTCCAGCTCGGCCCGCATCCGCGTCGCCTCGACGTCGCGCGCGACGGCCTGGGCGAGCAGCGTGCGCAGGACGAGCACGATCAGTGCGACCCCCAGGATCGCCAGGCCGACTCCGCCCATGATGACCGTGACGCCGGGGTCGTCCCGCTGGCCCGGTGCGTTGAGGGCCGTGACCGCGAACCATACGAGGGCGGCCGCCACGATCGCCCCGATCACGACGTCCACGTATCGGAAGGCGGTGTGGGAGAACACGGTTCCGCGTCGCGCCATCGTCACCAGCCGCCATACGCAGACCATGACGACCTGGGCCGACACCAGGCCCAGGACCGTGATCAGGCGCAGCGGGGTCAGCGGGAGTGATCCGTCCTCCGGGTCGTTCCCGCTGACCAGCGCCCACACCATCAATGCCTGTACGAACACGGTGCCGGCGAGCACCATCGCGAGCACGGCGCGCAGGGCGAGCACCGTCAGTCTTCCCATTATCGCTCCTTCGATCGAGTCACGATGGGAATCTATTGAAAAACGATAGGCATGGCAAGCGGGGAGCGCCGGACCGGCACCGCCGGGCCCCTACGTCCTCGGCAGCGTCAGCCCCCACGCCCCTTCCCGAACCGTCCATGTCCGCCTCCGCACCGGGCCCGACACCACCGTGTCGGCGCGGTAGCGGAAGTCCGGCCCCGAGACCGTCAGGGTGCGGGCGTCGGTGTGGATGGGGGCCGCGGACGGGGGATGGATCGTGACGGCGGCCAGCCCCGACAGGGACGACCGCACGCTCACGCCCTCCACCGGCGCGTTCACATCGCTGAGCAGGACGCCGTCCGCCTCCACCCGCAGCCGGTGGACGCGGATCGCGGTCTGCGCCGGGGCCGGGTGGACCAGGGTGCGCACCAGCGACCGGCAGGTGTCCCAGACGGTCGGCGCGGCGGGGGCCGGCACCGACGGCGCCGCCCGTCCGGCCGGGATGCTCAGATCGCCCAGGACGACCCCGTCGCTGTCGTCGACGAGCAGGTCGAGCCGGTGCACCACCCCGTCGAGCACCGCCCGGGCTGCCGCCACCGTGCTGTGCGGCACGCCGAGCGCGTACGCCACTTCCAGGGTGTCGGGCGCGCCGATCGGAACGAGCGACAGCGCTCCGCCCGCGAGGTCACGCTCACGGTGCAGCAGCGTCACCGTCCGTAGCAGCGCGCGGTCGTCACCGACCACCACGGGGCGCCGCGAGCCCCGCCGGGCAAGGGCCCGGGAGAATTCCTCCGGGCTGTCCGGGAGACAGACTTTCGTCTCCGCTCCCGCACACAACACATCTTTCGCGATCCGTACGGACTCGCCGTCACTTCGGCGGGCGACCGGGTCGATGACCACCAGCAGCTGGTCGTGAGCCGACACCTCGGTCCTTCCTCGGGTAGCATCTTTGTGCAAGAGCCCCTTGCGCTATTGCGCCAGGGGCTTCGTCTATTCCGGGGCACACCGGTGAGGCGGCCTCGGCCCCTGACCTTGGACATGCCCCACCCGGAAGGGGTGTACGCCTGTGCCCGCACTTGTGCTGCTCGGTGCTCAGTGGGGTGACGAGGGCAAGGGAAAGGCCACCGATCTCCTCGGTGGATCCGTTGACTATGTAGTGCGTTACCAGGGCGGCAACAACGCCGGCCACACCGTCGTCGTCGGCGACCAGAAGTACGCGCTGCATCTTCTCCCTTCCGGAATCCTCTCCCCGGGGTGCACCCCGGTGATCGGAAACGGAGTCGTCGTCGACCCCGCGGTCCTGCTCTCCGAGCTGAGCGGACTGAACGAGCGAGGCGTCGACACGTCGAAGCTCCTGATCAGCGGCAACGCGCATCTGATCACTCCGTACAACGTCACCCTCGACAAGGTGACGGAACGGTTCCTCGGGAAGCGCAAGATCGGCACGACGGGGCGCGGCATCGGCCCGACCTACGCCGACAAGATCAACCGCGTCGGTATCCGGGTCCAGGACCTGTACGACGAGTCGATCCTCACCCAGAAGGTCGAGGCGGCGCTCGAGGGCAAGAACCAGCTCCTCGCCAAGCTCTACAACCGCCGCGCCATCGACGCCGCGCAGATCGTCGAGGAGATGCTCCAGTACGCGGAGCAGATCAAGCCGTTCGTCGCGGACACCACGCTGATCCTGAACAACGCGCTCGACGAGGACAAGGTCGTGCTCTTCGAGGGCGGCCAGGGCACGCTCCTGGACGTCGACCACGGCACGTACCCCTTCGTCACCTCCTCGAACCCGACCGCGGGCGGCGCCTGCACCGGCGCCGGCGTGGGCCCGACGAAGATCAGCCGGGTCATCGGCATCCTCAAGGCGTACACGACCCGTGTGGGCGCCGGGCCGTTCCCGACGGAGCTCTTCGACGAGGACGGCGAGGCGCTGCGCCGCATCGGTGGCGAGCGCGGTGTCACCACCGGCCGTGACCGTCGCTGCGGCTGGTTCGACGCGGTCATCGCGCGGTACGCGACCCGCGTGAACGGCCTGACGGACTTTTTTCTCACCAAGCTCGACGTGCTGACCGGCTGGGAGCAGATCCCGGTCTGCGTCGCGTACGAGATCGACGGCAAGCGCGTCGAGGAACTGCCGTACTCGCAGACCGACTTCCACCACGCGAAGCCGATCTACGAGATGCTCCCGGGCTGGTCCGAGGACATCACCAAGGCCCAGACCTTCGCGGACCTGCCGAAGAACGCGCAGGCGTACGTGAAGGCGCTGGAGGAGATGTCGGGCGCGCCGATCTCGGCGATCGGCGTGGGCCCGGGCCGGACCGAGACGATCGAGATCAACTCGTTCCTGTAGGCGCCTCTGCGTCGTCGGGTGTGCCCCGGTGCCGGAATCACTCCGGTACCGGGGCACACCTGTCTGCCGGCGCCCCGCGCTTCGGGGGGCGTGCCGGGGTCACACGTCCAACGTGGTGTCCCGGCCCGTCTTCTCCCAGGCCGTCAGGTCCGACCGCACCTGGTCGAGGTGGCCGAGGATGGTGTCGATCGAGTCGCTGCCCAGGGCGAGCCGCAGCGGTGTCCGGTCGGCGTCGAGGGCCTTGAGGACAGCCGCCGCGGCCTTCGCCGGGTCGCCCGGCTGTGTGCCGCCGCCGGTCTCCACATAGCTGCGCGTCTCCCCGACCGTCTCCGCGTAGTCGGCGATCCCGTCCGCGCTCATGCTGCGGTTGCCGAAGAGGCTCGTACGGAAGGCGCCCGGCTCCACGATCAGCACGTCGATGCCCAGCGGGCGCACCTCGGCGGCGAGCGCCTCCGACAGGCCCTCCAGCGCGAACTTCGTGGCGCTGTACGCGCCGAATCCGGCCATCGACATCTGCCCGCCCACGCTGCTGAGCTGCACGACGGCCCCCGAGCGCCGGGCGCGCATGTGCGGCAGGACCGCCCGCGTCAGCGCGGCGGGGCCGAAGAGGTGCACGTCGAAGAGCGAGCGCAGTTCGGCGTCGTCGGTCTCCTCGACGGAGCCGACGTGGGTGCGGCCCGCGTTGTTCACGAGGACGTCGATGCGGCCATGGCGCTCGGCGACGTCCTGGACGACGGTCTCGATCGCGGCCGTGTCGGTGACGTCCAGGGCGACCGCGTCGACCTGGTCCGGGTGGGCGGCGACCAGGTCGTCCAGGGTCTCGACGCGGCGGGCGGCGGCGACCACGACGTCCCCCGCGCCGATCGCCGCGTCGGCGAAGGCGCGTCCGAAGCCGCTGTTGGCGCCGGTGATCAGCCAGACCTTGCTCATGGCGGTGCTCCCTCGTTCGGTGAGACGTTCTCCCGGCGGCGCTTCTCGGTGGCGCTCCCCGGTACACGACGAGCGTGCGCCGCGGAGGCGTTGATCGTCCAAGACCCGTCGTGATAACCCATGGTTATGGACGTTCACGGTCGGGATCTCCGCTACTTCGTCGCCGTCGCCGAGGAACTGCACTTCACCCGGGCCGCCGAGAGCCTGTACGTCTCCCAGCCGGCGCTCAGCAAGCAGATCAGGGCCCTGGAACGGCAGCTCGGCGCCCCGCTCTTCGAACGCGACCGGCACGGCGTCCGCCTCACCCCGGTCGGTACGGCCCTGCTGCCGCACGCCCGTGCCGTCCTCGCCGCGTGGGACGAGGCACAGAGGGCGCTGCGCCGCGCGAAGGAGGCCGGGGGCGCCACGCTCGTCGTCGGCATGTCCACCAGCCCCGGGCGCGGCGGGCTGCTGCCCGCGATCCGCTCCCGCTTCACCGAGGCTCACCCGGAGGTCCGGCTGAAGCTGCGCCAGGTCGGCTGGGAGGACCCGTCGGCGGGCCTCGCCGACGGGACGAGCGACGTCGCCTTCGTCTGGCTGCCCCTGGAGGACGCCGAGCGCTACCGCTGGCTCGTCGTGGCCACCGAGCCCCGTCTCGTCGCGCTCCCCGAGGCGCACCCGCTGGCCGGCCGTGCCCGGGTGGACTTCGCGGAACTTCTGGACGAGCCCTTCCTCGCCCTGCCCTCGACCACGCCCGCCCTGCGCGACCACTGGCTGGCCCTGGACGCCAGGGGCGGCCGGGCGCCGCTGATCGGCGGGGAGATCGCCGGCGCGGACGAGACGTACGAGGCGCTGGTCGACGGCCTCGGCATCTGCCTGGTGGCCGCCGGCAACGCGCCTCTGCTCACCCGGGGCGGCGTCGTCGTCCGTCCCGTCGACGGGGTGTCCCCGACCCGCTTGGCCCTGGCATGGCGCGCGGACGACACCCGTACGCTCGTCCAGGACTACGCCCGCGCGGCGGCGACGCACCGCACCCCGCCCCCTGAATCGCCTTGACTCCCTCTCGCCGACTCCCCCTTCCCGCGCCGCCCTCCCACTCCTCGGCGGCTAACCGCGGTAGTACTCGCCCGGCTCCGCGTCCATCATCGGGAAGACCAGCAGGCGGTCCTTTCCCTTGAAACGGTCGACCGTGAGATAGCCGGCGATGCCGTCCCGCTCGCAGTCGCGGTCCGAGGCGTCCGGGACCCCGGTCCCCGGGCCGATGATCAGGGGCGTTCCGGAGCCGGCGAGGATCGCCGTGAAGGTGCAGACGAGCGACTCGGGCGTCGGGTTGCCCTCGTCGTCGGTGCGCGGGTAGACGTGCACACGCCGGAAGACGGCGGCGCCGACGGGGCCCTGGGTGATGGTCACCTCGTCGCTGTAGCGATCGCTGTTCCGGCCGAAGATCAGCGGGTCGTTCTTCATCTTCCACCGGCCGACGAGCCGCTCCGGAACGACGCTCGTGCCGGTCCCGGCCTTGCGGAAGGTGGCCTTCGCGGCTCCGGAGGACCACTCCAGGACGTCGGGGGAGCGCAGGGTGAGCGTCTGGTGCGCGGCGGGCGTGCAGCGCTGGGCGGGGACGCTCGTGGTGACGTCGGACTCGCCGAGGACGACCTTGTCCTCGTCGGCGGAGACGAGCCGCGAACGGCCCATGCACAGCCGCTCCTCGCTCACCTGGACGTACACGGCGGCCTTGGAGCCCACCGCGCCCTGACCGATCTCGATCCGGGAGGTCTCCCGGGGGTGGTCGGCCGAACCGCGCTGGACACCCTCCCAGGCGCCCAGGAACGCGGCCGGCACGATCCCCGACGGGCGGGCGGACACGTCGCCGGTCTGCGCGCCGGCACGGTTCTTCTGCCCGTCGTCGCCGCCGTTGCCGCTGCCCAGGTCCGGCCAGAAAACGTACGTGAGCGTGGCTGCCGCGGCGACGACGAGGGCCGTGGCGGCGGCGATCACGCCGCCCCGACGCCTCTTGGGCGCCTTCGGGACCGGCGGGGGCGGCGTGGGGTCGCCGGGTCCGCCGCCTGCCGTGCTGCCCGCCGTCGCGCCCGCCGTGCCGCCGGTCGCGCCGTCGGCGAAGGTGATCGCCTCCGTCTCCAGGACCCGCGCGGCGTGCCGACCGAGGCGGGCCAGCACCTCCGCGGGCAGCCACGGGTCGGCGACCGCGATGGTCTCCACCAGCTCGGCGGCCGAGGGCCGGTCGGCCGGGTCCTTGGCGAGGCAGGCCCGGACCAGACCGGCCAGTTCGGCCGGGAGGTCCGTCAGGTCGGGCTCGTCGTGGGCGATGCGGAACATCGTGGCGTGGACGCCGCTGTCCGCCGTACCGAACGGAGAGTGGCCCGTCGCCGCGTAGACGAGGACCGAACCCAGGCAGAAGACGTCCGAGGCCGCGGTCAGCTTCTCGCCGCGCACCTGCTCGGGCGACATGAAGCCGGGCGAGCCGACCACGGCGCCGGTGCTGGTCAGCCCGCCGTCGGTGACGGTCTCCACGGCGCGGGCGATGCCGAAGTCGATGATCCGCGGGCCGTCGACGGTGAGCAGCACGTTGGACGGCTTCAGGTCACGGTGGACGAGCCCGGCCGCGTGCACATGGGTGAGCGCCCCCGCGAGCCCCGAGGCGAGCGTGCGCACCGTCTCGGCCGGCAGCGGTCCGAACTCCTCGCCCACCACGGCCCGCAGCGACGGCCCCGGGACGTAACCGACCGCCACCCAGGGGGACTCGGCCGCCGTGTCCGAACCGAGGACCGGGGCCGTGCCCGTGCCGCCGACCTGCTCCAGCGCGGCGACCTCGCGGGCGAACCGGCGCCGGAACTCGTCCTGCGCGGCCAGCTCCGCGTGCACGACCTTCACCGCGACCGTCCGGCCGCCCGCCGAACGGGCCAGGAACACCCGGCCCATCCCGCCGGCGCCCAGCCGTCCGAGCAGACGGAACGGGCCGATGCTGACCGGGTCTTCCGCGTTCAATGGCTCCACGTCGGAAGAGAATGCCAGACGCCCTCGGACCTGTGACGTCATCCTTCGCCGCAGATCCGCAGACCCTTGGGGGTCGCGCACGGCAGATGCCCGTGCGTACGGATGACGTCCTGGCCGCTGCCCCGTCTCAGATACGTGAGAAAACTGGAGGTCAGCGAGTCGGCCGGGGGCTCGCCCCAGGTGTAGGCGTACTCGATCTCCCGGTAGGGGTAGGTCGACTCGCCCATCTCGTCCACGTTCGCCGTCCGACCGTCGATGGCGACCCGGTGCAGGCCCTTCAGCCCACTCGCGGCGCGGAGTTCGCCGTAGCCGATGGCCCCCGGCAGCTTGGCGACCGTCGACAGCACCTGGTCCGTGCTGTCGAGCTCGCAGCGCACCACCCGGGCCTCCGGGTCGTCCTGGTTATGGCAGTCCCGTGAGGAGTTCGCGGGCTCGTTGCGGCCGAGGACCCGGCGCTGGAAGACCTCCCGCGTACCGGAGTTGGCGTCCCGGCTGACCAGACGCACCGGGACGTTCGGGCCGCCCGGTATCTCGCTCCAGTTGGTGATCCGCCCCTGGTAGAGGCGGCGGACCTGGTCGAGGGTGAGGTCGGTGACCGGAATCCCGTCGTTGAGGACGAGGGTGAACAGGGAGACGGCAACCATGCTTTCGCGCAGCTGCGGGTAGCCGCCGGGCTTCCGGCCGTCGGAGAGCGCGACGACGGCCGGGGAGCCCTTGCCCGCGGCGGCGCCCGCCGCCGCCAGTTCCCTTATCCCCGCCGTCGAGCCGTGGGCGTCGACCACGACGGTGGACCCCTCGCAGTCCTTCTCGTACTTCCGCGCCAGCTCGCGCACCGCCGGGGCGAACGCGGTGGAGCCGGTGACCGTGAGGGTGCCCTGGGCACAGCCGATGGGCGGCGGCCTGTCGCTGCGGACGATGATGCCGGCGAGGGTGACCACGCAGGCGGCGAGGACGAGCGTGATGTTCCGCGCGGCGGGGCTGAACGTCGGCGCCTTGTCGTCGACACTCATGCTCTCGTTGCGGTGGATGTCCACCACGTCACGGGTGCCGGTGATCCGGATCGCGCGCTCGGTGACGCTGCCGGAGAGCAGCACGAGCAGTTTGAAGTACTGTCCGCGCTCCAGCGACACCTTGGGCATCAGGACGGAGTCGCCGTCCTTGCGCAGCCCGCGCCCGGTCGCCATGTCGTTCCGTACCGGCTCGAACGCCCGGGGGATCGTGGCGACGACGGCCTGGACCGTCCTGTTCCCGAAGGTGATCTTCAGGCCCTCGGGTTCGCTGGACTGCGCGTAGTCCCCGTGGTTGATCTCGCGAAGGCCGTCGTTCTCGATCCGGAGCAGGACCAGGGTGGAACCGTTGGCGTCGCCGAGGTCGCCGTCCCGCAGGGTCAGGTCGCCGACGGTCTCGTCCGCCATGTGCAGGGGCGTGTTCAGCTGCACGCGGTATCCCAGACGCCTGCCCCGCTGCATGAAGCGCTCGTAGGCGACGACACCGGCGGAGACGAGGACACCGAGGAGCGCGGTGACCACGGCGATGACGTTCTCTGCGGTAACCCAGTCCACGAGCGAGACGGTACGGACGGGTGTGCGGTTCCGTGGGCGACGTGGTCTCCCGCCGCCAGGTGTTCTCCCTTCGTTCAGGTGCGTACGGGTTGGCGGCGTATCTGTTGCCGGGGGTGTGGACCGTGGGTGTAATGGCCACGAGGGGGCCCCGTCGGAGAGGAACCCCATGCGTGTCGTCGAAGTGACCGCCTACGGCGGCCCTGAGGTCCTGAGGATGGCCCGCCGGCCCGAGCCCGAGGCCGGGGACGTCCCGGGCCGCGTCCGTGTGCGCCTGAGGGCGGCCGGTGTGAACCAGGCGGACCTGCGGATCCGCGCCGGCCGGTACCCGGGTCACGTCGGCGATCTCAAGCCTCCCTTCGTGCTCGGTACGGACTTCGCGGGCACGCTGATGGACCCGGCGCCCGGCATGCCCGCCGGGACCCGCGTGGCCGGCTTCGTGCCCTGGTTCGAAGAGCTGACGGGCGAGGGGACGTACGCCGAGGTCCTGCGGGCCGCCCCGGAGTGGCTGGCCCCGATCCCGGACGACGTGGACTACACCGTGGCCGCCTCCGTCCCGCTGGCCTCCGCCACCGCCCAGCAGGGCCTCGACCGGCTCGCCCTGCCTGAGGGCTCGACGCTGCTCGTGACCGGTGCGAGCGGGGTGGTGGGCCGCCTCGCCGTCCAGTACGCAGCGGCGGCCGGAGTACGGGTCGTGGCCGTCGCCCACGAGGGTGACGAGAGCGAGCTGAAACTGCTCGGCGCGGAGCACAGCATCCCGCGGGGCACCCCTGAGGACGTCGTAGCCAGGGTCTTGGCCGTCGTCCCGGAGCGGGTGGACGCCGTCTTCGACGGAGCGTTCCATTCGGCCCCGGCGCTCGCCGCGGTGAAGGACGGGGGCACCTTCATCGCCCTCGCCGCCGACCGGACGCCGACCGCCGAGCGGAACATCCGCGTCGAGACCGTCCGCGGCAGGCCCGACGCCGCCCGGCTCAAGGAGACCCTGGAGAAGGTGGCGGCCCGCGAGCTGATCACCCGTGTGGCCGACGTCATGCCCCTGGAGGAGGTCGCGGAGGCCCACCGCAGAGCGGAGGCGGGCCACCGGCCCGGCCGCATCATCCTGATGATCTAGCGCCCCGCCCGCAGCGTCGTCGGCGTGCTCGTCAGGCCCCCGGGAGCAGCGTCGCCGTCGCCCGGGGAGCCGGGATGCCCAGGCCGTGGCGGTCCGCCCAGGCGGTGACCGCCGCGGCTATCTCCGTGGGGCGGTCCTCCGGTGCCTGGTGGCCCGCGGGCCCACAGTGGACGGTCTCCAGCGCGGATATGTGCGCCTCGCACCAGGCCGCCATGGCCGGGCCGACCATCAGCGTCGGAGATCCGTCGAAGGTCATCAGCAGCTTCGGCACCTCCGGGCTGTCCGCCAGCCATGCGTCGTACTGCTCGATCCGGGCGACGACCTCGGCCGGTTCCCCGCCCAGCGGCATCGAGCGCGGCCACTGGAGCAGGGGCCGCCGGGACTCGGGCGTCGGGTACGGCGCGCGGTAGACGTCGTGGTCCGCCTCGCTCAGGCCGGTCAGCACCGTGTGGGCGAACGCCTCCTCGACGAAGACGTTCCGCTCCAGGACCAACTCCTCACCCACACCCGGGGTCTTGAATGCCCGGAACCGGTCCCGCGCGCCCTCGGGATACTCCTCCCAGCTCATCGGCCGCAGGATCGTCTCCAGGAAGGCCACGCCCCGCACACTCTCCGGATGCCGGGCCGCCCGGTCGAAGGCGAGCGAGCCGCCCCAGTCCGTCCCGATCAGCACGACCTCGTCGAGCCCCAGCGCCTCGAACCAGGCGTCCAGATACCGCGCCTGGTCCGCGTAGCTGTAGGCGATGTCCGGCTTGCCGGAACGCCCCATCCCGATCAGGTCCGGCGCGAGAAGCCGCCGTTCGCCCCCGACGGCCGAGAGGACGTGTCGCCAGAGGTGGGAGGAGGTCGGGTTGCCGTGCAGGAAGACGAGCGGGGCGGCGCCGGCGGCAACGCCGGCGCCCGACTCCTCGTAGTGCATCGTCGAGTCGAGGACCTTGATCGTAGGCATGATTCATTCACCCTTCCAACGTTCGTCGCGCTAACGTTTGCGGCACTAACGAAGCTATATCGTTCGGTGCACTAACGCAAGGGGTAATCTGCGGCCATGATGACGGACGACGCGGGCGCCGCGAACGACGCCCTCGCAGGCACGGCAGGCACGGCAGGCACGGCAGGCACGGCAGGCACGGCAGGCGCGGGAGGCGCAGGAGGCGCAGAAGGCGCTCAGGGTGCGGAGGGTGCCGAGATGGACGAGCGGCAGACCCCGGCCCGCCTCCGCGGCCTGCCCAGCCGCCTCCTGAACATGGCCGCCGCTCGGGCGGACCGCCTGGTCACCGCGAGCTTCGCGGAGCAGGACGCCCGCAAGTGGCACTACGCGGTTCTCGCCGCGCTCGACGACGGCGGCTCGACCAGCCAGGCCGGCCTGAGCCGCCGCACCGGCATCTACCGCAGCGACCTCGTCGCCGTCATCAACGAACTCGCCGAACGCGGCCATGTCGAGCGGACCCCCGACCCGGACGACCGCCGACGCAACGTCATCACTCTGACCGGGCAGGGCCGTCGGCATCTGGAGCGCCTGGACGAGGTGCTGGCCGGGGCGCAGGACGAGCTGATGGGCGGCCTCACGACGCTCGAACGGGAGCTGCTGACCAGCCTGTTGGAGCGGATGCTCCGGCACTGAGGGTGCTCGGGTGCTCGCCCGCCCGGTGTGAGGAGCGGCGACGGAGGGGTGAGGTCGGAGAAGCGGACCAGTCATCGTCCCAAGTCTTGGTCTAGACCTTGACAGGTCCAGACCAAAAGCGCTTCGCTGGCGTCTCCCCCACGGAAGGGCGAGCGCATGCTGCGACGTCTGCTCATTTTCATGTCCGCACTCTGTACGGCCGTCGGACTGGCCGTCTTCCTTCCGGCCGCAACGGCCGGGGCGGCACCCGCCTGCGTGGGCGCCTGGAACTCCTCCAGCGTCTACACCGGCGGCATGACCGCCTCGCACAACGGCCACAACTGGTACGCCAAGTGGTGGACCCAGAACGAAACCCCGGGCACATCGGACGTCTGGCGCGACGAGGGCGCCTGCGGCGGCGGCACGACACCGCCGCCCTCCTCCGGATTCGTCGTCTCCGAGGCTCAGTTCAACCAGATGTTCCCGAGCCGGAACTCGTTCTACACGTACAGCGGTCTCACGGCGGCCCTCAGCGCCTACCCCGCCTTCGCCAACACCGGTGGTGACACGGTGAAGAGGCAGGAGGCCGCCGCCTTCCTCGCCAACGTCCACCACGAGACCGGCGGCCTGGTCCACATCGTGGAGCAGAACACCGCCAACTACCCCCACTACTGCGACTGGAGCCAGTCCTACGGCTGCCCCGCCGGCCAGGCCGCGTACTACGGCCGCGGCCCGATCCAGCTGTCGTGGAACTTCAACTACAAGGCCGCGGGTGACGCCCTCGGCATCAACCTCCTGAACGACCCCTGGCGCGTCGAGCGCGAGTCGGCCGTCGCCTGGAAGACCGGCCTCTGGTACTGGAACACCCAGAACGGCCCCGGCACGATGACCGGCCACAACGCCATGGTCAACGGTGCCGGCTTCGGCCAGACGATCCGCTCGATCAACGGTTCGCTGGAGTGCGACGGCAAGAACCCGGCGCAGGTCCAGAGCCGGGTGACGAAGTACCAGCAGTTCGCCCAGATCCTGGGCGTACCGACGGGCGCGAACCTGTACTGCTAGTTGTCCCCGGACGGCGCGTACCCACGGCCAGGACGGCGGGCCCACGGCAACCGTGGGCCCGCCGTCGTCGTGTCGCGCGGCACGTACGAGGTGTTCCGCAGGCACGTACGCGCGCAACGGCCCCGCACAGGACAGGATCTGGCCTCATTGCCTCGTACGGTCGCGCCATGAACGCGAACATCCCCGAGGGGTACACCACCGTCACGCCCTGGATCATCGGTCACGACACCGCCGGGCTCATCGACTACCTGGAGCGCGCCTTCGGCGCCGAGGACCTGGGCCGCGTGGAAATGGAGGACGGCACGATCGGCCACGCCGAACTCCGGATCGGCAACGGCCGGCTGATGGCGTTCGACAGCCCGCCGGGCTGGGACCCGACGCCCGCGTTCATCCGGTTGTACGTGGAGGACGCGGAGGCCACGCACCGTCAGGCCGTCGAGGCGGGCGGCACCTCGGTCACGGAGGTGACCCACCTCTTCTTCGGCGACAAGATCGGCCGGGTCCGCGATCCGTTCGGGAACCTGTGGTGGATCCAGGCCCACATCGAGGACGTCGACGAGGAGGAGATGGCCCGCCGGATGACGGACCCGGTGTTCACTCGGGCGATGGAGTACGTACAGGGGGCCATGTACCGACCGGGGGAGCAGGGTCACTCCCGCTGACCTTCTCCAGCGCCCGGGAGAGCCGCTCCAGGACCCGTGCGGTCTCGTCGAACTCCGCCTGGCCGCCGAGGGCGTCCGCGAGCCGGGCCGCGAGGTCGGCGTGACCGGGGTCGAGCCGCTCGACGGCCGCCAGCCCCTCGGAGGTCGGCGTGAGGAGCTTGGCGCGGCGGTGCGCCGGATTGGGTTCGTACGCCGCGAGGCCGCGCTCCACCAGAAGATCCGCGATCCGCTGGACGCTCTGGCGGGTGATGCCCATGGTGCGGGCGATGCCCGCGACGGGTTGCGGGGTGCGGAGTACGGCTCCGAGGACCTGCCACCAGGCGGCGGTGAGGCCCACCGGGCGGGCCAGTTCCTCCGAGACGGCGAGGAACTGGCCGTTGAGCCGGAAGACGCCGAGCGCGGTGCGGGTGAGGGCGTCCTGCTGCTCCCGGCTCACGACGCCTCGTCGTCCGCGTTGAGCAGCTCGTACGCCGCCGCGTCCGAGTCGTGGAAGAGGCGGTACCAGGCGTCCAGCCTGGTGCCGTCGAAGGCGCCCATGGTTCCGAGCACCTCGCGGGCGAAGGCGACCGGCTCGGTCGGCCCGGCCGTGATGAGGTCGCCGGCGCCGTCGGCGCCCTTGTCCGTGACCGCGTCGGCGTCGACGTAGTGCGCGCCGCCCCGGTAGCCGGTGGCGGCCAGGTAGAACGAGATGGCGCTGGTGTGCGCGCGGTCGTCGAGGAGGCCTTCGCGGGCCAGGCCGGCGGTGGCGCCGCAGATGGCGGCGACGGGGACGCCGGCGTCGACGAAGCGGCGGGCGGTGGCGGCGAAGGGGGCGAGGTCGTCGCTCGTGTCCCAGAGGTCGGCGCCCGGGAGGATCAGGAGCGCGCTGTCCTCGGGCCGGAGGTCCTCGAGGGAGAGGTCGGGGAGGACCCGGGTCCCGCCGATGGTGGTGACGGGCTTGTCGGCGACGGGGCCGACCGTCGTGACCGTGAAACCGGAGCGGGCGAGCCAGGCGGTGGCGTGGCCGGTTTCCCAGTCGGCGAGGGTGTCGTAGACGGCGAGGTGGACGGTGCGGGGCATTGCGGGCCTCCAGCGGCGGTGTCGGTGCCGTTCTTCTTATGACAGAAGGCTGTCATGTCGACAGGATGCTGTCAATCGATTGACCGTGCGCCCCTGGGCGGCGAGGGAGGACGGGCGCGGGGCGATCGCCCGCACCGCGACGGGGGACGGCAACGTGTCGGGTCCGTGTCGGTCTCGGTGGACAAGATGGTCATGGCCGCTCCGACCTGCGCGTCCTTACCCTGGACGCATGACCCCTCATGTCGAACCCGATCCCCAGGCCGGCGCGGCCGTGAAGGCCGCAGACCGCGCGCACGTGTTCCACTCCTGGTCCGCCCAGGGCCTGATCGACCCGCTCGCCGTCGCCGGCGCCGAGGGTTCGTACTTCTGGGACTACGACGGCAACCGCTATCTCGACTTCACCAGCGGCCTCGTCTACACCAACATCGGCTACCAGCACCCGCGCGTGGTCGCCGCCATCCAGGAGCAGGCCGCGAAGCTCACCACCTTCGCGCCCGCGTTCGCCATCGACGTACGCTCCGAGGCCGCACGCCTCATCGCCGAGCGCACGCCCGGCGACCTGGACAAGATCTTCTTCACCAACGGCGGCGCCGAGGCCGTCGAGAACGCCGTACGGATGGCCCGTCTGCACACCGGCCGCCACAAGGTGCTCTCCGCCTTCCGCTCGTACCACGGCGCCACCTCCACCGCGATCAACCTGACCGGCGATCCGCGCCGCTGGGCCTCCGACACCGGCTCCGCGGGCGTCGTGCGCTTCTGGGCGCCGTTCCTCTACCGCTCGCCGTTCTACGCCGAGAACGAGCAGCAGGAGTGCGAGCGCGCCCTCGCCCACCTCGAGGACACCATCGCCTTCGAGGGCCCGGCCACCATCGCCGCGATCATCCTGGAGACCGTCCCCGGCACCGCCGGCATCATGACCCCGCCGCCCGGCTACCTCGCCGGTGTCCGCGAGATCTGCGACAGGTACGGCATCGTCTTCGTCCTCGACGAGGTCATGGCGGGCTTCGGCCGCACCGGAAAGTGGTTCGCCGCCGAGCACTTCGGCGTCGTGCCCGACCTGATGACCTTCGCCAAGGGCGTGAACTCCGGTTACGTGCCCCTCGGCGGAGTCGCCATCAGCCAGGAGATCGCCGCGACCTTCGACAAGCGGCCCTACCCGGGCGGACTGACCTACTCCGGTCACCCGCTCGCCTGCGCCGCGGCCGTCGCCACCATCCAGGTCATGGAGGACGAGAAGGTCGTCGAGCACTCCGCCCACATCGGCGAGACCGTCCTCGGCCCCGGCCTGCGCGAGCTCGCCGAGCGTCACCCCTCCGTCGGCGAGGTCCGCGGCACGGGTACGTTCTGGGCGCTCGACCTCGTCAAGAACAAGGAGACGCGCGAGCCGCTCGTCCCGTACAACGCGACGGGCGAGGCCAACGCCCCCATGGCGGCCTTCGGCGCGGCGGCCAAGAAGCACGGCCTGTGGCCCTTCATCAACATGAACCGCACCCACGCCGTCCCCGCCTGCAACGTCTCGGAGGCGGAGGCCAAGGAGGGCCTGAGCGCCCTCGACGCGGCGCTGAGCGTGGCCGACGAGCACACATCGTAAGAATCGTCACGGAGTCGGACCCTCCGTCTGGTCTAGGGTGTCCCAGAGCCGGACGGAGGGGGCCGAATCATGCCCGCGAGCGGAGCTGTCACCCGCAACACCCTGCGGCGGCAGATCGCGGACGCGCTCCGTGACGAAGTGCTCGCCGGGCGTTTGCAACCGGGCGAGGAATTCACCGTCAAACAGATCGCCGAGCAGTACGGCGTCTCCGCCACGCCGGTGCGCGAAGCCCTCGTCGACCTCTCCGCGCAGGGGCTCCTCGACTCGGACCAGCACCGCGGCTTCCGCGTGCACCAGTTCACGATCGACGACTACCGCGGCATGGTCGAGGCCCGCATGCTCGTCGTGGACGGCATCTTCCGCCGCCACGACCCCGCCGTCCACCGGCCAGGACCCGACGTCTCGCGCGGGGTCGCGCTCGTCTCCATACGGCGCCGGGGCGAGGCGGCGGTGCGGGCGGCCCGCGCCGGTGACCTCGACATTCTCATCGGGTACGACATCCGCTACTGGCGCGAACTGGCCCGGCTGGTCTCCGCCAACGACTACATCGCCGACTTCCTGCACCGCCTTCGGGTCCAGGCATGGGTGTTCTCCGTGCCGTACCTGCGCTCCGACCGGGACCTCCTCGGCTGGCTGTGGAGCGGGCACGTGGATCTCGTCGACGCGCTGACCCTCGGCGACGCGGACGCGGCGGTCGAGGTCGTACGGGCGTACAACCAGCAGTCGTTGGAGTGGGCGGACCGCGTGGAGCTGCAGTCACGCTGAACGGGCGCGGGACCGGGCGGGAGAACGCACGGGTCCGCGCGACGGCGACGGCGCCGCGTGGGTGTCGCGCGGTGTGTCGAAGGGCAGGTCACCACCAGGTGTGCGGTGCGGACCGCGCCGACTACCCTGGCCGTCCCTGCAACTGACGGAGAGCGAGCCTCCCTTGGCCTGTGACCTGTGGCTGGTCCCTCTTGTCGACGTGCTGTGCCACAGCCCCGACAATCCCTTCGCCGAAGAGATCGCCGCCTACGACAAGGCCCTGACCTCGTCCGGTCTGCCCACCGTCCCCGTGTTCGCCTACATGCCGGGGCTTTCCGGCGATGTCGCGCCCGTCGCCGGGTTCGACTACGACGCCCTGCACTTCCTGCGCCGCGCCTACCTGCTGCACCTGTGCGGCCTGCCCGTCGAGCCGGTCGACGAGCTCGGCGGGGACTACGAGCAGCTCCTGGAGATGTTCGAGGCCACGGCGCAGCAGTCCCACCTCGTCTGGCACTACGACCACGCCGGCGCGTACGTCCCCGTGGACTTCCCGGCTCCGCTCTCCAGCGACGAACTCCTGGAAGGCGGCGGCCCGCTGGGGTCCTCGCACGGGCTGCTGCGGGAGCTGGAGTTCGTCGCGCCCGCGATCGGGATCGACCCGGCCAACCCGCCCGCCCCGCCGCTGCCGCCGGAGCGGCCGACCTCGCTGGAGGAGCCGGCCGGGCCGGTCGCGTACGACGACAGTCCGTTCGCCCGCGAGCGCCATGTGTGGCTCGGGCTGCACGCGGCGGCGACCCGGAGCCTCGGCCAGGGCTCGATGATCATCCTGAGCTGACGCCACGCCGCCGGCCGACCGGACAGACGGAAGGGCGCCCCCGGGTACGACGGGGGGCGCCCTTCCTTCGTCCCGTCCGGTCAGCGCGGCTCGGGCTCGTACGGTCGGTGGCTCGGCCTCGTGCGGTCAGCGCGGCTCGGGCGGCCGCTGCCTCGGCATGTTGGGGCGGGTACCCGGCGGAAGGGGGAAGCGGCCCGAGGGGTGCCCGCCCTCGGGCCGGGACCCGGTCGCGCCCACCGACTGCAGGGCCAGCGGCGTCGGGCCGGAGCGGAACTCGACCATCCAGTCCGCCGTCTCCGCCCGTACGAGCTCCGTCACGTCCTCCGAGAACCGGCGCAGCACGCCCAGGCACCGCTCCGCGGCCTCGCTCGCGGTCCCCTCGGTGGGCCCGAGGACCTCCCGTACGCTCTCCGACGCCCAGTCGAACTGCAGGGCCTGCAGCCTGCGCTGCACCGCCTGTGCCGTCGCCACGTCCCTTATCCAGCCCGACGTCAGCCCGAAGTACCGGTCGCACGCCATGCACGCCGCGCCGAGCAGCAGGGACAGGTACCCCCAGCCCGCCGCCCCGTCCGCCGCGCCCGTCAGATCGAGCAGCGGCAGCGCGGCGCCGGCGACCACGCCCAGCGCCGTTCCGGCCCGCAGGGCCCGTGCGCAGCGGCGCTTCCACACGCGGTCGGACAGGTACCACTCCGCCGTGCGCAGCGCGTTGGACTCGACCCAGCGGTACAGCTCGTCCAGACGCTCCGCGGGCTCGCCCCAGTCGCCGAGCGGGAAGGGTGTCCCGGTCAGATCGCGGCGCGCGGCGGACCGCCCGGGCTCTTCCGGTTGTCCCGGCTGCCCGGGCGGCGGCTGCGGCGGCTGCATCTCCGGCTGCTGGCTCACCGGGGCACTCCTCTGTTCAGCTCAGCGCTCGTGTCCTTCTGTGACGTGCGGTGCACGTGGTGCCTGCCCTTCCTACCGCCGAATGGTGGGCTGTGGGCCCGGAATCCCGGGATTTCCGCCCGCAAGAGGGTCTTGATCAGGTAGAGGAGCCCGCAGTTTCTCACTCGAAAGAGTTGTGGCGGCAGGCCGGGCATGGACCACGTAGGCTCGGCCGTACCGAACGTCAGTCGTCACATCAGTCGTCCGGATGTCATCCGTATACCGTCGAAATGCCAGGAGTGACCGTGATTCCCGGTGGTGGCCAGCCCAACATGCAGCAGCTTCTCCAGCAGGCCCAGCAGATGCAGCAGGATCTCGCGCGCGCTCAGGAGGAGCTCGCCGCGACCGAGGTCGAGGGCCAGGCGGGTGGCGGTCTGGTGACGGCGACCGTGACCGGCTCCGGCGAGCTGCGCGGCCTGGTGATCGACCCCAAGGCGGTCGACCCGGAGGACACCGAGACGCTGGCCGACCTGGTCGTGGCCGCGGTGCAGGCCGCCAACGACAACGCCCAGCAGCTCCAGCAGGCCAAGCTGGGTCCGCTGGCGCAGGGTCTGGGCGGAATGCCGGGCCTGGGCTTCTAAGGCGCCCCGGCAGCCACTACCGTAAGAAACAAGCACTTCTGAGAAGGGCGTTCCGTTGTACGAAGGCGTGGTTCAGGACCTCATCGACGAACTGGGCAGGCTGCCCGGCGTCGGTCCCAAGAGCGCCCAGCGGATCGCCTTCCACATCCTCCAGGCCGAGCCGACCGACGTACGCCGTCTCGCGCACGCGCTCCTGGAGGTCAAGGAGAAGGTCAGGTTCTGCGCGGTCTGCGGCAACGTGGCGCAGCAGGAACAGTGCAACATCTGCCGCGACCCGCGCCGGGACTTGTCGGTGATCTGCGTGGTCGAGGAGCCGAAGGACGTCGTGGCGATCGAGCGGACGCGTGAGTTCCGCGGTCGGTACCACGTGCTCGGCGGCGCGATCAGCCCGATCGAGGGCGTCGGCCCGGACGACCTGCGTATCCGTGAGCTGCTCGCGCGGCTCGCGGACGGGTCGGTCACCGAGCTGATCCTCGCGACCGACCCGAACCTGGAGGGCGAGGCCACCGCGACGTATCTGGCGCGGATGATCAAGCCCATGGGCCTCAAGGTGACGCGTCTGGCGAGCGGCCTGCCGGTCGGCGGTGATCTGGAGTACGCCGACGAGGTCACCCTGGGGCGTGCCTTCGAGGGGCGGCGACTGCTAGATGTATGACGACAGGGTTCGCGCGCCAGCGCCCGAAGGAGGCACTCGCGATGTCTGACGCCACACTGCACGCGATCACGCAGGATCCGGACGACTTCGCGGTCCAGATCGCCGACTCGATCGAGTCCTTCATCGTGGCCACCACGGAAGTGGCCAAGGGCGACGAGCCCGACAGTGCGGTGCCCTTCCTGCTCCTGGAGATCTCCCAGCTGCTGCTCGCCGGCGGTCGGCTGGGCGCGCACGAGGACATCGTCCCGGACGAGCGGTACGAGACCGACACGGGTCCCGAGCCGGACGTGGACGATCTGCGCGAGCGGTTCGCGGTGATGCTGGACCCGGTGGACGTCTTCTCCGAGGTCTTCGACCCGTACGAACCGCGCAAGGCGCCCGTGCCGGCCCGGATCTCCGACAACCTCGCCGACATCGTCACCGACCTGCGGCACGGACTGGCCCACTACCGGGCGGGGCGTACGAGCGAGGCCCTGTGGTGGTGGCAGTTCTCGTACTTCTCCAACTGGGGCCCGACCGCCTCGGCGACCCTGCGGGCGCTGCAGTCCCTCGTCGCCCACGTCCGGCTCGACCAGCCCCTCGCCGCGCTGGACGGCCTCGACACGGACGAGGACCTGACGGAGGACGACCTCGCCGAGGAGGCGGGGCGTGTGATGGCGGAGGAGATCGCGGGCCCGCTGGGCCTCGGCACGCTGAAGTCGTAGGCCACGCGTCGTGGCACGTGACAGGGACGGTGGCGGCCGGGTCGGCCGGGAACGCTCGCCGGCGCCGCAGTAAACGGGCGCCGGGATCCGCGCGGTCGGCATCGTGGTGCTCCTCCTCGACCCGGCCTCCTCCGGGCCCCTCTGCCCGGCCTCCTCAGGGCGTCCTGTCGCCGCGTCCGACATGTGAGCCCGCGCACATCTCGGCCCACTTCCGAGTGCACCCGGCGCTCCCGGGCAGGCACACCCACCGGGCGGTCCGGAAGCTTCGGGCGTGATCACTGACTGAGCGGGACATCTCAGGATGCGATATACGGTCGGCGATTCCGGACCGCTCGTTAAACTGAGCCGACCGCAGTAATGACTGCGGCAGAGACTGACCGAGGAGCGCACGTGGGCCTTGTCGTGCAGAAGTACGGAGGCTCCTCCGTTGCCGATGCCGAAGGCATCAAGCGCGTCGCCAAGCGGATCGTGGACGCCAAGAAGAACGGCCACCAGGTGGTCGTCGTGGTTTCCGCGATGGGCGACACGACGGACGAGTTGATCGATCTCGCCGAGCAGGTATCCCCGATCCCTGCCGGGCGTGAGTTCGACATGCTGCTGACCGCCGGAGAGCGGATCTCCATGGCCCTGCTGGCCATGGCGATCAAAAACCTGGGCCACGAGGCCCAGTCGTTCACGGGCAGCCAGGCGGGTGTCATCACCGACTCGGTCCACAACAAAGCGCGCATCATCGATGTCACGCCGGGCCGGATCCGCACCGCCCTCGACGAGGGCAACATCGCCATCGTCGCCGGCTTCCAGGGTGTGTCCCAGGACAAGAAGGACATCACCACGCTCGGCCGCGGCGGCTCGGACACGACCGCCGTCGCCCTCGCCGCCGCGCTCGACGCCGAGGTCTGTGAGATCTACACCGACGTCGACGGCGTCTTCACGGCCGACCCGCGCGTGGTGAAGAAGGCGAAGAAGATCGACTGGATCTCCTTCGAGGACATGCTGGAGCTCGCCGCCTCCGGCTCCAAGGTGCTGCTGCACCGGTGCGTCGAGTACGCACGCCGTTACAACATCCCGATCCACGTCCGCTCGTCCTTCTCGGGGCTGCAGGGCACCTGGGTCAGCAACGAGCCGCAAGGGGACCGCAAGGTGGAGCAGGCCATCATCTCGGGCGTCGCCCACGACACGTCCGAGGCGAAGATCACCGTCGTCGGGGTGCCGGACAAGCCGGGCGAGGCCGCGGCCATCTTCCGGGCCGTCGCGGACGCCGAGATCAACATCGACATGATCGTGCAGAACGTGTCCGCGGCCTCCACGGGCCTGACGGACATCTCCTTCACCCTCCCCAAGGCCGAGGGCCGCAAGGCCATCGACGCCCTGGAGAAGGCGAAGGGCGCGATCGGCTTCGACTCGCTGCGCTACGACGACCAGATCGGCAAGATCTCCCTGGTCGGCGCCGGTATGAAGACGAACCCCGGCGTCACCGCCGACTTCTTCCGGGCGCTGTCCGACGCCGGTGTGAACATCGAGCTGATCTCGACCTCCGAGATCCGCATCTCCGTCGTCACCCGCGCCGACGACGTCAACGAGGCCGTGCGCGCCGTGCACAGCGCCTTCGGGCTCGACAGCGACTCCGACGAGGCCGTCGTCTACGGAGGCACCGGACGATGACCCCAAAGCCGACGCTCGCGGTCGTCGGTGCGACCGGAGCCGTCGGTGCGGTCATGCTCCAGATGCTCACGCAGCACGCGGACGTCTGGGGCGAGATCCGACTCGTCGCCTCGCCGCGCTCGGCCGGCCGCAAGCTGGCCGTGCGCGGCGAGGAGACCGAGGTCCTCGCGCTGAGCGAGGAAGCGCTCGAGGGCGTCGACCTCGCCCTCTTCCTGGTGCCCGAGGACATCGCGGCGCGCTGGGCGCCCATCGCCGCCGCCAAGGGCGCGGTGGTCGTGGACACCTCGGCGGCGTTCCGGGCCGATCCGGACGTACCGCTGGTGGTCCCCGAGATCAATCCGCACGCCGTACGGGTACGGCCCCGGGGCATCGTCGCGAGCCCCGGCTGCTCCACGCTGGCGCTGATCGTCGCCGTGGGCGCGCTGCACGCCGAGTTCGGGGTCGGTGAGCTGGTGGTGACCGCCCAGCAGGCCGCGAGCGGGGCCGGGCAGGCGGGTGTCGCCGCCCTGCGCGAGCAGCTCTCGATGGTGGCCGGGACCGAGCTCGGCACGCACCCCGGTGACGTACGGCGGGCCGTCGGCGACGACACCGGGCCGTTCCACGGGCCGGTCGCGCTCAATGTGCTGCCCTGGTCGGGGGAGCTGCGGGAGGACGGCTGGTCCTCCGAGGAGCTGCGGCTGCGCGAGGAGACCCGCAAGATCCTCGACCTTCCCGGGCTGCCCGTCGCCGCCACCTGCGTCCGTGTCCCGGTGGTGACCGCGCACTCGGTCTCCGTGCACGCGCGTTTCGAGCGGCCGGTGAGCGTCGGGCGGGCGCACGAGATCCTGGCGACCTCGCCGGGTGTGGTGCTCTTCGACGATCCGGCGGCGGGCGACTTCCCCACGCCCGCCGACGTCGTGGGCACGGACCCCGTCTGGGTGGGGCGCGTGCGCCGGTCGATGGACGACGAGCGTGCGCTGGAGTTCTTCGTGTGCGGAGACAACCTCCGCAAGGGCGCCGCGCTGAACGCCGTACAGATTGCGGAGTCGATCATTCGCCCCGTGCGTCCGGAAATCGACGACGACTGATCGTTCGACTTTGTAGGATCTGTGAACGCCCTGTGAGCAAATCGGCGTCAGATGCCCCTTGAACTGGGGTGACGGCATGTCCGACGATGCTCTTCACCCCTTACCGCAACCGGTAGTTGGGTGGGAGGCGTCTCTGTGCGCACCCATGTGGTGTGTCGCAAAACGTGCTGCGAAAACGGGGCATTGGGGAAGAACGGGTACGCATGAGGGTCATTGGTGCACCGTCAAAAACGGTGGCGTACGCGTACAACCCTGACGGGGGGAAGCGTGTCCAACAGGCGTGGCAGAGGTACTCGACATCGCAGCCGTCGTCCCGCTCCGCGGCACGGCAGTGGTCCCCGCGCGAGGGGCGCTCACCGTTCCCGGGCGCGGCACCGCGGGCTCCGTGGTGCGCCCGCTCAGGCGACCGCGTCCGGCCGGCGGCATGCCGGTGATCGCCCCCATGCCCGCAGGGACCAGGACCACCGGAGTGTCCGGCATCCCCTCGCCCCGCGAGAGCACTGAAGGCATCGTGTCCGCGGGCACCTCCGTCGATCATCTGACCGAGACCTACCGAGCGCACTACCGCTCGCTGCTCGGTCTCGCCGCGCTGCTCCTCGACGACACGGCCTCCTGCGAGGACGTGGTCCAGGAGGCGTTCATCCGCGTCCACTCCGCGCGCAAACGGGTGCGGGACCCGGAGAAGACACTGGCCTATCTGCGCCAGACCGTCGTCAACCTCTCGCGCTCCGCGCTGCGCCGCCGCATCCTCGGCCTCAAGCTGCTGTCGAAGCCGATGCCGGACATGGCGAGCGCGGAGGAGGGCGCGTACGACCAGCTGGAGCGGGACGCGCTCATCAAGGCGATGCGAGGGCTGCAGCGGCGTCAGCGCGAGGTCCTGGTCCTGCGATACTTCGCGGACATGACGGAGGCTCAGGTGGCCGAGACGCTCGGCATATCCCTGGGGTCGGTGAAGGCGTACGGCTCGCGTGGCATCGCGGCGCTGCGCGTCGCTATGGAGGCGACGGCATGAGCTCCGACGACACGAGGCGAGACGGCACGGGTTCCGGCGGTACGGGTTCCGGCGATGCGAACAGCGGCGGTACGAGTGGGCTGCCCGACGGTGACCGCGACGACATGGGACACGGGATTGTGAACGACGGGCCGGACAACGAGCGGGCCGACGCCCACGACGACCTCTTCGAAGGCGACGAACTGGCGCTGCGGCGGCTGCTGCACGGCGCCGTGGCCGACCTCCAGCCCACCGACGGGGCCCTCGACCACCTGCGCCGTGCCGTACCCGCGCGACGCACCCGCAAGCGCCAGGCCGTCGTCGGCTTCGCCGCGGCCGCCGTGCTGCTCGGCACCGCCGTCCCCGCCTTCGTCCACGTCGCCGGGTCCGGTGGCATCACCGCCGACCAGGCCGTGAACGCCGGCCACGGCGAACAGGCGCAGGGCGGCACGGGCTCCGAGACCGGTGTCGAGACCGGCGGGAACGGCGGCGGCACGCCGCCCGGTACGGCCACGCCGAGTCAGGGCGCCGAGGGCGGAACCTCCGAGGACTCCACGAACGAGACCGGGGGCGGCTCGAAGTCTCCGTCCGGCTCCTCGCCGGCGTGCGACGCCGCGCAGCTGGCCATCAGCTCGGTGCAGGCGGGTGGGCCGGACGCCGAGGGCAAGGTCTACGGCACGTTCCGTGTCGCCAACGTCTCCGGCAAGGAGTGCGTGGTGAGCGGCGACGGCAGCGTCGGCTTCCAGGCCCTCGGGGCGGCGGACCCGGCCAAGATCTCGGTCGTCGCGCACACCCCCGGGGACGCGGCGAGCGGATTGCCCGACCCCTCGCAGGAGTCGTCGATCCTGCTCCTGCGGCCGGACAGCGCGTACGAGGTGAAGTTCGCCTGGGTCCCCGCGGAGACGTGCCCGACCACCGGCACGCCCCCGGACCCCGAGCCGACCCCGAGTGTGGACCCGTCGCCGAGCGTGGACCCGACCCCGAGTCCGACGAAGGACGGCGAGGGCGCGACCTCAGGAGCCTCGGGCTCGACCGGCAACGGTGAGACGGTCGAGGGCACGGCCCCTCAGTTCGTCCTGGACGGTACGCCCGCCGACGGGAGCATCGCGGTCAGCCACACGGCCGAGCCCGGTGGCCCTCAGGCGGCCACGACGATCCCCAACGCATGCGCGGGCACCATCTACCGCACGGGCGTGCTGGACGCGTCCTAGCGCCCCTCCGGAGGCACGGGCGGGCGGGGGCCGGACCTCAGGGGCCGCCCCGGCCCCGCGCGAACCCCGCGAGGTCCGCGCGCAGGGGCGCGGCGCAGGCCGACGCAGGGGCCAGGCCCAGGCCACGGCGCAGGCTCATGCCACGGCGCAGGCGAGGCCGCTGACCGGACTCGGCCTGGCCGAGGCCCCTACAGCCCCAGCGCCGCGTCGCGGTGTGCCTCCACCTCGCGGCGCAGGAGGCGGAACCACATGAAGACGACGAAGCCCGCGAAGACGAACCACTCCGCCGTGTAGCCGAGGTTCTGGAACGCCTTCAGGTCCAGCGACGTGCCCGCCGCGGCCGCCGCCGGGACCGGCGTCAGTCCGGCGGGGGAGTCCGTGAGCGTGATCCACGCGTCGTACATCTCGTCGGGGACCAGGTTGACCAGCGACCCCGCGCTGATCATGCCGAGCTGGCCCTCCGGGAGGCCGCCGGCCGCGTGGACGCCCTTCGTGCCCGTGTTCTCGGACGCCTGGAGGGCGCCCACCACGGTGACCTGGCCCGGCGGCGGGGCCGGCGCCTTCGCGCCGGCCGGCAGCCAGCCCCGTACGACCGGGAGCGACTTGCCGTCGTCCGTCTTCAGCAGCGTCAGGACGTACGCGCCGGTACGGCCCTCCAGCTCACGGCCCGGCACCAGGAACTGCTCCCCGTACCGCCCGCTCGCCTCCGCGGGCCGGCCCGAGGTCTCCTTGTCCACCGGCAGCAGCGCGTCCAGCGGCTCGGTCTTCAGCGTGGCCGGGTCCGGGGCCTGCTCCGCCTCCCGGTGGGAGTCGACGCGGTCCTCGAACTTGCCCATCTGCCAGGTCCCCATGAAGAGGCAGAACGGGATCGCCAGCAGGACGAAGACGTTGATCCCCCACCAGCGGGGCGTTTTCAGGAACCGGTACACCCCTCCACGGTACGCAGCCGCCTCACCCCCCGACCGGCCGGGTCCCCAGGTGACGCGCGGCGAAGGCGAGCTCCAGGCGGACCTGCTTGATCCGCTCCTCCACCACCAGGGAGCCGTGCCCCGCGTCGTACCGGTACACCTCGTGGACCGCGCCCCGCGCGCCCAGCCGGTCCACGTAGTTGTCGACCTGGCGGATCGGGCAGCGCGGGTCGTTGACGCCCGCCGAGATGTACACCGGGGCCGTGACCCGGTCGACGTACGTCAGCGGGGACGAGGCCTCGAACCGGTCCGGCACCTCCTCCGGCGAGCCGCCGAAGAGCGTCCGGTCCAGTGCCTTCAGGGCCTCCATCTCGTCCTCGTACGCCGTCACGTAGTCCGCGACCGGGACGGCGGCGAGCCCGACGGACCAGGCGTCCGGCTGCGTGCCGAGCCCGAGCAGCGTCAGATAGCCGCCCCACGAGCCACCGGACAGGACCAGCTTGGCCGGGTCGGCGAGACCCGAGGCGACCGCCCACTCACGGACCGCGGCGATGTCCTCCAGCTCGATCAGGCCGACCCGGTGCTTGAGCGCGTCCGTCCACTCCCGGCCGTACCCGGTCGAACCCCGGTAGTTGACCCGGACCACCGCGTAACCGTGGTCGAGCCAGGCCGCCGGGCCCGAGGCGAAGGCGTCACTGTCGTGCCAGGCCGGCCCGCCGTGCACCTCGAAGATCGTCGGGAAGGGCCCCTCGCCCTCCGCCGGCCGCTGGACCAGGGCGTGGATACGGCCGCCGGGGCCCTCCACCCAGACGTCCTCCACCGGCACCGACCCGGGCGCCCGCAGGCCGGGCGGGTCGAGGACGACCCTGCCGTCCGTCGAGCGCACCTGCGGCGGCTCGGCGGCCGACGACCACAGGAACTCCACGCTGCCGTCGGGGCGGGTCGTGGCCTCCGACACGGACCCGGCAGGGGTCTCGACCCGAACCAGCGCGCCCGTCGCGATGTCGTACCGCCACAGCTCACTGCGTGCCTCGAAGCTGTGCACGATCAGCAGGCCCGTGCCGTCCGCGTACCACTCCGCCGAGACGTCGCCCGGAAGCTCCAGCCGGAGATCGGTCTCCCGGCCCGTCGCCACGTCCCACAGCAGCGGCTCCCAGCGGCCCCGCCGCTGGTGCCCGACGAGCAGCCGGGTGTCCCCGTCCACCGGCGCGAAGCCCAGGACCGCGAGGCCCAGCTCCTTCGTGCCGCCCTTCGAGTCGTCCAGCTCTGCCACCACCGAGGAGTCCTCGGAGCGCAGGACCCGCAGGGCCGAGTGCATGGCGTCGCCGTGCTCGGTGTGCTCGATCGCGATCAGCGAGCCGTCGTGCGAGAGGTCGCCCACCCCGGCCGACTCCCGGTGCCGGTAGATCTCGACGGGCGCCGCCCCGTCCCGTACGAGATGGATCGTCGAGCCCTCCTCGTCCGTCGAGCGGCCGACGACCACCGTGCCCTCCCGGCCGATCGCGAGCCCCGCCGGATACGAGGCCGCGAGCCCGGGCACGGCGGGCTCGTCCGCGCCGCCGCCGAAGGGCTGGCGCATCCACACCCCGAACTCGTCCCCGTCCTTGTCCGAGAACCACCAGATCCACCGGCCGTCCGGGGACAGCGTGCCGTCCGTCGTCCCGTTCGGCCGGTCCGTGACCTGCCGCTGCGCACCGCTCCCCCGGTCCCAGGCGTACAGCTCGTACGTCCCCGTCGCGTTGGAGACGAACAGCGAACGGTCGGGCGCCTCCTCGGCCCACTCGGGAAGGGACACGCGCGCGGCCCTGAACCGCTGCTCCCACGCGGGGACGTCGGAGGTGCCTGTGATCTGGTTGCTCTCGGTCATGGCCCCCATCATGCTCCGATCCGCCGACAATCCGTTCGCCTCGTCCGCAGCCTGTGGATAACTTCGGGCGCTATCGGCCGCGGACCCCGTCGACACGGATCACCGCGCGACCGCCCGCCAGATCCACCGTCGAGCGGTGCGGAGGGGCGCCGTCCTCCTCGTCGTCCCGCAGGACGAGGGCGCTCTGGCGCTCCTTGAGCTCGTTCTGCTTGCCCTGCGAGAAGGTGGCGTGGAGCTGCTCGAACCCGGTCGACGACACCTGGCCGGTGCGCCGGCCGCGCCCGGTCGCGCGCAGGATCTGGTCGGCGAAGGCGACGACGGTCAGCAGGATGACCAGCCCGGGCAGCGTCACGAACACGGCGGACTCCATACCCGTCATTGTCCGCGGATTCCCGGAGAACGGCGGTCCCGGGTGCGGAACGTACGACGGTGAACCACAACCCCGCGCCTGCCGAACGGCTCTGACGCTCCGTCCGGTCCGGCGGATCAGCCTTGGGTGCTGTCCGGTGCCGATCCTGCCCGGGGTGCCCGCGTGGGCGATCCGCCGAGCGTCTTCGACAGCCGGCTGCGGACGACGGCGGTGACGACGGCGCCCGCGACGGCGGCGCCGCCGAGGCCCAGAGCCAGCGCGGACGGGCCGGAGTCGGAGACGACTTCGGGGGGAACGGTGGCCGCCGCCTCGGCGACTGTCCGAAGGGGGTGCATGTCACCAGGGGACCGGACCGGGAGACACAGGGCCACCCGGGGGACCCCGTTCGGGTCACGGCGCGTCCGTGGAGCCTCCGCGCCGCGGTCGGCTCACGACAGCCAGGCCATGCCGATCAGCAGGAAGACGACGAAGGCTATGCCGCCCGCGACGGCGGCGGTCTTCCTGGGACGCCGCCGGGAGAGGGCCGCGAGGCCGCTCTCGCCGCGGCGCGCCTGCCGGCGGGGTGCGGCGGCCCGTGGCCGGGGCTGAGGGGACCGCGGCTGCGATCGCGGCTGCGATCGCGGCTGGGGCCTGGGCTGAGACCTCGGCTGGGACCGGTGCGGGGGCGCCGCGCGGGGTACGGGCCGGTGCGGGGGCTGCGGGTGCTCGCGCCACGCGCCCGAGGTGAACCAGTCGGCGATCGCCTGGGCCGGGGGTCTCTGCTCCGGTTCCTTCGCCAGCAGCGTGAGGAGGTACGCCTCGAACGCGGCGGGCAGTCCCACACCGAGCTGCCGGGGCGGCGCGGGCGGCGTGTCGATGTGCTGGTACAGCAGGGACGTGGCGGTGTCTCCCTGGAACGGGGGCCGTCCGGTGAGCAGTTGGTACAGCACGCAGCCGAGCGAGTACACGTCGGACGCGGGCGACGCGGGCCGCCCGAGGGCCCGCTCGGGGGCGAGATAGAGGCCCGTACCGACGATCTGGCCCGTGGTCGTGAGCGCGGCGGACGGGTCGTCGACGAACCGGGCGATCCCGAAGTCCGCGAGCTTCACGGTCCCGTCGCCGTCGAGCAGCAGGTTCCCGGGCTTGATGTCCCGGTGCACCACACCCTCCCGGTGCGCGGCGGCGAGCCCGGCGGCTGCGTGGGCGGCCACGACGGCAACGCGCTCCGCCGGCAGCACCAGGGGCGGCGCCCCGGGGTCGGGGGCGAGGCTCGATCCCTCGACCAACTCCATGACGAGGAACAGCTTTCCGTCCCACGTACCGAAGTCGAAGACTCCGACGACATGCGGATGGCTCAGCCGCGCGGCGGTCTGCGCCTCCAGCCGGAACCGGTCGGCCGCGGAGGGATCGGTCTCGTGGCCCAGCATCAACTTGACCGCGACGGACCGCCCGAGCACCTCGTCGGTGGCCTGCCACACCTCGCCCATGCCGCCACGTCCGACACACATGTGGAGCCGATATCGGTCCGCGACCAGCACCTGAGACCCAGCCTTTCGACGGTCGACAACCTGAGAGGAAGCACGCGTCGCCGTACTCCGCCGTCCGGCACCCGATGCGGCTATCAGGGTAGAGCCGCTTGATCGACTTCCCACACGCGCCCTGTCCCCACGGCCACCGCCGGCCCCGACGAAAGTACGGACACCGGACACGTACATGCCTCGTGCGGCAGTCAGGCCCGCAAGCCCCCGGAAACCACTCAGGGGCCTGACCCGCTCTCGCGGATCAGGCCCCTGACCTGGTGTTTCAGCTGTCGGGGTGGCGGGATTTGAACCCACGACCTCTTCGTCCCGAACGAAGCGCGCTGCCAAGCTGCGCTACACCCCGATGTCACTGCTCTGTTCTTCACGTCGCGGCGACATCGATTACTTTAGCCCACCCGCGCCCTGAGACGAAATCCGGTTTTCGCGGCCCCTCGCCGCAGGTCGGACGGGGTCCCCGGGGCGTCAGTCGCGGGCGGTCAGGGTCAGCAGGGTCGCCTCCGGGGGGCAGGCGAAGCGGACCGGGGTGAAGCGGTTCGTGCCGCAGCCCGCCGAGACGTGCAGGAACGAGGTCCGGCCTTCGACCGTGTGGGTGGAGAGGCCCTTCACCCGGTCCGTGTCCAGGTCGCAGTTGGTCACCAGCGCGCCGTAGAAGGGGACGCACAGCTGGCCGCCGTGCGTGTGGCCCGCCAGGATCAGCCCGTAGTCGTCCGCCGTGAACGCGTCGAGCGTCCGCAGGTACGGGGCGTGCACCACGGCCATCGAGAAGTCCGCCGACAGGTCCGGGCCGCCGGCGACCCGCTCGTACCGGTCCCGCTTGATGTGCGGGTCGTCCAGGCCGGTGAAGGCCACGTCCAGGTCGGGCAGCTTCAGCCGGCCGCGGGTGTTGGTCAGGTTCACCCAGCCCGCCTCGTCGAAGGCGTCCCGCAGCCCTTCCCACGGGTTGTGCACCGCGCCCACCACCGGCTTGTTGCCGTTGAGGCCGTGGCGCCCCTGGGCCTTCTCCAGGAGGTAGCGGGCGGGGTTGCGCAGCCGCGGTCCGTAGTAGTCGTTGGAGCCGAAGACGTACACGCCCGGGAACTCCATCAGCGGCCCGAGCGCGTCCAGGACCTCCGGGACCGCCTCCGTGTCGGAGAGGTTGTCGCCGGTGTTGACGACGAAGTCCGGGCGCAGACCCGCCAGCGACTGCAGCCACTTCCGCTTCTTGTGCTGTCCGCACACCATGTGGATGTCGGAGACCTGAAGGACCCGCAGATCCCGCATCCCGCGCGGGAGCACCGGGATCGTCACCCGGCGCAGCCGGAACGAGCGGGCCTCGAAGCCCGCCGCGTAGACGAGTCCGGCCGCGGCCGTCGCCGTGAGACCTGCCGTGATCTTCAGGGGGATCCCGTACCGTGCGCGCATCCCCCCATCGTCGCAGACCCGATGAGCGGAAATGCGCGGGCGGGTGGGGCTCGGCACCTGACACACTTGGGACATGACCACGCTCAAGGCCAAGCTTCAGGACGACCTCAACGCCGCCATCAAGGAGCGCGACGAGCTGCGCTCCTCGACGCTGCGTCTCACCCTCACCGCGATCACCAAGGAGGAGGTCTCGGGCACGACCAAGCGCGAGCTCTCCGACGACGAGGTGCAGAAGGTGATCGCCAAGGAGGCGAAGAAGCGCCGCGAGGCCGCCGAGGCCTTCGCCCAGGGCGGTCGTGCCGAGTCGGCCGAGCGCGAGAAGGCGGAGGGCGTGATCCTCGACGCGTACCTGCCGAAGCAGCTCGGCGACGACGAGCTGGAGCAGATCGTCGCCGCGGCGGTCGCCGAGGCCAAGGGCGCCGGGGCCGAGGGGCCGCGCGCGATGGGCGCCGTCATGAAGATCGTGAACCCGAAGGTCGCGGGCAGGGCCGAGGGCGGGCGTGTCGCGGCCGTCGTGAAGAAGCTCCTCGCGGGCTGACCGTCCGTACGGACACAGGTTCGTCCGCGACAGTCCGTACGGACCGTACGGACCGCTGAAGACGGAGAACGACCGAGGGCGCCTCCCCGTACCGGGGAAGCGCCCTCCGTCATGTCCTGCCGGCAGCCCTACGGACCGTTGCCACCGCCGTTGCCGTTGCCGCCCCGGCCGTTGCCACCGCCGATCAGGTCCGGCGGGATGGTGATCTCCGGGAAGCCGGGCTTGTCGCGCCCGGGCTTCTCGTCGTCACCCGGCTTGGGCTTGTCCCTGTCCCTCTCCTTGTCCTCGGGCTTCTCGCCACGCGGTACGGAGATGGGGGCGAAGGACGGCGTCTCGGAGGCGTTCAGCGCCCCGGTCATCGCGATCTTCCAGATCGGGCCCGGGAGGCAGCCACCGCAGACCTTGTCGTAGTACTGGCCGCCGATGGTGATGTCGTACATCGACTGCTTCTCGCCGACGTCGTCACCGACCCAGACGGCCGTCGACAGGTTCGGGGTGTACCCGACGAACCAGGCGTCCTTGCGGTCGTTCGTCGTACCCGTCTTGCCGGCGTTGTCGCGGTCGCTCAGACCCGCCTTCGTACCGGTGCCGTCCTCGACGACGCCCTTCAGCATCTGGTTGACCGTGTCGGCCGTGCGCTCGCTCATCGCCCGCGAGCACTCGGTCCGAGGCACCTTCAGCTTCTCGCCGTTGGCGGTCTTGATCGACTCGATGGCGATCGGGGTGCAGTACGTTCCGCGGTTGGCGAAGGTCGCGTAGACCGCCGCCATGTCGAGCGGGGTGGCCTCGATCGCGCCGAGCGTGATCGAGGGGCTCTCCTTGACCTTCTTGCCCAGCTCCCGCTCGTACCCGACCTTCTTCGCCATCGTGACCGTCTCGCACAGGCCGGCCATCTGCTCCAGCTTGGCGAAGTAGGTGTTGATGGACTTGCCGAGCGCGCTCGTCATGTCCCAGGTGCCGGTCTCGGACTTGAGCTCGTTGCCGACCTTCCACTGGGCGTAACCCGCCGGCTTGCCGTCGCAGCGCGTGAAGGAGTTCTCCGGCACCTGGATCTCGTACCCGGAGGAGAAGCTCTGCGCCGGGCTCAGCCCCTTCTCCAGGGCCGCGGCCGCCGTGATCGGCTTGAACGTCGAACCGACCTGGAAGCCGTACGTCGTGCCGCCCATCTTGCTGCCGACGGCCAGGTTGAGCGTGGTCTGGTGCTGCTTCTGGTCCAGGCCGTAAGGGCGCGACTGCCCCATCGAGAGGATCTTGCCGCTGCCCGGCTGGACCTGGACGACCGATGCGGCGACCTTGTCGTCCTCGTTGATCTTCGCGACGGCCGCCTCGTTGGCCGCCTCCTGGGCACGCGGGTCGAGCGTGGTCCGGATGGTCAGACCGCCGAGGTTCCACAGCTTCTGCCGCTCCTCGACCGTCTTGCCGAAGACCGGGTCGTTGAGGATCGTCTTGCGCACGTAGTCGCAGAAGAAGCCGGCGCCGTCGACGGCGGTGATGCAGCCGTTCTTCGGGGACTTGACCTTCAGCTTGATCGGCGCGGCCTTCGCCCGGTCCGCCTCCGCCTGGCTGATGTCCTTCACGTCGGCCATCCGCTGGAGGACCACGTTGCGGCGCTTGGTGGCTTCCTGAAGGTCGTTGACCGGGTCGTAGCGGCTCGGCGACTGGACGAGGCCGGCCATCATCGCGGCCTCCTCCACCTTGAGGTCGGCGGCGGGCTTGGAGAAGTAGCGCTGGGACGCCGCCTCGATGCCGTAGGCCTGCTGGCCGAAGAAGGTGATGTTGAGGTAGTTCTCGAGGATCTTCTTCTTCCCCAGCTCCTCCTCGACCTGGATCGCGTACTTCAGTTCGCGCACCTTGCGGCCGATGGTCTGCTGGGTGGCCTGGGCGACCTTCTCGGGGTCGTCACCGGCCTCCTCGACGAAGACGTTCTTCACGTACTGCTGGGTGAGCGTGGACGCGCCCTGGGACACGCCGCCCGACTGGGCGTTGCGGTTGATCGCGCGCAGCACGCCCTTGAGGTCGATCGCCCCGTGCTCGTAGAAGCGCGAGTCCTCGATCGCGACGATCGCCTTCTGCATGTACGGAGAGATCTTCTCCAGCGGCACGACCTTCCGGTCGCGCGAGTACACGGTGGCGAGAGTGCCGCCCTCCGAGTCGAGGATGGTGGTGCGCTGACTCAGCGGTGGTGTCTTCAGGTTGGAGGGGATCTCGTCGAACCCCTCGACCGTGCCCTTCGCCGCGAGCCCCAGTGCTCCGGCCGCGGGCAGGGCGATGCCCGCCAGCACGGCTCCGGAGAGCACGCTGACACCGAGGAACTTGGCGGCCTGCTGGGTCCCGGTCAGACCTCCGCCCGAGCGCTTCTTTGCCATAGGGGGCAGCCTAATCCGTAGTGCCCGGCGTTCCGCAGGAGCGGGGGCGTCTCGGAGCGTTCCCGTACCAGACCGTGACATCCGCGCGGTGCGCCTGAGCACGGCGCGTCGAGGGTCGGGAGCCCGTGCGCCGCGGGGGCGAGGAGCGCCGGCGCCGCGTCATCGGCAGGCCGGGGGCCTTCGTCTCCATTCGCCGGACACACGTATATGCCTTGGCCTAAGCTGCTCCCAACTGTCACAGCAGTGTGGTTCCGCATCACAGCCCGGGCGTGACATCGGCAGGAATTCCCTTGGCCCCGAACCTGGGGAAGTCATGCCCGATTCCGCCCCGTGCGTCACTCGACGCCCCATGTGACTCCGTCGCAGCCGGGCGAACTGTACCGGTTCGCCGGTTTTGACACGCATGTCCATCGGTCACTCCCCTGGGTGATCTGCCGCGTACGCATAGTCCGTTCGGGCCATTCAAGATTGGGCCCGAAGGGGGTGTTGCGCTGTGCCCACCTTCCGTAACGTCACCAACTGGCAGCGGTGAATATGCCGCTACCGCCGTGGGGGAGCCTCGATTCGGGAGAGGACGGCGCCGGTATGGGCTGGGTAGCTGACTGGAGTGCGCAGGCGGCCTGCCGCACTACCGATCCGGATGAACTTTTCGTGCAGGGAGCGGCGCAGAACAGGGCGAAGGCGGTGTGCACCGGGTGTCCGGTGCGGACCGAGTGCCTGGCCGACGCGCTCGACAACCGCGTGGAGTTCGGCGTGTGGGGCGGCATGACGGAGCGCGAGCGCCGTGCCCTGCTGCGCCGGCGGCCGACCGTCACCTCGTGGCGGCGCCTGCTGGAGACCGCACGCACGGAGTACGAGCGGGGAGCGGGCCTGCTGCCCGTGGCGATCGAGGACGACGCGACGTACGAGGCGTACGCGGCGGTGGGGTGACCGGGGCTCCGGTCACGCGCCTTCCGGGGGCGCGGGGTGCGGACGTACGCGACGCGTAGCCGCGGACCGCACGTACGCGAAGCCCCGCGCGGGATCCGTGCCGCTCAGGCCGACGGCATACGGCCGGCCGTGAGCCGGTCACCGATGGCCCGAAGGCCTGCCAGATCGTGTACGTCGCCGGGCAGGGCGGCCACTTCGGTGACAGCCACCTCGGGGTGGAGCGCCGTGAACCGGTCGCGCGTGCGCTGCTCGCGCGCGAGCACCTGCATCCGCTCGGCATGGAGCCGGAGCAGACCGGCGGTCAACTGCTGAATGTCGGGTGCGTCGGCGTCGGCTGTGGGGGCAGCCTCGGCGTGCGAAGAACCTGCGGCGGCATTGCTCGGGGTCGTGCTCGTGCTGACGGTCGTGCTCGTCGTGCTCGTGCTGGTGGTTCCGGCGGCGGTCGCGGTGTCCGACGACTCAGGGGCGGTGGCCCAGGAGCCTCGCACTCCAGCCTTCCCGGCCCCCTGATCCACAATGCGTCCCTCGTCAAGATTTTCCGCCGCGGCCCGAGCCCGTTCGGCCGACAGTTCGGCCGCACCACTGCCATGGACGCGATTGAGGACGAGCCCGGCCAACGGCATCTCCTCGGCGGCCAGCCGCTCCACGAAGTACGCCGCCTCGCGCAGCGCGTCCCGCTCCGGCGTCGCGACCACGAGGAACGCCGTGCCCGGGGCCTGGAGCAGCTTGTACGTCGCGTCCGCCCGGGTCCGGAAGCCGCCGAACATCGTGTCCATCGCGGCCACGAAGGTCTGTACGTCCTTGAGGAACTGACCCCCGAGCAGCTTCCCCAGCGTCCCCGTCATCATCGACATGCCGACGTTGAGGAACTTCATCCCCGCCCGGCCGCCCATCTTCGCGGGAGCCATCAGCAGCCTGATGAACTTCCCGTCCAGGAACGACCCGAGCCGCTTCGGCGCGTCCAGGAAGTCGAGCGCGGAGCGCGACGGCGGGGTGTCGACCACGATCAGGTCCCACTCGTCCCGGGCTCGCAACTGCCCGAGCTTCTCCATCGCCATGTACTCCTGCGTACCGGCGAAACCGGCCGAGAGCGACTGGTAGAAGGGGTTCTCCAGGATCGCCCGGGCCCGCTCGGCATCCGCGTGCGCCTCGACGATCTCGTCGAAGGTCCGCTTCATGTCGAGCATCATCGCGTGCAGCTGCCCGCCGTCGGACCCCTTGATCCCCTCGACCTCGCGCGGGATGTTGTCCAGTGAGTCGATCCCCATCGACTGCGCCAGCCGCCGCGCCGGGTCGATCGTCAGGACGACGACCCTGCGGCCCCGCTCCGCCGCCCGTACGCCGAGCGCCGCCGCGGTCGTGGTCTTGCCGACGCCGCCCGCGCCGCAGCAGACGATGATCCGCGTGCCCAGGTCGTCGATGAGCGGATCCAGGTGCAGGACGGGTACGGAGTCCAGACCGTTCGCCGCGGCGTCCACCGAACCCGTCACGCGCCCACCCCTTGCTTCCGCAGCTCCTTCGCCAGCCGGTACAGGCCCGCGATGTCCGCCCCGTCCCCCAGGAACGGCAGTTCGTACGCCGGTACGCCCAGCTCCATGAGCACCGCCCGCTGCTCGCGCTCCAGCTCCACCCGCTGCGCGTGCTCGGCCGCCTGCTCCAGGAGCGGCTCGACCAGCTTCGTACCGCCGCGGACGCCCGCCGCGGCGAGGGTCCGCGCGACCGCGTCCCGGTGGTCGCCGGAGGCCGCGCGTACCGCCGCCTCGTCGAGGACGTGCGGACGGACCATGTTCACGATGACGCCGCCCACCGGCAGTTCGGCCGCGCGCAGCTCCGCGATGCCGTCCGCGGTCTCCTGGACCGGCATCTCCTCCAGCAGGGTCACCAGATGCACGGCAGTCTCCGGGGACTTCAGGACCCGCATCACGGCCTGCGCCTGATTGTGTATCGGGCCGATCCGGGCCAGCCCCGCCACCTCGTCGTTGACGTTCAGGAAGCGGGTGATCCGGCCGGTCGGAGGCGCGTCCATGATCACGTGGTCGTAGGTGTAGCCGCCGTGCTTCTCGCGCCGGCGGACCGCCTCGCAGGCCTTGCCCGTCAGCAGCACGTCCCGGACCCCGGGCGCGATCGTCGTCGCGAAGTCGATCGCGCCGAGCTTCTTCAGGGCCCGGCCCGCGCTGCCCAGCTTGTAGAACATCTGGAGGTAGTCGAGCAGGGCGCGCTCGGCGTCGATGGCCAGCGCGAAGACCTCGCCCCCGCCGGGGCCGACGGCGATCTTGCGCTCCTCGTACGGAAGCGCCTCCGTCTCGAAGAGCTGTGCGATGCCCTGTCTGCCTTCGACCTCGACGAGGAGGGTCCGCTTGCCCTCCGCCGCGAGGGCGAGCGCGAGGGCGGCGGCGACCGTCGTCTTACCGGTACCACCCTTGCCGCTGACGACCTGGAGCCTGCTCACGTCTTCGAGCCTAACCACTGGAGCGCCCGCCTAAGCAGGAGGCTGCCTGTGGCAGCGGATACAGTCGGCTCCATGACCAAGTGGGAATACGCGACCGTGCCCCTTCTCGTGCACGCGACGAAGCAGATTCTGGACACCTGGGGCGAGGACGGGTGGGAGCTCGTCCAGGTCGTCCCCGGGCCGAACAACCCCGAGCAGCTCGTGGCCTACCTGAAGCGGGAGAAGTCCTGATGAGCGGGGCCGGGAACGGGACCGGGACCGTCGAGGCGAAGCTCGCCGAGCTGGGCCTGACCCTGCCGGAGGTCGTGCCGCCGCTGGCCGCGTACCAGCCGGCCGTCCAGTCCGGTGTGTACGTCTACACCTCGGGCCAGCTCCCGATCGTGGCCGGCAAGCTCCAGCTGACCGGCAAGGTCGGCGCCGAGGTCACGGCCGAGGAGGCCAAGGAGCTCGCCGCCACCTGCGCCCTGAACGCGCTCGCGGCCGTGAAGTCGGTCGCCGGTGACCTCGACCGGATCAAGCGTGTCGTGAAGGTCGTCGGCTTCGTCGCCTCGGCCTCCGACTTCGTCGGGCAGCCGGGTGTCATCAACGGCGCCAGCGAGCTCCTGGGCGCGGTCCTCGGCGACAAGGGCGTGCACGCGCGCAGCGCCGTGGGTGTGGCGGTGCTCCCGCTCGACGCCCCGGTCGAGGTCGAGGTCCAGGTGGAGCTCGTCCAGGACTGACGTCCGTACGTTCGTCGAGAGCCGGTTCTCCCGTCCAGGGGGAATCGGCTCTCGTGCATCCGGGTAGTTGCGCATACCATCCGGCCATGTCGAATGGTCAGTGGTACCCACCGGAATGGCCCGACCGCATCCGCGCTCTCGCCGTGGGCGAGCTCACCCCCGCGACACCCAGGCGGGCCGCCACGGTCCTGCTGCTGCGCGACGGTACGGACGGGCCGAGCGTCCACATGCTGCGCCGCCGCGCCTCCATGGCCTTCGCGGGCGGCGCGTACGCCTACCCCGGCGGCGGTGTCGATCCACGCGACGAACACCCGGTGCGCTGGGCCGGGCCCTCCCTGGAGACGTGGGCCGCTCGCCTCGGCGTCACGGGTACGGAAGAGGCGCAGGCGATCGTCTGCGCGGCCGTGCGCGAGACGTACGAGGAGGCGGGCGTGCTGCTCGCCGGGGAGACCGCCGACTCCGTGGTCGGGGACACCACCGGCGACGACTGGGAGAAGGACCGGGAGGCGATGGTCGCCCGTGAGCTGTCCTTCGCCGACTTCCTCGACCGGCGCGGACTGGTGCTGCGCTCGGACCTGCTCGGCGCGTGGGCGCGCTGGATCACTCCGGAGTTCGAGCCCCGGCGGTACGACACCTGGTTCTTCGTGGCCGCCCTGCCTGCCGGCCAGCGCACCCGCAACGCGTCGACGGAGGCCGACCGCACGGTCTGGATCCGCCCGGCGGAGGCCGCGGCCGGTTACGACCGGGGTGAGCTGACGATGATGCCGCCGACGATCTCGACCCTGCGCGGGCTCACCCGCTTCGGCTCGGCCGCCGAGGCGCTGGCCGCGGCCGCGGGCCAGGACCTCACTCCCGTACTGGCGCAGGCGCGCCTGGAGGGGGACGAGCTGATCCTGAGCTGGCCGGGCCATGACGAGTTCACCAAGCACATCCCGACCGAGGGCCCGGCTGCGGCGGGTCCCGCCTCCGGTGCCGAGGGCCCGGACGCGCCCGCTCCCGGTGCCGAGGGCCCGGGGCCGGCTTCCGGTGGCGGGGGTACGGGACCCGCTTCGGGGCGCGGGGGTGCGCGATGACCGACGCCGCCGCGCTGCCCGGGCAGCCCCGGGGCGGAGCCCTCTCCGGGCCCGCGACCGCCCGCGCCGTCAACGTCCTGGCGCCGAACCCGTCCGCGATGACCCTGGACGGCACCAACACCTGGATCGTCTCCGAGCCCGACTCCGACCTCGCCGTCGTCATCGACCCCGGCCCGCTCGACGACGGGCACCTGACGCATGTCGTCGAGACCGCGGCCGAGCTCGGCAAGCGCGTCGCGCTCACCCTGCTCACGCACGGCCACCCGGACCACGCCGAGGGCGCCGGCCGGTTCGCCGAGCTGACCGGGACTCATGTGCGGGCGCTGGACCCGGCGCTGCGACTCGGTGACGAGGGGCTGGCCGCCGGGGACGTCGTCACGGTCGGCGGTCTGGAGCTGCGGGTCGTGCCGACGCCCGGCCACACCTCCGACTCGCTCTCCTTCCATCTGCCCGCCGACCGCGCCGTCCTGACGGGCGACACGATCCTGGGGCGCGGCACGACGATCGTGGCCCATCCCGACGGACGCCTCGGCGACTATCTGGACTCGCTGCGCCGGCTGCGCTCGCTCACGGTCGACGACGGTGTCCACACCGTGCTGCCTGGCCACGGGCCGGTCCTGGAGGACGCCCAAGGGGCGGTGGAGTTCTATCTCGCGCACCGCGCCGGCCGCCTCGCGCAGGTCGAGACGGCCGTCGAGAACGGCCTCCGGACCCCGTCGGAGGTCGTCGCCCATGTCTACGCGGACGTGGACCGCTCGCTGTGGCCGGCCGCCGAACTCTCCGTACGGGCCCAGCTGGAGTACCTGCGGGAGCACGGACTGATCTGACCCCTCCTTCGAAGGCTCGCGGGTTCGTGTCTTACGCTCCGCTTACTTCGCATACCGCACGACCGTAGCCCTCGGGGGGAACGCCCATGTTCGTCATAGCCATCCTGCTGCTCATCGCGGCAGTGGTGCTCTTCTTCGTCGCCCGCTCCAACGATTCGAAGGGGCTGAAGCTCGGTGCGCTCGGCGCCGTCATCGCCGGCGCCTTCTCGCTGGTCGCGAGCATGACGTACGTGGTCAGCGCGTACGAGGTGGGCGTCCCGGTCGCGTTCGGCAAGGTGGGTGCCCCGATGACCTCGGGCATGCACGTCAAGTCGCCGTTCACCGACGTCACGACCTTCTCCACCCGCCCCGTCGACCTGAACCTCTCCGACAAGGACGTGGTCGAGGTCCGTTCCTCGCAGGGCGGCGTGATGGAGGTGGAGGTGACCGTGAAGTGGGCGGTCACGCCGGCCAAGTCGGTCGAGCTGTACCGCCTCGCGGGCAGCGAGGAGTCCATCCAGCAGCGCCTGGTCTACCCGGACAGCCGGGAGATCGTCCGCAACGTCTTCGCCCGCTACACGAGCGAGCAGGGCTACGCCACGGACCGCGAGAAGATCAACGCCGAGATCGGCACCCTCATCAAGGAGCGGCTGGCCCCGCGCGGGATCGACGTCACGGCGGTCAACCTCCGCAACGTGAAGCCCTCGAAGGCCCTTCAGGACCAGATCGACCGCAAGATCCAGCAGCAGCAGGCGACCGAGCGCGCCACGGAGGCCGCCCGCACGGCCAAGGCCGAGGCCGACCGGCGCCGTATCGAGGCCGAGGGCATCGCCCGCGCCAACAAGATCCTCAACGAGTCGCTGACCGACAAGGTCCTGATGAACCAGTGCATCGACGCGTACAAGGAGGCCGCGGCGAAGAACCCGGTGTACGCGGTTCCGTGCGGCGCCGCCGGCGGAAACCCGCTGATCGTGGACGGCACGAAGCGGTAGTCACCCCTGGCACGCGAGAAGGCCGCCCGGTCCACGACCGGGCGGCCTTTCTCGTACGTGCGGAGTCGCGTGGCGCGAGCTACCGCGAGCGCTTCGCGAGGCGCTCGACGTCCAGCAGGATCACGGCGCGGGCCTCCAGGCGCAGCCAGCCGCGCTGGGCGAAGTCCGCCAGGGCCTTGTTGACCGTCTCGCGGGAGGCGCCGACCAGCTGGGCCAGCTCTTCCTGGGTGAGGTCGTGGACGACGTGGATGCCCTCCTCGGACTGCACGCCGAAGCGGCGCGACAGGTCGAGGAGCGCGCGGGCGACACGGCCCGGCACGTCGGAGAAGACCAGGTCGGACATCTGGTCGTTGGTCTTGCGGAGCCGGCGGGCGACCGCGCGCAGCAGGGCGGTGGCCACCTCGGGGCGGGCGTTCAGCCAGGGCTGGAGGTCACCGTGGCCGAGACCGAGCAGCTTGACCTCGGTCAGCGCGGTCGCGGTGGCGGTGCGCGGGCCCGGGTCGAAGAGGGAGAGCTCACCGATGAGCTCTCCGGGGCCGAGGACGGCGAGCATGTTCTCGCGGCCGTCGGGGGACGTGCGGTGGAGCTTCACCTTGCCCTCGGTGACCACGTACAGGCGGTCGCCGGGGTCTCCCTCGTGGAAGAGCGCGTCGCCACGGGCGAGCGTCGCTTCACTCATCGAGGCGCGCAGCTCCGCGGCCTGCTCGTCATCGAGCGCCGCAAAGAGCGGGGCGCGCCGCAGAACGTCGTCCACGAGTTCTCTCCTATGTCGACCTGCTCAGGGGACCTTGATCCCATGATGCCGGACGCACAAAACAGTGCGATCAATCACAACAAGTTTGACGTACCGAACCGCCCGTCCGTACGTCAGGGGCCCGATTGGGTCGTGATCGGCCATGCCCAGAGCGGATGTCGGTGGTGGCGCTTAGGCTGGCCGGGTGTCCAACTCGCCGGTGAGAGCGCAGGCCAAGGGGGCTGGAAGAGTGTCGGCCAAGGGTAATTCCGCTGTGGGCGAACAGGGTGCGCCGAAGCGGACAAATGCCACGAAAGACCCCGTGAAGGCCGCTGAGAAGCCCGCAAAGCGGCCCGCGAAACGGTCCTCCACGAAGCCCGCGACGAAGACGACGGTGAAGGCCGCCAAGAGCCCCGCGGCACAGAAGACGGCCGCGAAGGCGGCTCCCAGGGCGGCGACGGCGAAAGCGGCTCCGAAGTCCGCCGCGGCGGCGAAGGCCGCTCCGACAGCCACGCGGGCTTCCCGCGCGAAGCCCGCGAAGCCGGAGTCCCGGCTCGCGATGGTCCGCCGCGCCCGGAAGATCAACCGGGAGCTCGCCGACGTCTTTCCGTACGCCCATCCCGAACTGGACTTCCGGAACCCCTTCGAGCTGCTCGTCGCCACGGTCCTCTCCGCCCAGACGACCGACCTGCGGGTCAACCAGACCACTCCCGCGCTCTTCGCGAAGTACCCGACGCCCGAGGACCTGGCCGCCGCCGTCCCCGAGGAGGTCGAGGAACTCATCAGGCCCACCGGCTTCTTCCGCGCCAAGACCAAGTCGATCATGGGCCTCGCCGCGGCCCTCCGGGACGACTTCGGCGGCGAGGTCCCCGGCCGCCTCGACGACCTCGTCAAGCTGCCCGGTGTGGGGCGCAAGACCGCCTTCGTCGTCCTCGGCAACGCCTACGGCGTGCCCGGCATCACCGTCGACACCCACTTCATGCGCCTCGCGCGCCGCTGGAAGTGGACCGAGAGCGACGACCCGGTCAAGATCGAGGCCGAGGTCGCCGAGATCTTCCCGAAGAGCGAGTGGACGATGCTCTCGCACCGGGTGATCTTCCACGGCCGCCGGATCTGCCACGCCCGCAAGCCCGCCTGCGGCGCCTGCCCGATCGCCCCGCTCTGCCCGGCGTACGGAGAGGGCGAGACCGACCCGGAGAAGGCCGCGAAGCTCCTGAAGTACGAGAAGGGCGGCTTCCCGGGCCAGCGCCTCAATCCGCCCCCGGACTACCCGGGCCGCCCGGCCGCCCCCGCTCCCGGTGTGGCCCCGGGGGCCGAATGAGCCGAGGCCGGAGGGAACGAACCCACGCACGGATCGCGTTGTGAAACATCGGGGGTGCCTATGACGCGCACGGAAGAAGAGACCGGGGAGACGACCCACGGCGTGGGGACCGGCGGGCTGCTCACGCGGGACGGGCTGCCCGGCTGGCTCGCCCCCGTCGACCGGGCGGCGCGCACCGTCGAGCCCGAGCAGCTCAGCCGCTTCCTGCCGCCCGCGAGCGGGGCCGGCCGCCAGTCCGCCGTCCTCATCCTCTTCGGCGAGGGCGAGCGCGGCCCCGAGCTGCTCCTCATGGAGCGCTCCGGTTCGCTGCGCTCCCACCCCGGTCAGCTCTCCTTCCCCGGCGGCGCCTTGGACCCGGAGGACGGCGATCCGTCCGACGGAGGTCTGCTGCGGGCCGCCCTGCGCGAGGCCGAGGAGGAGACCGGACTCGACCCCTCCGGCGTCCAGCTCTTCGGCGTCCTGCCCCAGCTCTACATCCCGGTCAGCAGCTTCGTCGTCACCCCCGTCCTCGGCTGGTGGCGCACTCCCAGCCCGGTCGGGGTCGTCGACCCCGCCGAGACCGCCCGGGTCTTCACCGTCCCCGTGGCGGATCTCACGGACCCCGCCAACCGCGCGACCACCGTCCACCCCAGCGGTCACAAAGGCCCCGGGTTCCTCGTCGCATCCGCTCTGGTCTGGGGTTTTACGGCCGGAGTGATCGACCGGCTCCTCCACTACGCAGGCTGGGAGCAGCCGTGGGACAGGGCCAAGCAGGTCCCGCTCGACTGGCGCTCATGACAGGCTGAACCCCCGGAGCCCGGGGCGACCGAAGACGAATCTGCGAGGCTATTGACGGTGAACGTGCTGGACATCTTGTTGCTGCTCGCCGCCGTGTGGTTCGCGATCATCGGTTACCGCCAGGGATTCGTGGTCGGCATCCTGTCGGTCGTCGGCTTCCTCGGCGGCGGCCTCGTCGCCGTCCTGCTGCTCCCGGTCGTCTGGGACTGGCTGACGAACCACGCCGAGGTCTCCACCACGGCGACGGTCGTCTTCGTGGTCGTCGTGATCGTCTGCGCCTCCGTCGGCCAGGCCTTCACCACCCACCTCGGGAACAAGCTGCGCCGGCACATCACCTGGTCACCGGCGCGCGCCCTGGACGCCACGGGCGGCGCGCTGGTCAACGTGGTCGCGATGCTCCTGGTGGCGTGGCTGCTCGGCTCGGCGCTCGCCGGCACCTCGATGCCCACGCTCGGCAAGGAGGTGCGCAGCTCCAAGGTGCTGCTCGGTGTCGAGCAGGTGATGCCCGATCAGGCGTCCACCTGGTTCACGAACTTCACCTCGACGCTCGCCCAGAACGGCTTCCCCCAGGTCTTCAGTCCGTTCGCCAACGAGCCCATCACCGAAGTCAGGCCGCCGGACCCGGCGCTCGCCGGGAGCCCGGTCGCCGCCGAGGCCAAGCGCGCCATCGTCAAGGTCGTCGGTACGGCCCCGAGTTGCGGCAAGGTCCTCGAAGGCACCGGTTTCGTCTTCGACAACCGCCGGGTCATGACCAACGCCCATGTGGTCGGCGGCGTCGACGAGCCGACCGTCCAGATCGGCGGCGAGGGCAAGCTGTACGACGCGAAGGTCGTCCTCTACGACTGGCAGCGCGACATCGCCGTACTGGACGTGCCGAACCTGGACGTCAGGCCGCTGGAGTTCACCGAGCAGGATGCCCGCAGCGGCGACAGCGCGATCGTCGCGGGCTTCCCCGAGAACGGCTCGTACGACGTCCGCTCGGCGCGCGTCCGAGGCCGTATCAGCGCCAACGGTCCGGACATCTACCACCGCGGCGAGGTGCGCAGGGACGTCTACTCCCTGTACGCGACGGTCCGTCAGGGCAACTCCGGCGGCCCGCTGCTCACCGAGGACGGCAAGGTGTCAGGCGTGATCTTCGCCCGCTCGCTCGACGACAGGAACACCGGTTACGCCCTGACGGTCGACGAGATCCGGGACGACATCGTCCAGGGCCGCGCGGCGACGCAGCAGGTCGACAGCCAGGGATGCGCGCTGTAGGCGGATGCGTGCTGCTGCGCCGCGGCGGTCGGGCGTCCGGGTCTCGGGTACGTGTGAACCCGGCTGGCGTCCGGCCTCCGGCGTGGCGTGAACCCGGCGGGCGCCCGGTCCCGGGTGTGCGTTCGGTCCCGGGTGTCCTGAGCCGGGCGCGCGCTCAGTCCCGGGTGTGCCTGAGCCGGGCCGAGACCCAGCGGGCCCGGCGGCGCAGGATGTGCGGGATGCCGATGCCCTGCACCGGATGCGAGCGACCCTGTTCCTGCGGGCCGCTCCTCTCGTGTGAGCCCGGCCCAGCGGCCGAGCGGCGGTTGCGTACCGTGTCACCGTAGTCGTGCGTCCAGCCCATACCCCGACGTCTGCCCGTGGCCCAAGGTCGGTAACCGCCCAGGGGCCCGCCAATTGGAGTATGCGCCGGGCACATGGCCGTTCGTGGAACGGCCGTTCGTCACCGGTCGGGCTCGGGGTCCTTCAGCCAGTTGATGAGCTCCGTGGAGAACGCCACCGGGTCCTCCTCGTGGGGGAAGTGCCCGAGGCCGTCGAAGAGCCGCCAGCGGTACGGCGCTTCCACGTACTCGCCCGAACCGGCCGCGCTCCGCGTCCGCATCGCCGGATCCATCGATCCGTGCAGGTGCAGTGTCGGTACCCGCACCGGGCGCTTCATACGCCGGTTGAACTGGATGCCGTCGGGCCGTGCCATGGACCGCACCATCCAGCGGTACGGCTCGATCGAGCAGTGCGCCGTCGACGGGATGCACATCGCCCGCCGGTACACCGCGAGCGCCTCCTCGTCGGGCAGCCTCGGGCCCGACCAGTCCTCGATCAGCCGCGCGACCAGGGCCGCCTCGTCGGCGACGAGCTGACGTTCCGGCAGCCACGGGCGCTGGAAGCCCCATACGTACGATCCGGCGCGCGACTGGGAGAAGTCGGAGAGCATCGCCGAGCGCCAGCGGCGCGGGTGCGGCATCGAGGAGACCGCGAGCCGGCGCACCAGCTTCGGCCGCATGACCGCGGCCGTCCAGGCGAGGTAGCCGCCCAGGCCGTGGCCGACCAGCGCCGCGTCCGGCTCGCCCAGGGAGCGGACGACGCCGGTGATGTCGAGCGCCAGGTTGGCGGGGTCGTAACCCCGGGGCGTACGGTCGCTGCCGCCCACGCCCCGCAGGTCCATCGCCACGGCCCGGAAGCCGGCGTCGGCGAGAGCAGGCAGTTGGTGGCGCCAGGTCCACCAGAACTGCGGGAAGCCGTGCAGCAGCAGGACGAGCGGCCCGTCGCCCATCTCGGCGATGTGGAAGCGCGCGCCGTTGGCGGCCACATCGCGATGGGTCCAGGGCCCGTCGATCCGTACGGGGCTGCCGACGGGGCCGCTGCCGTTGCTGCTCTCAGGGACGGTCATGTGGACGAGCGTCCCACAGCGGCGACCTTGTCCTGGACCGTGGCGGGCAGCGCCGCCCGTTCGGGGCGGGGGTGCGGCTTGGCGTTCTGCAGGATCGCGGCCGTCTGCTTGGCCGACTTGATGGACTTCTCCGGCGGCTTGACCTTCTTGAACTTCGCGTAGGCCAACAGCCCGAGCAGCCCCGCCAGCAGCACGTTCGCCGCGAAGGAGAGCAGGAAGCACCAGGCGAGGTTCCACCCGCCCTCGCCGTTGTGGCCGCCGGTCCAGGTGTTGATGCCGTAGGCGAGCGCGAAGCTCAGCATCGGCAGCGAGAAGAGGAGCACCGTGGCGGCGGCCGTGCCGGCCGCACCGCCGATGGCGCCCCGCTTGACGTCCTGGCGGATCTCGGCCTTGGCCAGGGCGATCTCGTCGTGCACCAGCGCGGACATCTCGGCGGTCGCCGAGGCGACCAGCTGACCGAGGCTGCGCTCGGCTCCGTTGACCGGGTCGCTCATCGCTGCTCCCTCTTCTCTTCTACGGTCCGACCTCAGATCATGCCGGACTGTCGCCGTCATCGCGCGATGCCCCCGCCAGTTGGGCGCGCTCGCGGTGCTCGGCGGCCTTCTTCTCGTAGATCTCGGCCATCCGCAGGTGGTACTCCGGGTTGTCCTCCTCGTAGATGTCCGGAATGCCGTCCTCGTCCTCGTCGCGCTCCTCATCCGCGAGCAGCGCCTCGTACTTCCGTACCCGCAGCTTGAGCAGGATCGTCGCCACGACGGCGGCCGTGAGCGAGCCGATCAGGACGGCCGCCTTGACCTCCTCGGTGAGGGTGGGGTCGCCCTCGAAGGCCAGCTCGCCGATGAGCAGTGAGACGGTGAATCCGATGCCTGCGAGGGAGGCGACGGCGAAGACGTCCGGCCAGGCCAGGTCGCTGTTGAGCTCCGCCTTGGTGAAGCGGGCCGCGAGCCAGGTGCCGCCGAAGATGCCGACGGTCTTGCCGACGACGAGGCCGAGGATCACACCGAGGGTGACCGGGTTGGTCGAGACCTCGGCGATGGACTTCCCGGTGATGGTCACGCCCGCGGAGAACAGCGCGAACAGCGGCACGGCCAGGCCGGCGGAGAGCGGCCGGACCAGGTGCTCGATGTGCTCGCCGGGGGAGTGTTCCTCTCCTTCCCGCTTGGTGCAGCGCAGCATCAGGCCCATGGCGACACCGGCGATGGTGGCGTGGACGCCGCTGTTGTACATCAGGCCCCAGACGACCAGGGCGAGCGGGACGTAGATGTACCAGCCGCGTACGTTCTTGCGCAGCAGCAGCCAGAAGACCGCGAGGCCGGCGAAGGCGCCGCCGAGCGCGGCGAAGTTCAGATCGCTGGTGAAGAAGACCGCGATGATCAGGATCGCGAAGAGGTCGTCGACGACGGCGAGCGTGAGCAGGAACGCGCGGAGTGCGGACGGCAGCGAGGTGCCGATGACGGCGAGGACCGCGAGGGCGAAGGCGATGTCCGTGGCGGTGGGCACGGCCCAGCCGTCCATGGAGCCGCCGCCGATGAGATTGGTCAGGGCGTAGACGAGGGCCGGTACGGCCATGCCGCAGAGCGCGGCGACGACGGGGAGCGCGGCGGCCTTGGGTTCGCGCAGCTCGCCCGCGACGAGTTCCCGCTTGAGCTCGATGCCCGCGACGAAGAAGAAGATCGCGAGGAGGCCGTCGGCCGCCCAGTGCTGGATGGAGAGGTCCAGGCCGAGGGCTGCGGGGCCGATGTGGAAGTCCCGTACCGTGTCGTAGCTGTCGCTGAGGGGGGTGTTCGCCCAGACGAGCGCGACGACTGCGGCCACGAGCAGGAGCACGCCACCGACGGTCTCGGTGCGCAGCGCGTCGGCCACGAAGTTTCGCTCGGGCAGCGACAGACGGCCGAGGAACTTGCGGTCGGTGGGGGCGGGTGCGGGCGCGGGCACGGGCGGCGACCTCCGGTCGGTTGGGCAGCACAAAGCACATGCCGACCAGACTTCCCGGCGCACCTAGGTATTTCTGTCGCGTCTCCGACGCGATCTTTACTTTACCTAACGAGCGGGGATTGTGTCCGGTGATCTGCACTTTAAGGACAGAACCGCGCTCCGGCCCGTTGTGGACACGGACGGCACATACGGCACAGCCCGCCCCACGAGACGTGGGGCGGGCTGCCGATCGACACGGGCCTGCGGCTCAGTCCTCGCTGGACGCGCTCGGGAGCTTCGTCTGGATGAGGTCCATGACGGAGGAGTCGGTCAGCGTCGTCACGTCGCCGAGCTCCCGGTTCTCCGCCACGTCCCGCAGCAGCCGCCGCATGATCTTGCCGGAACGGGTCTTCGGCAGCTCCGCCACCGGCAGGATCCGCTTCGGCTTGGCGATCGGGCCGAGCGTCGTGCCGACGTGGTTGCGCAGCTCCGCGACGAGCCCCTCGTCCTCGCTCGCCGTACCGCGCAGGATCACGAACGCGACGATCGCCTGGCCGGTCGTCTCGTCGGCCGCGCCGACCACCGCCGCCTCGGCGACGGACGGGTGCGAGACGAGCGCCGACTCGACCTCGGTGGTGGAGATGTTGTGCCCCGAGACGAGCATGACGTCGTCGACCCGGCCGAGCAGCCAGATGTCGCCGTCCTCGTCCTTCTTCGCGCCGTCGCCGGCGAAGTACTTGCCCTCGAAGCGCGACCAGTACGTGTCCAGGAACCGTTGGTCGTCGCCCCAGATCGTGCGCAGCATCGACGGCCACGGCTCGGTGAGGACCAGGTATCCGCCGCCCCCGTTCGGTACCTCGTTCGCGTCGTCGTCGACGACGGTGGCGGAGATGCCGGGAAGCGGGCGCTGGGCGGAGCCCGGCTTGGTCTCGGTGACGCCCGGCAGCGGCGAGATCATCATCGCGCCGGTCTCGGTCTGCCACCAGGTGTCCACGATCGGGGTCTTGCCGGCGCCGATGTGCTCGCGGTACCAGACCCAGGCCTCGGGGTTGATCGGCTCGCCGACCGAGCCCAGCACGCGCAGGCTCGACAGGTCGAACTTCGCGGGGATGTCGTCGCCCCACTTCATGAACGTACGGATCGCGGTCGGCGCCGTGTAGAGGACCGTGACGCCGTACTTCTGGACGATCTCCCAGAAGCGGCCCTGGTGCGGGGTGTCCGGGGTGCCCTCGTACATGACCTGCGTCACGCCGTTGGCCAGCGGACCGTACGTGATGTACGAGTGTCCGGTCACCCAGCCGATGTCGGCGGTGCACCAGTAGACGTCGGTCTCCGGCTTGAGGTCGAAGACGGCGTGGTGGGTGTACGCCGCCTGGGTGAGGTAGCCGCCGGAGGTGTGCAGGATGCCCTTGGGCTTACCCGTCGTACCGGAGGTGTAGAGGATGAAGAGCGGGTGCTCGGCCTCGAACGCCTCGGGGGTGTGCTCGGTGGACTGGCGGGCGACGACGTCGTGCCACCACACGTCACGGCCCTCGGTCCACGCCACGTCCTGGCCGGTGCGGCGGACGACGAGGACGTTGCCCACCTTGTCGGTGCGGGTGAGGGCCTCGTCCACGGCCGGCTTGAGGGCGCTCGGCTTGCCGCGGCGGTAGCCGCCGTCGGCGGTGATGACGAGCTTGGCGTCGGCGTCCTCCACGCGCGTGGCGATGGCGTCGGCGGAGAAGCCGCCGAAGACCACGGAGTGCGCGGCGCCGATGCGGGCGCAGGCCAGCATCGAGACGACGGCCTCGGGGATCATCGGAAGGTAGATCGCGACCCGGTCGCCCTTGGTGACGCCCAGCTCGGTCAGGGCGTTGGCGGCCTTGGAGACCTCGTCCTTGAGCTCGGCGTAGGTGATGGCCCGGCTGTCGCCCGGCTCGCCCTCGAAGTGGATGGCGACCCGGTCGCCGTTGCCCGCCTCGACGTGGCGGTCGACGCAGTTGTACGCCACGTTGAGCGTGCCGTCGGCGAACCACTTGGCGAACGGCGGGTTCGACCAGTCGAGGGTCTCCGTCGGTGCGGTGGCCCATGTGAGCCGCTTCGCCTGCTCGGCCCAGAAGCCAAGCCTGTCCGCCGCGGCCTGCTCGTACGCATCCGCCGTCACGTTGGCGTGCGCGGCCAGCTCGGCCGGCGGCGCGAACCGCCGCTCTTCCTTCAAGAGGTTGGCCAGGCTTTCGTTGCTCACGACATCTCCCTTTCCCAGGGCGTCCTATGTGCCTATGTGTCCCGCGTCATAGCTCATCAGTCAGATGCCCGGGTGACAAGAGTCTCCAGGAAATTGGTTTAGACCTATGGGGTGCGGGCGTGCGGTGGCCCCTCCCTCCCGAGCGGTGGGAAGAAGGGGCCATCCAGTCTCACGGACGGGAGGGAGGGAAGGTTCAGGACGCGCGGACCGTCGACCGTTCCTTGATCGAGGATGGTGTGTTCCTGTCGCGGGAGGGCGTGTTCCTTGCGTGCGACGGACCGGACCGGCCGGACCAACCGGACGGGCCGGAGGACTCGGACGGCTCGGACGGTGCCGCCGACTCGGGCGGTCGCGCCAGCTCGGACGGTGCGACCCTGTCGAAGACGTCCTCGGTGCGGTGCTGCTCGTCCGGCCCGGCCAGCAGGTACGCCTGGGCCTCGCCCACGTGGAAGTACATCCCGTGCAGCGTCAGCGAGCCCTCGGCGAGCCGCCGCGCCACCGGCTCGTACGCCCGCAGGTGCTCCAACTGCTGCACCACGTTGGTCAGACAGAGTTGCTCCACCGCGTCGGCCGGCAGCCGTCCGGAGATCCGGGCCCAGGCGTGGCTACGGCTGGCCATCCGCTCGAGGCTGGGCAGCCCGTGGCGCAGCCACCGCCGCAGCGGGGTCGGTGGGGCGTCCGGTGTGCTGGTCAGGAGGGCCTGCATCGCGCCACAGCCGGAGTGTCCGCAGACGGTGATCGACTGGACCCGCAGCACCTCCACCGCGTACTCGATCGCCGCCGCCACCGAGTCGTCACCGCTCTCCTCGCCGGGCAGCGGTACGAGGTTGCCCACGTTCCGCACGGTGAAGAGGTCGCCCGGCCCGCTGGAGGTGATCATGCTCGTGACCAGCCGGGAGTCGGCGCAGGTGAGGAAGAGCTGCGAGGGGCGCTGGCCCTCGCGGGCGAGGCGCGCGAGCTCGTCCCGTACCAGAGGTGCCGTGTTGCGCTGGAACTTGCCGATGCCGCTCGCCAGTTGATGCCCGGTCGTCCGGGCCCGCGTCTCGCCGGTGGGCGTGTGGTGCTCGCCGCAGTGGTTGCGCCACGGGGTCCAGGGGCGGCAGCAGGCGTGCGAGGCCGTGTCGTGCTCGGCGATACGGGCCCCGGCCGGGCCGCTCATCTCGACCGCGCCTCCGTGCCGCACATGGCTCATCTGCCAGTCGTGCAGGGTCTCGTAGGCGGCGTGGTCCATGAAGGACCCGTCCAGTTCGACGACCACCCGGGCTCCTTGGGGTAGTTGGTGCAGGGCCCGGCTCAGCCGGGGTACGGCGAGGAAGGTCAGTTGCCCGCGGATGCGCACCAGGTGGCGGCCGTCCCGCTCCTCGCGGGTGATGCGGGTCTTGGTGAGACGGTGCATGGCGACGGCCGTGGCCACCGCGATGCCGAGCGCGACACCTTCGAGGATGCCGATGAGGACGACCCCGCTGAGCGTCACCGCGTACACGAGGACCTCGCGGTGCCGGGTGACGCTGCGGATGTGGGTGATGCTCACCATCTGGATGCCGACGACCATGACGAGCGCAGCCAGCGCGGGCAGCGGGATCAGGTCGAGGACGGGGACGAGGAAGAGCGCCGCCAGCACGATCCACAGGCCGTGCAGCATCGTGGAGTTGCGGCTCACGGCGCCCGCGGAGACGTTGGCGACGCTCCGCACCGCGACCCCGGCGACCGGGAGGCCGCCGAGGGCGCCGGAGACGACGTTCGCCGCTCCCTGGCCCGCCAGTTCGCGGTCGAGCCGGGACCGGGGCACGCCGTGGCCGTGGTCGGCGCGGGCGGCGATCAGCTTGTCCACGGCGACGGCCGAGAGCAGCGACTGCACGCTGGTCACCAGCGTGATGGTGAGGACGCCGGCCGCGATGCCGAGGACGGGGCCCTCGGGCAGTCCGGGCAGGGCGTGGCTGCTCCAGGAGGGCAGGTCGACGCGCGGGACGGCGAGCCCGGCCAGCGTGGCGGCGGCGGTCGCGGCGGCCACGGCGGCCAGGGCGGCCGGGATCCTTCGTAGCAGCCGTCCCGTACGGCCGGGGAGGCGTGGCCACAGCAGGAGCAGGCCGACGGTGAGGGCGCTGATGACCAGCGCCGCCGGATGGACGTCGGCCAACTGGGCGGGCAGGCCGATGACGTTGTCCACGGCGGAGCTCTGGGGGGTGCCGCCGAGCACGATGTGCAGCTGCGCGAGGGCGATGGTCACACCGATGCCGGCCAGCATGCCGTGCACGATCGCGGGGGAGACCGCGAGTGCGGAGCGGGCCACCCGCAGGGCGGAGAGGCCCAGTTGGGCGAGGCCGGCGAGGACGGTGATGGCGCAGGTGGTGCGCCAGCCGTAGATCTGGATCAGTTCGGCGGTGACCACCGTGAGGCCTGCGGCGGGGCCGCTGACCTGGAGAGGCGACCCGCCGAAGCGGCCGGCGACGATGCCGCCGACGGCGGCGGCCACCAGACCGGCCTGGAGTGGCGCTCCGGTGGCGAGCGCGATTCCGAGGGAGAGCGGCAGCGCGATCAGGAAGACGGCGATCGAGGCGGAGACGTCGGCGCCCGCGATGCGGAAGCGGCGCGCCGGCCCGTCGGGCGGGCTGTGCGGGCGCTGGTCGGGGGTGCGGCGGATGGGTGGGCAGAGGGTCATGTGTTCCCGTCTCCTCCGGGGCGGCGCGGTCGCGGCTCGTGCGGGACGAACTGGGGGTCGCGGCCGTGGGGCACGGCGTGCAGTGGCGGGATGTTGTGCGGTGGCGGGATGGCAGAGCGAGTATCAACGCTCGGTAAATGGATCGTAATGGAGAGTAAAGTCTCCGGCATTATTTTCGGGGCAAACAGGGCAATGATTCACCGGTTGGGGTGACAGGTGCCGCCCATTCCGCTTGTCGTTTCATCATTCCGGTCTCCGTGGTGCGACGTTGACGCCGCTCGCAGCCGTACGGAATCCGAGGAGAGGTGGGCGGATGTCAGCCGCCGGGAGAAGGACCACTGTCCGCAGAAGGGCACTCGCCGCTGGTGCCCTCACCGTCGCCCTGATCACCGGGCTCGCCGGGTGCTCCGAGTCCAGGGCGCCGGGCAAGCCGCACGACGCCGCCGGGGCGAAGGAGCCGGTCGCGGCCCCGCCGAACGCGGTGCGTCTGATCGGCGACGGCTCGACCGCGTTCACCGGCGCCCAGCCCCGCCAGCCGGTCTGGCAGAAGCTGAAGCCGGGTGAGAAGCCACCGCAGTTCGTGGTCTTCTCCTGGGACGGCGCGGGGGAGGACAGCCAGAAGCTCTTCTCCCACTTCCGCAAGGTCGGCGAGAAGTACGACGCGACGATGACGTACTTCCTCAGCGGCGTGTATCTCCTTCCCGAGGAGAAGCGCAAGCTCTACGACCCGCCGCAGCACAACGCCGGCAGCTCGGAGATCGGCTTCAACGACACCGAGGGCATCCGTGCCACCGTCCGGGAGCTGCGCGGAGCCTGGCAGGAGGGCAACGAGGTCGGCACGCACTTCAACGGCCACTTCTGCGGGCCGGAGAGCGGCGTCGGCAACTGGTCGGTCGAGGACTGGAAGAGCGAGATCAGCCAGGCCAAGTCCTTCGTGAAGAACTGGAAGACGAACTCCGGTCTCACCGCCGAGCAGCCGCTCCCCTTCGACTACGACAAGGAGCTGGTCGGCGCCCGCACGCCCTGTCTGGAGGGCCGCGAGAACTTCGTGAAGGCCGCGTCCCAGCTGGGCTTCCGCTACGACACCAGCGGCGTCAACGACCAGATCTGGCCCAAGAAGGACCACGGGCTCTGGGATCTGTCGATGCATCTGGTCCCGGTGCCCGGGCGCCAGTTCCAGACGCTCTCCATGGACTACAACTTCATGGTCAACCAGTCGGGCACCAGGACCCAGGGTGACCCGGCCATGCACGAGTACTGGGGCAACCAGATGCGCGACGGCCTGGTGCAGGCCTTCAACCGCTCGTACCACGGCAACCGGGCGCCGGTCATCATCGGCAACCACTTCGAGTCCTGGAACGGCGGCACGTACATGCGTGCCATCGAGGAGACCATCGCCACGGTGTGCGTGCAGAAGGACGTGGAGTGCGTGTCCTTCCGGCAGCTCGCGGACTGGCTGGACGCGCAGGACCCGGCGGTGATCGCGAAGATGCGGACCCTGAGGGTCGGCGAGGCCCCGAAGGGCGGCTGGACGGCCTTCCTGTCCGACCCGCAGCCCCTCGCGTCGCCCCAGCCGGCCCTGAAGCAGCCGGCGAAGGACTGACGGCGCGGGACCGACCTTCCGGCGGCGGCCGCCCGCCTCGCCCGGGGGCGGGGCGGCGGTCGCCGTAGGGGCCGTGGTGGTGGCAGCGTCAGCTGGGCTGGGGCACCGGCAGGGCCTCGCCGAGGACGAAGCCGGGGTCGACCTGGGCCGCCAGGTCGACCCCGGTCTTGGCGTTGCCCCAGCTCTCCGCGTTCCTGAGGTGGAAGTGGACCATCTGGCGCGTGTACCGCTCCCAGTCGCGGTGCGCGTACGAGTCCTCCGCCGCGTTCTGGAGCGCCTGGAGCGCCATCCGGTTGTCCACCTCGAGCAGTTCGAAGCGGGACGGGCGGCCCTTCTCCATGCCGCGGACCCAGTCCGAGTGGCCCACCGTCACCAGCAGGTCGTCGCCCACCTCTTCGCGCAGGAAGTCCAGGTCGTCCTGGCCCTGCACCTTGTTGCCGACGACCTTGAGGGCGACGCCGAAGTCCCGCGCGTACTCCTTGTACTGGCGGTAGACGGACACTCCCTTACGGGTCGGCTCGGCGACCAGGAACGTCATGTCGAAGCGGGTGAACATCCCGGAGGCGAAGGAGTCCGAGCCCGCCGTCATGTCGACGACCACGTACTCGTCCGGCCCGTCGACCAGGTGGTTCAGGCACAGCTCCACCGCACCCACCTTGGAGTGGTAGCAGGCCACCCCGAGGTCCGACTCCGTGAACGGGCCCGTCGCCATGAGCCGGACGTCTCCGTCGTCCAGGCGGACGGTCCGCGCGCACGCGTCGTACACCGGGTTGTCCTCGCGGACCCGCAGCAGCCGCGAACCCTCCCCGGGCGGAGTCGTCTTGATCATCGAGTCCGCCGAGGCGATCCGCGGGTTCGAGCCGCGCAGATACTCCTTGATCAACGGCAGGTGCGCCCCCAGCGCGGGCAGGCGGGCCGCCTCGATCTCGTCGAGCCCGAGCGCGGCCCCGAGGTGCTGGTTGATATCGGCGTCCACCGCGACGACGGGCGCTTCATTGGCGGCGAGGTGGCGGATGAAGAGCGAGGACAGCGTGGTCTTCCCGCTGCCGCCCTTCCCTACGAAAGCGATCTTCATGTTCACGAAGCGTAGCGTCACGATCGCGCCGAGTGGTCGAGGTCCGTGAAGAAGACCACTCCAACGTGGGGCGGGCGCCCCGGGCGCGTAGCCTCCCTACTTATGAGTACGCACGCCTCTGACCCCCTGGCCGCCCTCGGCTCCCTGCCGGGCGTCGCCGACTCGGTGGACTCCGTACGCAAGGCTGTCGACCGGGTCTACGGGCACCGCGTGATGCGGCGCCGCAGCAACGAGATCACCTCCGAGGCCGCCCTGCGCGGGGCGCGCGGTTCGGCCGCGCTGTCCGGCGCCGACTGGGCCCTGGAGGAGGTCCGCCGACGGACCGACTTCGGCGGCGACGCCGAGGCGCGGACGGTGGGCGCGGCCCTGCGGCTGGGCGCGGAGGCGGGCCAGCTGCTCTCCATCTGGCGCCAGTCGCCGCTGCGGGTGCTCGCCCGACTGCACCTGGTCGCGGTCGGCGACACCGCCGACTTCGGGGACTCCGTCGGCAGGCCCCGGCAGGCCGGCGAAGCGGTCGACGAGCCGCTGATCGAGGCGCCGCTGCCGGACCCGGCGGAGGTCGCGGGACGGCTCGACGGCCTCTCGGAACTGATCATCGCGGGCGGTACGGCCCCGGCGCTGGTGACGGCGGCCGTGGTGCACGGCGAGCTGCTCGCGCTGCGCCCGTTCACCTCGTACAACGGGCTGATCGCCCGGGCCGCGGAGCGGATCGTGCTGATCGGCAGCGGGCTCGACCCCAAGGCCATCTGCCCTGCCGAGGTCGGCCACGCGGAGCAGGGTCGGGCGGCGTACGTCGCCGCCTTCGAGGGCTATGTGTCGGGGACGCCGGAGGGCATGGCCGCATGGATCGCGCACTGCGGGCGGGCCGTGGAGCTGGGTGTGCGGGAGTCGACGGCCGTCTGTGAGGCGCTCCAGCGCGGCGCGGCCTGAGCGAGCGCGGCGGCGCGGCCTGAGCGAGCGCGGCGGCGCGGGCTGTGTGAGTCCGGCTGGCAGGGCCGACTGGGCGGGCACGCTGACCAGGTTTGCCGAACGGCCTGTGCAAGGCGCCTGAACAGGGTTGCGGCGGTACCAGTCCTGGTACCGCCGCTGGCACGTCTGCCGAGTTACCAAGCGTCCTCGATATGTGCCCATCAAGCGGGGAACTTTGCCCATCGCCTGGTGCGGCTGGCCCGTAATCGACGGGTCGACGTCGCGTGGGTGCTCAGTTTCTGTGCATGGTCCGTGGGGCCTTCTTGCTCAACAGGTGATCCTCTCGGATGTCCTAGGTCTCGCGGGCCTGATTCCTTTCTACTCCTGTCGGGTGGGAAGCGAAAGTGCTGGATCCACTTCTTTACTTTCGTCTCAAATCCGGGCAAAGCGATCGGCAAGAGCGGAGTGGCGCCGGCGGTTGGCGTACCAGACCAGTCCGGCGGTCGCGGCGGCGGCGCCCACGGCCGCGACGGCCAGGAGCGCGGGGCGCGGCGGCATCCGGAATCCCGGCAGTCGCTGCTTGAGGCGGACCGGCTTCTCGAAGAGCAGGATCGGCCAGTCCCGGGCGGTGGCCTCCCGGCGGAGCGCCCGGTCGGGGTTGACCACGTAGGGATGGCCGACGGACTCCAGCATCGGTACGTCCGTCGCCGAGTCGCTGTACGCGTAACAGCGTGAGAGGTCGTAGCCCTCCGACTCCGCGAGCTCCCGGACCGCCTCCGCCTTGGTGGGCCCATAGGCGTAGTACTCCACCTCTCCGGTGAAGCAGCCGTCGTCGCCGACGACCATCCGGGTGGCGACGACCCGGTCGGCGCCGAGCATCTCGCCGATCGGCTCCACGACCTCGGCGCCCGAGGTCGAGACGATCACGACGTCCCGTCCGGCGGCGTGGTGCTCCTCGATGAGGGAGGCCGCCTCGTCGTAGATGATCGGGTCGATCAGCTCATGCAGGGTCTCGGCGACCAACTCCTTGACCTGCGAGACGTTCCATCCTTTGCAGAGCGCGGAAAGATATTCGCGCATCCGCTCCATCTGATCGTGGTCGGCGCCGCCCACGAGGAAGACGAACTGGATGTAGGCCGTCCGCAGGACGGCGCGGCGGTTGATCAGTCCGCCTTGGTAGAAGGACTTGCTGAAGGTCAGCGTCGAGGACTTCGCAATGACCGTCTTGTCCAGGTCAAAGAAGGCGGCTGTGCGCGGCATCGAGTGGTTTTCCACGAGCCGAGCATAGGTGCCCGCCATTCGGCGTACGCTCGGGCGTGTGGGTTTGCCTGAGAAGGCTCTCGGGTACACCATGGAAGTCACGGATCGTTCGCGACCGTGCTAACCCGGTCCGGCTCCTCCCCCCCCGAGTCGGCCGGAGAGACGACCCCCGCTCTCCCCCCCGGCGGGGGTCGTCGCATGTCCGGACGCGTTTTCGTCCGCCGGATCCTCATGTCTCCCCCTCTCGTCGGCCTTGCGGCCGCGACGGCGTGATGCGCCTGTTTCGTCACTCAGCGTAGTGGTCGCGGTGCTCTCCGGGTATCGCTGGTATGGGGCACGGGGATATTCACAACGGCGGAGTTATCCACAGTTTTTGAGCAAGATCCACACGATTTCCGGGATGGCGCCACGGTGATTCCCACCGCGAACTCCGCGGGCGGAAGGAATCGGCGATCTCGGCAGCGCGACCGGCGCGGGCGGGATCGCACGGACAGGGGGCGTGTGCTGTGGCGGGAATCATGACATTCAGAACGGCGGGGGCTTCCAGGGCGGCGCGGTCCGCGGGCTCCTCCTCGCCCGGCGACGGGCGGGCAGCCGGCGGTGCGGGACGCGGGGCCGGGCCGCTGATCGTGACCGAGGACCTCGCGCTGCTCGACGACCTGCTGCGGCTCTGCGCCGCGGCGGGGGCGGAACCCGAGGTGCACCACACCGTTCCGGAACACCGCGCGAGCTGGGCCGAGGCCCCGCTCGTCCTGGTCGGCGACGATGCCGCGGCCCGGTGCCGTGGGACGACGCGCAGGCCGGGGGTGATCCTCGTCGGCCGGGACCGCGGCGGGCTCGCCGGCCCCGCCGCCGACCAGGACCCGGAGGTGTGGCGGCGGGCCGTCGAGATCGGCGCCGACTGCGTGCTGCGGCTCCCCGACGCCGAGAGCTGGCTCGTCGACCGCATCGCCGACGCCGCCGAAGGCGCGGGACAGCAGGCGCTGACCGTCGGCGTCATCGGCGGACGCGGCGGCGCCGGGGCCTCGACCCTGGCCTGCGCGCTCGCGCTGGCGGGCGCCAGGACCGGACGGCGCACCCTGCTCGTGGACGGTGACCCGCTCGGCGGCGGGCTCGACGTCCTGCTCGGTGGGGAACGGGCCGAAGGCAGGCGGTGGCCCGACTTCGTCGCCTCGAAGGGGCGGGTCGGCGGCGGCGCCTTGGAGGAGTCGCTGCCGTCGGTGCGGGGACTGCGGGTGCTGAGCTGGGACCGGGGGGACTCGGTCCTCGTGCCGGCCGACGCCATGCGTGCGGTGCTCGCGGCGGCGCGCAGGCGGGGCGGCATCGTCGTCGTGGACCTGCCCCGTCGGATCGACGCGGCCGTGAGCGAGGCGCTGGCCCAGCTGGATCTCGGACTCCTCGTAGTCCCCGGCGAACTGCGGGCCGTCGCCGCCGCCCACCGGGTCGCCACGCACGCGGGCACGGTCCTGCGCGACCTGCGTGCCGTGGTCCGCGGGCCGTACGCGTCGGGGCTGGACGACCGGTGGGTCGCGGACACCCTCGGGCTCCCGCTCGCCGGGGAACTCCCCCATGATCCCGACCTCTTGGCCGTGCTCGACAGCGGAGCGCCACCCGGCGGCGAGGCGAGCGGGCCGCTCGGCCGGTTCTGCGCGGCCTTCTGGGAGCGCGCCCTGGCCGCGGAGGGCTCCTCGTGAACGCCGCCGAGACGCCCGCGGGCGGCGCTGGTCTCCTGGAGGCCGTACGGCAGCGGCTCGCCGAGAGCGGCGCCGAGCCGACACCGGCGCGGGTCGCGGCGGCGCTTCGGGCCCAGGGGCGGCTTCTGGGCGACACGGAAGTCCTGGGCGCGGCAGAGGCGTTACGGTCCGAGCTGGTCGGTACCGGCCCGCTGGAGCCGCTGCTGGCAGATCCCGCTGTCACCGACGTGCTGGTCTCGGCCCCCGACCGGGTGTGGGTCGACCGAGGCGCCGGTCTCGAACTCACCGCGGTCCGCTTCTCGGACGCTCCGGCCGTGCGCCGACTGGCGCAGCGGCTCGCGGCGGTCGCCGGGCGACGCTTGGACGACGCCCGGCCCTGGGTGGACGCCCGGCTCCCGGACGGGACCCGGATGCACGCCGTCCTGCCGCCGGTGGCGGTCGGATCGACATGCCTGTCGCTGCGGGTCGTGCGACCGCGGGCCTTCTCCGTGGGGGAGTTGACCGAGGCCGGCACCGTCCCGCCCGGCGGGGAGCGGATCCTGCGCGCCCTGATCGAGGCCCGGGTCTCGTATCTGATCTCCGGTGGCACGGGTTCCGGAAAGACGACGCTCCTGTCGACACTGCTCGGTCTGGTCGGCGAGCGGGAACGGATCGTCCTCGCCGAGGACTCGGCCGAGCTGCGGCCCGACCATCCGCATGTGGTGCGCCTGGAGGCGCGCCCCGCGAACCAGGAGGGCGCGGGGCTCGTGACCCTGCGGGATCTGGTCCGCCAGGCCCTGCGGATGCGTCCCGACCGGCTGGTGGTCGGAGAGGTACGGGGCGCGGAGGCCGTCGACCTCCTGGCGGCCCTCAACACGGGCCACGAAGGAGGCTCGGGCACGGTTCACGCCAACACCGCGGCGGACGTACCGGCCCGCCTCGAAGCCCTCGGTACGGCCGCCGGGCTCGATCGGGCCGCGCTGCACAGCCAGTTGGGGGCCGGGCTCTCGGCCGTCCTGCACCTTGCCCGGGACCGGACGGGCCGCAGGCGGATCGCCGAGATCCATGTCCTGGAGCGGAACCGGGAGGGGCTGGTGGTGACCGTGCCCGCGCTCCGCTGGGGAGCCGACGGGTTCGAGCGCGAGCGCGGCTGGGAGCGGCTGCGGGCGCTGATCGGGGGCGTGTCATGAGGGGCGAGCAGTGGGCCCTCGCCCAGGGCGCGGCGGTGCTGTGCGCGGGGGCCGCGCTCTGGCGGCTGGCCGAGCGGGAGCGGGGCCTGCGCCGGGCGCGGGTGGTGCTCGCGGGTGTCGGGGCGCTGGGGCCTTCCGGGGATTCAGGGCGGGCGGGTCCGTCGTGGCGGGTGGCCGCCGAGCGGTGGTGGGGCGTCGTGCGGGGGCGGCGCGCCTGGCTCTGCCTGCCGGTGGCGGCCGTGCTCGCGGTCGTGGGGCAGTCGCCGCTGCCGCTGGTGGCGGGGGCGTTGGCGGTGCCGCTGACGGGGCGGCACCTGCGGGCGAGGGCCCTTCGCAGGGAGCGGGAGGCGCGGTCGGACGCGGTCGTCGCCCTGTGCGGCGCGGTCGCGGCCGAGTTGAGAGCCGGCCGGCAGCCCGCTCGGGCGCTGCTCTTCGGGGTCGGGGCGACGGAAGCGCTCGGGCCGCAGGAGGAGGCGGAGGTCGTCGCCGCGGCCCGGTTCGGCGGGGACGTGGCGCAGGCGTTGCGGAGGGCGGCGCGACAGGACGGGGCGGACGGGCTGGCCGGCCTCGCGGCCTGCTGGCAGGTCGCGGTGGACGGTGGCGCGGGGCTCGCCGCGGGCCTCGACCGGCTGGAGGCCGCGTTGCGGGAGCACCGGGACCAACGGGAGCGGCTGCGGGCCCAATTGGCCGGGGCCTGGGCGACGGTGGCCGTGCTCGCGGTGCTCCCGGCCGTGGGGCTCGTGCTCGGTACGGCGCTGGGCGCCCGCCCGCTGCACGTGCTCTTCCACACGCCCGTGGGGCTCGGGTGCCTGGCCGTCGGTACGGCCCTGGAGGCGGCGGGCCTGTGGTGGGCCGCGCGGATCGTCCGAGGAGGGGAGCGGCTGTGACCGGGGCGGTGGCTTTCCTGGGGGAGTCCGTCCACAGGCTGGGGGTGGTGGTCGCGGGCGCCCTCTTCGCCGCCTGGGCGGCCCGGACCGTGGCCGACCGGCGGCGCGAGCGGCGGACCCGGAAGCGACTCGCGGCCCTGGTGGAGTCCGGGGCGGTACGCGCCGTACGGCGTGGGCGCGGGCTCCCGCCCCGGCTCCGGACGTGGGCGATGCCCCTTGCGGTGGCCGCCGGCGCCTGGGCCCTGATCGGCGGGCCGGCCGGAAGCCTGGCGGCCCTCGCGGCGGGCTGGGGTGCGTGGCGGTGGAGCACGCGCCGCGCTCCGGCGGCCGGTGACGGGGAGGAGGCAGCACGTCAGCTTCCGCTTGCGGCCGACTTGTTGGCTGCCTGCGTGTCCGCCGGAGCGGGGCCGGGGGAGGCTGCCGAAGCGGTCGGACGGTCGCTGGGCGGACCGGTCGGCGAGCGACTGACCCGGACGGCGGCGGAGCTGCGGCTGGGCGGCGAACCGGCCGATGTGTGGCGGAGATTCGGCGCGATACCGGGCGCGGAGGGCCTGGCCCGCTGTCTGCAACGGGCCGGCTCCTCCGGCGCACCCGCCGCCGAGGCCGTCTCCAGACACGCGGCCGACCTGCGGGCGGACCGCGCCCGGAAGGCGGCGGCCCGCGCACAGCGGGCCCAGGTGCTGATCACCGCCCCCGTGGGGCTCTGTTTCCTGCCCGCCTTCCTGGCGGTGGGAGTGGCCCCGGTGGTGATCGGCCTGGCGACCGGACTGCTCCGGGCCTGACCGAGGACGAACAGCGAGCCGGACGCGAACGCGCGCGGCACGACGAACACGACGACGACACATGGGGGTTGGCATGAAGACGATGAGCACGTGGTGGCGGGCACGGCGGGCGGCCCGGAGCGATGCGGGAATGACCACGTCGGAGTACGCGATGGGCACCATCGCGGCGGCCGGTTTCGCGACAGTGCTGTACAAGATCGTGACCAGCGGTTCGGTCTCCGGCGCTCTGGAGTCCGTGATCGGCAAGGCGCTCGATGCGCCGTTCTGACGACCGGGGCGCCGTGACCGTGGAGGCGGCGATGGCCCTCCCGGCCCTGGTGGTCTTCACCATGGCCCTGGTCTGGGCGCTCGGCGCCGCGGCGGCGCAGATCCAGTGCGTGGACGCGGCGCGGGCCGGCGCGCGGGCGGTGGCCAGGTCGGAGCCGGTCTCCGGCGCGGAGGCGGCCGCCCGGGCGGCCGCGCCCGAGGGGTCCAGGGTCTCCGTCACCCGGTCGGGCGAGCTGTGGCGGGTGACTGTGGAGGCACCGGCTCCCGGGCCCGGCGGGATGGGGCTCACGCTGCGGGCCGACGCGGCGGCGCTCGCCGAGGACGCGGTCGGGGTGACGCCGCCATGAGCCGGACCGCGACGGGCAGGCCGGCAGCCCCCGCGCGGGACGACCGGGGGATGGCGACCGTCTGGACGGCGTTCGCGGCCTGTGCCCTGTGCGTGGTGTTCGGCGCGGTCCTCGCGCTGGGCCAGGCGGTCGCGGCCCGCCACCGGGCGGGAGGGGCCGCGGACCTGGCCGCGCTCGCCGCCGCCGACCGGGCGCTGTGGGGCGAGGAGACCGCGTGCGCGGCGGCGGCCCGGGTGGCGGGAGCGCAGGGTGCCTCCCTGCTGCGCTGCTCGGTGCGGGGCGACGTCGCGGACGTGACGGCGGCGGTGCGCCTCGGGCCGTACGCACCGGCGGTCAGGGCGCGGGCGGGGCCTCCTCGGGCTCTGCCGGGGCTTCCCGCAGCAGTTCCGTGAGGAGACGTACGGCGCCGCGCTTGTGGAGCGGATCGTTGCCGTTGCCGCACTTGGGGGACTGGATGCAGGAGGGGCAGCCCGCCTCGCACTCGCAGGAGGCGATCGCCTCGCGGGTGGCCGTCAGCCAGGCGCGGGCGGTGTGGAAGGCCCGCTCGGCGAAGCCCGCGCCGCCCGGATGCCCGTCGTAGACGAAGACGGTGGGCAGCAGGGTGTCGGGGTGGAGCGGCACGGACACGCCGCCGATGTCCCAGCGGTCGCAGGTGGCGAAGAGCGGCAGCATGCCGATGGAGGCGTGCTCGGCGGCGTGCAGGGCCCCGCCGAGGATCTCCGGGTTGATCCGGGCGGCGTCCAGCTGGTCCTCGGTGACCGTCCACCACACGGCCCGGGTGCGCAGGGTGCGGGGCGGCAGGTCGAGCTTGGTCTCACCGAGCACCTCGCCGGTGATCAGACGGCGGCGCAGGAAGGAGACGACCTGGTTGGTGACCTCGACGGAGCCGTAGCAGAGACGGCCGGCCCCCCAGGGGATCTCGGTGTCGGTCTCGAGGACGGAGATGGCGGTGGTGTCCCGGGCGGTGGTGGAGTACGGCGGAACGGCCTCCTCGACGAGGGCCACGGAGTCCTTCAGGTCGAGGGTCTTCACCAGGTACGTGCGGCCCTGGTGGAGGTGGACGGCGCCCTCGTGGACGGCGGTGTGCGAGGCGGCCTCGTCGACCGTGCCGAGGAGCCGCCCGGTGCCGGCCTCCACGATCTGGACGGGGCTGCCGCCTCCGCCCCGGATGTCGGTCAGGTCGGCGGCCCGCTCGCGCCGGGTCCAGTACCAGCCGCTGGAGCGCTTCCGGAGCAGTCCGGCGGCCTCCAGCTGGGGCAGCAGCTCGGGGACGGCCGGGCCGAAGAGGGCCAGGTCGGCGTCGGTCAGCGGCAGCTCCGCGGCGGCGGCGCACAGATGGGGGGCGAGGACGTAGGGGTTGTCGGGGTCCAGGACGGTCGACTCGACCGGCTGCTGGAACAGCGCCTCGGGGTGGTGGACGAGGTACGTGTCCAGCGGGTCGTCGCGGGCGACCAGGATCGCCAGGGCGCCCTCGCCCGAGCGCCCGGCGCGGCCCGCCTGCTGCCACAGGGAGGCCCGGGTGCCCGGATACCCGGCGATCACCACGGCGTCCAGGCCGGAGACGTCCACGCCCAGCTCCAGGGCCGTCGTGGCGGCCAGGCCGAGGAGCTCGCCCGAGTGCAGGGCGCGCTCAAGGGCCCGGCGCTCCTCCGGCAGGTAGCCGCCCCGGTAGGCGGCGACCCGGCGGGCAAGGGAGCGGTCGATCTCGGCCAGCCGCTCCTGGGCGATGACCGAGATCAGCTCGGCGCCGCGCCGGGAGCGCACGAAGGCGACCGAGCGGACGCCCTGGACGGTCAGGTCGGTCAGCAGGTCGGCGGTCTCGGCCGTGGCGGTGCGGCGCACCGGAGCGCCCTGCTCGCCGTGGAGCTCGGTCAGCGGCGGCTCCCAGAGGGCGAAGACCAGCTCGCCGCGCGGGGAGGCGTCGTCGGAGACCTCCGTGACCGGCAGACCGGTCAGCCGGCCCGCGGCAAGGGCGGGCTCGGCGGAGGTGGCGGAGGCGAGCAGGAAGACGGGGTCCGCGCCGTACCGGGCGCAGACGCGCCGCAGCCGGCGCAGCACCTGCGCGACGTGGGAGCCGAAGACGCCCCGGTAGGTGTGGCACTCGTCGATCACGACGTAGCGCAGGGAGCGCAGGAAGGAGGACCACCTGGGGTGGGAGGGGAGGATCCCCCGGTGCAGCATGTCGGGGTTGGTCAGCACGTAGTTCGCGTACTGGCGGACCCACTCGCGCTCCTCGACGGGCGTGTCGCCGTCGTACACGGCGGGCCGGATCCGGTTGCCGAGCGGAGCCGCCAGCTCACGGACGGCACGGCGCTGGTCGGCCGCCAGGGCCTTGGTGGGCGCCAGGTACAGCGCGGTGGCCCCGCGGCCGTTGGCGGCCTCGGAGCCGTCCAGGAGGGTGGTCAGGACCGGGGCGAGGTAGGCCAGCGACTTGCCCGAGGCGGTGCCGGTCGCGATCACCACGGATTCGCCGTCCAGGGCGTGCTCGGCGGCCTCCGCCTGGTGGGCCCAGGGGTGCTCGATGCCCGCCGCCTGGATCGCGCTGATCACTTCCGTCCGGATGCGATGCGGCCAGACGGCATGCCGACCCTCCCGGGCGGGCAAGTGCTCCGTATGAGTGATGCGCGCGGCCCGGCTCTCGCCCGACGAGAGCCGGTCGAGGACCATGCCGGGAGAGGGGCGGTTGCCCGTGTCCCCGGCTGGACGACTGGGGCGGTGATTCTTGGCCATCGGCACCGAGTGTGTCACTGGCGTGACGGACAATGCTCCCAAGGCGTCGTGCATGGCTGCTGGTAAGTGATTGAATGCCATCGCGGCTGGCGATCCGTCCCCCGACTCCGCCGGGGAGACTTGAGGGGCGACCGCTCGATAGCAAGGTGCTGGAGGATCCGTGGACCTGTCCCTGTCGACTCGCAATGTGTCCGGCCCGAGTGGCGACCGTACGGTCGTCGAGGTCGGTGGCGAGATTGATGTGTATACCGCGCCCAAGCTGCGCGAGCAGTTGGTCGAGTTGGTGAACGACGGCAGCTACCACCTGGTTGTCGACATGGAGGGCGTGGACTTCCTCGACTCGACCGGCCTCGGCGTGCTGGTGGGCGGCCTGAAGCGCGTGCGCGCGCACGAGGGCTCGTTGCGCCTGGTCTGCAACCAGGAGCGCATTCTCAAGATCTTCCGGATCACTGGTCTGACCAAGGTGTTCCCCATTCACACCACGGTCGAGGAGGCCGTCAACGCCACCGACTGACGGTCGGCCGGCGTCGGAAGATGCAGTGGAGAACCGGGCCGACACGCCCGGTCCTCCGAGTTTGCCCGCCCAGACGTTCCTAGGGGGACCGTATGGCCACCGTTGAACTCCGCTTCAGCGCCCAGCCCGAGCACGTCCGCACGGCCCGCCTCGTGGCGGCTGCGGTGGCGCGCCGGGCCGGGGTCGACGAGGCGGTACTCGACGAGGTCAGACTCGCCGTCGGCGAGGCGTGTTCCCGTGCCGTCGGGCTCCACCGGAGCAACGGGGTCACCACCCCCGTCAAGGTCGTGCTGACCGAGGAGGAGAAGACGTTCTCCATCGAGGTCGGCGACGAGGTCCCGGGTGCGGGCGTGGCGGCGGCCGATGCCGTCGGTGTGCCCGGTGCCCGGGGCGAGGCTCCCGTCGAGGAGTTCGACGACGCCGACGGCGAGGACGAGATGGGTCTCGCGGTGATCCGCGGGCTCGTCGACGATGTCGAGGTGAGAGCCGGCGAGGAAGGCGGGGTCATCAGGATGAGTTGGCCGACGACACCGGCGATCGTGCTCCCCTGACCGATTCCGACCCACTCCGACCGGTCCCTGACCGAGTCCTCACTCCTCGAACCCCCGAGCGAGCCATGCGCGGCGGGAAAAATCCGAGATCGTGAAGAGGCCCTGCCGAGCAGGGCCTCTTTTCATTTCTCTAGATCATCGATCATGCGCAAATGCTTTGGACCCATTACCACTTTCGGTGGGAAGATCAAGGCAATGGGGAATTCCGATTGCGGCGCCCTGTTTTGATCAGGTTCCGCTCCCTACAATCCGTCCACATCTTGAGCTCGCAACGTCAAGGAGGACGAATGGCGGGGCTCTTCAACCCAGAACTGACCGGACACCCCACTTCTCTCGCCGCAGCGGTACTCACGGACGAGAACCGTACGATCGTGATCGTCATCGCGGCCGTCGCGCTCGCGGCCCTGATCGTCGCCCAGGTGCTGACCCGCCAGGTGCTCTCCGCCGGTGAGGGCACCGACTCGATGAAGAAGATCGCGGCCGCCGTGCAGGAAGGCGCCAACGCCTATCTCGCACGGCAGCTGCGCACCCTCGGGATCTTCGCCGTCGTCGTGTTCTTCCTGCTGATGCTGCTGCCCGCGGACACCTGGTCGCAGCGCGCCGGACGTTCTCTGTTCTTCCTGGTGGGTGCGCTTTTCTCGGCGGCCACCGGATACATCGGCATGCGGCTCGCCGTACGGGCGAATGTACGAGTGGCCGCGGCCGCCCGAGAGGCGACCCCGGCGCCGGGTGAACCGGAAAAGGATCTGACGGCCGTCTCGCACAAGGCCATGAAGATCGCTTTCCGTACGGGCGGTGTGGTCGGTATGTTCACCGTCGGCCTCGGCCTGCTCGGTGCCTCCTGCGTCGTCCTCGTCTACGCGGCCGACGCGCCCAAGGTTCTGGAGGGCTTCGGTCTGGGAGCCGCGCTCATCGCCATGTTCATGCGTGTCGGCGGCGGCATCTTCACCAAGGCGGCCGACGTCGGCGCCGACCTCGTCGGCAAGGTCGAGCAGGGAATCCCCGAGGACGACCCGCGCAACGCCGCGACCATCGCCGACAACGTGGGCGACAACGTCGGCGACTGCGCCGGCATGGCCGCCGACCTCTTCGAGTCGTACGCCGTCACGCTCGTCGCCGCGCTCATCCTGGGCAAGGCGGCCTTCGGCGACCTCGGGCTCGCCTTCCCCCTGATCGTCCCGGCCATCGGCGTGGTCACCGCGATGATCGGCATCTTCGCGGTCGCCCCGCGACGCACCGACCGCAGCGGAATGACCGCCATCAACCGTGGCTTCTTCATCTCCGCGGTGATCTCGCTCGCCCTGGTCGCCATCGCCGTCTTCGTCTACCTGCCGTCCTCCTACGCCGACCTCAAGGGCGTCACCGAGGCCGGGATCCACGACCACCCCGGTGACCCGCGGATCCTCGCCCTGGTCGCCGTCGCCATCGGCATCGTCCTGGCCGCGCTGATCCAGCAGCTCACCGGCTACTTCACCGAGACGACCCGGCGCCCGGTCAAGGACATCGGCAAGTCCTCGCTCACCGGCGCCGCCACGGTCGTTCTCGCCGGCGTCTCCATCGGTCTGGAGTCCGCCGTCTACACCGCGATGCTCATCGGTCTCGGCGTGTACGGCGCGTTCCTGCTCGGCGGTACGTCGATCATGCTGGCGCTGTTCGCGGTCGCCCTCGCCGGCACCGGCTTGCTCACCACCGTCGGCGTGATCGTCGCCATGGACACCTTCGGCCCGGTCTCCGACAACGCCCAGGGCATCGCCGAGATGTCCGGCGACGTCACGGGCGCGGGCGCGCAGGTCCTCACCGACCTCGACGCCGTCGGCAACACCACCAAGGCCATCACCAAGGGCATCGCCATCGCGACCGCCGTCCTGGCGGCGGCGGCGCTGTTCGGTTCGTATCGCGACGCGATCGCCACGGCGGTCTCCGAGGTGGGGGCCAAGGCCGGCGAGATGAACCTCTCGTTGGACATCTCACAGCCCAACAACCTCTTCGGGCTGATCCTGGGCGCCGCGGTGGTCTTCCTGTTCTCGGGCCTGGCGATCAACGCGGTGTCGCGCTCGGCCGGCGCGGTGGTCTACGAGGTGCGGCGGCAGTTCCGCGAGCACCCCGGGATCATGAACTACACCGAGAAGCCCGAGTACGGGCGCGTGGTCGACATCTGCACCAAGGACGCGCTGCGCGAACTCGCCACGCCCGGGCTGCTCGCCGTGATGGCGCCGATCGCGGTCGGCTTCACGCTGGGCGTCGGCGCGCTCGGCGCGTACCTCGCCGGAGCGATCGGCACGGGCGCGCTGATGGCGGTCTTCCTCGCCAACTCCGGCGGCGCCTGGGACAACGCCAAGAAGCTCGTCGAGGACGGCCACCACGGCGGCAAGGGCAGCGAGGCGCATGCCGCGACCGTCATCGGCGACACCGTCGGCGACCCGTTCAAGGACACCGCCGGACCGGCCATCAACCCGCTGCTGAAGGTGATGAACCTGGTCGCCCTGCTGATCGCTCCCGCCGTGGTGCAGTTCAGCTACGGCGACGACGCGAGCGGCGCGATGCGGGCACTGGTCGCGATCCTCGCGATCGTCGTCATCATCGGCGCGGTCTACGTCTCCAAGCGGCGCTCCGTGGTCGTCGGCGACGACGCGGACGACGACGTGGGTGACGAAGGCAACGCCGCGCGGCGGACGGCCGGCTCGCCGGACGCGCCGGTGATTTCGTAACACCAGATCAGAGGGCGGGCGGGCAGCACGTGTTGACGTGCTGCCCGCCCGCTGTTCATGGTGGCGTGAGGCGTGTCTCCCTTGGTGCAATCGGCTGCAATAGGGGATGAACCCGTCGCACGAAAGGTGGATGTCGCCCGTTCGGCGTGTATGTTCCGGGGCCGAGAGTCTTGGAAGGGACCGATCCGGTGAACAAGAAGCTTGCTGTCGCGCTGTCCGGCGCCGCTGTCCTGGTGCTCACGCTGTCCGGCTGCAGCGACGACGGCGACAAGGTGAACGACTGGGCCAAGACGGTCTGCGACCAGGCGAAGTCTCAGATCCAGAAGCGGGCCAACGCCCAGCAGCTCATCATCTCGACGGCTGCGGACGGCAAGCCGGCCGACATCCAGGCCGCCGACTCGAAGGCCTTCCAGGACATCGCCGACGCGGACCGGGCGCTCGCCAAGTCCATCCAGGAGGCCGGGGCACCGCCCGTCGACAACGGCGAGACGCTCCAGCAGGACGCGGTCAAGGAGCTCAACGCCACGGCCGTGGCCTACGAGGGACTGAAGAAGCAGGTCGACGGGCTCGACCCGAGCAACCAGCAGAAGTTCGCCGACGGTCTCCAGGACGTCGCCGACGGCCTGAAGAAGATCGAGAAGATGGACCAGGACGCGCTGGCCAAGCTGCAGTCCGGCGAGCTGGGAACGGCGATGGCCAAGCAGCCGGGCTGCCAGCGCGCGACCCCCTCGGTCGCCCCGAGCCCGGCCTCCCCGCCGGCGGGCTCCACGCCCTCGGGCAAGGCGTCCGCCACGCCGTCGAGTTCGCCGAGCAAGAGCGGCGAGTAACGCGCGCCAGGCATGAGCCGTACGGAGGGCCCCGGGCGAGCACGACCCGTCCGGGGCCCTTCGCGTACCCACGGCCCGTCCCGTGCGCCGCACACGGCCTTCCCGCGCCCACGCGCCCTTACGGGGTCAGGGACTTCGGCCCTGGGGCTCCGGTACGGGCGGGGCTGACGGGGCAATGTCGGTGGCGGCCGCCACAATGGTGGGGTGAGTACGACCAGCCTGACCTCCCGCCTCCCCGTGCCCGCGCACGCCGCCCGGCTCCGCGAAGCCCTGCTCGCCGCCGACTTCACCGCCGACGGCCTGCTCGAACTGCTCGGCGCCCCCGCCTACGCCGCGCTCGCCCGCAGCGAGACCGTGCCCGCGCTGCGGGCCACCCGGGGCGACGCCCCGCTGGAGACCCTCGTACGGCTCTTCCTGCTCCAGCGCCCCGTCTCCCGCGCCCGCGCCGCCGCCGCGCTGCCGCTGGAGGAGTGCCTGGCGGACGGCTGGCTGGTGCAGGTCGGTGAGAGCGGCGACCAGGAGGCCGACCAGGAGGTCGGAGCCCGCGTCGACATCAGGCCGTACGGCGGGCCCGACGGGCAGGACTGGTTCATCGTCTCCGACCTGGGCTGCGCCGTCGGCGGGGCCGGCGGCATCGGCAACAAGGACGAAGGCGTCGTCCTCGGCGTCGGCGGCGCCTCCACCACGCTGGCCGGCATCACCGTCCGTACGCCGGTGTCCTCCGCGCTCGACCTCGGCACCGGCTCCGGCATCCAGGCCCTCCACGCCGCCCAGCACGCCACGCTCGTCACCGCCACCGACCTGAACCCGCGCGCCCTGGACTTCACCCGGCTCACCCTCGCGCTCTCCGGGGCCCGCGAGGCCGAGCTGCTCCAGGGCTCGCTCTTCGAGCCGGTCGACGGCGACACGTACGACCTGATCGTCTCCAACCCGCCGTTCGTCATCTCCCCCGGCGCCCGCCTCACCTACCGCGACGGCGGGATGGGCGGCGACGACCTGTGCCGCACGCTCGTACGGGAGGCCGGGGAGCGGCTCAACGACGGCGGATACGCCCAGTTCCTCGCCAACTGGCAGCACGTCGAGGGCGAGGAGTGGCAGGACCGGCTGCGCTCCTGGGTGCCGCGCGGCTGCGACGCCTGGATCGTGCAGCGCGAGGTCCAGGACGTCACCCAGTACGCCGAGCTGTGGCTCAGGGACAGCGGCGACCACCGCGCGGACCCGGAGGCCTACGCGCTGCGGTACGAGGCGTGGCTGGACGAGTTCGAGGCCCGTAAGACCAAGGCGGTCGGCTTCGGCTGGATCACCCTGCGCAGGAACGCGGCCGTGGCCTCCGGCGCGGTCGAGCCGTCGATCGTGGTCGAGGAGTGGCCGCACCCGGTCGAGCAGCCGCTCGGCGACACCGTGCGCGCCCACTTCGAGCGGCAGGACTACCTGCGGACGCGCGACGACGCGGCCCTGCTCGCCGACCACTTCACGCTCGCCTCCGAGGTCGTGCAGGAGCAGGTCGGGCTGCCGGGCGCCGAGGACCCGGAGCACGTGGTGCTGCGGCAGAACCGCGGCATGCGGCGCGCGACCAAGGTGGACCACGTCGGGGCCGGTTTCGCGGGCGTCTGCGACGGGACGCTCAGCGCGGGACGCATCCTGGACGCGATCGGTCAGCTGATGGGCGAGGACCCCGTGCTGCTGCGGGACCGCACTCCGCAGGCCATCCGGCTGCTGGTGGAGGAGGGCTTCCTGATCCCGGCGTCCTCGACGTGAGCGGCGCCCTCGGTGCCGCTGTCACCGCCGCCCTCGAGGTGAGCGGCGTCCCCGTGTGACCGAATCCCGGATGTGATGTGGCGAACGTGGCGCGTCACCGGGAGGGCACCTACCGGCCATATTCGTGAACCCGTGCGGGACCGTCCGCGTCGTTCACCGGGAATTCGTACCCGCGACGCCGGAAGGTGCCAGCCTCGGCTTCCAGGGACCACGGGGGCCCCGGGAAGGGAACGGGGTACGGGCATGGAGAGCGGGCCTGCGATCTTCGCCGGAACGGCGTTCGCGCTGTTCGGAGCGGCACTGCTGCTGTGGACGGGGGTGCGCGTGACCCACGGCGAACCGGTCGCGCAGGGGGTCGGCACCCGGACCGCCGCCACGCTGACGGCGATCTTCGGACTGGTCTTCCTGCTGCTCGGGGTGTGGTGCTTCGGACGGGTGTGACGACGAGGTTCCGCTTGCACCCGTCCCACCGGACCGGGAGTCCGGGCGGCAGGAATGCCAGGAGTCGGGTTACCGTTCGAGTGGCCGTTGCGGGCTTTTGCCGTTTGACACGGGGGCGGGTTGTACCGTCACACTCCGCAGCGACGGCAGCGTCACCGTGCGTGCCGCCGCCGAGCGTGCCATGCGGAGTGCCAGCGCCGTACGTGCCACCGAGCGTCGACCGGAGAGAAGAGCGAAGTTGTCCCCGACCAGCGAGACCGCACAGGGCGGCCGCCGACTCGTCATCGTCGAGTCGCCTGCCAAGGCGAAGACGATCAAGGGCTACCTCGGCCCCGGCTACGTCGTCGAGGCGAGCGTCGGGCACATCCGAGACCTCCCCAGCGGCGCCGCCGAGGTGCCGGAGAAGTACACCGGCGAGGTGCGCCGCCTCGGTGTCGACGTCGAGCACGACTTCCAGCCCATCTACGTCGTCAATGCCGACAAGAAGGCGCAGGTCAGGAAGCTCAAGGAGCAGCTGGCCGGGGTCGACGAACTCTTCCTCGCCACCGATGAGGACCGCGAGGGCGAAGCCATCGCGTGGCACCTCCTCGAGGTCCTGAAGCCCAAGGTCCCGGTCCACCGGATGGTCTTCCACGAGATCACCAAGGACGCGATCCAGGAGGCCGTCCGCAACCCGCGCGAGCTGAACAAGCGCATGGTGGACGCCCAGGAGACGCGCCGTATCCTCGACCGGCTCTACGGCTACGAGGTCTCGCCGGTCCTGTGGAAGAAGGTCATGCGCGGCCTGTCCGCGGGCCGCGTCCAGTCCGTGGCCACCCGCCTCGTCGTCGAGCGCGAGCGCGAGCGCATCGCCTTCCGCTCCGCCGAGTACTGGGACCTGACCGGCACCTTCTCCACGGGCCGCGCCGGCGACCCGTCCGACCCGTCGTCGCTGGTCGCCCGGCTGAACACGGTCGACGGCAAGCGGGTCGCGCAGGGCCGTGACTTCGGCGCCGACGGGCAGCTGAAGACCGCGAACATCCTCCACCTCGACGAGGAGAAGGCGCGGGCGCTCGCCGCCTCGCTCGCCGACACCGCGTTCAGCGTCCGGTCGGTCGAGTCGAAGCCGTACCGCCGCTCCCCGTACGCCCCGTTCCGTACGACCACCCTCCAGCAGGAGGCGAGCCGGAAGCTGGGCTTCGGTGCGAAGGCGACCATGCAGGTCGCCCAGAAGCTGTACGAGAACGGCTTCATCACGTACATGCGTACGGACTCGACGACCCTGTCCGACACTGCCGTCTCGGCGGCCCGGGCGCAGGTCACGCAGCTGTACGGCGCCGACTACCTGCCGGAGAAGCCGCGCGTCTACGCGGGCAAGGTCAAGAACGCGCAGGAGGCGCACGAGGCGATTCGCCCTTCGGGTGATCGTTTCCGCACCCCGGCGGAGACCGGTCTGACCGGCGACCAGTTCCGGCTGTACGAGCTGATCTGGAAGCGGACCGTCGCCTCCCAGATGAAGGACGCGACCGGAAACTCGGTCACCGTGAAGATCGGCGGCCGCTCCGCGGACGGCCGGGACGCCGAGTTCAGCGCCTCCGGCAAGACGATCACCTTCCACGGCTTCATGAAGGCGTACGTGGAGGGGGCCGACGACCCGAACGCGGAGCTGGACGACCGTGAGCGCCGGCTGCCGCAGGTCGCCGAGGGCGACGCGCTGTCCGCCGAGGAGATCACCGCGGACGGCCACGCGACCAAGCCGCCGGCCCGCTACACCGAGGCCTCGCTGGTCAAGGAGCTGGAGGAGCGCGAGATCGGCCGCCCGTCGACCTATGCGTCGATCATCGGCACGATTCTGGACCGCGGCTACGTCTTCAAGAAGGGCACGGCGCTCGTGCCGTCGTTCCTGAGCTTCGCCGTGGTCAACCTGCTGGAGAAGCACTTCGGTCGGCTCGTCGACTACTCCTTCACCGCCAAGATGGAGGACGACCTCGACCGCATCGCGCGGGGCGAGGCCCAGGCCGTGCCGTGGCTGAAGCGTTTCTACTTCGGTGAGGGCGGCGACTCCGGCCGGAGTGCCGCGGCCGACGCCGGCAACGGCGACGGCGACCACCTCGGCGGGCTGAAGGAGCTGGTGACCGACCTGGGCGCGATCGACGCCCGGGAGATCTCCTCCTTCCCGGTCGGCGAGGGCATCATGCTGCGCGTCGGGCGGTACGGCCCGTACGTCGAGCGCGGTGAGAAGGACGCCGAGGGGCACCAGCGGGCGGACGTGCCCGAGGACCTCGCGCCCGACGAGCTGACGGTCGCGTATGCCGAGGAGCTGCTCGCCAAGCCGAGCGGCGACTTCGAGCTGGGCGTGGACCCGGTCAGCGGGAACCAGATCGTCGCGAAGGACGGCCGGTACGGCCCGTACGTCACCGAGATCCTGCCCGAGGACACCCCGAAGACGGGCAAGAACGCGGTGAAGCCGCGGACGGCGTCGCTCTTCAAGTCGATGGCGCTGGACACCGTCACGCTGGAGGACGCGCTCAAGCTGATGTCCCTGCCGCGCGTGGTGGGCACGGACGCCGAGGGCGTCGAGATCACGGCGCAGAACGGCCGATACGGCCCGTACCTGAAGAAGGGCACGGACTCGCGGTCGCTGACGGACGAGGAGCAGCTCTTCACGATCACGCTGGAGGAGGCGCTCGCGATCTACGCGCAGCCCAAGCAGCGTGGCCGGGCGGCCGCCAAGCCGCCGCTGAAGGAGCTGGGTGTCGACCCGGTCAGCGAGAAGCCGGTCGTCGTGAAGGACGGTCGCTTCGGCCCGTACGTGACCGACGGCGAGACCAACGCGACCCTGCGCACCGGTGACAGCGTCGAGGAGATCACGCCGGAGCGCGGCTTCGAGCTGCTCGCCGAGAAGCGGGCCAAGGGGCCGGCGAAGAAGACGGCCAAGAAGGCGCCCGCCAAGAAGACGGCCGCCAAGAAGGCCACGCCGGCGAAGAAGACGGCGGCCAAGAAGACGGCCGCGAAGAAGACGACGGCGAAGACCACCGCGGCGAAGAAGACGACCGCGGCGAAGACGGCGGCGTCGAAGTCGGCCGCGGCCAAGCCGGAGTAGTCGAAGCCGGGGCAGCAGAGCACCCGTACGGGTAAGGGGTGGGGGCCATCGGGCTCCCACCCCTTGCACATGTGCGCTCTGCCCGACGTTTGTTCGGGTGCGGGCCACGGGGAGTCAGAGGGTCCGGATAGGGTGGACGGATGACGCGAGCAGAGCAGCCAGACTCCGACGTCGCGCTTGTCGCAGACTCCCGGGAGCGTGCCGTACGGGCGCTTTTGCGCCATCAGCCCTTGCGGAGACTGTGGAGCGCTCAGCTCGTCGGTGGGACCGGTGACGCGCTCGCCGTGCTCGTCCTGGTGCTCCTCGGGCTCCAGGCCGCCGTCTCCGAGGGCGCCTTCGGCGGCGGGTACCGGGGCGCGGCGCTCGCCGTCGCGGCCGTGATCGGCGCCCGGCTGCTGGCCTCGGTGCTGTTCGGCGCCGTCCTGCTCGGGCCGCTCACCACACTGACCGGCCCGTCGGGTGTGCTCGACCGCCGCTGGACGATGATCGGCGCCGACGGTCTGCGGATCGCGCTGCTCGTGATCGCCCCCCTGTGGATCGACTGGGTTCCGGGCCAGGCGCTGGGCTTCCTGCTCGGCACCGTCTTCGTCATCGGCGCCGCCGAGCGGCTGTGGACCGTGGCCCGCGAGGGCGCGGCGCCCGCGCTGCTGCCCGCGCCGCCGCTGGAGGGCGCCGCCGTACGCCCCCTGCCGGACCATCTCGACGCGCTGCGCCGACTGTCGCTGCGCACCGGCTTCCTGGCCGTTCCGGCCGCGGCCGCCGTGCTCCTCGTCGCCACGCTGCTGAGCAACCTGCTCGGTACGGGCATCGAGTGGTTCACGCTGCATCAGGCCGCCCTCGGCTCGTACGTCGCCGCCGGCCTCTTCGCCGCCTCGGTCTCCGTCCTGTACTTCATCGAGCTGCCCGGCGGTCAGACGCCGCGGCCGCGCTCGCCGTTGGAGGGCCTGCGCCGTCCCACGGCCGAGAAGGGCCGTACGGGCGCGGTCGGGCTGCTCGTCCTCGCCTGCGCCATGGTCGCCGGAGCCGTCGCCGCCGCGGCGGCGGTCTCCGTCCTGCACGCGTACGACCTCGGGGGCGGCCCGGTCACCTTCGCTCTGCTGGTCCTGGCGCTGAGCGGTGCCACGGCCGTCGGCATCCGGACGGCCGGCTCCGTGCTCACCGTGCTCTCCCGCCGCCGGCTCCTCGCCCTCGCGATCGCCCTCACCGGCGTCGCGCTGCTCGCGATGGGCCTCGTGCCGGACACGGCCACGGTGCTGCTCCTCGCCGTGCTCGCCGGGTACGCGGCCGGCGTCGCCGCCAACACCGGCCACACCCTCCTCGACCAGGAGACCGAGGACGCCCGGCGTCCCCGGGTCACCGAGCACCTGCAGGCCGTCGCCCGTGTCGCCATGGCCGTCGGCGCGCTCGGCGCGCCGCTGCTCGCCGCCGCCATCGGGCCGCACCGGCTCGCCTCCGGCAGCTTCGTCTTCGCCCACGGCGGCGCCGCGTTCACGCTGATGCTCGTCGGCGCGCTGCTGCTGCCCGTCGCGGCCCTCGTCCTGGCCAAGACCGACGACCGGGCCGGCGTACCGCTGCGCCGCGACCTGCGCGACGCGCTGCGCGGTGCCGACCCCGTCCAGGCGCCCGCCCCGACCGGCTTCTTCATCGCCCTGGAGGGCGGCGACGGCGCCGGCAAGTCCACGCAGGCCGAGGCGCTCGCCGAGTGGATCCGCGCCAAGGGCCACGAGGTCGTCGTCACCCGCGAACCGGGCGCGACCCCGATCGGCAAGAGGCTCCGCTCGATCCTGCTCGACGTGTCCAGCGCCGGGCTCTCGAACCGCGCCGAGGCGCTGCTGTACGCCGCCGACCGCGCCGAGCACGTCGACTCGCTGGTCAAGCCCGCCCTGGAGCGGGGCGCGGTGGTGATCTCCGACCGGTACATCGACTCGTCCGTGGCCTATCAGGGCGCCGGGCGCGACCTGTCGCCGACCGAGATCGCCCGGATCAACCGCTGGGCGACCGGCGGACTGGTCCCGCACCTGACCGTGCTGCTCGACGTCTCGCCGGAGACCGCGCGGGAACGGTTCACCGAGGCGCCGGACCGGCTGGAGTCCGAGCCGCCGGAGTTCCACGCGCGCGTGCGGGCCGGGTTCCTCGCCCTGGCCGCCGGTGATCCCGGCCGCTACCTCGTCGTCGACGCCGGCCAGGAGCCGGAGGCCGTCACCACCGTCGTACGGCACCGGCTCGACCGGATGCTGCCGCTGTCCGAGGCCGAGGTGAAGGCCCAGGAGGAGGCGCGGCGGAAGGCCGAGGAGGAGGCCAGGCGCCGGGCGGAGGAAGAGGCCGCGCGCAAGGCCGAGGAGGAGCGTCTGGAGCGCGAGCGCCAGGAGCAGCTCGCCAGGCTCCGTGCCGAGGAGGAGGAGCGCAAGCGCCAGGAGGAGGAAGAGGCGCGTCGCCGCGAGGCGGAGCGCCAGGCCGAGGAGGCGCGTCGGCGCGCCGAGGAGGCCCGGCTGGCCGCCGAGGAGGAGCGCAAGCGGCGCGAGGCCGAGGAGAAGGCCCGCCGCGAGGAGGAGGAACGCCGCCGCAAGCAGGCCGAGGAAGAGGCCCGACTGCGCGCGGAGGCGGAGGAGCGCCGCCTCGAGAAGCAGCGCAAGGCCGAGGAGGCCCTGCTGCGTGCGGAGGAGGCCCGGCGTCTGGCCGAGGCCGCGGCGGCGAAGGCCGCGGAGGAGGCCGCGCGCAAGGCAGCGGCGGAGGCCGCGGAGAAGGCCGCCGCGGAGGCTGCCCGTGCGGAGGAGGCGCGGAAGGCCGCGGAGGCCGCCCGTGCGGAGGAGGCGCGGAAGGCCGCCGAGGCGCAGCGGGCCGCGGAGGCCGAGCGGGCCGCCGAGGCCCGGAAGGCCGCCGAGACCCGGAAGGCTGCCGAAGCCGCTGCCGCCAAGGCGGCGGAGGCCGCCCGCGCGGCCCAGGCGTCGGCCAACGAGGTGACCGTCGAGACCCCCGTGGTGACGCCCGACGACGTGACGCAGGCGGTGCCCAAGGTCTCGCCGAACGAGATCACCGTCCCGACCCCGATCGTGGACCCGGACGCCGCCCGTCCCGAGGCCGAGACCTCGGTCCTGCCGCAGGTCCGCGACGCGGACGAGACGTCGGTGCTGCCGCCGGTGCGGCCGGCCGACGAGACGACGGTTCTGCGTCCCGTACGGCCCGCCGACGAGACGGCCGTGCTGCCTCCCGTCGGGGACACGGACCCGGTCGACCGGGTTCCGCCGGGCATCTTCCGCGACGCGCAGTCCGCCGGATCCAACGAGCAGACGCGCGAGCTGCCCCAGGTCGACGAGCAGGGCCGTCCGCGCCGCCGCTCCGACTGGGCGGAGGAGACCCCGCTCGACGACCTCCCGACCCTGGCGGACGAGCTGCTCGGCCCCCACGACGACGAGGACGACGGCCGCCGCCGACGCCGCTGACGAGGCGGTACGGACGGGGGCGCGGCTCGGCCGCGCCCCCGTCCGGCGTTTGGCTGTCCCCGGTCGTCCGGGGGTGTCAGAGGGGTGCCCCACAATGGAGGGCGTACCTGAGGAGGGCACATGGCCGTATGGGACGACCTGGTCGGGCAGGCGCGGGTCGAGGAGCAGCTGGCCGCCGCGGCGCGGGACGCCGACACGCTCGTGACCGCCCATGCCGCCCGGGAGCCCGAGCCCGAGGGCTCCAAGATGACCCATGCCTGGCTCTTCACCGGCCCTCCGGGCTCCGGGAGGGCGACCGCGGCCCGCGCCTTCGCCGCCGCGCTGCAGTGCGTGAGCCCGGACCGCGCGCTGGGCGGCGCGCCGGGGTGCGGGTTCTGCGACGGCTGCCACACCGCCCTCGTCGGGACCCACGCCGACGTGGAGGTCGTCCGCACGGACCTGCTCTCCATCGGTGTGAAGGAGACCCGCGACCTCGTCCGCCGTGCCCAGCTCTCGCCGGCCAACGGCCGCTGGCAGGTGATCGTCCTGGAGGACGCCGACCGGCTCACCGAGGGCGCGGGCAACGTGCTCCTGAAGGCCGTCGAGGAGCCCGCGCCGCGCACGGTCTGGCTGCTGTGCGCGCCCTCCCTGGAGGACGTGCTGCCCACCATCCGCTCCCGTTGCCGCCACCTGACCCTGCGCACGCCCCCCGTGGACGCGGTCGCCGACGTGCTCGTACGGCGCGACGGCATCGACCCCCAGATCGCCGCGGCCGCCGCCCGCGCCACCCAGGGCCACATCGACCGCGCCCGCCGTCTGGCCACCGACGAGCGCGCCCGGGCCCGCCGGGCCGTCGTCCTCAAGCTGCCGCAGCGCGTCGCGGACATCGGCGGCTGTCTCAAGGCGGCGCAGGAGCTGATCGACGCGGCAGGCGAGGACGCCAAGCAGGTCGCCGAGGAGATCGACGTCAAGGAGACCGAGGAGCTGAAGGCAGCCCTCGGAGGCGGCCAGGGCAGCCGGATGCCGCGCGGCACGGCGGGCGCGATGAAGGAGCTGGAGGAGCGGCAGAAGCGGCGCAAGACCCGTACGCAGCGCGACAGCCTGGACCTGGCGCTCACCGACCTCACCGGCTTCTACCGCGACGTGCTCACCCTTCAGCTCCGCACGCGGACACCGATCGCCAACGAGGACGTACGGGACGCGGTGGAGCGGATCGCCCAGGACACCGCACCCGAGCGGACCCTGCGCCGGATCGAGGCCGTGCTCGCCTGCCGCGAGGCGCTGGACAGGAACGTCGCGCCGCTGCTGGCGGTGGAGGCGATGACCATGGCTCTGCGCGACTGATTGGACACGGTCCGTACTCGTACGGATACCCTCCGGGAATGGACTCCAGGCGTTTGCTCCGTACGTCCGCCACGGCCCTCGCGGCCGCCGGGCTGATCCTCTCCGGCTGCACGGGCGGAAGCGACGCCGCCGCGCCTTCGGGTCCGTCGGCGGCCGCGCCGCCGGCCGCGCCCACCACGCCGGATCCGGCTCTCGCGAGCTTCTACGGGCAGAAGCTCGCCTGGCGCGACTGCGGTGTGCCGAAGTTCCAGTGCGCGACGCTCCGCGCGCCGCTCGACTACGCGAAGCCGACGGCCGGCGAGGTCAAGCTGGCCGTCTCCCGGATCGCGGCGAGCGGCCCCGGCAAGCGGCTCGGCTCGCTCCTGGTCAACCCCGGCGGACCCGGCGGCTCCGCCGTCGGCTACCTCCAGGGGTACGCGGGCATCGGCTACCCCGCCCCCGTCCGCGCGCGGTACGACATGGTCGCCGTCGACCCCCGTGGGGTGGCCCGCAGCGAGCCCGTCGAGTGTCTGACGGGGCCGCAGATGGACACGTACACGCAGGTCGACCAGACCCCGGACGAGGCCGCCGAGACCACGGCCCTGACCACCTCGTTCCAGGGCTTCGCGGCGGGCTGCGGGAAGCGCGCGGGCGCGGTCCTGCCGCATGTCTCCACGGTCGAGACGGCCCGGGACATGGACATCCTGCGGGCGGTGCTCGGCGACCAGAAGCTCACCTATGTCGGAGCGTCGTACGGCACGTTCCTCGGCGCCACCTACGCCGAACTGTTCCCCGGCCGCGTGGGACGCCTGGTCCTGGACGGGGCGATGGACCCGTCGCTGCCCGCGATCGACCTCAACCGCGACCAGACAGCCGGCTTCGAGACCGCCTTCCGGGCCTTCGCGGCGGACTGCGTCCGGCGGCCGGAGTGCCCGCTCGGCACGGACTCCGTCGACGGGGCCTCGGGCAACCTGAAGGGTTTCTTCCGCGCCCTCGACACCAACCCGGTGCCGACCGGCGAGAGCCGGGAGCTCGGCGAATCCCTGGCCACGACCGGGGTGATCGCGGCGATGTACGACGAGGGGGCCTGGCCGCAGCTGCGCGAGGCGCTGACGAGTGCGATGGGCGGGGAGGGCGCGAGCCTGCTGGCCCTGGCCGACAGCTACTACGAGCGTGAGCCGGACGGCACGTACGCGAACCTGATGTACGCCAACGCCGCCGTGAACTGCCTCGACCTCCCGGCGGCCTTCTCCGGTCCCGCGGACGTCGAGAAGGCGGTCCCGGCCTTCGAGAAGGCGTCCCCCGTCTTCGGCAAGGGCCTCGCCTGGGCCGCCCTGAACTGCGCCTACTGGCCCGTGCCCCCGACCGGCCGGCCCCACCGCATCACCGCCGACGGCGCCGCGCCGATCGTCGTCGTCGGCACCACCCGCGACCCGGCGACCCCGTACAAGTGGGCCCAGTCCCTCGCGGACCAGCTCGCCTCCGGCACGCTCCTGACGTACGAGGGCGACGGCCACACGGCGTACGGCCGCGGCAGCGACTGCATCGACTCGGCGATCAACACCTACCTCCTGGAGGGCACGGTCCCGAAGGACGGCAAGCGCTGCACGTGAGGGGTGTCGTGGACCACGCGAAGGGTGGTCGGGAGCACCCCGGGAAACTGTGTAGACTTGGCGTCGCTGCTGCACCCACCATGGGAACGCACGGCATGCCGCCTTAGCTCAGTTGGCCAGAGCAACGCACTCGTAATGCGTAGGTCTCGGGTTCGAATCCCGAAGGCGGCTCGGATCAGCCCCAGGACTCACTCGCCGTGACCTGGGGCTTTTTCATGCCCTGATGCGTCTCGAAGGGCCGCCCGTGGAACACCCCGCGAGCATCCCCGCGCACGATGCACGCGATCCGGACGAAGAGGACACGCATGAGCACCACCGTCGAACAGGTACCCGCACCGGACGAGTTCGTCCCCACCGAGCGCACGCGGCTGCGGCGGATGCGGCACAAGGGGAGTCATCGGCGCGCCGATCTGGACGCCGTGCTCGCCGCCGGTTTCCTCTGTCACCTCGGCGTCGTCGTCGACGGCACCCCGATGGTCGTGCCCACCGCGTACGGAACCGAGGGCGACCGGCTCTACCTGCACGGCTCCGTCGCCAGCCGCAGCCTCGTCCAGGCGCCCGAGGCGACGGTCTGCGTCACCGTGACGCACGTCGACGGGCTTGTGCTCGCCCGGTCCGTCTTCGAGCACGGCGTCAACTACCGGTGCGCGATGGTCTACGGCGTTCCCCGGGAGGTGACCGACCCCGAGGAGAAGCTCGTCGGGCTCCGGGCGCTGACCGAGCAGTGCGCCCCGGGGCAGTGGGAGTACGTCCGGCAGCCCAGCCGGAAGGAGCTGGCGGCGACCTCGCTGCTCGCCCTCGACCTCACCGAGGCGTCGGTCAAGATCGCTGCCGGCCCGCCGGACGACGGGGAGAGCCCCGACGCCGAACTGGGGCTCTGGGCCGGGGTCCTGCCGGTCGTCACCACCTTCGGTGCCCCGGTCGCCGACCCGGTCCTGCCCGCCGGCATCGAAGCGCCCGCACATATCGCCGACCGCGCGGGCCGCCCGGCGGCTCCCCCCTCGATTTAGGGTCGCTTAAGCGTCGCGCGAGAACAATTTGATTGTGCTGACGCGTCGGGGTGCGGCAGGTTCGAGGGCATGCGATCCGACTCACCCTGGCGCGTCCCCGACTTCCGCACGCTCTTCTCCGCGGCCGTCCTCAGCCAACTCGGCACCAACGTCGGATATGTCGCCGTCCCGCTGATCGCCGTCGAGGCGCTGGACGCGAGCCCCGGCGAGGTCGGGGCGCTCGCGACGCTCTCCACCCTCGCCTTCCTCCTCATCGGCCTGCCCGCGGGAGCGTGGGTCGACCGGCTGCCGCAGCGCCGGATGCTGATCGTGGCGGACGCGACCCGGGGGCTGCTCCTCGTCTCCGTGCCCGTCGCCTGGTGGTGGGACGTCCTGACCCTCGCTCAGCTGTACGCCGTCGTGCTGCTCAGCGGCTGCGCGACCGTCTTCTACGACGTCACGGGCCAGAGCATCCTGCCCCGGTTCGTGGGCCGCGACGGACTGGTGCCCGCGAACGCGGCCATGGTCAGCCTGATGGCCGTCACCAACGTGGCCGGACGCGGCGCGGGCGGCGGCCTGGTCCAGCTGCTCACCGCGCCGCTCGCGGTGGCGGTCACGGCGGTGAGCCATCTGGCCTCCGCCGTACGGCTCCTGTGGCTCGAGGAGGCGGCGGCGCCCGCCGCGCCGGCCGACCGGGTGCGGGAGCCGCTGCGTACGCAGATCGCCACGGGCGTACGGCACGTCCTCGGGAACAAGGAGCTGCGGGCGCTCGCCCTGTCCGCCTCGCTCACCAACCTCGGCTCACAGATCCTCAACACGATGATGCCGGTCCTCTTCGTCCGCGAACTCGGGCTCTCCGCCGGTGTCCTCGGCCTCTACTGGGCGGCCGGCGGCGTCGGCCTGCTGCTCGGGGCCCGCTGCGCCCGCGCGGTGGCGGCCCGTCTTGGCTTCGGCCGTACGCTCGGCCTCGCCGGGTTCGTCCTCGCCCCCGCCGGCCTCCTCGTCCCGCTCGTCGGGCACGGGCCCTGGCTCTGGATCGCGGGCGCGGGGTGGCTGTGCGTCATGTTCAAGACCGGGATGGACAACGTCCTCGGCGTGAGCCTGCGGCAGCGGATGACCCCGGACGCGCTGCTCGGCCGCATGAACGCGACCTTCCGCTTCCTGCTCACGGGCGCCATCGCGATCGGCGCCGCCGTCTCGGGTCTCCTGGGCGAACTCGTCGGCCTCCACGCCACCTTGTGGGTGGGCGGCGCCCTGCTCACCTGCGCCTTCCTCCCCGTCTTCCTCTCGCCCGTCCGCACCCGCCGCGCGCTCCCGGCGGAGGCCGATCCGGCCACGGTCCGTCCGGCGCCGCTTCCGCGCGTACGGGAGGGGTGACCGCACCCGTCGGGGCCGCGGTCACCCCTCCCGTACGCCACCGGTCACTCGGGCAGGATCTGCACGTCCAGGCTGTCGAGGTGGTTCCGGTCCATCAGGATGTCGGCCGCCGTGACGCGGCCCTCGATGACCGTGAAGGCGATCGCCGCGGTCGGGCCGGCGTCCGGGGCGGTCACCAGGCCCGCCGCGCCGTCCACCAGGGCCAAGCGGGCCGAGCGGGCCCGTTCGGCGAGGTGGACCGCCACCGCCGGGGGGCCGTGGACGGTCGCCGCGCCGGACCGCAGCGCCTCGGCGTCCGCCCGCAGCAGGACGTCGGGGTCGAGCAGCGCGCGCAGGCCGACCGGGTCGTCGTCGTGTACGGCGGCGAGCAGCGCGGCCACCACCTCCCGCTGGCGCGCGAGGTCGGGCTCCGGCATCTCCTCCGTACCGCGTACGCGCGTCCTCGCCCGGCTCACCAGCTGCCGTGTGGCCGCCGGCGTGCGCTCCAGGACCGGGGCGATCTCGTCGACGGGTACCGCGAACATGTCGTGCAGCACGAACGCCACACGTTCCGCGGGCGCCAGCGTCTCCAGGGCCGCCTCCTCCGACGCCGCCTCCTCCGACCGGTGCGGCGGCCGGCCGGGCTCACCGGTGGACCACGGATCCCAGGGGTCCTCGCGCCGCGCGGCGCGCGACCGCAGCCGGTTCAGGCAGATCCGCGCGACGGCCGCGGTGGCGTCGGCGGTGGCGTCGGCGGTGACGTCACCCAGCCGCCGCGCCTCCCGCACCGCGTCGTCAGCCTCGTCGGACGAGCCCAGCAGCCGGTACGCCACCGCCTGCTCGTGACTCACCGCGTCCACCGCACTCACCGCGTGATCGACCACCGTTCAGTCGCCGTGCCCCGTTCCGCCGCTGCCGAAGCCGCCGCTGGAGATCCCGCCCCACTTGCGCTTCTCCTCGCTCGGCGGCTCGGACGAGGTCTCGGTGCCACTCTTCAGCTCGTACGGCATGAGCCGGTGCTCGCCGTCGGTCTGGGGCATCTCCGTCGGCTTGCGGTACTCGGATGTCTCTCCGGGAAGCCCGCCCTCCGGCCGGTGCGGCTGCTCCTCCGGCTTGGGCGTCGGGGACTCCTTGTCCCTGAGCCTCATCCCCAGCGCGAACGCGCCGATCAGTACGGCGACCACGACCAGGCCGCCGACAACCTGGGCCATCCCGGACTGCCAGACGCCGGCCGCCGTCGTGACCCCTGCGGAATCCACCAGAAATGCGTTCATACTCCAGAGTTACCCAATTCTGGGCAATCTGAGCAATCTGGGGCATTTCATGGCGATCGAACGCGTGGAACCCCGTACGAACCTCGTGTGAAACATTTCCCCGGGCCCGTCGCGTCATTGGGGTGTAGGGCGACCGCGACGGAGGGGAGGGACATGAGACAGTCCCGCGCGGACGAGTTCCTGGAGTTCGCCACTGCCAGGACCGGCCATCTGTTCCGGTCGGCATGCCTGCTCACCAGCGGTGACACCCATCTCGCCGAGGACCTCGTCCAGGAGACGCTGGGCCGGATGTACAGCCTGTGGGGCCGCGTCCAGCGGATCGGCAACCCGGCCGGGTACGCGCAGACCGTCCTGGTCCGCACGTTCCTCAGCCACCGGCGGCGACGCTCCGCGACCGAGCGCCCCGTCGGCGAGCTGCCGGACCGGGCTCCGGAGAACGGTGACGATCCGGCGCTCCGGATGGCCCTGCTCGACGCGCTCGCGGCCCTCGCGCCCAAGGACCGGGCGGTGGTGGTGCTGCGGTACTGGGAGGACCGCAGCGTCGAGGAGACCGCCGAGGCGCTCCATGTGAGCTCCGCGGCGGTCCGCACCCGCTCGACGAGGGCGCTCGCCAAGCTCAGGGAGCGGCTCGGCGGCAGCATCGTCGAGTTCGCGTCCCGCTGACCCGGCGCTGCGCACTCTTCCCCACTTCTTCTTTCACTCATGGACCGGAGACGGTGATTCGGCATGCCTCTGAACGAGGGACACGACGGTTTCGCGGCGGAGCTCGGTGAGGCCCTGCGCCGCACGGGCGACGGATTCGCCACGGAGGACGGACGCGAGCTGGTGGCCGGCGGCCTGGCCCGCGGCCGGCGCCGGCTGCTGCGCCGCCGCGCGGCCACGGTGACCGGCGGTGTGCTGGCCTTCGCCGTGGTGGGCGTCGGCGGGATCTACGGCGGAAACCTGCTCGGGGGGGACCAGGGGGCCAAGGGGGGCGAGGAATCCTCGGTCGCCGCGCCGAAGGAGACGACCCCCCCGCCGCCCAGCAAGGGGCCCGCGCCCACGCTCAAGGTCAAGGACCTGGCGGCCGTCCTCAAGGCGAACACCCCCGCCGGAACCTGGACCATTCCCGGCGAGGACGCCCCGGGCGAGTACGTCTCGGGCATCTACCGGGACGGCGAGGGCGAGGCGGCCGTCTCCGTCAGCCTCTCCCGGGCCGACGAGACCGAGGAAGCGGGCGCGGGGCAGGTGGAGTGCCCGGACGAGACCTTCGTCCCGCACGACGGATGCACCAGCGAGAAGCTGCCGAACGGCGACCGGCTGATGGTCCTCCAGGGGTACGAGTACCCGGACAAGCGGGTGGAGACCAAGAACTGGCGGGCGGTGCTGCTCACCCGGGACGGATTCCTGGTCGACGCGAGCGAGTACAACGCCCCGACCGAGAAGGACTCGGCCATCAGCCGCCCGAACCCGCCCTTCAGTCCCGCTCAGCTGAAGGCCCTGGTCACCGCCGAGGGATGGAGGCCGCTGTTCAAGCAGCTGGCCGTGCCCCGGAAGAAGCCCGACCTGCCGGGCGTGGACACCGCGCCGCCGGAGGTGGACGGCGAGGCCGTGCAGGCGACCCTGCGCTCGCTGCTCCCCAAGGGGCTGACGGTGACTTCCCAGGGCGGCGAGGGCGAGTTCGCGTACGTGGTCGTGAACGACGGCAAGGGCAAGAGCCTCGTCCAGATCAATGTGCAGAGGGACATGAGCGATGTCGCGGGAGAGCTCTTCGCCGGCGCCACGAAGCTGCCCGACGGGCGACTGGTGAAGGTGACCGAGCAGCCGGGTGAGAAGGGCGGCGCCGGTGTCGTCTGGTGGACGGCCGACACGATCCTGCCTTCCGGCTTCCGGGTCGTGGTCTCCGCGTTCAACACGGGCGCGCAGCACCAGGACGCGACGCGCGCGAAGCCCGCGCTGACGACGGACCAGCTCAAGGCGATCGCCCTCGACGACAAGTGGCTGACGTTCTCCTGAGGTAGCGCCCCGCGGCGACACCAGGGGGCATACGGGCCGGACCTCGGCGGGGGCCCGGCCCGTATGCCCGCCCGCGCCCCCGCGCCCGTCACTTGGCGTCCGCGTACCGCTCCACCGTGGCCGTCGTGAACGGAAAACGCACCGGCGTCGCGCCGAAGGCGATCCGTCCCGCCTCGTCCCCGGCCGCGCGGATCGCCTCGGTGACCGCCTCCGCCTCCTCCGCCGGGCAGTGCACGATCACCTCGTCGTGCTGGAAGAAGACCAGCTCGGCCCGCATCCCCGCGAGTGCGCGGCGCAGTGCGGCGAGCATCAGCAGCGCCCAGTCGGCGGCGCTGCCCTGGACGACGAAGTTACGGGTGAACCGGCCGCGTGCCCGCGCGTTGCCGGAGGCGTACCCGGGTGTGAACTCACCTTCCCCGGTGGCCGGTTCGTCCCCGCCCTCCTGGGGGATGCCCGCCTCCTCGGCCTCGCCCGCGCCGACCGCCCGTGGGCTGGTCCTGCCGAGCCAGGTCCGGACGAGCCGGCCCTCCTCGCCGGCCTTCGCCGCGTCGTCCACGTAGGCCACGGCGCGGGGGAAGCGGCGGCGCAGCGCGGCCAGGTTCTTCAGGCCGTCGCCGCTGGTCTGCCCGTAGATCGCGCCCAGCAGGGCGATCTTCGCGTGGTCGCGGTCGCCGGAGAACGCCCGGTCCGACAGCCGGGTGTACAGGTCGTCGGGGTGCCCGGCGACCTCCATCAGACCGGCGTCGCGGGAGATCGCGGCCAGGACCCGGGGCTCCATCTGGTCGGCGTCGGCCACGACGAGCCGCCAGCCGTCGTCGGCCACCACGGCCCGCCGGATGACCTTGGGGATCTGGAGGGCGCCGCCGCCGTTGGTCGTCCAGCGGCCGCTGACCGTGCCGCCGGGCAGGTACTCGGGGCGGAAGCGGCCGTCGCGCACCCAGTCCTGGAGCCAGGACCAGCCGTGGGCGGTCCAGATCCGGTACAGCTTCTTGTACGCCACGAGCGGGGCCACCGCCGGGTGGTCGATCTCCTCCAGCTCCCAGCGGCGCGTGGACCGCACCCGGATCCCGGCCTGGGCGAACGCCTTGACCACGTCGGCGGGCAGATCGGGGCGGACGCGGCGGCCGAAGGCGGCGGAGACCTCGTCGGCGAGCTCGGCGAGACGCCGGGGCTCCCCGCCGCCCGCGTACCGCTCGCCCAGCAGCTCGTGCAGCAGCTCCCGGTGCACGTCGGCGCGCCAGGGCAGCCCGGCCCGGTTCATCTCGACGGCGACGAGCATGCCCGCGGACTCGGCGGCGGTGAGCAGCCGCATCCGGCCCGGGTGCTCGGTCCGCTCGTGGCGGCGCTGCTGCTCCGCGTAGACGGCGAGGAGGTCCTCGAAGGAGACGGCGGTTGCGCTGGGTCTCGCCTCGAAGAGGGAGTCCTGCGAGCCGGGCTCGGCGGCCCGCTGGGGCGGATCGGGCGGTACGGGAGCGTTCCGCAGCCGCGCGAGGGCGGCGGCCGCGGACCGGGGCTCCCCGAGCCGCCCCTCGTGGCCGAGGAGGAGCCCCTCGGCGACCTCGATGTCGTAGCACCGCTCGACGCGCACCCCGGCGGCGAGGAGCCGCGGATGGACCGCCGCGGTGGACCGCCACACCCAGCGGGCGACGTCCGGCCGGGACCGGACGGCCTCGACGAGGTCCGGCTCGTGGAGGACGGGTCCGGAGGGCAGCGCGTCGGGGCCGAGGGGGACGAGCCGCGCCCCGTCGCCCTCGGCCTCGGCGTCCACCGCCCACCTCTCGCTCACGGGTGCGAGTCTGACACTCCCCACTGACAACGCCCTCGCCGACAGCGCCGGGCGCGCGCCGCGCGGTGACGCATTGCCCGGGCCGGCGGTCCGCCCGGCTACGCCGCCCTGTGGAAGAGGGCCGCGGCCTCACCTCGGGTGTCGACGCCGAGCTTCGTCAGGATGTTGGCGACGTGGAACTTCACCGTCGATTCGCTGATGTGGAGTTCCTGGGCGATCTGGCGGTTGCGGTGGCCCAGCGCCAGGTGGGTCAGGACCTCCAGTTCGCGGCCGCCGAGGCCGGTGAGCGGGTTCACGGCCGCGATCGGGGCGTCGGCGGTGGCCAGGGGGAGGGTCGCCGTGATCGTGGTGCCCCAGCCGGGGACGGCGTCCATCTCCAGCCGCCCGCCCAGCACCTCCAGCCGGTCGGTGACGCTGCCCGCGCCCAGGTCGCAGGCGGCCAGCGCGCCGTCCCCGTCGTCCCGCAGCGTCGCCCGCAGCTCGTGCTCCGTGATCTGCCAGCCGACGCGGACCCGGCTCACCGAGTCCTGCTCCAGGATCACGAGCAGCAGGGCCCGGGCGACGGCCCGCGCTCCGTGAGCCACGTCCGCCGCCAGCGAGCGTGAGCTGTCCGGGGGGCCGAGGTCGAGCCGTACCGGGCTGTGCCGCAGCATCGTCTTCAGCCCGTCCGCCAGCCGGTCGAACGCCTCGCGGGCCGGCTCCTCGGCGACCGAGCGGTCCCGCTTCGACTCCGCCCGCATCTCGATCAGCGCGTTGACGGCGAGGTCGGTGGCGGTGGTCCGGGCGGCCCCGTCGTCCAGGGCCCGGCTGCGGAGCACCCCGAGGATCCCGGAGAGCGCGGCCGAGTGGGCCGTCGTCAGCTCCGCGATCACCCGTGCCCGGGTGTCCGCCGCCGCCCGCGAACGGGCGAGCGCGCCCGGCATCGCCTCCACCGCGAACCGGTCGAAGTGACTGGTCACCAGGTCCCACAGCGCCTGCGCGGCGGCCAGGGCGCCGTCCGGCACGGGTTCGGCGCCGCCCTCCCGTACGAGGACGAGCACGGACCGGCGCGCGGTCGCGTCGCTGGTGACGGCGACGACCTCGTGCTCCTCCCCGCCGACGGCGGTCCGGCCCTGCCAGGGGCTGCCGGGCGTGCCGGAGGCCAGCAGCGGGGTGAGTTCGGCGGCGGTCGGGAGACCGGACTCCCCGACCGTCTTGTACGGCGAGTGGGCGCAGTGCGTGGCGAGTTCGGCGGCGGCCCGGTGCGGGATCAGCGGTGCGAGGACGGCCGAGAGCCGGGGCAGGATCTGGCCGAGCGGCTGCCGGATGATCTCGTACGCGGAGTTCAGCGTGTGCGCGTCCATGCGAGGCAGCGTAGTCAGCGGGCCGGCCGCACGGGCTGTCCTTTCGGCCAGGTGGGACTGGCCGTTGGGCGGGCCGGGGGGAGGAGGGGCCTGATCGAAGCTGGAGGCCGACCCGAGGAGGACGCGATGGACGCGATCACGTACGAGAAGTTCGGCGGACCGGAAGTGCTGCGCCATGAGACCGGTGTCCCGGTGCCCGAGCCGGCCGGGGGCGCGGTCCGGGTGAAGGTGGCCGCGGTCGGCGTCAACCCCGTGGACTACAAGCGCCGTTACGGATGGGTGGAGGCGTTCTACCCGACGACGTTCCCTGCCGTGCCCGGCCTGGAGTTCGCCGGGACCGTCGACGCGCTGGGCCCGGACGCCACGGGGGTCGCGGTCGGCGACGAGGTGTTCGGCTGGACGACGACCGGCGCGTACGCCGAGTACGCCCTGGCCGAGGTCTTCGTCCCCAAGCCGACCGGCCTGACCTGGGCGCAGGCGGCGAGCATCCCGGTCGCGGGGGAGACCGCGCAGCGGGTCCTGGACCTGCTCGGCCTGGAGGAGGGCGAGACCCTCCTCCTGCACGGCGCGGCGGGCATGGTCGGCTCGGTGGCCGTCCAGCTCGCGGTGGCCGCCGGCGTGACGGTGATCGGCACCGCCTCGGAGCGCAACCACGCGTACCTGCGTTCCCTGGGCGCGATCCCGGTGGCGTACGGCGACGGCCTCGCCGACCGCGTCAGGGCGGCGGCGCCCCAGGGCGTCGACGCGGTCTTCGACGCGGCGGGCCACGACACCCTTCCGGTCTCGATCGAGCTGACGGGCGGCGCGAAGGAACGCATCGTGACGATCGCGGCGCCGGACGCGGAGGAGCACGGCATCGTCTTCAGCGGCGTCACGGTAGACCCGCCCCTCGCCCGCACCTGGCTGACCACCCACGCCCGCATGGTGGCGGAGGGCCGGCTGCGTCTCGGCATCGCCGAGACCCTCCCCCTGAAGGAGGCGGCGAAGGCCCAGGAAGTGAGCGAGTCCGGGCACGTGCGGGGCAAGTTGGTGCTGGTGCCGTAGGCCTGGCCAGGACTCGCCGGCTGCTGACCGAGGGCGGGGCGGTGACCCGGCTCCGACCCTGGTCACCGCCCCGTCCACCCACCTTCGCCGCTCAGCGCGTCAGGCGCCACGCGGGGAGCGCCGCCGACGCGATCGCGATCACGCCGCACACCCCCGCCGCCGCGCCCACGGCGCCCCACGGCACGGACACCACGACCGGCGCCGACAGCGCCGCGAGCCCCGCCCCCAGCGCCCCCAGGACGACCGCCGTCACCGTGAGGCCGAGGACCGCCCCGATCGCCACGGCCAGCCCCGCCTCGCCCGTCACCACCCGCAGGATCTGCGCCCGTGTGGCGCCCGCCAGCCGGAGCGAGGCCAGCTCCGCGCCCCGTACCGAGGTCGCCATCAGGAGCGTGTTGGCGAGCGCGATCACCGTGTAGACGAGCGCGATGCCGAGGACCAGGAGCAGCCCCATCCGGATCCGCGGGCCGGTCGACGGGTGCGTGGCGGCGGCCCACTGCTCCGCCGTGCGTACCGTCCCGCCCGCCGCCGCGAGGGCCTCCTGCGCCACGCCGGGCCCCGCCTCGATCCGGTCCACCGTGGCGCCGGGCGCGTTCGCAGGCGTCACGTACGGGCCGTTGTCCCCCGTCCCGAGGGCCAGCACCGCCACCACCCGCAGCGTCACCGGTCCACTGCCGTCCGCGCGCCAGACCTCGACCCGCTCGCCGACCGTCCGCCGCTCCCACTCCTCGTTGACCACGATCGACCGGTCGTCGAGGTCTGCCACGTCCCCCGCCACCACCGGCAGCCGCGCCAGGTCCGCGAAGGCCGCCGGGTCGGAGACCGCCCGGGCCCCGTACTTCACGAGCGCCTCGGCCCCGTCCCGTACGAAGACGGATGTCGTCGCGGTCGCCGAGGCACGGGGCACCGGCCGCAGGTCCTCGCCCGTCACCACCCACTCCGCGCGGGTCTGCTCCCGGGCCTCCGCGGCCTTCGCGCGCGTGACCGAGGCCGCCGAGCCGAGCAGCGAGCCGGCCAGCGCGACCGTCACCAGGACCGGCGCGGCGACGGCGGCGGTACGGCGGAGAGCGGCCGCGCTGTTCTCCCGTACGAGCATCCCCGTCGCGCCCGGCAGCCGCAGCGCCCGCGCCACCGGCCGGACCAGCACCGGGGCGAGCAGCGCGACGCCGGTGATCAGGAGCATCGGCATGGTCGTGTACGTCTTGCGCTTGAGCAGTTCGGACGGTTCCGTGACCGCGGTCCAGACGAGCAGTCCGGCGCCGGTCAGGAGCAGGCCCGTGCCGAGCAGCGCGCGGCCGAGCGGCAGGACGTCCGTGTCGACGCCCGCCTCGCGCAGCGCGGCCGTCGGGCCGACCTTCCCGGCCCGCCGCGAGGCGGCGAAGGCCCCCGCGAGGGCGACGGTCACCCCCGTCCAGAAGCCGAGGTGGTACGGCCAGGTGGCGTCGCCGATCCCGAACCACTCGGGGGCGAGACCGCCGTCCACGAGCGCCCGCGCCAGCCACGGCGCACCCCACGCGCCCAGCGCGCACCCGGCGGCCGCGGAGAGGATCCCGACGCCCGCGGCCTCCGCGAGCAGCATCCGCCGCACCTGGCCGGGTGTCGCGCCAGCCGTCCGCAGCAGCCCGAACTCGCGTCGCCGCAGAGCGACGGCGAAGGCGAAGGTGGACGCCACGACGAAGACGGAGACGAAGGTGGTGACGCCGCCGGCCGTGCCGAGGAGGGAGTTGAGTGCGACGAGCGCCTCGGCGTCCCGCTCGGGCTCGGGGTCGGCGCGCAGCCGGTCGTTCCCCGTGAGCACCTGGGCCCGGTCGCCGACGAGGGTACGGACCTCGGTGGCGGGACCATGGACGCCGACGGCGTCGGGGCCGCCCGCGGTCGTGACGGTCCAGCGCGCCTTCAGCTCGGCAAGCAGTTCGATATCCACAGGCTGTGGACGGTCGAGCCTCTGTGAGGCGGAGGCCGTGTCCGGCCCCCGCCGTACGTCGACGGTGACCGCGTCCCGCCCCTTCACGACGACCGGAGCCGACGCGAACCGCCGCGGCTCGCGCTCCGGGGCGTCGAACGTCGAGGCGAGGCCGAGGCCCATGGTGGTGAGGAGCCCGACGCCGAGGGCGAGCGCGACGGAACTGCCGAGGAAGGCGGCCCAGCGGGCGCGAAGGCCGGAGAGGACGACGGTCAGCACGCGACGGCCTCCGTCCGGAGCACGGCCCCCGGGCCGGCGGTGCGGTTCGCGACGGTCAGCATGCGACGGCCTCCGTCCCGGTCGTCGTCTCCAGGCCGGTCATGCGGGCCGCGACCCGCTCGGCCGTCGGGGCGTACAGCTCGCCCTCCACCCGCCCGTCGACCAGGAACACCACCCGGTCCGCCCGCGCCGCCGCCTGCGGATCGTGCGTGACCATGACGATCGTCTGGCCGTCGCGGTCCACCAGCTCCCGCAGCATCGACAGCACCTCGCGGCTGGTGGTGGAGTCCAGGGCACCGGTCGGCTCGTCCGCGAAGAGCACCGCAGGCCGGGTGATCAACGCCCGGGCGATCGCGACCCGTTGCTGCTGCCCGCCGGACAGCTCCCCGGGCCGGTGCCCCTCCCGCCCGCCGAGCCCCACGCGCTCCAGCGCCGCGCGCACCTCGCCCCGGGGCACCCGCCGCCCGGCCAGCCGCAGCGGCAGCGCCACGTTCTGGGCGGCCGTCAGCGAGGGCAGCAGATTGAAGGACTGGAAGACGAACCCGATCCGGTCCCGTCGGAGCAGCGTCAGCCGCCGCTCGCTCAGCCCGTCCAGGGCGACGCCGCCCACCTCGACCGTCCCGCTCGTCGGCCGGTCCAGGCCCGCCGCGCACTGGAGCAGCGTGGACTTGCCGGAGCCCGAGGGGCCCATGACGGCGGTGAAGGTGCCGGTACGGAAGTCGAGGTCGACGCCGTCCAGGGCGCGGACGTCACGGTGCCGGCGTCGGAGAGAGGTGAGCCGGACGGCGGTGTCGGAGGCCGGTGCCGAGGACGGAGAGGGCGTTGAGGTCATGGCTCAAGCGAACCGCCGACGGCACCGCCGATCACGACCGCTGGAGGGCGTCTTCGGGGTAGCCCTGGCCCTACCCCCGCCGTACGCCTTACCCCCGCCGTACGCCCTACCCCTTGCGTACCGCCGCCACGAACACATCGAGCGCGTCCAGCGGCTCCCGCCCCAGCAGCTCCCGCAGACTGCTCTTCACCCCCGTGCCGTCCATGAAGCCGTGCGCGACCGCCGAGTACGTCCCGGTGAGCATCGGGACCTGGAACGACTCCGCTCCCGAGGCGGCGAGGGCGGCCCGCGCCTCGGCGAGCGTGCCGGGGGCGTACTCGGCGCCCAGCGCCCGCGCCAGGTCCGCCCCGCCCAGCGGGCGCTCGCCGACGAGCTCGTACGTGCGCCCGGCGTGCGCGGCCGGGGCGGTGGCGACGGTGACCGCGATCTCGGCGAGGTCCTCGCGGGCCACGGCGGCGAGCCGGCCCTCGCCGAGGGGGCCCGTGATGCGGTTGCCGGCGTCCGGGGTCGCGATCCAGGTGAGCAACTCGGCGTACAGCCCGTTGCGCAGGACCGTCCACGCCACGCCCGACCGCTGGAGCCGCCGCTCGGTCCAGCGGTGCGCGAGGGAGTACGTGAGGTGGTCGCCGTCGCCGGAGAGGCTCGTGTAGACGATGTGGCCGACCCCGGCCGCCTCGGCGGCGGAGATCGCGGCCTCGTGCCGGGCGATCACGGTGTCGTCCTCGCCGTACCCCGCCGAGATCAGCAGCAGGGTGTCCACCCCGGCGAAGGCCCCGGGCAGGGTGGCGGGCTCGTCGAAGTCGACGAGGCGGGTACCGGACAGTCCGGCGCGAGTGCCGAGGACGACGTCGTCGCGCCCGGCCAGACGCTCCGCGACGAGCGAGCCGAGACCGCCGGAGACACCGGTGACGAGCAGCATGATTCCCCCCTGAATTCGTGATCGTGTTCGGTGAGGATCATTCTGGTGAGGCGGGCGGGACCGCGTAAGGAGGCACATCGATGTCAGCGGGGCACACCGAGGTAACCACCGAGGCGGCCACGGGCCTGATCGTGAGCTGCGCGGAGGAGTGCGGCGTACGGGATGTGCAGGACCGGCTCGGCGACAAGTGGACCGTGCACGTGGTCGTCGAACTGGCGCCGGGTCCGCGGCGGTTCAGGGAGTTGCAGCGGCTGGTCACCGGCATCTCGCAGCGGATGCTGACGCTCACGCTGCGCCGCCTGGAGCGGGACGGCCTGGTGACGCGGACGGTGCATCCGACGACGCCGCCACAGGTGGAGTACGCGCTGACGGAGACGGGGCACAGCATGACGCACCTGATCAAGCAGCTGATCGACTGGTCGCTCGACCACCGCGCGGTGATCGGGCGGGCACGCGAGGAATGGGACGCGAAGCAGGCGTGAGTACGACGAGGAGCACCGTCGAGAAGGCCTTCGAGGCCCTGTACACGGACGACGACACGGCCCTGGACTCGGCGGCGTCCCTGCTCGCGGCCGACCGGGCGGCGGACGCGGAACTGACGCGCCGTGGCGAGGAGTTCGTACGGCGGGCCTGGGAGCGCGGCTGGCAGCCTGCGGATCTCGTACGACTGGTACGGCGGGAGCTGGCGGAGGAGCACGTCCGGCTGGCCGGGGCCCTGATCGCCGCGGAGACCGGGCGCTACGAGCGTCTGCCGCACCGGTGGGCCGCGCAGCTGGCCGATCTGGACACCGCCGCCGTCCGCGCGGACCGCTTCTCCACGGCGACGACGACCCTGGAGCTGTACCGCCTGCTGGTCAGGCTGCCGTCCCTGGAGCCGGTGGGTCCGGTTCCCGGGGACACGCTCCCGGCCGCCGTGGCGGGGGAGCCGCGGATGCTGACGCGCGTACGGGCCCTGCTCGCGAAGGCGGAGGCCACGGGCTACCCGGAGGAGGCGGAGGCGCTGACCGCCAAGGCCCAGGAGCTGATGGCCCGCCACAGCCTGGACGAGGCGGCGCTGGAGTCCCGTACACCCTCGGGGGACGTGCCGGGAGCGATCCGGATCGGGGTGGAGCCGCCGTACGAGCAGGCCAAGGCGATCCTGCTGGACGCGGTGGCGACGGCGAACCACTGCCGGGCGGTGTGGAACGAGCCGTACGGCTTCTCGACGGTCGTCGGCTTCGAGGCGGACCTGGACCCGGTGGAGCTGCTGTACACCTCGCTCCTGGTCCAGGGGACGGCGGCGATGACGCGGGCGGAGGCGGAGCAGCGGGCGGGCGGCCGGAAGCGTACGAAGTCCTTCCGGCAGTCGTTCCTGCTCGCGTACGCGAATCGCCTGGGCGCCCGCCTCGCGACCACGAGCCGCCGCGTCGCCTCCGAGGCCCCGACCCTGCTCCCGGCCCTCGCCTCCCGGGAGGTCGCGGTGACCAACCGCGCGGACGAGATGTTCCCGCAGACCCGGACGACCCGGGTCCGCGCGATGTGGGACGAGGCGGGCTGGACCCACGGCACGACGGCCGCGAACGCGGCGGGGCTCGGGCGGGGTCAGAGGGAGATCCGGGACTCGCACTGACGGCGGGCCGGTCGCCGGCCTCACAGGCCGCCCCCGGCCACCCGGGCCGTACGGGCCGCTCACCACTCCGTCAGGGCCGCGAGGCCGGACGCGCAGTCCTGGTAGCGCGGCCGCCAGCCCAGCTCGGCCCCGGCCTTGGCGTTGGAGACGGTCAGGTTGGTGGTGCACACCCGGTGCGCGTACGGCATCGGCCGCGTCAGCCAGGCCGGTACCGTCGGCGGTCGCGGCGTGCCGAACACCTTGGCGACCGCCCGCACATGGGCGCCGAAGCCCATCGGGCCGTCGTCCACGATGTTGTACGCCTCTCCCGGCCGCCCGCCCCGGACCGCCAGCGCGACCGCGCGCGCCGCGTCATGCAGGTGGACCCAGGGCAGCACCCGGCCCCGGTCCGCGACCGCCGGCAGCTTCCGCCTCCGCAGCAGATCCACCACGGCCTCGGTGCCGCCGGGTCCGTAGAAGACGCCGAAGCGCAGCGCGATGCCCTCGATCCCCTCGGTCCCGAGCATCAGCTCCTCCTTGGTGCGCATGGCGTCCACATGACGCTGGGACGCCGCGTCGAGGCCGGTCGGTCCGAAGGTGTCGTCCTCCGTGACCACGCGGTTCCCGAAGTCGCCGTACCCGTACCCGAACACCATCGACTCGGCGATCATCCGCCGCGCGCCCATCGCGCGCGCCGCCTCGACCAGATGCGCGGTCCCCGCGGTCCGCAGCGCGTCGGTCGCGTCCATGTCCTGGTGCCTCATCGGAGGCTCGCGCAGGGCGGTCGCCGCGTGCACGACGGTGCCGATCTCCAGCCCCTCCACCGCCCGGAGCAGCCCGTCGCGGTCCATGAGGTCGGCGACGACGTCGTTCTCCGCCCCGCGGCCGAGGCCGAGCACGGTGTGTCCGGCCGCGGTGAGTTCCTCGGCGACGTGGCGTCCGAAGACCCCGCTCGCCCCTGCCAGCAGCACGTTGTCGGTGTCAGTCATGCTCATGGGACGAGCATGGGCTCCCGGATGTGACATCACCGGAAACGACCCGCATTCCTGCCGAGCAGGGGCTCGGCCCTGCTCCTCACCGCCCTGGACGACCTGGCCGAAGCGCTCGCCGAGGACACCACCGGGAAGCGCACGCCGTAGGGTGAGGCGAGCGGGCGTGTCTTACTGGCCGGTAGACGCTGAGTCGCGTAGTCGCTACGCCACCCCTCGTGCACGTGCATCTGCTCATGCATTGGCATATGAACACAGCTATGATCCGAGGAAGTTGACACCTGCATCAAGTATCTCGGGGAGCTACCAGTGCATCATGCGCATCACGCGTACAACGGCATGGCGGCCACGGAGCTCCGGGATGTGGTGTGGCAGAAGAGCCGGCACAGCAACTCCCAGGGATCCTGCGTGGAGTTCGCCAAATTGCCCGGTGGAAACGTTGCCGTGCGCAACTCGCGCCACCCGGACGGCCCCGCGCTCGTCTACACGCCCGCCGAGATAGAGGCGCTGCTGCTGGGCGTCAAGGACGGGGAGTTCGACCACCTGGTGTGAGCACAGGGACGTGAGCGAGAAAAGGGGAAGGGCCCCGGCATCCCGCCGGGGCCCTTTCCGTACGGCTACGCGCGTCACTCCGGTCCGAGCCGGAACAGCGCCCAGACGACCTTGCCCTGGAGCGTCCCGGCGAGCGGGTGCCAGCCCCAGCTGTCGCTGAAGGAGTCGACCAGGAACAGCCCGCGCCCCGACTCCGCCGCGAAGTCCTCGTCCCCCGCGCGCGTCTCCGGGCTCCGGTGGCTGGGGTCGCGCACCGCGCACACGAGCCGGCTCGTCCATCGCATCAGATGCAGCCGCACGGGGGGAGTGTTCCGGCCGTCTTCGTGAAGACCTCGGGAGTCCCTCGCGTCGTGCGCCGCCTCCGACGGCAGCGCGTGCCTCAGGGCGTTGGTGACGAGCTCGGAGACGACCAGGGCCACGTCGTCGAAGCGTTCGGTGAGGTCCCACTGCGCGAGCGTTGCCCGGGTGAACTTCCGTGCGCCGCCCACCGCTTCGTACGCGGGTGGCAGGGCGCAGGAGGCCGAGCTGGAGACGGCGGCGGGATCGATCGGCGGAAGCCCCTGCCGTAACGGCTCGAGCATGGTCGATCCATTCGTCCCCATGCGAGGCACTCCCGGGAATCGCGGCGAATCGCGGATGTGGTGCGGTTGCGCGGGGTCCATCGTTCCGAATGCGACCACTGGATGCAAGGGCAGATGCACGTGCACGCGCCGGACCTGTCCGTCCCCGCGCCGATTCTGTGCATATCTTCTGGTGACCGGTTCCGCCTTGATCATGAAGTCGCCCTGAAGTTGCCGTCTTTCCGTAATCGAATGTGTACGGGCTGAAGCGTTTAGTGGCACAATCCGGGGGCCCGAGACCGCGAAGGAGAGGCTGGAGCCGTGACCGCAGTCGAATCGAGCGGAGCGAGCGGGAGTGTCGTGCGGCGCATCCTGCTGGGTTCGCAGCTGAGGCGGCTGCGCGAGTCGCGCGGCATCACCCGCGAGGCGGCCGGCTACTCGATCCGCGCGTCCGAATCCAAGATCAGCCGTATGGAGTTGGGCAGGGTGAGCTTCAAGGCCAGGGACGTCGAGGACCTGCTCACGCTCTACGGCGTCAGCGACGAGGCGGAGCGCGGCTCGCTCCTCGGGCTCGCCCGCGAGGCCAACGTGGCCGGCTGGTGGCACAGTTTCGGCGACGTCCTGCCCGGCTGGTTCCAGACGTACATCGGCCTCGAAGGCGCCGCCTCCCTCATTCGGGTCTACGAAGTCCAGTTCGTCCACGGCCTGTTGCAGACCGAGGCGTACGCACACGCCGTCGTCACCCGCGGCATGCCCGGCGCCCCGCGTGCCGAGATCGACCGCCGCGTCGCGCTGCGCCTGGAGCGCCAGAAGGTCCTCGTCTCCGAGCGTGCCCCGCACTTCCACGCCGTCCTCGACGAGGCGTCGCTGCGCCGCCCGTACGGCGACCGTGCCGTGATGCAGGGCCAGTTGAGGCATCTCATCGAGATCTCCGAGCACCCCCACGTGACGCTCCAGGTCATGCCCTTCAGCTATGGAGGGCACGCCGGCGAGAGCGGGGCGTTCACCATGCTGAGCTTCCCCGAGTCCGACCTCTCCGACGTCGTCTATCTGGAGCAGCTGACCAGCGCGCTGTACCTCGACAAGCGCGAGGAGGTCGCCCAGTACGCGCGCGTGATGGAGCGGCTGGCCGAGGACAGCCCCGATCCGGCCGAAAGCCGGGATCTTCTCCGAGGACTGCTTCAACTCACGTAGGACGTAAGTACGATGACGTGACATCAGAGTGTCCTGTTGTCACAGTCGCCACGTCCGCCACCGCGGGTTAAGGGGTCTCGTTACATGTCCTACTTCTCCGACCTGGCCCACCAGTACATAGACGGCGAGTGGAAGCCCGGCAGCGGCTCGTGGGACATCATCGACTTCAACCCGTACACGGGGGAGAAGCTCGCCTCGATCACCGTCGCCACCGCCGACGAAGTCGACCGCGCCTACCGCGCCGCCGAGCGCGCCCAGCGTGAGTGGGCCGAGACCAACCCGTACACCCGCCGGCTCGTCTTCGAGCGCGCGCTGCGGATCGTCGAGGACCGCGAGCAGGAGATCAGCGACACGATCGTCGCCGAGCTCGGCGGCACGCGCCTGAAGGCGGCCTTCGAGCTGCACCTCGCCAAGGAGTTCCTGCGCGAGGCGATCCAGCTGGCGCTGCGGCCCGAGGGCCGGATCCTGCCCTCGCCCGTCGACGGCAAGGAGAACCGCGTCTACCGGCTCCCGGTCGGCGTCGTCGGTGTCATCTCCCCCTTCAACTTCCCCTTCCTCCTCTCCCTCAAGTCGGTCGCGCCCGCGCTCGCGCTCGGCAACGCGGTCGTCCTCAAGCCGCACCAGAACACGCCGATCTGCGGTGGCACGCTCGTCGCGAAGGTCCTGGAGGACGCCGGTCTGCCGGCCGGTCTGCTGAACGTCGTCGTCACCGACATCGCCGAGATCGGCGACGCGCTGCTGACCCACCCGGTCCCGAAGGTCATCTCCTTCACGGGCTCCGACAAGGTCGGCCGTCACGTCGCCACCGTCTGCGCGCAGAACTTCAAGCACGCCGTCCTCGAACTCGGCGGCAACAGCGCCCTGATCGTCCTCGAGGACGCCGATGTCGACTACGCCGTGGACGCGGCCGTCTTCAGCCGCTTCGTGCACCAGGGACAGGTCTGCATGGCCGCCAACCGGATCCTGGTGGACCGCACGGTGGAGGAGGAGTTCACCGAGAAGTTCGTCGCGAAGGTGAAGACCCTGCGCGTCGGCGACCCGGCGGACCCCGCCACCCACATCGGCCCGCTCATCAACTCCCAGCAGGCGGAGTCGGTCTCGGCCGTCGTCGAGCAGGCGGTGGAGGCCGGCGCGACGGCCCTGCTGCACGGCTCGGCCGACGGCAACGTCGTCTCCCCGTCGGTCCTGTCCGGCCTCCCGGCGGACGCGCCCGTCCTGAGCCAGGAGATCTTCGGCCCGGTGGCCCTCGTCATCCCCTTCGACGGCGAGGACGAGGCGGTACGGATCGCCAACGACACGCCGTACGGGCTGAGCGGCGCCGTCCACACGGGGGACATCGAGCGGGGTGTACGGGTCGCCAAGCGCATCCACACCGGCATGATCCACATCAACGACGGCACCGTGGCCGACGAGCCGATCGTGCCGTTCGGCGGCGAGAAGCACTCGGGCGTGGGTCGGCTGAACGGTGACGCGATGATCGAGGCCTTCACCACCCAGAAGTGGATCTCGATCCAGCACGGCCGGAGCCGCTTCCCCTTCTAGGGGGCGGGTTTCTGGGGGCGTCAGGGCCGCGTCAGGCCTCCCTTGAGGACCGTAACTGTCCTCAAGGATGCGTAGCGTGGTGGGTGTCGGGGAGAGGGAGACCCCCGGCACCCACCACCTCTTTCACGCCAGGAAGGCGGACATCATGGTTGCTCTTGTTCCCGCGGAGGCCCAGGGTGACGAGCGCGGAGCGTTCCTCAACTTCGTCGAGGCCCAGCGGGCCGCGATCCGCCGCGCCGCCCTCGGTCTCACCGAGGAGCAGGCGGCGAGCAGCCCGAGCGCCAGCGCGCTCAGTCTCTCCGGCCTGATCAAGCACGTCGCGGAGGTCGAGCTCAACTGGCTCCGGCTGGCACAGCAGCGCACGAACGAGAAGCAGCGCTCCCAGGAGACCTGGGGCGACGGCTTCCGGCTCGTGGAGGGCGAGAGCGTTCCCGAGACGCTGGCCTTCTGGGAGGTCGTGGCCAAGGAGACCGAGGAGTTCGTCCGGTCGGTGCCGAGCCTGGACGACACCTTCCCGCTGCCGCCCGCGCCGTGGTTCCCCGAGGACGGCCGGGTCTCGATCCGCTGGATGCTGCTCCACCTGGTCCAGGAGATGGGGCGGCACGCCGGGCACGCGGACATCGTCAGGGAGTCCCTGGACGGCAAGGACTCCTTCACGCTCATCGCGGAGGAAGAGGGGCGCGTACCCTAGTCAAAATTGACTAGGAGGTACGAGGGTGTCAGCGATCCGGCTTCTTGTCCTCGGCGCGGTGCGCCAGCACGGGCGCGCCCACGGCTACCAGGTCCGCAACGACCTGGAGTTCTGGGGCGCGCACGAGTGGTCCAACGCCAAGCCCGGCTCGATCTACCACGCGCTCAAGCAGATGGCGAAGCAAGGTCTGCTGCGGGCGTACGAGATCGCGCCGAGCACGGCCGGCGGCCCGCCGCGCACCGAGTACGAGGTGACGGAGAAGGGCACCGAGGAGTACTTCGCGCTGCTGCGCGAGGCGCTGACCACGTACGACCAGAAGATGGACGTCCTGTCCGCGGGGATCGGGTTCATCGTGGACATCCCCCGGGGGGAGGTCGTGGAGCTGCTGCGGCAGCGGGTGCGGGCGCTCGACGAGTGGCGCACCTCCGTCACGGAGTACTACACGCCGGAGGGCGGCCCGCAGCAGCTCGGTCACATCGGCGAGATCATGCACCTCTGGGTCCACTCCGCCGACGCCGGCAAGGAGTGGACGCTCGGGCTGATCGAGCGGATCGAGGCGGGCGCGTACTCGTTCGCGGGGGAGGGCGGGGAGCCCTTCTCGGGGGTCCTCGCCGAGGGTGAGGAGAACCCGTTCTCGACGGGCGGGCCCGATCCGGAATTCGAGTAATCAAGTTTGACTAATTGAGTCGGGTCCGTCTACCTTTGGCTCAGTGGTCAAGTTTGACTACTGGGCTTGGAGGCTGGAAATGACTGACGCGATCGTCGTCGAAGGCGCGCGGAAACGGTACGGCGACAAGCGGGCTCTCGACGGCCTGGACCTGCGCGTGGGGCGCGGCACGGTGCACGGGCTGCTCGGCCCCAACGGCGCGGGCAAGACCACGACGGTACGGATCCTGGCCACGCTGCTGCGGCACGACGAGGGCCTGGTGCGGGTGGCGGGCTTCGACGCCCGGACCCAGGCGCCCGACGTAAGGCGCAGGATCGGGCTCCTCGGGCAGCACGCGGCCGTCGACGAGGAGCTGGGCGGTCGGCAGAACCTGGAGATGTTCGGGCGGCTCTACCACCTGGGGGCCCGGCGGGCCGGCGCGCGGGCCGACGAACTCCTGGAGCGGTTCGGGCTCGCGGACACCGGACGCAAGCCCGTGAAGCAGTTCAGCGGCGGTATGCGCCGGCGCCTCGACCTCGCGGCCTCGCTGATCACCGAGCCGGAGGTGCTCTTCCTGGACGAGCCCACGACCGGGCTCGACCCGCGCGGCCGCGGCGAGGTGTGGGAGTCGGTGCGCTCGCTGGTGGGCGCAGGGACGACCGTCCTGCTCACCACGCAGTACCTGGAGGAGGCCGACCAGCTCGCCGACCGGATCTCGGTCGTCGACCACGGCCGGGTCGTCGCCGACGGAACGGCCGACGAACTGAAGGCGAGGGTCGGCGGCGACCGAATCGACGTCGTCCTGCGGGACGCCCGGCGGCTCGGCGAGGCGGCACGACTGCTGCCCTCCGGCGGATCCGAGGCGACGGTGGACGCCGACCGGCGGCGGATCAGCGTGCCCGTCACGGACCGGATGGCGGCCCTGGCCGAGACCGTACGGGCCCTGGAGGCGGCCGGGATCGAGGCGGAGGACATCGCCCTGCGGCGGCCGACCCTCGACGAGGTCTTCCTCCACCTGACCGGCGACGTGACGAAGGACCAGGAAGCGGAGGTGGCGGCATGAGCGCGGCGTATGTGATGAGCGACTGCTGGACCATGACCCGGCGGGAACTGGCCCACTGGGCGCGGCAGCCGGTCGTGGTGGTGGTCGGCCTCGCCTTCCCGGTCATGATGATGCTGATGTTCGGCTATCTCGTCGGCGGTGGCCGGGAGATCCAGGGCGAGTACGTCGACTACCTCGTGCCGGGCATGCTCACGCTGACGATGGTCTTCGGGCTCGAAGCCACGATGACCGCCGTCACGCAGGACCTCAACAAGGGCGTGATCGACCGCTTCCGCTCGATGCCGATGGCCGACGGGGCGGTCCTGGTGGGGCGTTCGGTCGCCGACATGCTCCAGTCCGCGGCCGGACTGCTGGTGATGGCCGGCGTCGGGTACGCGATCGGCTGGCGCGCGCACGGCGGCGTCGGTGCCTTCCTGGGCGCCGTGGGGCTGCTGCTCCTGCTGCGGTTCGCGATGCTCTGGATCGGGATCTACCTGGCGATGGTGGCGGGACGGCCGGAGCTGGTGATGGCCGTGCAGATCCTGGTCTGGCCGGTCGGCTTCCTCTCCAACGCCTTCGCCTCGCCCGACTCCATGCCGGGGTGGCTGGGCACGGTCGTGGAGTGGAACCCGATGTCGGCGACGGCGACGGCGGTACGGGATCTGTTCGGCAACCCGGGCGGCGAGCCGGGGCACGTCATGGCGGCGGTGGTGTGGCCGCTGCTGCTCCTCGCGGTCTTCCTCCCGCTGGCGGTACGGAGGTTCAGGCGGCTGAGCGTGTAGAGGTTCAGGCGGCTGAGCGTGTAGGGGAGCCGGCGCGTGGTGGGAACCCGAACCGGTCGAGCGGTGTACCTAAGGCAGACGGTTCACCGCGGACCGGGCGAGGGACAGGGGGACGGGCGATGCGCAGGCTCAGGCTGGGTGGTGTGGCCGGCGCCGTCGTGGCGCTGGTGCTGACGGCTTGCACGGGGGAGGGGAGCGCGGGGGGCCCGGGACCTTCGGGCTCGCCGGGGCCTTCGGGCTCGCCGGGCGCTTCGGGCTCTTCGGGTGCGGGGGCCTCTTCGGCCTCGGGGCCTGCGGGCGGGGCGGGCGCCCCGGCCGGTCCTCCGCCGCGGATTCCGTCCGGTCGGGAGCTGCCCGGGTGGTCCCACTCCCTCGGATTCGCCGCCGACGGCAGCGGGTTCGCCCTGCTGGCCGACTGCGTCGGTGACGAGGCGGCCCCGGAGAACGGCTTCTGCAGGCAGCACGTGGCCGTGCTCGACCGGGGCGCGAAGAGCTGGGAGCTGCGCAGGTCCCCACTGCCCGAGACGCGGGGCACGGCCGGTGCCTCGTCGACCCTGCTGGTCCTGGGGCCGGGGCGGGCGCTGGTCGAGGAGGGCGGCGCGGAGCCGGAGGCGCAGCGGAGCTGGTTCACCCGGGACGGCGGGCGGACCTGGCGCGAGGTCGACGCGCGCACGAGCGGTACGGCCCCGGTGATACCGGCCGGGGCCGTCCTCGCCACCGACTGCGCCCAGCCCGCCGGCGCCCGGGTGGACAACTGCGCCCGGGAGCGGCTGGTCGTGGTCTCCCCCGAGGACGGGCGGCGGCGCGCCCTGACCCAGGGGCCGCCGCTCGGGGCGCATCCGCGGCCGGCCGAGGTGGCGGAGCCCGACGGCTCCTGGTGGGTCTCCGGCACCGACCCCTTCTCCGGCCGGGCGGCGGTCGCTGTCTCCCGGGACCAGGGGCGCAGTTGGTCGCTGAGCAGACTGCCGAGCCCGACCACCGAGCCCGGCTGGTTCACTGCGGTCGCGGTCGGCCCGGGCGTCGTCTACGCGGCGGAGACGGGGGAGTTGAAGGGCGGTGACCCGGTCAAGAACCCCATGCGGGCGCTGCACCGCTCCCGGGACGGCGGCCGCACCTGGGAGCGGATGTGGACGACGGGGCCGATGATCGAGCCCCGCACGCTCCTGGGGATCCCGGTGCCGGGCCCCGACGGCCGGGTGCTGATCAGCGCCGAGGACCGGGAGTACGTGAGCGTCGACGGCGGCCGCAGCTTCCGCCCCTCCGGCGAGGGCACCGCCTTCACCCGTCGTACGCCCGCCGGGCTGCTCCGCCACAACACCAGCTGTCTCTATGACATATCCGTCGACGGCGAGCGCTGGGCGGAGTTCGCTCTGGGGTGCGCGGGCGAGTCGTTCTGAGGCGCTCTCCCGCTCAGTGGTGGAAGGAGGTGGCGGCCGCCTTGTTGTCGATCGACGGGCCGGACTGCCGCCGCAGTTCGGGCAGGACCCGGTTCAGATCCTCGATGAACAGCCTCGCGAGGTCGGCCGAGAAGCCGTTGCGGCAGACCACGCGCAGTACGGACAGGTCCTCCCGGTTGGCGGGGAAGGTGTAGGCCGGAACGAGCCAGCCGTTCTCCCGCAGTCGGCGCGAGACGTCGAAGACGTCGAAGCGGCTCACGTCGGGGGCGGTGGTGAACGCGAAGACCGGAAGCTGATCGCCGTAGGTGAGAAGGCGGAAGTCGCCCATCGCCTCGATCCGTTCGGAGAGCCCGCGGGCGATGTCCCGGGTGGTCTGCTGGACCGCCCGGTAGCCCTCCCGGCCGAGCCGCAGGAACGTGTAGTACTGCGCGACGACCTGGGCTCCCGGCCGGGAGAAGTTGAGGGCGAAGGTCGGCATGTCGCCGCCGAGGTAGTTGACCCGGAAGACGAGTTCCTCCGGGAGCTCGGCAGGGGAGCGCCACAGGGCCCAGCCGACGCCCGGGTAGACCAGGCCGTACTTGTGACCGGAGGTGTTGATCGAGGAGACCCGCGGCAGCCGGAAGTCCCAGACCAGATCCTCGTCCACGAAGGGGGCGACCATCGCGCCGGACGCGCCGTCGACGTGGACGGGGATGTCGAGACCGGTCCGTTCCTGGAGGGCGTCGAGCGCGGCGCAGATGTCCGCGACCGGTTCGTAGGAGCCGTCGAAGGTCGAGCCGAGCACGGCGACCACACCGATGGTGTTCTCGTCGCAGAGTTCGGCGGCCGACTGCGGGTCCAGATGGAAGCGGTCGCCCTCCATGGGGACGAGCCGGGCCTCGACCTCCCAGAAGTTGCAGAACTTCTCCCAGCAGACCTGGACGTTGATGCCCATCACGAGGTTGGGCCGGGCGCTGCCCGGATAGCGGTCGGCGTTCTTCTTGGCCCAGCGGCGCTTGAGGGCCATGCCGGCGAGCATGCACGCCTCGCTGGAGCCGGTGGTGGAGCAGCCGACGGCGGTCGAGGCGTCCGGTGCGTTCCAGAGGTCGGCGAGCATGGCCACGCAGCGCCGCTCCAGTTCGGCGGTGCGCGGGTACTCGTCCTTGTCGATCATGTTCTTGTCGCGGCACTCGGCCATGAGGACGCCCGCCTGGGGTTCCATCCAGGTCGTGACGAAGGTGGCGAGGTTGAGCCGGGAGTTGCCGTCGAGCATCAGTTCGTCGTGGACCAGCTGATAGGCGCTCGTGGGCGGCACCGGTCCGTCGGGGAGCCGGTGCATCGGCGGCGCTTCGGTCATGCCACCGACCGGGTTGGCCTGACCGTAGAAGGGGTTGAGGGCGAGGTGCCGGTCGGGTTCGGGTTCGGCGGGACCCTTGTGCAGCGGCATGGGATTCCTTCCAGAGGTGCTCAGTGCAGTGCGGCGCCCGACTCGTCCAGTTCGAGCTGGGGGCGGCCCGTGACGATCAGCCAGGCGGGCAGGGAGGCAAGGCAGAGGAGGGGGAGCATCGTGGGCGAGGCGGCGAGCACGGCGGCGACGAAGAGGCTCAGCCAGCCCTGCCGGGTGGTCGCCAGCAGCACACCGAGCACGCCGGAGGAGATGGCGACGGCGGGGTGGATCTCGGGGACGAGGGCCTGGGCGAGCATGCCGAAGGCGCATCCGATGAAGACCGCGGGGAAGATCCGGCCGCCCACGAATCCGCAGGAGGCGGCGACCAGCAGGGCGGCGAGCTTGACCACGGCCATCTTGGCCAGCTCGCCCGAGGACCAGCCGCCGACGTTCGCGGTCAGCTCCTTCATCTGCTCAAGGCCCTTGAACAGCGTCAGGGACCCGCCGAGCACGCCCAGCAGACCGAGGATCAGACCGCCGGCCGGCAGCATCAGCATCGGGTGCTTCAGCCGCCGGAAGGCCCGGTGGACGAAGGGGAGGCCGTAGCAGCACAGGAGGCCGAAGACGGCCGCGGCGCCGGCGACGACCATCGAGGCGAGCAGATCGGCCCAACCCGGCTCGGGCAGCGGCGGCAGGGACAGGTCGAAGCTTGGATGCGCCAGGAGCGTCGTCGTCATCGCCCCGGCCCCGGCGGCGACCAGGGGGGCGAAGAGCCGGTCCCACAGGGAGCCCTGTCCCTCGCCCGGCCGGTGGACAAGGGCCTCGGAGATGATCAGCGCCGCGGCGACCGGGGTACCGAAGAGGGCGCCGACGGTGGCTGCGGCGGCGAGCGCGACCCAGAACGCGCCCGGTACGGACGGTGCCGCCTTGCGGCCGAGCCAGTAGGCGAGCGCCCCGTTGGCCACGATGATCGGGTTCTCCGGGCCGAGGCTGACGCCGCCGGCCAAGGTGAGGGTGCCCGCGATCAGCAGCCCGGGGACGACCATCGGTGCCACGGGGGCGCTGTCGAGTCCGCCCTCCGCCGGGTCCCCGCCCGCGTGCCCGGGCGCCTTCCAGACGACGAGTCCGACCAGGATCCCGGTGGCGGTGAGCATGACGATCGTCCAGAGGGCGGAGAAGCCTCCGATGCCGAGCGCGTCCGGAAGGGTGTCCCACAGAACGTGCTGGAGCTCCTCGGAGAGCCACTCGATGGCGAGGAACAGCAGACTCGCGCCGACCCCGATCACGAGGGCGGGCAGGACCTGCGGAAGCAGGGCTTGTGCGGGCGTCCTGGGTGCGGGGGGCGGAGGCGCGGACGACGGGTTATCGATGGCCACCGCCCCACCATAGGGGTACAAAAGCCGCACAACATCCCGAGAGTTGAGGGTGTCGCGGTCCAGTCAGGCGCGAGGTGCGATCACCGCCGCGGTGCCGTACGCGCAGACTTCCGTCCCCACGTCCGCCGCCTCCGTGACGTCGAAGCGGAACATCAGCACGGCGTTGGCGCCGCGCGCCTTCGCCTGCTCCACCAGCCGTTCCATCGCCTGGTTGCGAGTCTCCACCAGAGTCTTCGTCAGACCCTTCAGCTCCCCGCCGATCATCGACTTCAGGCCGGCGCCGATCTGGCTGCCCAGATGCCGGGAGCGCACGGTCAGCCCGAAGACCTCGCCGATGATCTGCTGGACCTCGTAGCCGGGAACGTCGTTCGTGGTGACGACCAGCACGTCAGGGTGCGGTCCCTGACCGCCTCCGTACTCCTCGATGCCCATACGCATCCACCTCCTGGCCACCAGCGTCGGCCCGGCCGCGCACCACCGCACCCCGAAGGGGTCCGGTGGGATGCCCTTGGAACCCGGAGCCGTAAGAATGCGTTGATACTTTGGGGCAGCCGTCCCCCCGCCCCCACCGAACCGCAGGAGCCCGGAACCCGTGAATACGCTTGCCCTCGGACCGAGCTGGCTGGACCCGGACTATCTCATTCAGACCTTCGGTCTGATCGGCGTCCTCGTCATCGTCTTCGCCGAGTCCGGACTGCTCATCGGGTTCTTCCTGCCCGGCGACTCGCTGCTCTTCACCACCGGCCTGCTGGTCACCACCGGCAAGCTCGACACGCCGCTGTGGCTCGTCTGCACACTCATCGTGGCCGCCGCCATCATCGGCGACCAGGTCGGCTACCTCTTCGGCCGCAAGGTCGGCCCCGCCCTCTTCAAGCGTCCCGACTCCAAGCTCTTCAAGCAGGAGAACGTGGAGAAGGCGCACGAGTTCTTCGAGAAGCACGGCCCCAAGTCGCTGATCCTGGCCCGCTTTGTGCCGATCGTGCGCACGTTCACGCCGATCATCGCCGGTGTGAGCCGGATGAACTACCGCTCGTTCATCACCTTCAACATCATCGGCGGTGTGCTGTGGGGTGCGGGCGTCACCCTGCTCGGCGCCTCCCTCGGCAAGATCGACTTCGTGCACGAGCACATCGAGATGATCCTCATCCTGATCGTCGCGATCTCCGTGGTCCCGATCGTGATCGAGTACCTCCGCGCCCGCTCCCAGTCCAAGAAGGCCAAGGCGGCCCAGGAGGACGAGACCGGCCACGACGGCCCCGGCACCCCGAACCCCCCGGGCGGCCGCGGCCGCCACGCGCGCCGATAACGGCCGGGGCCCGAAGCCCCGCGCCGACGTCGGCCGGGGTCAGAAGCCCCTCGTACGCTTCGCCGCGCGGCGGGCCGCCGCCGCGCGCGGAGCCTGCATGAAGAGGCGGGCCAGCTCGCCTCCCAGGTTCACCCCGATCGCGATCGCCAGGGCCAGGGCCGCCGCCTTCGCAAGGGAGGCGAAGCCCTGGTCCAGGTTGTTCTGGGCGATGCCCAGCACCCCGAAGTACGTCGCGGAACCCGGCAGCAGCGGCCCGATCGCCGCCGTCACGTACGGCAGCGACGACGTGTGGTTGTAGCGGGCCGCCAGCTGCCCGAACAGACCCACGAGTCCCGCCGCCACCGCCGTCGCCATCACCGCCGACCCGCCGGCCGTCACCGCGATCGACGCGTAGATCACCCACGCCACCCCGCCGTTCAGCGTCGCGAAGAGCACCGTCTGCCGCGACTGCTGCAGCAGGATCGCGAACGTCGCGCACAGCACCATCGACGCCAGGATCTGCACCACCGGCCGCTCGACCGGGTTGAGCACCCCGTCCGGGTTCAGCTGCGCGTCGAACTGCACCGCCAGATACAGCACCGACAGCACACCCACCACGATCGCCACGAAGAAGTACCCGACCTCCAGGAGCCGGGCCGAGGCCGTGATGTAGAAACCCGTCAGACCGTCCTGCACGGCTGCCACCAGCGCCCGTCCCGGGATCAGCGCGAACAGGCCACCCGTGATGACCGCGGAGGGCCGCAGATCCGCGTGGAGCAGCGTCAGCAGCACCCCCATCGCGGCCGGCGGCATCGCCGCCACCAGGAACTGGTAGAACTCCGGCAGCCCGCGCCCCGCGCAGAGCCACGCCAGCCGGTCGCCGAGCACCGCACCCAGCGCCGCCACCATGAAGACCGTGAACCCGCCGCCGAGCAGCACCGAGGCCGCGCCCGCCAGCACACCCGCCGCCGACGACAACACCCATCCGGGGTACGGGTGCCGGTTGCGCCGGATCTCCGCCAGCCGCCGGTACGCCTCCTCCGGGGTGACCTCGTGCGCCTCCGTGTTGATGTCGGCGAGCAGCTGGTAGACCGCCTCCATCCGGGTGTAGTCCGTGCCCCGGCGCCGTACGGTCCGGTTCGCCGTGACCGGGTCGTCCACCAGCGACGGCTGATGCGTGATCGACAGCAGCGTGAACGTCACCGTCGGCTCGCACCGGTCCAGGCCGTAGCTGCGGCAGATCGCGAACATCGCCGCCTCGACGTCCTCCGCACCCTCCCCGCCCGCCAGCAGCAGCTCACCGATACGCAGGGTCAGGTCGAGCACACGGCCCACCGCGGGCCCCGCCTCGTCCTCCTTGCGCGCCGTCTCCGGCACCGGCCGCTCTCCGACCGGCAGCCGCAGCATCGTCCGCATCCGGTCCTGCCACGGCGCGTCCGCCGGCAGCCGCACCAGCGGCATGCCATGGGCGGGCGTGAAGGCGGGCGGCGCGTTCTTCGCGGAGTACGTCGACGGCGGCGCGAACGCCGAGCCCTCGGGCTCCGCGGGCGGCTCCGGAGCCAGTCCCTCGGGAACGGCGAACTCGGAGGTCGGATGCTCCTCCTCCGGCACCACCGGCTGCTCGACCCCCGCCGGCGGCGTGAAGGCGCTGCGCGCCTCGTCCGACTGCGGCTTCCGGTCCTCCGGGCCGTCCGCCTCCGCGACCACTCTCTTCGCCCTCACTCCCATTCGCGCCGTCTGCCCAGTATGGGCACGGGCATACGACAGCACGCGAGACGGGCGGCGCACCCGCACGAGGTGCACCGCCCGTCACAGCTTCAGCAGAGACCCACTCAGTGGGCGCCGCCCTGCGCCTCCAGGCGCTTGTAGGAGGCCTCGATCTCGGCCTCGGCCTCGGCGCGGCCCACCCAGTTGGCGCCCTCGACCGACTTGCCGGGCTCCAGGTCCTTGTAGACCTCGAAGAAGTGCTGGATCTCCAGGCGGTCGAACTCCGACACGTGGTGGATGTCGCGCAGGTGCTCGACACGCGGGTCCGACGCGGGGACGCAGAGCAGCTTGTCGTCGCCGCCGGCCTCGTCCGTCATACGGAACATGCCGATGGCGCGGCACTTGATCAGGCAGCCCGGGAAGGTCGGCTCGTCAAGGATGACCAGCGCGTCCAGCGGGTCGCCGTCCTCGCCGAGGGTGTTCTCGACGAAGCCGTAGTCGGCCGGGTAGCTGGTCGAGGTGAAGAGGCGACGGTCCAGGCGGATACGACCCGTCTCGTGGTCGACCTCGTACTTGTTCCGCGACCCCTTCGGGATCTCGATGGTGACGTCGAACTCCACGGGTGGCTCCTCCTGAATCAAACACATGTGAATGCCTGCGGCAACGCGCAGTGATTAAGTGTCCCTCACGCCTGTGTGTGATCGCGAAAGGGGCTGGTCAGCAATGCCGGAGCCGAGGACCTGGCAGCTCACGGCGTGCTCTGCCGTACTCGGTCTGGCCCTCTCCGCCGCAGCGGTGACCGCGGCCGGCCCGTGGGACAACGGTCAGCGTAAGGCCGAGCGCGCCCGAGCGGCCGCCGCGACCCCGACAGGTGGCGCACATCACGCGGAGCGGCGGCCCCCCGCCGGCCCCCCGCGCCGCCCCGCCCCCGCCCCCAGCGCCGCCGGGGTGCTCCGCGCCCTCGACACGCCCCCGGCCGCCCTGCGGGACGACCTCGCCGCCGTCCTCGTACCGCTCCTGGCCGACCCCGGCCTCGGACCGCTGCGCACCGCCTCGGTCGTCGACGCCACCACCGGCAAGCAGCTGTACGGGGAGGGCGCCACGACCCCCATGACCCCCGCCTCCACCATCAAGATCGCCACCTCGGTCGCCGCCCTGTCCGCCCTGGGCCCCGACCACCGCATCCCCACCAGCGTCGTCGCCTCCCCCGACGGCCGCACCGTCACCCTCGTCGGCGGCGGCGACCCCACCCTCGACCGCGCCCGCCTCAAGGCCCTCGCCACCGCGACGGCCCGCGCCCTGAAGGGCCGCGGCGCGACCGGCGTACGGATCGCCTACGACACGAGCCTCTACCGCGGACCCGCCCGCCACCCCATCGGCCCCAACGAGAACATCGCCCCCGTCAGCGCCCTCATGCTCGACGAAGGGCGACTCGACGGTTCCGGCAGCGGGCCCGCTCCCCGTGCCGCCGACCCGGCCCGCGACACCGCCACCGCCTTCGCCGAACTCCTCACCAAGGCCGGTACGAAGGTCCAGGGCGACCCCGCCCCGGGCACCGCCCCCAAGACGGCCCAAGGCCCCGAGGCGGCCCAAGGCCCCGAGAAGGCCCAGAGCCCGGAGGCGGACCAGAGCCCGGAGGCCGCGCAGGGCCGGGAGCCCGCCCGCGACCCCAAGGCCGGACAGGGCGCCGGGACCGCCCTCCTGGCCCGCACCGAGTCCGCCCCACTCTCCGACCTCGTCGAGCGCACCCTCACCCACAGCGACAACGACCTCGCCGAGGCCCTCGCCCGCCAGACCGCCCTCGCCCGCAAGCAGCCCGCGAGCTTCACCGGCGCAGGCAAGGCCGTCCGCGCCGAACTCACCGCCCTCGGCCTGCCCACCGCCGGCACCCGCTTCGCCGACGGCAGCGGCCTCTCCCGCGACAACCGGCTCTCCGCCGCCCTGCTCACCGGCCTCCTCACCCGAGCGGCCGACCCCGCCCGCCCCGCCCTGCGCCCCGTCCTCACCGGCCTGCCCGTCGGCGGCTTCAGCGGCACCCTCGCAGGCCGCTTCGACACCGAACCCGCCACCACCGGCGCCGGACTCGTCCGCGCCAAGACCGGCACCCTGACGGGCGTCAACACCCTCGCCGGAACCGTCGTCACCGCCGACGGCCGACTCCTCGCCTTCGCCTTCCTCGCCGGCCGCACCCCCTCCCCGTACACCGCCCAACCCGCCCTCGACCGGCTCTCCGCCGCCCTCGCCCCCCAGCGCTGATGGCGCCCGAACACTCACCGAACGGGCGACGAGAACGTACGGTTGACGCATGACGAGCATCGGTGGTGCCGAGATGGTCGACTGGAATCTCGCGGTCGCGACCGCGACCCGACTGGTGAAACCGGGGCCGGAAGTGAGCCGGGAAGAGGCCCGCGACGTCGTCGCGGAACTCCGCAGGCACGCCAAGGCCTCCGAAGAACACGTCAGGGCCTTCACCCGGATGATCCCCGAAGGCCACGAACCGCGGGACACCCCCGTCCTCGTCGTGGACCGCGCCGGCTGGATCAAGGCCAACGTCGCCGGCTTCCGCGAACTGCTCTCCCCGCTCCTCGACAAAATGCAGGAACGGCGCTCCAACACCCCCGGCGGCACCGTGCTCGGCGCCGTCGGCGGCAAGGTCACCGGCGTCGAACTCGGCATGCTGCTGTCCTTCCTCGCCTCCCGCATCCTCGGCCAGTACGAGACCTTCGCCCCCGCCACCCGCGAGCTGCCCGCGGGCGAGAACGGCGGCGGCCGCCTCCTGCTCGTCGCGCCCAACATCGTCCACGTCGAACGCGAACTCGCCGTCGACCCCCACGACTTCCGCCTCTGGGTCTGCCTCCACGAAGAGACCCACCGCACCCAGTTCACCGCCGTCCCCTGGCTGCGCGACCACCTCCAGGGCGAGATCCAGTCGTTCCTCGGCGCCACCGAGGTCGACCCCTCCACCGTCGTGGAACGACTCCGCGAAGCCGCCCAGGCCCTCGCCGGCGGCCGCCCCGAAGGCGAGGAGGGCGAACCGAGCCCCTCCCTCGTCGAACTCGTCCAGACCCCCGAACAGCGCGAGATCCTCGGCCGCCTCACCGCCGTCATGTCCCTCCTCGAAGGACACGCCGACTACGTCATGGACGGCGTCGGCCCCGACGTCGTCCCCTCCGTCGCCGACATCCGCGAGAAGTTCCAGCAGCGTCGCGCCCGCGGCGCCTCACGCCTCGACCTCGCCCTGCGCAAGCTCCTCGGCCTCGACGCCAAACTGCGCCAGTACCGCGACGGAGAACGCTTCGTACGGGCCGTCGTCGACGAGGTCGGCATGGACGGCTTCAACCGCGTATGGACCTCCCCCAACACGCTCCCCACCAAGACCGAGATCGCCGCCCCCGCCGAGTGGATCGCGAGGGTGCACCGTAAGGCAGACTCGTGAGACGGGTGCGACGTACGACGGAAGAACACACCGCCAATCACCCATCCGAGGGACCGTAGACCAGGGGTGGGGCGTGCAATGCTCGGGTAACGGCCAGGTTCTGTCACCATCGACGCACTCTGAGTGACCGAACCCCCTCTTCCGACCGTTAAGACTCCGACCGAGGCACCCCACTCCTTCACGAAGGGCACCGGACATGGGTCCCCATCCTGCGGTCGCGGCGATACGCCTGGCGGTCCGCCGCGTACTCCACGACGTCCTCACCGAACACAGCACCGAGCCCACACACGGGATCGACGCCGCCCACGGCCCCGGCCCCGCACACGGCCCCGGCCCCGCACACGGCACCGACCCCGCCGCGCCGACCGCACCCGACGAGCAACCCCTCGTCCTCGTGGCCTGCTCCGGCGGCGCCGACTCCATGGCGCTCGCCTCCGCACTCGCCTTCGAGGCCCGCAAGCTCGCCGTCCGCGCCGGCGGCATCACGGTCGACCACGGCCTCCAGGACGGCTCCACACAACGAGCCGCCGAGGTCGCCGGACGCATGTCCGCACTCGGCCTCGACCCCGTCGAAGCCGTCACCGTCACCGTCGGCCGCGAAGGCGGCCCCGAAGCCGCCGCCCGCGACGCCCGCTACGCCGCCCTCGACGCCGCCGCCGAACGCCACGGCGCCACCGCCGTCCTCCTCGGCCACACCCGTGACGACCAGGCCGAAACCGTCCTCCTCGGACTCGCCCGCGGCTCCGGCATCCGCTCCCTGTCCGGCATGGCCGCCGTCTCCGGCGCCGCCGGCCGCTACCGCCGCCCCTTCCTCGAGCTCGACCGGCAGACCGTCCGCAAGGCGTGCGTCGCCCAAGAACTCGCCGTCTGGGACGACCCCCACAACGCGGACCCCGCCTACACCCGCTCACGCCTCCGCCACGAAGGCCTCCCCGCCCTCGAAAAGGCCCTCGGCAAAGGCGTCGTCGAAGCCCTCGCCCGAACGGCCCAGCTCTCCCGCGACGACGCCGACGCCCTCGACTCCTGGGCCGCCGACGCCGAAACCGCCGTACGCGACGAAGCCGGCCGACTCGAATGCGCCAAACTCTTCGGCCTTCCGCCCGCCGTACGCCGCCGCATCCTGCGGCGCGCCATGATCGCCGAAGGCGCACCCGCCGGCTCCCTCTTCGCCCGCCACATCGAAGAAGTCGACCGGCTCATCACCGGATGGCGCGGCCAGGGCGCCATCAATCTGCCCGGCCGCGTCGAGGCACGGCGGCAGGGTGGCAGACTGGTCATTCGGCAAGGCTGACGCAAGCTGCAACGAAAGTGACCCGGGTGAACGAGAAGGACATGGGCACCGACCTCAAGTCGGTGCTCATCACCAAGGAAGAGATCGACGCGAAGCTGGCCGAGCTGGCCGCGAAGATCGATGCGGAGTACGCGGGCAAGGACCTGCTCATCGTCGGAGTCCTCAAGGGCGCCGTGATGGTGATGGCGGACCTGGCGCGCGCGCTGTCCACCCCCGTCACCATGGACTGGATGGCCGTCTCCTCGTACGGCGCCGGCACCCAGTCCTCGGGCGTCGTCCGCATCCTCAAGGACCTCGACACCGACATCAAGGGCAAGCACGTCCTGATCGTCGAGGACATCATCGACTCCGGCCTGACGCTGTCCTGGCTGCTGTCCAACCTCGGCTCGCGCGAGCCCGCCTCCCTCGAGGTCTGCACGCTGCTCCGCAAGCCGGACGCCGCCAAGGTCGCGATCGACGTGAAGTGGATCGGCTTCGACATCCCCAACGAGTTCGTCGTCGGATACGGCCTCGACTACGCCGAGAAGTACCGCAACCTCCCCTTCGTCGGCACACTCGCACCGCACGTCTACGGCGGCTGAGGCACGGGAACCCGTACCGCCCTCCCGCCGTTGGAGCAAGGGAAGGCGGTCACGGGCCACCAGCCTGAGGTACCGTCCGAAGAACAGCTTTTTCTCATAGCAGCTCTCACAGCAGCATTTACCTACGGGCAGGAGGGACGGAGCGTTCTCGCTCCGTATGGATGGACGTGAAGCGATACTTCCGTGGGCCGGTCATGTGGATCGTGCTGGCCGTCCTCGCCGTGGTCGTGCTGATGCAGGTCGTCGGCTCGTCCGAGGGCTACAAGACGGTGGACACCAGCAGGGTCGTCCAGGCGATCAATGACAAGCAGGCCGACCAGGTCAAGCTGACGACCGGCGACGAGCAGGTCATCAAGGTCGAGCTCAAGAAGGGCGCCGACAAGGACAAGTACGGCGGCAGCACCAAGATCCAGGCCAGCTACATCGGTGACCAGGGCGCCAACCTGACCACCACGCTCCAGGAGCAGTCCGCCTCCGGCGACCTCGACAAGGGCTACACCGTCTCTCCCGAGCGACAGAGCCCGTTCCTGTCGGTGCTGCTCTCGCTGCTCCCCTTCGTCCTCATCGTGGTCGTCTTCCTGTTCCTGATGAACCAGATGCAGGGCGGCGGCTCCCGAGTCATGAACTTCGGGAAGTCCAAGGCCAAGCTGATCACCAAGGACACCCCGAAGACCACCTTCGCCGACGTGGCGGGCTCCGACGAGGCCGTCGAGGAACTCCACGAGATCAAGGAATTCCTCCAGGAGCCGGCGAAGTTCCAGGCGGTCGGCGCCAAGATCCCCAAGGGCGTGCTGCTCTACGGCCCGCCCGGAACCGGCAAGACCCTCCTCGCACGCGCCGTCGCGGGCGAGGCCGGTGTGCCGTTCTACTCGATCTCCGGCTCCGACTTCGTCGAGATGTTCGTCGGTGTCGGTGCCTCCCGGGTCCGCGACCTCTTCGAGCAGGCCAAGGCGAACGCCCCGGCGATCGTCTTCGTCGACGAGATCGACGCCGTCGGCCGTCACCGCGGCGCCGGCCTCGGCGGTGGCCACGACGAGCGCGAGCAGACCCTCAACCAGCTCCTCGTCGAGATGGACGGCTTCGACGTGAAGGGCGGCGTCATCCTGATCGCCGCCACGAACCGGCCCGACATCCTCGACCCGGCGCTCCTGCGCCCCGGCCGCTTCGACCGGCAGATCGCCGTCGACCGCCCGGACATGCAGGGCCGGCTGGAGATCCTCAAGGTCCATCAGAAGGGCAAGCCGGTCGCCCCGGACGTCGACCTGGGCGCAGTGGCCCGACGCACGCCGGGCTTCACGGGTGCCGATCTCTCCAACGTCCTCAACGAGGCGGCGCTCCTCACCGCCCGCTCGGACAAGAAGCTGATCGACAACCACTCCCTGGACGAGGCGATCGACCGCGTGGTCGCGGGCCCGCAGAAGCGGACCCGGATCATGTCGGACAAGGAGAAGAAGATCACCGCGTACCACGAGGGCGGCCACGCCCTGGTCGCGGCGGCCTCGCCGAACTCCGACCCGGTCCACAAGATCACGATCCTGTCCCGCGGCCGGGCCCTCGGCTACACGATGGTGCTCCCGGACGAGGACAAGTACTCGACCACCCGCAACGAGATGCTCGACCAGCTGGCCTACATGCTGGGCGGGCGCGCGGCCGAGGAGCTCGTCTTCCACGACCCCACCACGGGCGCGGCGAACGACATCGAGAAGGCCACGACCACCGCTCGCGCGATGGTCACGCAGTACGGCATGACCGAGCGGCTCGGAGCGATCAAGTTCGGCGGCGACAACACCGAACCGTTCCTCGGTCGCGAGATGGCGCACCAGCGCGACTACTCGGAAGAGGTCGCCGCGCTGGTCGACGAAGAGGTCAAGAAGCTCATCGAGACCGCGCACAACGAGGCGTGGGAGATCCTCGTCGAGAACCGGGACGTCCTCGACAACCTGGTCCTGCAGCTCCTCGAGAAGGAGACGCTGGGCAAGGAGGAGATCGCCGAGATCTTCGCCCCGATCGTCAAGCGCCCGGCCCGCCCGGCCTGGACCGGCTCGTCCCGCCGCACGCCCTCGACCCGCCCGCCGGTGCTCTCCCCCAAGGAGCTGGCACTGACGAACGGGGCGAACGGCTCGTCGGCGACGACGGCGACGGTGGAGACCACCAAGGCCATCGAGGTCGCCCCGGAGGAGACCCCGGAGCCCTGACCCCGGCCCCCCGGAATGGAAGCCGCGCCCCCACAGGTTTTAGCCTGTGGGGGCGCGGCTCATTTTCGCGCACGACAGTCAGACGGAACGAGGCACAGATGACCGACCCGGTGACACTGGACGGCGAGGGCACGATCGGCGAGTTCGACGAGAAGCGCGCCGAGAACGCCGTACGAGAGCTCCTCATCGCGGTCGGCGAGGACCCGGACCGCGAGGGACTGCGGGAGACGCCTGGGCGTGTGGCGCGGGCGTACCAGGAGATATTCGCCGGCCTGCGGCAGCAGCCCGAGGACGTCCTGACGACCACGTTCGACCTCGGCCATGACGAAATGGTGCTGGTCAAGGACATTGAGGTGTACTCGACATGTGAGCACCATCTCGTCCCGTTCAGGGGCGTGGCCCACGTCGGCTACATCCCGTCGACCTCCGGCAAGATCACCGGCCTGTCGAAGCTGGCCCGCCTGGTCGACGTCTACGCCCGCCGCCCTCAGGTCCAGGAGCGCCTCACCACGCAGGTCGCCGACTCGCTGATGGAGATCCTGGAGCCGCGCGGCGTCATCGTCGTCTTCGAGTGCGAGCACATGTGCATGTCGATGCGCGGCATCCGCAAGCCGGGCGCGAAGACCATCACCTCGGCCGTACGCGGCCAGCTGCGCGACCCCGCGACCCGTAACGAGGCCATGAGTCTCATCATGGCCCGCTGAGGCCGAGAGCCCTTCTGAGGCGGAGGGGGGACCTCCCCCACGGAGGGCCGGTGCCCGCTGAGGCCGGGAACGGGCCCGCCGGGCACGCTACGCCACCGGTGCCGTGCCCTTGCCGTTGTGGTTGTCGTCTTCCGGGAGTTTGCAGACTCGTTCCAGGAAGAGGGCCGCCGCGATCACTCCGAAGCCCGCCAGGACCGAGAAGCCGGCGTAGATCGCCTGGTCTCGGCGGGCCGGGATGTCCAGGGAGCCGAGGAGGAAGACGCCCACGCCGCCGTACATGCCGGCGACCAGGGCGGCGACCAGGGCGCTCGCCTGGCCGAAGACCACGGCGCGGGCCGCCATGAGCGGTTCGACGCCCTTGGCGCCCGGGCGGCGCTCGCGCTGGGCCTTCAGGCGGGAGCGGATGGAGAGGGCGGTCGCGGTCAGGACGACCGCGATCGACGCGAGGACGATGGGTGCCGCGAGCGGCACGCTCGGCAGGGTGCCGACCGCGTCCCAGAGGCGCGCGGCGCCCCAGGACAGGATTCCGGCGACGACGAACAGTCCGGCGAGAACCTTGAGCCGCAGTTGTTTCACCGGGTGTCCTTCGTGTCGTCTCGCGGTCGGTCTTGCACGAGCCTAACGACTACTCGGGCAGACGGAGTTCCAGGTCGGCGCGTGGCACGACGCCGGTGCGGCCGACCATGGTGAGCAGGTCGGCGACCGTGCCGTGTCCGGGCAGCTGGGCGTCGGGGTCGACGTCGTGCCAGGGGGCGAGGACGAAGGCGCGCTGGTGGGCGCGGGGGTGGGGGAGGGTGAGGACGGGGTCGTCGGAGACCACGTCGGCGTACGCGACGATGTCGACGTCGATGGTGCGGGCGCCCCAGCGCTCCTCGCGGATCCGGTGGAAGGCTTCCTCGACGGCGTGTGCCCGCTCCAGGAGGGAGCTGGGCGGCAGGGTGGTCTTCACGAGGGCGACCGCGTTGAGGTACGAGGGCTGGCTGCCGGGGTCGACGCCCCAGGGCTCCGTCTCGTAGACGGGGGAGACGGCCTTGACCCGGAGGCCGGGGGTGTCCTCGAGGGCGTCGACGGCGCCCTGGAGGGTCTCCAGGCGGTTGCCGAGGTTGGCGCCGAGGGCGATGACGGCCCACTTGGGGTTGGAGAGGGTCACGTCGGCGGCGTCGACCGTCTCGACGACGGAGGCCGGTACGGGCTGCACGGTGGGGTCGCTGTGCGTGGCTTTCATACTCGGCTCCGGGTGATGGTGATGGTCACGTCGTCGAAGGGGACCGTGATCGGTGCGTCCGGCTTGTGGACGACGACCTCGACCTCCTGGACGCCGGGGTGCTTGAGGCACTGCTGGGCGATCCGTTCGGCGAGGGTCTCGATCAGGTCCACGGGCTCGCCCTGGACGACGTCGACGACCTCTTCCGCGACGACGCCGTAGTGGACGGTCTTCGTCAGGTCGTCGTCGGCGGCCGCGGGGCGGGTGTCCAGGCCGAGGACGAGGTCGACGATGAAGGTCTGGCCTTCCTCGCGTTCCTTGGGGAAGACGCCGTGGTGTCCTCGGGCCTTGAGGCCGCGCAGCGCGACACGATCCACGCGAATCACTCCTGCTGTCGTAGTTCTTGTGGCCACGCAGCCGGGTGCGGACGGCCGGGTGTCCGATTCGAATCTACCTGCGAGCACCGACAGCGCTTGCCCATGGGGGCTCGGGGCGGCGGCCACAGGTGCTGGGAGCGGCCCCTACCCAGAGGGCCGGATTCCAATCCCCGGCGTCACCCGATCGGTCCCTGGATCCCGTCAGGGGCTGGGCTCCTCGTCCTCTTCCTCGTCCGTTTCGGTGAGGACGGGGGAGCCGTGGTGGGACCAGATCTTCCAGCCCTCGAATGTGCGGCGGAACACATTGGTGGCGACGACGAGCTGGCCGACGAGGGGGCCGAGTTCGGCGCCGTCCTCGGCGGGGCCGCCGCTGAGGATGTTCTCGGTGCAGGTGACGACGGCCACGTCGCCGGCGAGGGAGACCTTGACGTCGGTGAGGAAGAACTGGATGTACTCGGTGTTCGCCATGATCAGCGCGTACGAGCGGAGGACCTCGCCGCGTCCGGAGAGGACGGGCCAGCCGGGGTGGACGCAGCTGATGGGGGTGGCGCCGTCGTCGAGCCAGAGGGTGGAGATCTCCTCGAAGTCGCCGCGTTCCATGGCCTCGTAGAAGGCGGTGTTGGCGGCCTCGACCGCTGCGGTGTCGGTCTGGTGGGTCACCGGGCTCCTTCGACGGCTCTGGCGACTCGGACGGCGTCGGCGGTGGCTCTGACCTCGTGGACCCGGACGGCCCAGGCGCCGTCGTGGGCGGCGATGGCGGAGACGGCGGCGGTGGCGGCGTCGCGTTCGCGGGCGGGGGGTGGGGTGGCGCCGTCGCGGGTGAGGACGTGTCCGAGGAAGCGCTTGCGCGAGGCGGCGACGAGCAGGGGGCGGCCGAGGGCGCGCAGTTCGGGGAGGTGGGCGACGAGGGCGAGGTCGTGGGGGGCGAGCTTGGCGAAGCCGAGGCCGGGGTCGATGACGATGCGCTCGGGTGCGATGCCGCCCTCGACGACGGCCTCCATGCGGTGGCGCAGTTCGGTGAGGACTTCGCCGACGACGTCGTCGTAGACGGCGAGGCTGTTCATGTCCTGGCTGAAGCCGCGCCAGTGCATGACGACGAAGGGGACCTCGGCGGCGGCGACGGCGGGGACCATGTCGGGGTCGGCGAGGCCGCCGCTGACGTCGTTGACGAGGGTGGCGCCCGCCGCGACGGCGGCTCGGGCGACGGAGGCGCGCATGGTGTCGACGGAGACGGTGACGCCTTCGGAGGCGAGGCCGCGGACGACGGGGACGACCCGGCGGAGTTCTTCCTCCTCGTCGACGCGGCTGGCGCCGGGGCGGGTGGATTCGCCGCCGACGTCGACGAGGTCGGCGCCTTCGGCGACGAGGTGGAGCCCGTGCTTGACGGCGGCCGTGGTGTCGAACCAGCGGCCACCGTCGGAGAAGGAGTCCGGCGTCACGTTGACGACGCCCATGACCGCACAGCGGTCCCACTCCGGCAGGCCCAAGGGCGTGCCCCGACCGATCGACGTACTCATACGCCCAGCGTAGGGCCCGGGGCGCCGGTCGGGCCCCGCGGACCTGTCGGGATGGCCGGGTGGGGACCCCTGGGAGGGGCCGCGCGGGGTCACGCGGCGCTGACCTCGCGGTCGGTCTGGGGGGCGACGATGTGGGCGCAGGGGCGGGGTTCCGCGGCGGCCCTGCGGCGGGCGAAGGGGCGGGGGAGCTGGAGGTTCACGAAGCCCTCGGCCTGCATGGCGGCGAAGCCGATGCGGGGCAGGTCGCGGCTCTTGCGGTAGACGACGAAGCGGGGTTCCCAGCGGGGCCGGAACTTGGCGTTGAACTTGTACAGGGATTCGATCTGGAACCAGCGGGAGAGGAAGACGAGCAGTCCGCGCCAGAGCCGGAGGACGGGTCCTGCGCCGATCTTCTCGCCGCGGGCGAGGGCGGCGCGGAACATGGCGAAGTTGAGGGAGACGCGCTCGATGCCGAGGCGGGGGGAGTCCTGGAGGGCGGCGACGATGAGGAGCTCGTTCATGCCGGGGTCGGCGGAGCGGTCGCGGCGCATCAGTTCCAGGGACATGCCGTCGGGGCCCCACGGGACGAAGTGGATGATCGCCTTCAGGTCGCCGTAGGCGGAGGGGGAGTCCTCCTCGTCGATCTTGTGAGCGGTCGCTATGACGGCGTCTCCGTCGCCGGGGTCGCCGATGCGGCCCAGTGCCATGGAGAAGCCGCGTTCGGTGTCGGTGCCGCGCCAGTCGGCGGCGGCGCGGCGGACGCGGGCGAGTTCGCCGTCGCTGAGGTCACGGACGCGGCGGACCTTGGTGGTGTAGCCGTTGCGCTCGATGCGCTTCACCATCTGGCGCACGTTGCGCATGGCGCGCCCGGAGAGGGAGAAATCCGCGACATCCACCACCGCCTCGTCGCCGAGTTCGAGGGCGTCGAGTCCGGTCTCGCGGGTCCAGACCTCGCCGCCGGTCTCGGAGCAGCCCATGACGGCGGGGGTCCAGGAGTGGGCCTGGGCCTCGTCCATGAAGCGGTCGATGGCGCCGGGCCAGGCTTCTACGTCGCCGATGGGGTCGCCGCTGGCGAGCATGACGCCGGAGACGACGCGGTAGCAGACGGCGGCCTTGCCGCTGGGGGAGAAGACGACGCCCTTGTCGCGGCGGAGGGCGAAGTGGCCCAGGGAGTCGCGGCCGCCGTGCTTGTCGAGGAGGGCGCGGAGCCGGGTCTCGTCGTCCTCGGTGAGCCGGGCGGCGGGGTGTTCGGGGCGGAAGGCGAAATAGATGGTGGTGAGGGCGGTGAGCATGCCGAGGGCGCCGAGGGAGTAGCCGACGGTCCAGTCGGCGCCACCGGTGTAGCCGACGGGGCCTTCGAAGCCGAAGAGTCCGTACAGGACGTGTTCGAGGCGGTCGGTGAGGCTGGGGCTGCCGATGACGCGGCGCGGGTGGGCGCTGACGATGACGAGGCCGAGGAGGATCGATCCGGCGCCCATGAGGACGAAGTTGGCGAGCGCCTTCCAGCGGCTGCGGGGGTCGGGCAGGGCGGCGAACTGGTTCCGGTGGCGCAGCAGCAGGGCGAGCAGCGCGAGGGAGAGCAGGACGCCGACGACGGAGTGGCGCCAGACGAACTGGGCGACGGCGCCGAGCGGCAGCAGGACGACGGCGGCGCGCCAGGCGCGGCGCTTGTGGCGCTTGAGGCCGTGTGCGAGGAGCAGGAGCAGGACGCCGGCGCTGAGGGAGAGGGCCGCGGAGAGCGGTCCGAGGGTGCCGGGCAGGACTTCGGCGAGTGCGTGCATCCGGCTGGCGCGGAAGCGCGGGAAGACGCCCGCGGCGATGTCGATCAGGCCGATGAGGGTGCAGGCCGTTCCGACGAGTGAGGGGACCTTATCGGGGCGTGGTCCGCGCAGAATCCGGCGTACTCGAACCGGAACCAATCCTGATTTGTCCCCATCTAGCGTGACAGACATCGCTTCCCGTGCTTCCCGTGGCTCCGCGAAAGATTCGTTCTCCGGTGGCCGCGCGGTGGTCAGGGGCGGGCCGTTCCGGAGGTTTTGCGCTTTCTAGGACGGCGGTGCGGGGGAGCGGGTTCATTCAGCCACAGGAAATTCTCAGGAAGAGGGCTCGGGCGTCTCATGGGTCTCACCAGCAACAAGGTTCTGGCGCTGGCCGTCGTGCTGGCGGTGGTGCTGTTCGCGGCCACGGTCTGGCTGTGGCCACGGCTGGCCCGGGGCGGGGTGAAGGCCGTGCTCGGCCGGATCGGACTGCTGCTCGCCACGCAGCTGGCGCTGTTCGCCTCGGTGGGGCTCGCGGCGAACAACTCCTTCCTCTTCTACGGGTCGTGGGCGGACCTCCTGGGTCAGGAGCAGGACATGGGCGTGGTGGTCGACCACTCGGCCGGCTCTGAGGACGTCAGGGTCGTCGGGAAGCAGGCGCTGGACGTCCCCGGCGCGTCCCGGCCCTCGGTCGGGGGCCAGATCCAGAAGGTCGTGATCACGGGCCGGAAGTCGGGCATCGACTCGCCGGCGTACGTGTATCTGCCGCCGGAGTACTTCCAGAAGGAGTACGCGTCGAGCACGTTCCCGGCCTCGGTGGTGCTGACCGGCTACCCGGGTACGGCGGAGAACCTGCTCAAGGGGCTGAAGTACCCGAAGACGGCCTTCACGCAGGCCAAGGAGAAGAAGATGCGGCCGATGATCCTGGTGATGCTGCGGCCGACGGTGGCGCCGCCGCGGGACACGGAGTGCGTGAACGTGCCGGGCGGTCCGCAGACCGAGACCTTCTTCGCCGAGGACCTGCCGAAGGCGGTCTCGGAGACGTACCGGGTGGGGACGAAGGCGCGGAACTGGGGGTTCATGGGGAACTCGACGGGCGGCTACTGCGCGCTGAAGATCGCGCTGCACCACCCGGACCGGTTCGCGGCGGGCGCGGGCTTCTCGGCGTACTACAGGGCGGCCGAGGACATGACGACGGGCGATCTGTTCCGCGGTGACGACAAGGCGCGCAAGCGGGCGGACCTGCTGTGGAGCCTGGACCACCTGCCGCAGGGGACGTCGTCGTCGTTCCTGGTGACGACGTCGAAGCAGGGCGAGGGGAACCTGCGCGGGACGCTCGACTTCATCAAGAAGGTGAAGGCCCCCGCGCGGGTCTCCTCGATCACGCTGGAGAGCGGCGGGCACAACTTCAACACCTGGAACCGGGAGATCCCGCCGGGCCTGGTGTGGATGAGCGGTCGGCTCAGCGCGAACTGAGCTGCTTGGAGGACCCGGGGGACTCGGGGGACTCCGGCGGCTCGGGCGACTCCGGGGACCCGCCGGCCGCCGGGGAGGCCGCGCGCAGGGCGCGGTGGACGGCGGACGGGGTGAGCACGCCCGCGTACCGGCCGCCTTCGGCGGGGTCGGTGACGGGGAGCCAGCCGGTGTCGTTCTGCAGGAGCGCGGCCAGCGCCTCCCGGAGGGAGGCGCCGAGGGGGACCGGCTCGGGGGCCGGGCGGGTGCGGCCGGGATCGTCGGCTGACACCCAGCCGGTGACGCGGCCGTCGGCGTCGAGGACGACGGACCAGGGGGAGCCGGGCGCGGGGGAGCCGGACGCGGCGGTACCGGCGCCCGTGGTGCCGGGCGCGGTCTCGCCGGCGCGCAGGACCGGGACGTCCTCCAGGGCGGCGGTGTCCACCGCGGTGACCGAGAGGCGCTTCAGGCCGCGGTCCGCGCCGACGAAGTCGGCGACGTAGGGCGTCGCGGGGGCGCCGAGGACGGTGGCCGGGGTGTCGAACTGCTCGATCCTGCCCTGTCCGTAGACGGCGATACGGTCGCCGAGCCGGACGGCCTCCTCCAGGTCGTGGGTGACGAGCAGGACGGTCTTGCGGACCTGGGACTGGAGGCGGAGGAACTCGTTCTGGAGGTGCTCGCGCACCACCGGGTCCACGGCGCCGAACGGCTCGTCCATCAGCAGCACCGGCGGGTCCGCGGCGAGCGCGCGGGCGACGCCGACGCGCTGGCGCTGTCCGCCGGAGAGCTGCTCGGGGTAGCGGCCGCCGTAGACCTTCGGGTCGAGGCCGACCAGGTCGAGGAGCTCGGCGGCGCGGGCGCGGGCCCGGGCGCGCGGGGCGCCGAGGAGATGGGGGACGGTCGCGGTGTTGTCCAGGACCGTGCGGTGCGGGAAGAGGCCGACCTGCTGGATGACGTAGCCGATCCGGCGGCGCAGCTGGACCGGGTCGACCGCGGATATGTCCTGGCCGTCGAGGAGGACGCGGCCCTCGGTCGGCTCGATGAGCCTGTTCACCATCTTCATCGTGGTGGTCTTGCCGCAGCCGGACGGGCCGACGAGCGTGACCAGTTCACCTTCGGCGACCTCGAAGGAGAGGTCGTCGACGGCGGTGGTGCCGTCCGCGTACCGCTTGGTCACATGCTCGAACCGGATCATGTTCACCATTCTGACGCGTGCGGGACGGGTGCGTGTGAAGGGCGTGTTGCCGCACTGTGGCGGTCCTCGGCGATTGTCGGTGCCGGGGGTTAGGGTCGACCAGACACGTGTTCGGCAACGCGGTGATCGGGGGGAGGGTACATGAGCGCGGCGAACTGTCTGGTGACGAACGACTGGATCTGCGGGGAGTATCTGCGCACCCGTAGCGAGGAGTTGACCGACGCGCTGCTCCAGCATGTGGGGATCACGGCCGCCTCGGTGCTCATCGGTGTCGCGGTCGCCTTCCCGCTGGCGCTGCTCGTGCGGGCGCGCCCCCGGTTCGCCGGACCGGTGCTGGGCCTGACGACGCTGCTCTACACGATCCCGTCGCTGGCGATGTTCTCGCTGCTCCTGCCGTTCTTCGGGCTCTCGGCGGCGCTGGTCGTGACGGGTCTCGTGCTGTACTCGCTGACGATTCTCGTACGGAACATGGTGGCCGGCCTGGACGCGGTCCCCGCCGAGGCGCGGGAGGCCGCGCGGGGCATGGGGTACGGCTCGGCGCGGATGCTGTGGGAGGTCGAGCTGCCGCTGGCGCTGCCCGCGTTGATGGCCGGAATACGGATGGCGACGGTCTCCACGATCGCGCTCACGACGGTCGGCTCGATCGTCGGTCGGGGTGGTCTGGGCAACCTCATCGAGGACGCGCTGCCGACGTTCTTCAAGGCGCAGGTGCTCGCCGCCTCGGTGCTGTGCGTCCTGCTCGCGGTGGTCGCGGATCTGCTGCTCCTCGGCGTGCAGAGGCTGTTCACGCCGTGGACCCGCATACGGACGGCGCCGGGGGGCGAGTGAGACATGGGGATCATCTCGGACGCCTGGAGCTGGCTGGCCACCGGCGCCAACTGGGCGGGCGACGGCGGGGTGTGGCACCGCCTCGGTGAGCACGCGTACGTCAGCGGGGTCGCGCTGCTGCTGGCCTGTGCCGTCGCGCTGCCGCTGGGTCTCGGGCTCGGTCACGTCGGCCGGGGCGGCGCGCTCGCGGTCAACATCTCCAACGTGGGCCGGGCGATACCGGTCTTCGCGGTGCTGGCCCTCTTCATGGTGTCGCCGCTGCGCAACGCCGGCTATGTCCCCACGGTGATCGCGCTGGTGCTCTTCGCGGTGCCGCCGCTGCTCACCAACGCGTACGTGGGGATGCGCGAGGTCGACCGGGCGGTGGTCGAGGCCGCGCGGGGGATGGGGATGTCGGGCGGGCAGGTCTTCCTGAGGGTCGAACTGCCGCTCGCCCGGCCCTTGATCATGACGGGGTTGCGCTCGGCCGCCGTGCAGGTGGTCGCCACGGCGACCATCGCGGCGATGGTCGGCCAGGGGGGCCTGGGCCGGATCATCACCGCCGGGTTCAACACGTACGACACCCCGCAGGTCGTCGCGGGCGCGCTGCTCGTGGCCCTGCTCGCCCTCGCCGTGGAGCTGGTGCTCGTGGGGGCGGATCGACTGCTCGGACGGCGCGCCTGAGAACCGCCGCAGCCGCTTGTGACGACGGAACGACGACTAGAGCTACTAGGAGTGATCTCGTGAGCAGGACCTCGCGTATCGCGGGTGCGGTACTGGGTACGGCGGCGCTGACCGTCTCGCTCGTCGCGTGCGGCGGCGACAGCCTGGAGGAGGGCAAGGCGGGCGGCAGCGGCGGCGCGTCCGGTTCGGCGAAGGGCTCGCTCGTCGTGGGCGCGGCCGCCTTCACCGAGTCCAAGGTGCTCGCGGAGCTCTACGCGCAGGTGCTGAACGACGCCGGATACTCCGCGACGGTCACCACGGTGAAGAACCGCGAGCTGTACGAACCGTCCCTGGAGAAGGGCGAGATCGACGTCGTACCGGAATACGCGGCGACGATCGCGGAATTCCTCAACGCGAAGGTGAACGGCCCGAAGGCGCCCGAGGAGAAGCCGGTCGCTTCGGGCGACGCGGCCGCCACGGTGGAGGCGCTGAAGAAGCTCGCGGAGCCTCGTGGACTGAAGGTCCTCGCGGTCGGCGAGGCCGTCGACCAGAACGCGTTCGCGGTGTCGAAGGAATTCGCCGAGAAGAACAAGCTGAAGACGCTTTCGGATCTCGGCGCCGCCAAGCTGAAGGTGAAGATCGCGGCCGGCGACGAATGCGAGATACGGCCGTTCTGCGCTCCGGGTCTGAAGAAGACCTACGGGATCGACGTGACCGGGATCGACCCCAAGGGCGTCGGCACCCCGCAGTCCAAGCAGGCGGTCAAGGACGGCGTGGACCAGCTGGTGCTGACCACCACGACGGACGCGACGATCGAGAGCTTCGGACTGGTCTTCCTCGACGACGACAAGAAGCTGCAGAACGCCGACAATGTGCTGCCGGTGGTCAATGCCAAGGACGCCGGATCGCCCGAGATCGCGGCCGCCCTCGACAAGATCACAAAGGTCCTCACCACGGCCGATCTCGCCGAACTGAACCGCAAGGTGGACGCCGAGCGGGCGAAGCCCGAGGACGTGGCGAAGGCCTATCTGGAGTCGAAGGGCCTGGTCAGCAAGTAAGCACCGGGTAAGGGGAGTCGGCCCGGTCGATACCGGGGCTCGGTCACGGCGACGAGAAGTGGCCAAGAGATTGCCGGGCCGACACCCCATACGGCGCCTACGCACGGTAAATTTCAGGCCATGCCACGTGGACGCCACCGCCATTCACCTCCCCTGCACAAGCTTCTGCCGCCCTCCGCGGTGGCCGGAGCGTCGGCCGTCTGTGCCGCGGGCGCCTGGCTGCTCGCCGATCCCGTGGCCCTGCGGCTGCTCGTGGCCGCCGCGGCGGCGGCCGCGGTCACCGGTGGCGTCATCATGCGCAGTTGGGACCGGAGCGCCGGACGCCAGGTCGCCGAGCTGACCCGGGCCCGTACTGCGGACCAGTGGAAGACCGAGGAGCGCATAGCCGAGCTCGAGGCCGACCTGGACGAGTCCCGCGAGCTGCGGACCAAGCTCGACGCCAAGCTGCGCGCCAAGCGGGTCGAACTCGCCGGACTGCGCGGTGAGCACGCGGCGCTGCTGCGCCGGTACGCCAACGCCGAGACCGAGCGGGCCAGCGCCCTCGAAGGCCGCAGGCAGCTCGCCCTCGAGGCCACCACGCCGGCCAAGGAGCTGCCGGCCGCCGGCTCCACGCCGACCCCGGCCGCCTACCGCCAGGCCGCCGACGCCTTGCGCCACCTGTCCCGCAACGCTGCCGCGCAGGAGGCCCGCCGGACGGCGGAGGCCGCCCGCAGCCGCGATCTCGCCGAACGCGCCCGTGAGACGGAGGAGCCGCAGGGGAAGCACGCGGCGGCCGCCGGGAGCGAGCAGCACGCTCGACCGTCGACCGCCGTCGTTCCCGCGCCCTCCGCGCTGCCCGCGGTCCGCGCCGTCCCGGCCGCGAGCGCCATCGTCCCCTACGCCGCCCGACGCGCCACGCGCCCCGAAGGAGGCTTCGACTTCTTCGGTACGCAGAAGGAGGCGGCCGCCATCGAGGCCGTCCAGGACGCCGACCTCGCGGACGTGGTGGGCGAGGAGGTCCTCGCGGCCGTCGCACGCCGCACCCCCGAGCAGCGGGCGATCGGCAACGTCATCGACCTGACCGCGCACGACGAGACCGAGCAGATCGACGTGGCGGAGCTGCGCGGCGCCGTCGGCTCGTGACGATCAGGGCGCTCGCCGCGGAGGAAGTGACGGCGCTGCGGGACGAGTTGATCGCCCTGTGCGCCCAGGCCTTCTTCGGCCCGCCCTGGCACGAACCCCCGCGCGGGGCGCTGCGGACGGTGGACCGGCTCCTCGGCCGGGCGTCCGCGGGACAGCGCGGCTTCCGCTGCGTCGCCGCGTACGACCCGGAGGGTGCCCTGACCGGGTTCGCCGCCGGCTGGCGCGACACCGCGCTCTCCGGCGGGCCGGAGGCGTTCGAACTCGCCGAACTCGTCGTCGCCCCCGCCCACCAGGGCCAGGGCCTCGGCCGCGCCCTGCACGACACCGTTCTCGCCCGGGCCCCGCGGCCCCGCCTGCTGATGACGCTCGACGTGCCCGGGCTGCGCGACCGCTACGAGGCCTGGGGCTGGCGCGTGGTGGAGCGCCGGCTCCCGGAGAAGGACCCACGACAGTTCGTGGTCATGCGCGAGGACGACCGGCCGCCCGGCGGCTGACTACTTGTCGATGTCGCCGACGACGAAGAAGAGCGAGCCCAGGATCGCCACCATGTCGGCGACGAGCGTGCCCGGCAGCAGCTCGGTCAGCGCCTGGATGTTGTTGAACGACGCCGAGCGCAGCTTGAGCCGGTACGGCGTCTTCTCGCCCTTGGAGACCAGGTAGTAGCCGTTGATCCCGAGCGGGTTCTCGGTCCAGGCGTACGTGTGACCCTCCGGGGCCTTGAGCACCTTGGGCAGCCGCTGGTTGATCGGCCCCGGCGGCAGCTCGCCGAGCCGGTCGAGACAGGCGTCGGCGAGATCCAGGGAGTTGTGGGTCTGGTCGAGGAGGCACTCGAAACGGGCGAGGCAGTCGCCCTCCTCGCGCGTGACGACCTCGAGCGTGTCCTGGAGCTCCCCGTAGGCCAGGTACGGCTCGTCACGGCGCAGGTCGAAGTCCACACCGGAGGCGCGGGCGATGGGCCCGGAGACGCCGTACGCGTGCGCCGTCTCCGCCGTCAGGACGCCGACGCCCCGCGTACGGCCCCGGAAGATCTCGTTGCCTACGACCAGCTTGTCGTACACGTCCATGCGGGACCGCACGTCGGCGACGGCTGCCCGCGCGCGGCCCAGCCACCCGGCGGGAAGGTCCTCCTTGAGCCCGCCGACCCGGTTGAACATGTAGTGCATCCGGCCGCCGGAGACCTCCTCCATCACGGCCTGGAGCTCCTCGCGCTCCCGGAAGGCGTAGAAGACCGGGGTGATACCACCCAGTTCGAGGGGGTACGACCCGAGGAACATCAGGTGGTTGAGCACCCGGTTCAGCTCGGCGAGCAGCGTCCGCGTCCAGACGGCGCGCTCGGGGACCTCCATGCCGAGCATGCGCTCGACGGCCATGACGACACCGAGCTCGTTGGAGAAGGCGGAGAGCCAGTCGTGACGGTTGGCGAGCATGACGATCTGGCGGTAGTCGCGTGCCTCGAAGAGCTTCTCGGCGCCGCGGTGCATGTACCCGATGACCGGCTCGGCCCGCTGGATGACCTCGCCGTCCAGAACCAGCCGGAGCCGGAGCACGCCATGGGTCGAGGGATGCTGCGGCCCGATGTTCAGCACCATGTCGGTGCTCTCCGCCGCCCCGCCGATTCCGACCGTCGTCTCCGTCATGGGGCCCAGTATCCCCTGGCCCCGATCCGTTGGGGGCACCTGTTCCACAGGACGGTCCGCTACCGCCCCGGGGCCCTCCCTTACCGCTCCGGGGCCCTCCCCTACCGCCCCGGGACCCTCCGCGTCAGCCACAGGAAGTCGCCCAGCCCGCCGCGCGCGGTCAGCTCGGCCGCCTGCCCCGCCGCGCCGAGCGCCCGCACGTACGCGCCCGGGTCGCTGGAGGCCAGAGCGAGCGGCGGCCGCTCGCCACGAACGCCGAGGCCCCGCAACGCCTCCCGCTGAGTCACCAGCTCCCCGCCGGCCGAGGCGACCGCGTCCATCGCCACATGCGCCGTGACATCGCACGACCCGTCCGGAACCGCCGCCACCTCCCGCCCCGCCCGGAACCCCGTCAGCGTCCCGAACGGCGGCCTGGCCCCCCGTACATGCCCGTAGTCCACCGCCACCGCCGTCCCCGCCGCAAGCGAGCCGGCCGCCGCCGCCCACGCCTCGTCCCGCGGCCGCCCGATCTCCGCCCGCTCGCCGGGCTCCGTGAGCGGCCACCACCGCTCCAGCCACTCCGCGTCCGGACCCTCGACGGCCCGCCCCAGCCGCTCCGCCCCGTCCGCCGCCCGCACCTCGACGTACCGCACGACCCCCGCCTCGTCGACGCTCGCGACGTCGACCGGCACGTTGTCGAGCCACTCGTTCGCGAACAGCAGCCCCCGGACCCCCTCCGGCACCCGGTCCGTCCACTCCACCCGCCCGTCGAGCCCCGCGGGCCGGTCCGCGCGCTCGACGCCGTAGGCCCGCACCGAAAGCCCCGCCGGTACGGCGGCCAGGACGCCCGTCAGCAGTTCGCCGCGCCCCGCGCCCATGTCGACGAACGCGACCTCGTCCGTCCCCTGCTCCTCCGCCACCCCGGTCAGCAGCCGCGCGACGGCCCCCGCGAAGAGCGGCGAGGCGTGCACCGAGGTGCGGAAGTGACCGGCCGGGCCCTCGGGGCGCAGAAAGAAGCCCCCCGGGCCGTACAGCGCCTGCTCCGTGGCCTCGCGCCACCCCTGCCACTGACACGTCTCATCCGTCACACGGTCCAGTCTCCACCTTGCGGAGTACGGCCCTCACGTCAAGGATCGACCCCACGGTTGACCCCTGCACCTATCCACCTTCCCTACGCTGGGTCACGTGCAGCGCCTCTACGACTTCATCCGCAGACACCCGACGGGCGTCGACACCTTCTGGGCCGTCGTCCTCCTCGGGTTCTCCGTGCTGTGGGTGGGCACCTCCTACCCGGCGGTCGGCAACCCCGCCGCGTACGGCGTGGTCGCCGCGCTGTTCTCCGTCGTCGTCGCACTGCGCCGCCGCGCGCCCGAGAAGATGCTGCTCCTCGCCGTCGCGCTGGGCCTCGTCCAGCTCGGCTTCGGGCTGCAGCCCTTCTTCGCGGACTTCGCCATGCTGGTGATCATCTACACCGTGGCCGCCCACGACGGACCGCGCTGGGCGTCCCGTCTCGCACTCGCCGGCGGGCTCAGCGCCGCCACACTCTCCATGCTGAGATGGCCGTCCGAGACCAGCCCGGGATCGGCTCTGGCACACGTCTTCTTCACGGTGATCATGACCGTGCCGTTCGCCCTCGCCTGGGTGCTCGGCGACTCCCTGCGCACTCGCCGCGCCTACTTCGCGCAGCTGGAGGAGCGCGCCTCCCGCCTGGAGAAGGAGCGCGAGGCGCAGGCCAAGGTCGCCGTCGCCGCCGAGCGCGCCCGGATCGCCCGCGAGCTGCACGACGTCGTCGCCCACAACGTCTCCGTCATGGTCGTCCAGGCCGACGGCGCCGCCTACGTCCTGGACTCCTCCCCGGAGACGGCCAAGCAGGCCCTGGAGACGATCTCCTCGACCGGCCGGCAGGCGCTGGCCGAGATGCGCCGGCTGCTCGGCATCCTGCGCACCGGCGAGCACCAGGAGGCGGGGGAGTACGTGCCCCAGCCGGACGTCGAGCAGATCGAGGACCTCGTCGAGCAGGTCCGTGGGGCCGGGCTGACCGTGGACTTCCGGATCGAGGGCACGCCGCGTCCGCTGCCCAGCGGCGTCGAGCTCACGGCGTACCGGATCGTGCAGGAAGCCCTCACCAACACGCGCAAGCACGGCGGCCCGGACGTCGGGGCCAGCGTCCGCCTGGTGTACTTCGACGACGGTCTCGGGCTGCTCGTCGAGGACGACGGCCGGGGCGCGACCCACGAGATGTACGAGGACGGGGGTGCCGACGGCCGCGGCCACGGCCTGATCGGCATGAGGGAGCGGGTCGGCATGGTCGGCGGCACCCTGGACGCGGGACCGCGCCCCGGGGGCGGATTCCGTATCAGCGCCCTGCTCCCCCTGAAGCCCGCCCACTGACGATCCGAAGGAACCACATGTCCATTCGCGTGATGCTCGTCGACGACCAGGTGCTGCTGCGCACCGGATTCCGTATGGTGCTCGCCGCCCAGCCGGACATGGAGGTCGTGGCCGAGGCGGGCGACGGTGTGGAGGCACTGGAGGTGCTGCGCTCCACGGCCGTGGACGTGGTGCTGATGGACGTACGGATGCCCAAGCTCGACGGGGTCGAGGCGACCCGCCGGATCTGCGGGGAGCCGGGGGCGCCCAAGGTGCTGATCCTGACCACGTTCGATCTGGACGAGTACGCCTTCTCCGGGCTGAAGGCGGGCGCGAGCGGCTTCATGCTGAAGGACGTGCCGCCGGCCGAGCTGCTCGGCGCGATCCGCTCCGTGCACAGCGGTGACGCGGTGGTGGCCCCGTCCACGACCCGCCGGCTCCTCGACCGTTTCTCGCCGATGCTGCCGTCCTCGGGCCGCGAGCCGCAGCACAAGGAGCTGGACCGGCTCACGGACCGGGAGCGAGAGGTGATGCTGCTGGTCGCCCAGGGCCTGTCGAACGGCGAGATCGCGGCCCGGCTGGTGCTGTCGGAGGCGACGGTCAAGACGCACGTCGGCCGCATCCTGACCAAGCTGGGACTGCGGGACCGTGTGCAGGTGGTCGTCCTCGCGTACGAGACGGGCCTGGTGCGGGCGGGCGGCGGAGCGGTCTGAGACCCGTGACGCTGCTGTGGATCAACGGCCCGTTCGGCGGGGGGAAGACGCAGACGGCGTACGAGCTGCTGCGGCGGCTGCCGGGCAGCGTGGTGTGCGATCCGGAGCATCTCGGCTTCGGCCTCCACCGCACGCTGCCGCCCGCCCTCAGAGGTGACTTCCAGGACCTCGCCGCCTGGCGGCAGGGCGTCCACGAGGTCCTCGACCTGGCGCTGCGGGAGCACACCGGCGGGCCGGTGATCGTACCGATGACGCTCGTGGAGCCGGCGTACTTCGAGGAGGTCGTCGGGCGGCTGCGCGAGGCCCACGGCGCGGACCGGGTGCACCACTTCGCGCTGCTGGCGGAGCGGGAGACGGTCCTGAAGAGGCTGACGGAGCGGGGGCTCGGGCGCGGTCTGAAGCGGGAGAGCTTCGCGGTGGCCAAGCTCGACCTGTGCCTGGAGCGGCTGGGCGGGCCGGAGTTCGCGCACCACGTCCGTACGGACCGGCTGACGGTTCCGCAGGTCGCGGACGAGGTGGCGCGCACGGCGGGGCTGCGGATCGCACCGAACACGGACGGGCCGGTACGGCACCGGCTGCGGCGGCTGCGGGTGGGGCTCGCCCACCTTCGCTTCGACTGAGGTTCCAGCGACCCTTGCGCGGTGTGGCCGCGTCAGCGCAGGACGGCTTCGAGGAAGTCGCTGCCCAGGCGGGCGACGACGGTCACGTCGAGCTGGTGCAGGACGTAGCGGCCTCGGCGCTGGGTGGTGAGCAGCCCCGCCTTCTTCAGGACGGCGAGGTGCCGCGAGACCTCGGGAGCGCTGATGCCGTACGCGTCGGCCAGTTCGCTCGTCGTGTACGAGGCGCGGGCGAGGTTGCGGCACATCCGCATCCTCATCGGGTGGGCGACGGCCTCCAGGCGGAGCTTGACCGTCTCCACGGGGGCGGTGCCGGCCAGTTCGCGGGTGGAGACGGGGTACTGGATCACCGGCTGCCAGCCGCGTGCGTGCAGGGCGATGAGGTGCGGCCAGCCGAAGGCGGTCGGCAGGAAGGTGAGCGCCGAGCCCTCGGTGTGCGTACGGCCGTGGACCAGCTTGTCGATCACGATCCGGGAGCTCTGGGCGTCCTGTTCCAGGCTCATCGCCCCGGAAACGGCGGCCACGGCGTCGGCGAGGCCCTTGCGGCGCAGGAGTTCGGTCTTGTGGCGGGCGTCGGCGGCGAGCTGGAGCCGGACGCGGCGCCAGGTGTCGGCGAAGAACGCGTCGTCGCAGTCCTCCAGGAGCCTGCGGATCCACGCGCGCGTGCCGGTGGGATCGGCGAGCATCCGCTCCACGAACGCGTACTGCCGTGGGCCTCGCGCGGCGGCCAGGTCGAGGGCGCGGCGGCGGGAGTGCGGGTCGACGAGCGGGGAGGGCAGGCCGTCTGCGTACTGCGTGCTGCACGAGATCTCCAGCGCGGCCCCCACGTACCTCTCGTCGTCCATCCGGTCGAGGTCGTCGAGCTCCTCGGCGAGCGTCTCGCGCGGCTGGGGCGGCAGCAGGAAGTCGGACCGGGTGGACCTCCACATGAAGTCGGCCTCGTGGAGCCGGTCGGCGAGCTCGGGCTTGAGCGCGGCGGCGGTGGTTGTGGCCCAGCCGTGCAGCCCGGCGTGGTGCCCGGGCTCGGACAGCGCGTGCAGCGCGGCGCCGAGCTCGGCCAGCGGCGAGGGGCCGAACGAGATGCGCTCGTGCGGCAGTCCGGTGATGTCGATCGTCAGGCTCACCCCCCTATGGTGCGGGGCGGTCCGGCGGTGGTGTCGCGCCGTTTGACGGCGCCCGTCAATCGGCGCGACCGCGGATCCCGCCGATGCCCGGAGCCCGCCGGCGTCCCGGCCCGGGCGGATCCTCCGCGGGGGATCACGCCACGTGCGACAGGAACGCCCGCACCGCCTCGCGGACATCCGTCTCCGTCCACTCGAGACCCGCTTCCCCCACCGTCACCTCGGTGACGGCCAAGCCCGGCGGGCCGCCCGCGCCCGGGGCGCTCCAGCGGCGGAAGAGGACCGTGTCCGTCGCCTCCGTGAGGGCCAGGGAGGCGGCCGTGAGGACGTCGGGGTCGTACGGCAGCCAGACCTGGAACTGGTGGGTGTGGGGCGGTTCGGGGTGCACCCGGAACCACGGCACCCCCGCCTCCTCGAACCCCGCCCGGAGCCCCGCCGCCACCACGCGCGCGTGCGCCACGTACGACGGCAGCCTCGGCAGCTCCCGCTCCAGGCCCCGCAGCGCCGACACCGCCGCCGGGTACTGCTGGAAGACCTGGCCGCCGTACCGGTGCCGCCACACCCGGGCCTCCTCCATCACGTCCTCCGGGCCGGCCAGCGCCGCACCCGAGAGACCGCCCAGGGACTTGTAGAACGACACGTACACGCTGTCCGCGAGCCCCGCGATCTCCCGCAGCCCGCGCCCGAAGTGCGGGGCGCACTCCCACAGCCGCGCGCCGTCGACGTGCACCACTGCGTCCCGCTCCCGGGCCGCCTCCACGACCTCCGCCAGTTCGTCCCAGGACGGCAGCACGAACCCGGCGTCCCGCAGCGGCAGCTCCAGCATCAGCGTCCCGAACGGCTCCGGGTGCTCCCGTACCTCCTCCGCCGTCGGAAGCCGCGGGCCGTCCGACGGGTGGACCGTGCGCAGCCCGCTGACCGCCGCGAGCGCGCCGCCCTCGTGGACCTCGGGGTGGGCGAGCGGGTGCAGGGCTACGACGGGGTTCCCGGTCCGGCCGGCCCAGCAGCGCAGCGCCACCTGCTGGGCCATCGTCCCGGTCGGGAAGAACACCGCGGCCGGGAAGCCGAGTTCCTCGGCCACCCGCTGCTCGACCTGCTCGACCGGCCCGTCCCCGTACATGTCGACGGGGCCGCCGTCGCCCTCCGCCGCCCCCGCCCAGTCGGCCAGTTCGCGCAGGCGCTCCCCGACCGTGCCCGCGACCGGCGAGTGCCACAGCGCACGCCGCGCACCGCCCCACACCTTCGCCCGATGCAGCCGTGCTTCTGTTTCGTCCATGGGTCGATGATCACACCACCACCCACACCCTGTGGACAGTCACGGAGGAGCGCGAAACGCTGGCGTAGCATGACCAGAAATCGTCCGGTACCCCCCGCGGACTGGAACGGAAGGCCGTTGCCGCGTGAACCAACCAGCAGAACCCCGAGCGGAAGACCGTCCCGCACGACTCGCCGTCGGAGTCGTCGGAGCAGGCCGGGTGGGACCCGCCCTCGCCGCCGCCCTCCAGCTCGCGGGACACCGACCCGTCGCCGTCTCCGCGGTCTCCGACGCCTCCGTGCGGCGCGCCGGGACCCTGCTCCCGGACGTGCCGATCGTGCCGCCGGCGGAGGTGCTCGCCCGCGCCGAGCTGGTGCTGCTGACCGTTCCCGACGACGCCCTGCCCGGCCTGGTCGAGGGCCTCGCCGAGACCGGGGCCGTACGGCCGGGGCAGCTGCTCGTGCACACCTCCGGGCGGTACGGCGTGAAGGTCCTGGACCCCGCCCGCCGGGCCGGCGCGCTGCCGCTCGCCCTGCACCCCGCCATGACGTTCACCGGCAGCTCCGTAGACGTCCAGCGCCTGGCCGGCTGCTCCTTCGGCGTGACCGCGCCCGAGGAGCTGCGGCTGGCCGCCGAGGCCCTGGTCATCGAGATGGGCGGCGAGCCCGAGTGGATCGCCGAGGAGGCCCGCCCGCTCTACCACGCGGCCCTCGCCCTGGGCGCGAACCACCTGGTGACCCTGGTCGCGCAGTCCATGGACCTGCTCCGTACGGCTGGGGTCGCCGCCCCCGACCGGATGCTCGGCCCGCTCCTGGGCGCCGCCCTGGACAACGCCCTGCGTTCCGGCGACGGCGCCCTCACCGGCCCCGTGGCGCGCGGGGACGCGGGGACGGTCGCCGCGCACGTCGCCGAGCTGCGCAAGCACGCGCCCGGCACCGTCGCCGGTTATCTGGCGATGGCCCGCACGACCGCCGACCGTGCGCTCGCGCACGGCCTGCTCAAGCCCGAGCTGGCCGAGGATCTGCTGGGCGTGCTCGCCGACGGGGAGACCGACCGATGACATCGACGACCTTCGCCCTGGTCCGTACGGCGGCCGAACTCCAGGAGCTCGCCGCCGCCCGCGTGCCCGTGCCCCCCGTACCCACGCCTGCGTCCGGCGCCCCCGCGTCCGCCGCCCCCGCGTCCGCCGTCACCGGCGTGGCCGGAAACCGTCGTACCGCCGTCGTCATGACCATGGGCGCGCTCCACGAGGGCCACGCCACCCTCGTCCGTACCGCCCGGGAGTACGTCGGAGCCGACGGCTTCGTCGTCGTCACCGTCTTCGTCAACCCGCTCCAGTTCGGCGCGGGCGAGGACCTCGACCGCTACCCCCGCACGCTGGAGGCCGACCTCAAGACGGCCGAGGCGGCCGGCGCCGACGCCGTCTTCGCGCCCTCCGTCGACGAGGTCTACCCCGGCGGGGAGCCCCAGGTCCGGATCAGCGCCGGCCCCATGGGCGAGCGTCTCGAAGGCGCCTCGCGGCCCGGCCACTTCGACGGCATGCTCACGGTCGTCGCCAAGCTGCTCCATCTCACCCGCCCCGACCTGGCCTTCTTCGGTCAGAAGGACGCCCAGCAGCTGGCCCTGATCCGCCGGATGGCCCGCGATCTGAACTTCCCCGCGGAGATCGTCGGCGTCCCGACGGTCCGCGAGGCCGACGGTCTCGCCCTGTCCAGCCGCAACCGCTACCTCTCCGGCGGCGAGCGCCGCACCGCCCTCGCCCTCTCCCGAGCCCTGTTCGCCGCGGGCGACCGGCTGGCAGCCCAGTACGCGCTGCGCGCGCGTGCAGCCTCCCTGCCGGCCTCCCAGGGCCGTGCGGAGACCCGCGCGGAGGCGCTCTCCCGGCTCGGCGAGGCCCGCGCCGCGGCCGACGCCCACGCGGTCGCCCAGGCGTCCGAGTGCGGCGGCGCCGACGCCGTACGGGCCGCGGCCCGTACCGTCCTCGACGAGGCGGCGAAGGCCGAGCCGCCGCTCGTGCTCGACTACCTCGCCCTGGTCGACCCGGCCGACTTCACCGAGGTCGGCGACGGCCACGCCGGGGACGCGATCCTCGCCGTCGCCGCGCGCGTGGGCAGCACGCGACTGATCGACAACATCCCGCTGACCTTCGGAGCCACCAAGTGACCGGAATACGGCTGCACGCGCCCGCGCCGGGCTGGTCCATCGACGCCGATGTCGTCGTGGTCGGCTCCGGTGTCGCGGGCCTGACCGCGGCCCTGCGCTGCACCGCCGCCGGGCTGCGTACGGTCGTCGTCACCAAGGCACGCCTGGACGACGGCTCCACCCGCTGGGCGCAGGGCGGCATCGCCGCCGCGCTCGGCGAGGGCGACACCCCCGAGCAGCACCTCGACGACACCCTCGTCGCCGGCGCCGGGCTCTGCGACACCGAGGCCGTCCGGCTCCTGGTCACCGAGGGCCCCGACGCCGTCCGGCGGCTGATCGCCACCGGCGCCGACTTCGACAAGACCGCCGACGGCGAGATCGCCCTGACCCGCGAGGGCGGCCACCACCGCCGCCGGATCGCCCACGCCGGCGGCGACGCCACCGGCCTGGAGATCTCCCGCGCCCTCGTCGAGGCGATACGGGACGGCGGGCTGCGCACCATCGAGCACGCCCTCGTCCTGGACCTCCTCAAGGACGCCGAGGGACGCACGGCGGGTGTGACCCTGCACGTCATGGGCGAGGGCCAGCACGACGGCGTCGGCGCCGTCCACGCCCCCGCCGTGGTCCTCGCCACCGGCGGCATGGGCCAGGTCTTCTCGGCCACGACGAACCCGGCCGTCTCCACCGGCGACGGCGTCGCGCTCGCCCTGCGCGCCGGGGCCGAGGTCTCCGACCTGGAGTTCGTCCAGTTCCACCCGACGGTGCTCTTCCTCGGCTCCGACTCCGAGGGCCAGCAGCCGCTGGTCTCCGAGGCGGTACGGGGCGAGGGCGCCCATCTCGTCGACGCCGACGGGGTCCGGTTCATGGTCGGCCAGCACGAGCTGGCCGAGCTCGCCCCCCGCGACATCGTCGCCAAGGCGATCATGCGCCGGATGCAGGAGCGGGGCGCGGAGCACATGTACCTGGACGCCCGGCACTTCGGCGCCGAGATGTGGGAGACCAGATTCCCCACGATCCTCGCCGCCTGCCGGGCCCACGGCATCGATCCGGTCACCGAGCCGATCCCGGTCGCGCCCGCGGCCCACTACGCCTCCGGCGGCGTGCGCACCGACCTGACGGGCCGGACGACCGTCCCGGGGCTCTACGCGTGCGGTGAGGTCGCCTGCACGGGCGTGCACGGAGCCAACCGCCTGGCGTCGAACTCGCTCCTGGAGGGCCTGGTCTTCGCCGAGCGGATCGCCGAGGACGTCGCCACGCTCGGCCCGCACCGCGAGGGCCTGCCGGTCGCGACCGCGTCCGTGGCCGCCGGCCCGTCCGTGCTGCCGCTGCTCGCGCCCGAGACCCGGGTCCGCATCCAGCGGATCATGAGCGCGGACGCCGGGGTGCTGCGGTCCGCCGAGAGTCTCGGGGACGCCGCCGACGCGCTGGAGGCGCTGAGCCTCTCGGCGGCGGAGGACCACCTGGGCAAGGCGGCCGAGCCGGGCGTCGAGTCCTGGGAGACGACGAACCTCCTGTGCGTCGCCCGGGTGCTGGTCGCCGCCGCCCTGGAACGCCGGGAGACCCGTGGCTGCCACTGGCGCGAGGACCACCCCGAGCGGGACGAGGACTGGCGCCGCCATCTGATCGTGCGCCTCACCCCGGACCGGCGCCTCGTGGTCCGCCGTACCGCCACCGCAGACTTTCCGCCCGTAACCGCCGACGCAACCAGGGAGCCGCAGTCGTGAGCACGCCCGAAGAAGCACGTCCGCAGCCCGTGGACGTTCCCCTGATCCAGATCAGCGCCCCGGCCGAGGAGGCGGGCGGCTGCGGTGACGGCTGCGGCTGCGCCGACGGCGACGAGGTCTACGAGTGCGGGCTCGACCCCGCACTCGCGCAGCTCCTCGCCGACGCCGGGCTGGACCCGGTCCAGGTCGAGGACATCGCCCACCTGGCGATCGAGGAGGACCTCGACGGCGGCGTGGACGTGACGACCGTCGCGACCGTCCCCGAGGACGCGGTGGCCACCGCCGACTTCACCGCCCGTGAGGCGGGCGTGGTGGCCGGTCTGCGGGTCGCCGAGGCGGTGCTCTCCATCGTCTGCACCGAGACCTTCGAGGTCGAGCGGCACGTCGAGGACGGCGAGCGAGTCGAGGCGGGCCAGAAGCTCCTGAGCGTCACCACCCGCACCCGTGACCTGCTCACCGGTGAGCGCAGCGCGCTGAACATCCTGTGCCGTCTCTCCGGCATCGCCACCGCCACGCGCGCGTGGGCGGACGTCCTGGAGGGCACCAAGGCCCGCGTCCGGGACACGCGCAAGACCACGCCGGGGCTCCGCGCCCTGGAGAAGTACGCGGTGCGCTGCGGCGGCGGCGTCAACCACCGCATGTCGCTGTCGGACGCGGCGCTGGTGAAGGACAACCACGTGGTCGCGGCCGGCGGTGTGGCGCAGGCCTTCAAGGCCGTTCGGGAGCTGTTCCCGGACGTGCCGATCGAGGTCGAGGTCGACACGCTGCACCAGGTCCGTGAGGTCCTGGACGCGGGCGCCGACCTGATCCTGCTGGACAACTTCACCCCTCTGGAGACCGAGGAGGCCGTCGCGCTGGTCGCCGGCCGCGCGGTTCTGGAGTCCTCCGGCCGCCTCACGCTGGAGAACGCTGCGGCCTACGCGGCGACGGGCGTGGACTACCTCGCGGTCGGCGGGCTCACGCACTCCTCCCCGATCCTCGACATCGGCCTCGACCTGCGCGAGGTGCGCGCCTGATGCTGCTCACCATCGACGTCGGCAACACGCACACGGTCCTCGGTCTCTTCGACGGGGACGAGATCGTCGAGCACTGGCGCATCTCGACCGACCCGCGTCGCACCGCCGACGAGATGGCGGTCCTGCTCCAGGGCCTCATGGGCATGCACCCGCTGCTGGGCGTCGAGCTGAGCGACGGCATCGAGGGCATCGCGATCTGTGCGACGGTCCCCTCGGTGCTGCACGAGCTGCGCGAGGTGACCCGGCGGTACTACGGCGACGTCCCGGCCGTCCTGGTCGAGCCGGGCGTCAAGACGGGCGTCCCGATCCTCACGGACAACCCGAAGGAGGTCGGCGCGGACCGCATCATCAACGCGGTCGCGGCGGTCGAGCTCTACGGCGGACCGGCGATCGTGGTCGACTTCGGCACGGCGACGACGTACGACGCGATCACCGCGCGCGGTGAGTACGCGGGCGGCGCGATCGCGCCCGGCATCGAGATCTCGGTCGAGGCGCTGGGCGTCCGCGGCGCCCAGCTCCGCAAGATCGAGCTCGCCCGCCCGCGCAGCGTGATCGGCAAGAACACGGTCGAGGCGATGCAGTCGGGCATCGTCTTCGGCTTCGCCGGTCAGGTCGACGGCGTGGTGGCCCGGATGAAGCGCGAGCTGGTCGGCCGCGACGGCGACCCGTCGGCCGTGACGGTGATCGCCACCGGCGGCCTGGCCCCGATGGTGCTCGGCGAGTCCACGCAGATCGACGAGCACGAGCCGTGGCTGACGCTGATCGGCCTGCGCCTGGTGTACGAACGCAACGTCTCGCGCATGTAGCGCGACGGGTCTCGGGTGGGCGGCGCCGGAGCGGGCCGGGCGCCGCCACACCGAGCTGATCGGCGCCGCCACACCGAGCTGATCGGTGAACGAAATTTGTCCGATTAGCGCGTATTGTCACCCCATGCCCACGCCATACGGATCTCGCGGCGGCATGGCGTTCAGCGCGGACGAGCTGCGTGTGCTCCGACGCGCCCTTGCCACCGCCCTCAACCCCGCCCCCCTTCAGGACGAGGACATCCAGGACTGCCTGCGGCTCGCCGCGTCCGTGGACGACGCCGTCCGCGAGGCCGGCCGGCTGCGCGCCTTCCTCCTCGCCGACCTGACCCGGTACCGCGAGGCCCTGCCCGGCTCGCTCCCCGGCTATCTGGATCTCCTCCAGGACGCCCTCGGTGCCGGGTACGACCCAGGGGCCGACGACCTCGCCGCCCTGCGCGCCCTGCGGGCCCACCCCCGTGCCGCCGGCCTCCTGGAGCGCTGCCAGGTCCTCGCGGAACGTTCCGTACGCGCCCGCCTCGCCCGCGTCTCCCAGGCCGTGGCCCCCGCGCCCCGCCTCCGGCTGCTGGCGCTCCCCGGCGGCCGCGCCGCCGCCGACGAACCCAAGCCGGCCACCCCGAAGCAGCCGCCCGCCCCGACGAAGCGCCCGGCGCCCAAGCCGTCCGAGGTCTTCCCGCCACGCCGGCGCCCCGTACCCCCGCCCCCGCCCGAGGAACGTGCCGCCGGATAGCTACTCTGGTCGGTATGGACTACGTATCCGCGCTCCTGCCCCCCGTCGTGATGGCCGTGTTCTTCACCGCGCTCGTCGTCACGATCGTGAAGAGCCAGGGCGGCCCGAACAAGGCCAAGGAAGACGCCGCCGTGGACGCCGCCCTCGCCCGGGCCGAAGCCACCCGCCAGGCGGACGGCAGCGCCTCGTAGCCCCACCCGCACCGAAGGACGTACGACCGCTTTCAGGTCGTACGTCCTTTTTGTTGCGTTTCCTCCGTCAATAGCAGGGACATTCCCGCTTCGCCGACTATGGTGGCGGTGTGCCCCGCCAATTGGGAGAGCTGGAAGACGCCGTCATGACACGCGTCTGGCAATGGAACCGCCCGGTGACCGTCCGGGAAGTCCTGGAGGATCTCCAGCAGGAACGGTCCATCGCCTACACCACCGTCATGACGGTAATGGACAATCTCCATCAGAAGGGCTGGGTGCGCAGGGAAGTCGACGGCCGCGCCTATCGATATACCGCGGTCTCCACCCGCGCCGCCTACTCGGCCGCACTGATGAACGAAGCGTGGGCCCAGAGCGACAACCCTGCGTCCGCCCTTGTCGCCTTCTTCGGCATGATGTCGAGCGAGCAGCGAGAGGCCCTCACCGACGCGATCCGAATCGTCGGCCACAACGTGCCCGAGACCCCCGCTCCGCAGGCCGGGGCGGCCCCCGAGAGCGCAGGTGGGACCGCGGACGGGAGCGGATCCGACGAGCCGCGTCCGGGTGCCGTGGAGGGTGCGTCCGAGCCCGAGGGCAACGGGCGATAACGTCCCCCCATGCCGTCGTCCTCCGCCGCCCCGAAAGCCGTCACCGTTCGCCGCGCCCGCACCGGTGATGTCGCCGCGGTACGCCGCCTTGTCGACCCGTACGCCCGCCGGGGCATCCTGCTCGACAAAGCCGACGTGACGCTTTACGAGGACATCCAGGAGTTCTGGGTCGCCGAACGCGACGAGGACGGCGTCGTCGTCGGCTGCGGGGCACTCCATGTGATGTGGGAAGACCTCGCCGAAGTCCGTACTCTCGCCGTCGATCCCGAGTTCAAGGGCGCCGGCGTCGGACATCACGTGCTCGACAAGTTGCTGCACACCGCCCGTTGGCTCGGGGTGCGCCGGGTATTCTGCCTGACCTTCGAAGTCGACTTCTTCGCGAAGCACGGCTTCGTCGAGATCGGCGAGACTCCGGTCGACGGAGATGTGTACAGCGAGCTCCTGCGTTCCTATGACGAGGGTGTCGCCGAGTTCCTGGGTCTCGAACGAGTGAAGCCGAACACCTTGGGCAACAGCCGGATGCTTCTGCATCTGTGACCCGTGACGAGCGCACGGAACCCTATGTCCGAATCGCGCACGTTTCCCGCACTGCCGGGCTTCTGAACCTCTCCCAGGGGTTTGTGTTTTTCCGGGAAAAGCGGTTTCCTTTCCGCGTACTGCATTTTCGATGAAAGGAAATCCGGTGGCACAGAAGGTTCAGGTCCTTCTTGTCGACGACCTCGACGGCGTCGAGGCGGACGAGACCGTGACGTTCGCGCTGGACGGCAAGACCTACGAGATCGACCTCACCACCGCCAACGCGGACAAGCTCCGTGGCCTGCTCGAGCCGTACACCAAGAGCGGTCGGCGCACCGGTGGCCGCAGCGCCGGTACGCGTGGCAAGGGCCGGGTCGCCACCGGTGGCAGCCCGGACACCGCGAAGATCCGCGCGTGGGCCAAGGAGAACGGCTACAACGTGAACGACCGCGGCCGCGTTCCGGCGGAGATCAAGGCGGCCTACGAGGACGCGAACCGCTGAGGAGTCAGCTGCTGAGCGACCGGCCTCGCGGAACGCTCCACCGGCCGCCCCTCGGGGCGCCCGGGGAGGCCTTCCCGGGACCGCGCACTCAGCAGCCGTACCCGATGGCACTCCGCCGCGGCCGCGGCCACGAGCCGTACGAGACAGGGGGCGGCCGCACCACCCCGCGTCGCGGCCCAGAGGGCCGGCAGCGAGGGCTCCACGTCACGGCCCGGTTCGGGGGCGCGCAGCCACACGGCGGCGCCGGGCGCGCCGGAACCGCTCCATCCTGGGGGAACAGGAGCGGTCATCCGGCTGCCGGCGCCCAGGGCGACGAGATCCAGCGAGATCCCGCCCCACTCCAGCCATTCGAGCAGCCCCGGCAGCTCCTCCGCGCTGCCCGCGGCCACCAGTAGCCGCATCCTCCGCCCCATGAGGGCCACCGGCCCGGTGGCGCCAGCGCCCGTCCTGCGCAGCACCGCGCGGCCGGCCGCGGCGGGCAGCTCCAGGACGTCGAAGCGCAGACCCGTCACCAGGCCCACCGGCGGGCCGGCCACCGTCGCCCAGCCGAGCCCCTCCTCGTACCACCGCGCCCGACCACCCTCGACCGGCGAGCGGGGCGGCGGCACGCGCGGTGCGGTGAAGGACATGTCCGGGGAACGCCCACGGGGCTCCCTTGGTTACGCCAACGTCGACCCTGCGTCCTCGATCCACTGCGCAATGTGTCCGCGATGGGGGCGTACGGGTGCATTCGGCAGCGCAAGGATGTTCGCCCGTAGCGGAGGGAACCGGGGTGTGCCGCATGGAGTGTCAGTGCGGACGGGTAAGACATTCCTAGTGAGGAGGGGCGACTCGCGGGCTTTCGCGTCTCACGTTCGCCATCGGCGTACTGAAGGCACGGGTAACTGCTTGGCCTGCGGGAACATCGTCTCGCACCATCGAGTTGGAGCATTTGTCGGCTGTTCGGCAGCAGGTCTCCCCACGGACAAGGGGGTGATCCGGACGGATGTCGGCAGTTGGAATGAGCGGTCCCCGCTTGCGGGACTAAGCTGCGGAAGGACAGGGAGGGGATCGACCCCTAACTGACTGACCGCTCTGAGGAGCGATTAACGATGTTCGAGAGGTTCACCGACCGCGCGCGGCGGGTTGTCGTCCTGGCTCAGGAAGAAGCCCGGATGCTCAACCACAACTACATCGGCACCGAGCACATCCTCCTGGGCCTTATCCACGAGGGTGAGGGTGTCGCCGCTAAGGCCCTGGAGAGCCTCGGGATTTCGCTCGAGGCGGTCCGCCAGCAGGTTGAGGAGATCATCGGGCAGGGGCAGCAGGCCCCGTCCGGCCACATCCCCTTCACCCCGCGTGCCAAGAAGGTCCTGGAGCTGTCGCTCCGCGAGGCCCTCCAGCTCGGCCACAACTACATCGGCACGGAGCACATCCTGCTCGGCCTGATCCGCGAGGGCGAGGGCGTCGCCGCCCAGGTCCTCGTGAAGCTGGGCGCCGATCTCAACCGGGTGCGGCAGCAGGTCATCCAGCTGCTCTCCGGCTACCAGGGCAAGGAAGCCGCCACGGCCGGCGGTCCTGCCGAGGGCACCCCCTCGACGTCCCTGGTCCTCGACCAGTTCGGCCGCAACCTCACCCAGGCGGCCCGCGAATCCAAGCTCGACCCGGTCATCGGGCGCGAGAAGGAGATCGAGCGGGTCATGCAGGTGCTGTCCCGCCGTACGAAGAACAACCCGGTTCTCATCGGCGAGCCCGGCGTCGGCAAGACCGCCGTCGTCGAGGGCCTGGCGCAGGCCATCGTCAAGGGCGAGGTGCCCGAGACCCTCAAGGACAAGCACCTCTACACCCTGGACCTCGGCGCGCTGGTCGCCGGCTCCCGCTACCGCGGTGACTTCGAGGAGCGCCTGAAGAAGGTCCTCAAGGAGATCCGCACCCGCGGCGACATCATCCTGTTCATCGACGAGCTCCACACCCTGGTGGGTGCGGGTGCCGCCGAGGGCGCGATCGACGCCGCCAGCATCCTCAAGCCGATGCTGGCCCGCGGTGAGCTCCAGACCATCGGTGCGACCACGCTGGACGAGTACCGCAAGTACCTGGAGAAGGACGCGGCCCTCGAGCGCCGCTTCCAGCCCATCCAGGTCGCGGAGCCGTCGCTGCCGCACACGATCGAGATCCTCAAGGGTCTGCGCGACCGGTACGAGGCCCACCACCGGGTCTCCATCACGGACGAGGCCCTCGTCCAGGCCGCGACCCTGGCCGACCGGTACATCTCGGACCGCTTCCTGCCGGACAAGGCGATCGACCTGATCGACGAGGCCGGATCCCGGATGCGCATCCGCCGGATGACCGCGCCGCCGGACCTCCGCGAGTTCGACGAGAAGATCGCCGGCGTCCGCCGGGACAAGGAGTCCGCGATCGACTCCCAGGACTTCGAGAAGGCGGCGTCTCTCCGCGACAAGGAGAAGCAGCTGCTGGCGGCGAAGGCCAAGCGGGAGAAGGAGTGGAAGGCCGGCGACATGGACGTCGTCGCCGAGGTCGACGGCGAGCTGATCGCCGAGGTCCTCGCGACCGCCACCGGCATCCCGGTCTTCAAGCTGACCGAGGAGGAGTCGAGCCGCCTGCTGCGCATGGAGGACGAGCTCCACAAGCGCGTCATCGGCCAGAAGGACGCGGTCATCGGCCTCTCGCGGGCGATCCGTCGTACGCGCGCCGGTCTGAAGGACCCGAAGCGTCCCGGTGGCTCGTTCATCTTCGCCGGTCCGTCCGGTGTCGGTAAGACCGAGCTGTCCAAGGCGCTCGCCGAATTCCTCTTCGGCGACGAGGACGCGATGATCTCCCTCGACATGTCGGAGTTCAGCGAGAAGCACACGGTTTCCCGTCTCTTCGGTTCTCCCCCCGGATACGTGGGCTACGAAGAGGGCGGCCAGCTCACCGAGAAGGTGCGCCGCAAGCCGTTCTCGGTCGTCCTCTTCGACGAGGTCGAGAAGGCCCACCCCGATATCTTCAATTCCCTTCTCCAGATCCTGGAGGACGGTCGCCTGACCGACTCCCAGGGCCGGGTCGTGGACTTCAAGAACACGGTCATCATCATGACGACCAACCTCGGGACCCGGGACATCTCGAAGGGCTTCAACCTGGGCTTCGCGGCCCAGGGCGACACGAAGTCCAACTACGAGCGGATGAAGGCCAAGGTCAGCGACGAGCTGAAGCAGCACTTCCGCCCGGAGTTCCTGAACCGTGTGGACGACATCATCGTCTTCCCGCAGCTCACCGAGGCCGACATCCTCCAGATCGTCGACCTGATGATCAGCCGGGTGGACGAGCGCCTGAAGGACCGGGACATGGGCATCGAGCTCTCCCAGTCCGCGAAGGAGCTCCTCGCCAAGAAGGGTTACGACCCGGTCATGGGCGCCCGGCCGCTGCGCCGGACGATCCAGCGCGAGGTCGAGGACTCGCTCTCCGAGAAGATCCTCTTCGGCGAGCTGCGCCCCGGCCACATCGTGGTCGTGGACACCGAGGGCGAGGGTGAGGAGAAGAAGTTCACCTTCCGCGGCGAGGAGAAGTCGGCTCTGCCGGACGTCCCGCCGATCGAGCAGGCGACGGGCGGAGCGGGCCCGAACCTCTCGAAGGACGCGTAGGCGTTCGCTCGCGTGACAAGGGCGGCCCCGGACTCGGAAGAGTCCGGGGCCGCCCCTTTTCCGTGACCGGGCAGCCTGTCCGGGCGGGCCGTGGCCGGGCCGTCAGGGTTCGATGCGGAGTTCCAGGCCGGGCCGCTTGCGCAGGGCGGCGAGATTCAGGCCCTTCGTCTCCACCGACCTGAGGCGCAGCTCCTTCAGCCGGGGCATCCGGGCGAGGGCCGTCAGATCGGCCTGGGCGACCGGAACGCTCTGCACCTCGATCGCCTCGACCTCCGGAAGCGCGGCGAGCGGTTCGAGCCCGGCCGGCCGGCAGGCGTCCAGATGCACCTGGCGGAGGCCGGCGCCGACATCGGGAAGCCAGCCGAGGTCGGTGACCAGCTCGTTGTCGACGATGCGCAAGGAGCGCGGCCGGAGGAGCGCCACGGCGCCGGCCAGTTCCGCCACGGTGAAATCGCCGACGAACCCCAGGGACGTCGGGCGGGTCAGTGACAGGTGCCGGAGCTCCTCCGGGCGTGAGACGAGCACGGGGTAGTCGCCCGTCAGGTGCGCCAGTACCTCGTGGGCGTAGGAGGCGGCCGGGAAGGCGTGCCAGCCGAGACCCAGCTCGAAGGCCCGGCGCGAGCCGACGAACGCGCGGGCGTAGGGAACGGCCTCGGCGCCGCCGATCTCGGTGATCAGGGCGATCACCCGGGTGTCCTGCTCGGTCTCCCCGCTCGGGCCCGGCAGCATGGGCAGCACGAACCCCCTCAGCCGGGCCAGCTGCTGCCGCTGCGTGGTGGTGCGGGGGACGGCGACCGACTTCACGGCCTTGGCGACCCTCCGGCCCAAGGTCTCCGGCAACCAGGCCGCGTGCTGGGCACACAGGGCGGCGAGGACGTACAGGGTCGTCTTCAGATCCCGGTCCCGGCTCGCCGAGCCCGCGGCGAGGAGGCCCTCCACCAGGGCCGGGAGCTCACGGCGTGAGCAGTGGCCGGCGGCGAGCAGGAGGACGTCGTGCCACTGCTGCTCCCGCGCGTGGCGCAGGAGCTCCGGTATGAGGTCGTCCTCGACGAACTCCTTCGCCGCGAGGAAGTCCTGGAACGTACGGTGCGCGAACTGGAACACGTCGTCCGTGCGCTCCTGAAGGAGGCCGCTGCGGTTCAGGAGGTGGGTCAGTACCTCCTCCGCCGACCCCTGCGCCGCGACCTGCGGCATCCCCGGCAGCGCCCGGTTCAGCTGGTGCAGGGCCTGGTCCCGCGTGAACTCCGTCTGGCCGCCCCGGACGAGCCAGGCCGCCAGACGCTGGAGGAGCTGCCTGCTCTCCTCCACCGACATCCGGATGCCGTCGGGGGCGTCGATCCGGCGCCGGTCGTCGCGTGTGCCCAGCAGCATCTGGAGGGCGGAGTCGTACAGCGCCCAGCGGGTGTCGGGCAGGAAGCCCTCCCGTAACCGGTGGAGCGCACAGATCACCGCGCACAGCAGCGGCGTCCGGGCGAGGTCGGAGAGAGCCGGGTTGTGGCGGAACTGCTGGGCGAGGTCCTGTGCGAGCGCGGTCAGGTGCTCGGCGTCGCCGTCGAGTCGCGCCGCGTCGTGCCAGGCGGTGACGAACGCCTGGATGTCCTGGTCACGCAGGGGCAGCAGGGTCAGTTCCTCGAAGCCCTCGCCGGCCAGCCAGTCCGGTTCCACGGCGAGGGGGCGCACGGTCGCCACGCAGCGGGTACGGGGGAAGCGGGCGAGGAGTCCCGAGAGCCAGGCGTGGGCGGCCTCGCGGTCCTTCTCGGGCACCTCGTCGAGACCGTCGACGAGGAGCAGCGCCCGGCCCGCGGACAGGACCCGGCCCGCCCAGCCGTCGGGCGGGCTGTCGATCATCAGGCCCGCGACACCGGGGAGTTCGGCGGGGGAGGGAAATCCGGATCCGCGGGCACGGAGGGTCCGGAGCGGGACGACGAAGGGGACGAGGCCGTTCAGTCCGGCGAGTTGGGGACCGAGGGTGCCGGCGGCGGCATGGGCGGCGAGCCACCAGACGAGGGTCGTCTTGCCGGCACCGGCGTCGCCGCGGAGCAGGGCGCGCGGGCGGGCGGCGAGGAGTTCGTCGATGCGGTGCGGGACGGTGGTGGACCCGGGTTCCTTGGGGGAGGCCTCCAGGGAGAGATAGGCGGCGTCCAGGTCCCAGGAGGCGGCCCGCCTGCCGAGTTCGTCGAGTCCGAAGATCCGCGTACGGCGGTAGGCGGCGCCGATGGCCTCCCCGTACTCCTGCTCGTACGGGGAGTCGGCCGTGCTGTGCCGGGTGAGGGCCGTGAGCGAGGGGAAGCCCCGTCCGGTGGCCTGGGTGAAGGCGACGAGGAAGTCGGCGTCGGCGGCGACGGCGCTCAGGGGTACGCACTCGACCCGTCGGTGACCGCGGCCGCGAGGGACCTCCCGGACGATGCCGAGCAGCTCGTCGCCCGCGACGACGGGCCCGCCGGAGAGCCCGGCGAGCGGCGAGGCGCCGTCGGTGGGCTCGGCGGCCGCGGGCGCGTCGAGTTCGAGGACCATCGTGCGGCGGATGAGCCCGGCGAGGGGGAGCAGGGTGCCCCGGTACTGGTCGCACTCCAGCTTCCGGCCTTCCCCGTACCGCTGCACACGCGGATACCCGAGGATCTCGCAGCCGGGCAGGGGCCGGTCGGTGGCCACCCGGCCGATCGCGGCGCGGTGGCCACCGAGGCCGGCCAGGCTCTCCGGGGCGTGGAGGAGCGCCGCGTCGAGCCGCTGGTCCGACCAGAGCACCTGGCAGAGGACCGACTCGCTCCGGCCGGGCACGGACACCCAGGCCGAGTAGGCGTTCCGCAGGACATGCGCGCAGGTGAGGACGGTGTCGGAGGTGAGCAGGGCACCACTGCCCTGCCGGCCGTGCTGCTCGGACCGGACGACGACGGGAAGCCGCACGAGGGGGAGCGGAGGGTTCGGTACGGGGGTCGTCACCGCGCCGGCCCGCCACCGAAGTCGGAGGTGTCGCCGGCGTCCTCGTCGCCGACGAGCCAGGGGCCGTTCGTCGCGGCGTTGCGGGGCTTGAGGGTGAAGGAGACGCGGTGGGTGTCGCCCCGGGTGCGGGAGGCGTCGGCACCGGCCTCGACGACCCAGGCCTTGACCTTGGTCCCGCCCTTCACCTCCTTGCGCAGCTCGATCGTGAACTCCATCTCGATGTCGCCCACTTCGAAGGCGACGGGCTTCCCGGTCGCGCGGCCGGCGGCCTCCACGAGTTGGTCGCGTACGGATTCGATGGCGTCGGCGAGTTCGATGTCGGTCATGATCGTGAACGTATCGGGGGAGGGCGGGGGCGGTCAGCTCATGTCCGGACTTCGACGGCGGGGGAGAGGTGTTCGGTGCCGACGGCGTGGGTCCCGGAGGCGTCGATGTACTCGAGGTGCTCCAGTCGGCCCAAGGCGGCGAGGTCCAGACCCTGCTCGCTCGGCCCCCGGCTGAGGATCAGCCGGCGTAGCCCGGGGAAGGCTCGGACCACCCGCTCGATCGGAGAGTCCGCGCCGGGGTAGATCTCCAGCGTCAGTCTCTCGACATGAGGCAGCCGGAGGCCGACGGGAACGTGGCGGAGCGCGGGGGAGGTGACATGGAGGTGGCGGAGCGACCCGATAGTCGCGATGCCCTCCCAGTCGTCCGACGACAGCGATGAGGCCTGCCACAGGTCGAGTGCGGACAAGCCGGGAAGGTGGGCGAGCGAACCAAAACCCTCCTCGGGGGCGCCCGCAGCGGAGAGACGGCGAAGGCCGTCTCCTCGGAGCACGGATGCGGCCCGCCAGTGGCCGTACCGCGCGACATCGAGGGCCTCCACCTCGGCGAGGGCGGGGGCCAGCGCGGCCAGGCCGATCTCCGAGAGACCGATCCGAAGGTCGAGACCGGGCGGGCGCAGGCCCAGACGTACGAGTTCGCCCGCCTGCTCGTCGGAGTTGACGGTGAAGAACAGGCCGGTGGGGTCGAGGCGGGCGATGACGTCCTCGGCGTAAGCGCGGGTGTCGAACCGTCGCCATCCCCAGACGAGTTGCGAACGAATCGCGATCTCCGGGTGACCGGTGAACCGAGCGAGGTAGGGGAGAGCGGTCTCCGACTCGACGTGGGTGGCCGTCACCACGGCCATCAGCGCATCACTGTCACCCAGTCCGTCCGGGTCGGGCAGCAGGTCGACCACGCCACGCCCGGCCGAGCCCAGGATGCGGGCCTCGTGCATGTCGCGCGGTGGAATCACCTCCGCCGTCCGCGCCATGATCCGTTCCCGGATCTCCGGCGCCACCTCCGTCGCGTGGTCCAGCGCCGTCGCCGCCACCACCAGCACGCGGAGTTGGGTGCGGCGGTCCGGCGCCGCGTCGACCGCGTTCAGCAACTCCTGGAAGATCTCGGCGCATTCGCGCGGGCGGGCGTGGCCGACGGCCATGCGGATGACGTCCTCCCACTGGTCGTCCGCCGCGTGCTGGATCAGGACGCCGATGTCCCAGTGGTCCACCAGGGCCTTCGCCGCCAGGTAGTCCTGGAAGGTGCGGTGCACGAAGTCGACCGTCTCCTCGGTCGGTTCGCGCAGGAGGCCGCTGCGGTGGAGCAGGTGCGTGAAGACCGTGCCGGGGTCGTAGCCGGCCGCCTCCGTGATCGCGGGCACCGCCTCCCGTACGACCGACTGCGCGTGCGAACGGTCCATCGTCGTGCGGCCGTTGAGTGTGAGCCAGTACGCGATCCGCTGGATCAGCTGGATCTGTGGTGCCTCACCCAGCTCGATCCCGTACGGCGTACCCATGTCCCGCTCGCGGTCCCGCCGGGAGAGCAGCATCGACAGCGCCGCGTCGTACAGCGCCTTCCGGCCGCGCGGCAGGAAACCACGGCGGCTGCGGTGCAGGGCGCAGATCAGGCCGCACATCAGGGGGTTGGTGGCGAGCTGGGCGACGTCGGAGGTGGTGCGCAGGGCGTCGAGGAGGGGCTGCTCGTACGGTGCGGCCTCCGGCCCGGCCGCCCGGTGCCAGCGGCGGACGAACGAGGTGACCTCGGCGGTGGACATGGGGGAGAGGGTGAGCTCGGTGAAGCCGTCGGGGGCGAGCCAGTCGTCCCGTACGGCGGTGGGGCGCGAGGTCACCAGCCAGCGGTTGCCGTCGTAGGAGTCGAGGAGGTCGCGGAGCCAGCGGCGGCCGCGCTCGCGCTCGGCCTCCGGGATCTCGTCGATGCCGTCGACGAGGACGAGGCCGCGTCCGGCGGCCAGGACCCGGTCGGCCCAGCCCTCGGGCGGGGTGAGCGGGCAGCCGGCGGCGGAGAGGAAGCGGTCGGGAGCGGGGAGCCGCTCGCCGTGGCGGGTGAGGGTACGGAGGGGGAGGACGAAGGGGATCCGGTCGTGGAGGTACGCCATGTCGTCGGCGAGGTCCTCGCGCGTGGCCGAGACGGCCAGCCACTGGACGAGGGTCGTCTTGCCGGAGCCGGCGAGGCCGCGCAGCAGCACCTTGTCGTGCCGGGCCAGGGCGAGATCGGCGCGGCCGCCCGCGTCGAGGGCGTGAAACAGGCGGGTGGCCGTCGCGAGGGCGACCTCACGCTGTTCGGGCGTCAGCGTGACCTGCGGGCCCGGGCCGGTCATGCGGCCGGCATTTCCGAGGGCGTCCTCCAAGGCGTCCACGAACTCCTGGTCGCGCTCGTCGACCGCCGCGAGGGCGGCCTCCCGGAGGCAACGGTCCTCCATACCGTTCTCTCCGCGGGCCTGGAACGCGAGCGGAGGCCCTGCCGCCCCCCTCGCCTCCAGGGACAGATACGCCACGTCCAGCGGCCACTTCTCCGGTGCGCCCTCCAGGTCCACCCCGTAGATCGTGAGGCTGCCGTGCTTCCGCGCGACGTACGCCAGGTACCGCCGCTCGAACTCCGCGTCCCGCGCGTCCCCCCGTGGCGTACGGCGGATGACCTCGTCGACCTTGGCCGTCAGTTCCGCCTGGCCGCGGGTCTGCTCCACGAGGGTCCGGGGCACGAAGGTGGTCCGCTGGGTGAAGAACTCCAGGATGTGGACGCAGGCCCACCCGGTGAGCGAGTCGAGGAAGAGGACGGAGTCCGTCGACAGGCCGTCCGGGGGCGGGGCCGCCGCGCGCAGGGCGCGGGCGAGGGCCGGGGCGCCGAGGTGGACGGCCTGTACGTCGTCCATGTCGAGGTCGCCGAGGGCGAGGAGCGTCGCGGCCAGGGTGGCGGTGAGCGCCGCGGTCTCGTCGCCGGGGAACGGCGCCTCGCCGGGGCCCGCTACGGCTCGTTCGACGAGGGTGGCGGCGAGTTTGTGGACGTCCTTCTCCGTGAGCGTGCGCTTCTCGCCACGGAAGGAGACCAGCCCGGAGAGCCGGATGCGCCGGGCCGCGCCCGGCAGGCCCGCCCCCGGACCGTCGCTGACCAGGAGTTTCTTCAGGAGTGGGCCCATCGCCGACGAGGCGAGGCGGGTGCCCAGCAGTGACGGATCCATGGTGTCCCCCCGGTGGTTCGCGACCTCGTCAGCGTAGTGCGGGACGTGATCGAAAAGGCCTTGGTTGCGTGACCCAGGTCGCATTGGGGGCGGGTGCGCCGTGACAAGGCGCACAGGCGTTTTGGGGGGTACTAACCGGATTAGTGCTGGTGTTTGGTGGTGATTCGGGACGTTCCGGGCCCCGGCGTCGGGACTTTGGTCCCGAGAGGGGGCGAACCGCATGGGAGGCGGCCTGTCGGGCCTATGGGGATGGGTCCGACGTGCGGATAAACAGAATCTCTTATGCCGCTTTGTCCGATTTCAGGGAGGGGCGTCCGAGGCCGTCAAGACCTGAACTTCCGGGGAGATCGCTACGACGCAATGTCGTAGATGGGGTGTTTTACGCCGGATGGGTGCCCGGGTTACCAAGGATGAGCAACAGCCCGCCCGGCGCAGCGAACGCGTCGGGTCCCGTTCTGTCCGGAGGTTTTCCCCCGTATGTCGAAGCGCGTTATGAACCCCGCCGCCCGTATCACCGCCGTCGCTCTCGCCACCGCGGGTCTGGGAGTGTCGCTGGTGGCCGGAGCAGGGTCCGCCTTCGCCGCCGAGGGCAAGGCCGCCACCATCGCGACTGCCGCGACCGGTGCGTCCGCTGCCGTCGCCGCGCAGGCCGATGCCCAGGCCCAGGCCGCCGTCAAGGCCGCCGTCGCCAAGCAGGCCGCCGCCAAGAAGGCGGCCGTCGCCAAGGCCGTGAAGGCCGCTCCGGTCGCCGCCAAGAAGGCCCCCTCCTGGGTCAAGCCGGTCGGTGGCTACACCCTGAGCGCCAGCTTCAACCAGGGCGGCGCCATGTGGGCCCACAAGCACTCCGGCCAGGACTTCGCCGTCCCGGTCGGCACCCCGGTCAAGGCCGCCGGCGCCGGCACCGTCGTGAAGGCCGGCCCGAACGGCGGCGGCGACGGTCCCGCGTACGGCAACGCCATCGTCGTCAAGCACGCCAACGGCAAGTACTCGCAGTACGCGCACCTGTCGAAGATCAACGTGCACATCGGCCAGAAGGTCGGCGCCGGCCAGAAGATCGCCCTGTCGGGCAACACCGGCAACTCTTCCGGCCCGCACCTGCACTTCGAGATCCGTACGACCCCGAACTACGGTTCCGCCCTCAACCCGGCCGCGTTCCTGCGCTCGATGGGCGTCACCATCTGACCTGAAGAACGCCTCACCGCGCGCTGTGCGCCTGGGTGATCAGATCGAGGGCGACCTCGAGGACGGCTTCACGCTTCTCCTCGGGGTCGCCCTCGACGTTGTCCATGAAGAACATCCCCGAGTGCAGGGCGAAGATCGCGCTCACGCAGCGCACGCGGTCGATGACGGCGAAGTCCGGCTCCTGGATCAGGCCGCTCAGTTCGAGCAGCCGCTCCTTGAAGGTCATGCCGATGCTCAGCTCGCGGACGGCCGCCTGGTTCTCCTGCATGAAGCGGAACAGCGGGGCCGCGCCGACCAGGGCCTCCTGGTAGCGGCGCAGGATGTCCTCCTTGACCTCCAGCGTCCGCGGCTGCTCCCCCGCCCATGCGATCAGCTCGTCCATGGGCCGCGTGAGGTCCTGGAAGATGCCGATGATGATGTCTTCCTTGGTCTTGAAGTGGTAGTACAGCGCGGCCTTGGTGACGTCGAGGTGCTCGGCGATCTCGCGCAGCGAGGTCTTCTCGTAGCCCTGTGCGGCGAAGAGCTCCAGGGCCACGTCCTGGATGCGCTGGCGGGTGTTGCCTCGGGCCATGGCTGCTCTCCACTTTCCACAAAACTTACTTGACGACCGGCAAGTTACACGTCTACCGTCCCCAGTGTAATAACTAGCCGGGCGGCAAGTAAGGGAATGACATGGCTGCGCAGTCGACCACCACCCCTCCGAGCGAGGTGACCGAGCCGCCGCCGCGCAGTGTCCGCGTGGTGCTCCTCGCCCTCATGATCGCGATGTTGCTCGCGATGCTGGACAACATGATCATCGGCACCGCCATGCCCACGATCGTCGGCGAGCTCGGCGGCCTGGAGCACCTCTCCTGGGTCGTCACCGCCTACACCCTGGCCACCGCCGCCTCCACCCCGATCTGGGGCAAGCTCGGCGACATGTTCGGCCGCAAGGGCGTCTTCCTCACCTCGATCGTGATCTTCCTGATCGGCTCGGCGCTCAGCGGCATGGCCCAGGACATGGGCCAGCTCATCGGCTTCCGCACGATCCAGGGCCTCGGCGCCGGCGGCCTCATGGTCGGCGTCATGGCCATCATCGGCGACCTCATCCCGCCCCGCGAGCGCGGCAAGTACCAAGGCATGATGGCCGGCGTGATGGCCCTCGCCATGATCGGCGGCCCGCTCGTCGGCGGCACCATCACCGACCACTGGGGCTGGCGCTGGTCCTTCTACATCAACCTGCCGCTCGGCGCCGTCGCCCTCGCCATGGTCACCACCGTCCTGCACCTGCCGAAGAAGAAGCGCGCCACCGGCACCCGGATCGACTTCCTCGGCGCCGGTCTCCTGACCGTCGGCATCACCGCGATCGTCCTCGTCACCACCTGGGGCGGCACGGAGTACGCCTGGGGCTCGGCGACCATCGTCGGCCTCGCGGTCGGCGGCGCCGCCGCGCTCGCCGCCTTCCTGTACGTCGAGACGCGGGCGAGCGACCCGATCATGCCGCTGCACATCTTCCGCAGCCGCAACTTCACGGTCATGTCGCTGATCGGCTTCATCACCGGCTTCGTGATGTTCGGTGCGGTCCTCTACCTGCCGATCTTCCAGCAGTCCGTCCAGGGCGCCTCGGCCACCAACTCCGGCCTGCTGCTCCTGCCGATGCTCCTGGCGATGATGGCCGTCTCGCTGCTCGTCGGCCGCTTCACCACCAGCACCGGCAAGTACAAGATCTTCCCCATCGTCGGCGGCGCGCTGATGATGATCGGCCTCTTCCTGCTCTCCACGATGGACACCGGCACCTCGCGACTCGTCTCCGGGGTCTGGATGGCACTCCTCGGCGCCGGCATGGGCTTCCTGATGCAGATCACGATGCTCGTCGCGCAGAACAGCGTCGAGATGAAGGACATGGGCGTCGCCTCCAGCTCGACGACCCTCTTCCGTACCCTCGGCTCCTCCTTCGGTGTCGCGATCATGGGCGCGCTCTTCACGAGCCGCGTCCAGGACGAGATGGCGGAGCGCGGCGGCTCGGAGCTGACCCAGCAGTCCGCCCAGCTCGACGCGGCCTCGCTGGCGAAGCTGCCGGAAGCGCTGCGCGAGGCGTACCAGCACGCGGTGGCCGCGGGCACCCACTCCGCCTTCCTGGTCGGCGCGGCGGTCGCGGTCCTCGGCTTCGCCCTCGCCTTCCTGGTCAAGGAGGTCGCGCTGCGCGGCGCCGGACCGGAGAAGGCGCCGCAGGGCACGGACGAGGCGCCGAAGGTCGCGGAGACCGTCTGACCCCTCCCGTACGAGAAAAGGGCCCCGGCACACTCGGTGTGCCGGGGCCCTCGCGTCGCACGGGCCCTCGTGCGACCCGTACCTCAGTCCGCGAACGTGATGATCGGGAAGCTGCCCGTGTTCGTCGGCGCGTGGTCCGGCAGCCAGAGGACCGCGATCGCGCCGCCCGCCCCCTGCGGTGTGCCCTCGGGAGCGGCGTTACGGAACGTCAGCCGGGCCCCGAGGACCCGGGCCTGCCCCGCCGCGATCGTCAGACCCAGCCCGTGCCCCTGCCCCGCCCGGTCGCTCGCCCCGGTACGGAAGCGGCTCGGGCCCTCGCGGAGCAGCGCCTCGGGGAAGCCCGGCCCGTGGTCCCGTACGCGTACCACCCGGCCCTCGACCGTCACCTCGACCTGCGGCTTGCCGTGCTTGGCCGCGTTCGCCAGCAGGTTGCCGAGGATCCGCTCCAGGCGCCGCGGGTCGGTGCTCACCCAGGACTCGTGGACCACGTGCACCACGGCCTCGGGGTCGAGCACCCGCACCCGCCGCTCCACGAACTCCCCGAGCGCGATCTCCTGGAGCTCGGCCCGCTCCGACGCGCTGTCGAGCCGCGCGACCTCGAGGACGTCCTCGACCAGCGTCCGCATGGCCTGCGCCCGGTCCCGTACGAGCTCGGTGGGGCGCCCGGGCGGCAGCAGCTCCGCCGCCGTGAGCAGACCGGTCACCGGGGTGCGCAGCTCGTGCGCGATGTCGGCGGTGACCCGGCGCTCGGCCTCGATGCGCTCGTGGAGGGCGTCGGTCAGGGCGTCCACCGCGCGGGCCAGATCGTCGGTCTCGTCGCGTACGACTCCGCCGATGGCGTCCCGTACCCGTACCTCCGTGTTGCCCTGCGCGACCCGGCCGGCCGCCGCGGCGGCCTTCCGCAGCCGGCGCGACAGCTGGCCGCCGATGAGCACACCGAGCGCGCAGCCGCCCATGACCACCGAGACCGAGCCGATGATCAGCGCCCGGTCGAGATCCTTCATGATCGTCGCGCTGCGGTCGGCGAACGGGATGTGCAGGGACAGCACGTCGCCGTTGGCCAGCGGCACGGCCGCCCAGACGTCCGGCGGACCGCCGTGGCGGTGCTCCTGCACGTACGTACCGCGGCGCTTGTCCCGCATCAGCTGGTCGAGCTGGGGCGGCAGCATCGGGTCGTTGAGCTTGGTGCCGAACCGCGGCTCCTTCGGCTTGGAGCTCTCGTACATCCGCTGCGCGAAGAGGAGCCGCTCCATCTGCACCTCGCGCGCGTTGTCGAGCATCGAGACGCGCGCCGAGTTGTGCACGACCAGGCTGAGCGTGACCGCGATGAGGGCGCCGACGGCCGCGATGGCGACGGCGATCTTCCAGCGGACGCCGGTACGGAGGGCGGGCGGCTTCACCTGCGCACCTGCTTCTCAGGCATCAGGCGTGGTCATCCCTTGAGCTTGTAGCCGAAGCCGCGGACCGTCTCGATCCGGTCCTGGCCGATCTTCGTGCGCAGTCGCTGGACATGGACGTCCACGACCCGGGTGTCGCCACCCCAGCCGTAGTCCCAGACCCGCTCCAGGAGCTTGTCCCGCGACAGGACCGTGCCCGGCGCGGACGAGAACTCCAGCAGCAGCCGCATCTCGGTCGGGGTCAGGCCCACCGGTGCGCCGCCCTTGCGGACCTCCATGCCCTCGGTGTCGACCTCCAGGTCGCCGAAGACCAGCAGGCCGCCCTCGGGCGTCCCGTCCGCCCCCGGGTCGCCGGGGGCCGGGCCGCCGGCGTGGCCGAAGCGGCGCAGCACGGCCCGGATCCGGGCCACGAGCACGGAACCGTCGAAGGGCTTGGTCACATAGTCGTCGGCTCCGGCCTCCAGGCCGAGGACGACATCGATGGAGTCGGCGCGCGCGGAGAGCATGATCACGGGCACGGTCGACTCGTCACGGATGCGGCGGCACAGACTCACCCCGTCCATCCCCGGCAGCATCACGTCGAGCAGCGCGATGTCGGGCCGGTCCGCCCGGAACGCCTCAAGGCCCGACAGTCCGTCGGGCATCGCGGTCACCGCGAAGCCGTCCCGCTCCAGAGCGAGCTGGGTGGCCTCGCGGATGACGTCGTCGTCCTCGACGAACAGCACATGGGTCTCGGCCATCGCGCGCCTTCCCTTTCCTTCCGTTCAGCTGCCGCTCGGCTCGACCGTCGCGGCGCCGTCGATGCCGCCGTCGCCGACCGCGCGGCTGTAGTCGTTGTGCACCCAGTCGTGCTGGGAGAACTTGCTCCCCGCCCAGCGGTACGTGATCACGTCCTCGCCCGACGGATAAGCCACCGGGTCGCCCTTGGCGTACACCTGCTTCGTCACGACCAGATCGCCCCGGTCGATGGTGGCGTACACCGCCGCGTCCTCGGCCATGAAGACGTTCTTGTAGCCGTCGCCCTCCTCGCGGTACACGTACGTGCCGATACCGACGGCGTCACCGCAGGTCATCACGTTGACGACGACATCGGGCGAGGGGCCGCCGGTCAGGTTCCCGTAGGAGGTGTCGACCGGATAGGCGTCCGCGACGCAGGGCTTGAGATCCGCCTTCAGACGCTCCCCGATCTTCGGGTCGCCCTTGATCAGCGCGATCGGGTCGACCCGCTGGGCCGGCATCTGCCCGGCGGAGGCGGAGCCGGAGGGAGTCGGCGCGGGGGCCGCCGAACCCACCTCGTCGGCGCGGGCCGCGCCTTCGTCCCGGGAGCCCGTACCGCCCGTGGAGCAGGCGGTCACGAACAGGCCGACGGCGGCGAGCACGGCCACCGCCGTGATGCTCACCGCCTTGAGGGTCCGGCGGCGCGGGCCGCCGGGCCCGTCGTCGCCGTCGTATCTGGCGCCTAGGCCGCGCACCGGTCCTGCCCCCGTTCGTCACGTCGTGCGGTCGACCGCTCCAGAGCGCGGGCGTCCTCGACGCCGCGGCTCTCCAGTTCCTGCCGCAGTCGGGCCAGTGCGCGGTGGAGCGTGGACTTCACCGTACCGGTCGACATGCCGAGCGCGGCCGCGGTCTCCTCGGTGCTCATCTGCTCCCAGTGCCGCAGGACGACGACGCTCCGCTGCTTCGGGGCGAGGACCTTGAGGATGTCCATGAGGAGCGCGCGGTCGGCGTGCTGCTCGGTGGCGTCGTCGACGGACGCGTCGGGCAGCTGCTCGGTGGGCACCTCGTCGAGCTTGCGGGCGCGCCACCACTCGGTACGCGTGTTGATCATCACGCGCCGGAGGTACGCGTCGGCGAGGGACTTGTCGGCGATGCCGTCCCAGCGGCCGAAGGTGCGGACCAGGGCGGTCTGGAGCAGGTCCTGGGCGTCGACGGGGTCGGGGACGAGCCGACGGGCACTGCGCAGCAGCGCGTCCTGCCGCGTCCGTACGTACTCCTCGAAGTCGAGCACCTCGCCGTGCGACATACCGACCGCCTCCATCCCCGTGACCAGCTCGTTTGCTTGACGTCGATGACGCTACGGAGCGCTTGTCACGAGGCTGTGCGAGCCAGCCGTCGACAGCCACACGGCTGCCCATCGGTTGTGTAACAGGGGTCGGGAGTGGGTATAGGGACGGGCCGGTCACGGGGGGCGTGGTCTGTCCGTTACGGGGGGCGGTGTCCTGCGGGGGCCCGGTGCCCGGTGACCGTGCCGGTGCCGGGGCCGGTGCCCGGTGCCATGGCCGGGCCCCGGCAACCGCTGGAGGCCGTCAGGACTGGGGGAGGCGGTACTCCGCGTTCTCCAGGGGTTCCACCAGGCCGTCCGCGACCAGGCCGTCCAGCGCGCGGGCGCGCTGGACCGGTTCGTCCCAGACCGCGTCCAGGGCGGCCTGCGGCACCGGGCCCGGGGCGTCCCGCAGGACGGCGAGCAGCCGGCCGCGTACCTGCCGGTCCGTGCCCGCGTACGTCTGCCCGCGCCGGGCCGGGCCGTCGTGGGCCGGCTTCCCGGCCAGCCGCCACGCGCACCGGTCGGCGACCGGGCACCGCCCGCAGTCCTCGTTCTTCGCCGTGCACACCAGCGCGCCCAGCTCCATCGAGGCCGCCGCCCAGCGCGCCGCCGTCGCCTCGTCCTGCGGCAACAGCTCGCGCGCGAGCCTGCGCTCGGCCGCGGTCGTGGCGTTCGGCGGGTACTGCACGCCCGTCGCCGCCCGGGCGAACACCCGGCGGACGTTCGTGTCCAGGACCGGGTACCGCTGCCCGTACGCGAACGAGGCCACGGCCGCGGCCGTGTACTCGCCGATCCCGGGCAGCGCCAGGAGCGCCGCGTGGTCGCTCGGCACATCGCCGCCGTGCCGCTCCGTTATGGCCACGGCCGCCGCGTGCAGCCGCAGCGCGCGCCGTGGGTAGCCGAGCCGGCCCCAGGCGCGGACTGCGTCGCCGGGCGCGTCGGCGGCGAGGTCGGCGGGGCGCGGCCAGCGCGCCAGCCACTGCTCGTACACCGGCAGGACCCGTACGACCGGGGTCTGCTGGAGCATGAACTCGCTGACCATCACGCCCCACGCCCCCGCCTCGGGGCGGCGCCAGGGCAGGTCGCGGGCGTGCCGGTCGAACCAGGCGAGGACGGGCCCGTGCAGTGCGGCGGCGGGTGCCGGGACGGCCGGGGCGTCGAACACAGGGATGGGGGCATCGGTGGAAGTCATCGCACCCCCGATCCTGGCACGTCCGGCGCGCGTTCAGTACGCGCCGTGGCGCACGCCCTCGGGGCGCGTGGAGGCGCGCGGGCGCGGCCCGCGCCCCGCGCACCACACCACGGCGCCGTTCCGGCTCGACCGCGCTGTCTCCACCACCGACCGGACGGGCCGGTTCGCCGCCCGGACGACCAGGAACGCGACCGCTCCGCCGAGCACCAGCCCGACGGCCACGTCGTGCGGGTAGTGGACGCCGACGAAGACCCGGGAGAAGGCCATGAGCAGCGCCATCGGGACGGTCAGCCAGATGATCCCGCGCCAGGACAGCGCGAGCGCCACCGCCGCCGCGCCCGCGATCGCGGCGTGGTTGCTGGGGAAGGACCAGTCGCCGGTCGGCGGGCACGGTACGAGAGAAGCCGGTGCTCCGGCGACCGCCCGGCACGGACGCTCCTCGTCCACCAGCGACTTGAGCGCCTCGCTCACCACGTAACCGAAGGCGGTCGCGAGCGGCGCGAGCAGCGCGAGGGCCATCGCACCGCCCGTCCGGGATCTCGCCCGCCACCACCCGGCGACGAACAGCACACCGAAGAGCAGCAGCCCGGCCTCCGTCCACACCTCGGCCGACTGCTGGAACCAGTGCGGGGTGGAGTGGGCGAAGTCCGTGACATCGAGATAGAGATCGTCCGAGAGCGTGTTCATGATCGGCGACGCTAACCGCCGGCCCGTGCCCGGCACCCGGAGCGAACGACCACCACCACCCCTGACGAAAGTGGGGGATTACGGGAAGGGCGTGCACCCCGGATGTGATCATCGGCAAAACTTGGTGCCTGGGGCGGCGGGTGGGGCGGGAGTTGGGGCCGATCTCTCGTAAGGTTCGTGGCGTGGGATCACTGCGCAATCCGGTCGGGCCGCTTCCCTCCTCCATCTACTGGCGACGGAGGGCGGTCGCGCTGTGCCTGATCGCCCTTATGGCACTGGTCGCCGTCTGGGTCGTCACCTCCGGCGGAGGCGGCGGGAAGAAGCCCGACGACTCGGCCAACGGAGCCTCTCCCGCGCCCTCGATCACCCCCGGACCCTCCGGCTCCGGTCCCGCGATCAGCGAACAGCCGGGCGGGCGGGACGAGTCGGGCGAGTCCGGTGAGAACTCCGGCGGAGACGGCGGTGACGGCGGCAGCGGTAGCGACGCGGGCGGCGGCTCCGGGGACGGCGGCAAGAACGGCGACACCGACGGCGGGGGCGGTGACGGCGGCGCGGGCGCGAGCGCGGGCCAGCAGGTTCCGGCCGATTCCCCGCTGCCGAACTGCGCCCCCGGATCCCTCCAGTTGACGCTCCGCAGCGCCCAGGTCTCGTACGCGCCGGACGAGAAGCCGCGCTTCCACCTGGTCGCCAAGAACACTGCGGCCACCGACTGCAAGGCCGATCTCGGGCCCAAGAACGCGGTCCTGACGATCAGCGACGAGCAGGACGACGACGTCTGGTCCTCCCAGGACTGCCCGCGCCCGGCCGGCGCAGTGCTGTTCCGGGTCCCGGCGGGTTCGGCGATCACCCGCACCGTGGAGTGGGACCGCGCCCGCAGCGCCCCGCAGTGCGCCACCGCCCCGGCGGGCCCGGTGGGGCCGGGGACGTACCTGGTGGAGGCGACGATGCCGGGCGTGAAGGTGCTTCCGGCCTCGTTCACGCTGGACAAGGACTGAATGAGCGATGCGGAAGGGGCCGTACGGGAATCTCCGTACGGCCCCTTCCGCGTACCAGGCCTTGGACGTGCCGCCGCTCAGGCGTACGTCTGCTCAGACGTACCGCTCCAGGATCGAGGACTCCGCGAGCCGGGACAGGCCCTCGCGGACGCTGCGCGCCCGGGCCTCGCCCACGCCGTCGACGGTCTGGAGGTCGTCGACGCTGGCCGCGAGCAGCTTCTGCAGACCGCCGAAGTGCTCCACGAGCCGTTCGATGATCGCGCCGGGCAGCCGCGGGACCTTGGCGAGGAGGCGGTAGCCGCGCGGGGAGACCGCGGAGTCGAGGGTCTCGGGGGAGCCGCTGTAGCCCAGGGCGCGTGCCACGATGGGGAGTTCGAGGAGCTCGGCGTGGGTGAGCGCGTCGAGCTCGGTCAGCGCCTCCGCGACCGTGCGCGAGCGCTTGGCCGTGGGCTCCGGCACGTAGTCCCGGATGACGAGCTCGCGCTCGGGCTCCACGCCGGCGATCAACTCGTCGAGCTGGAGCGAGAGAAGCCGGCCGTCGGTGCCGAGCTCGACGACGTACTCGGCGATCTCGGTGGCGATCCGGCGGACCATCTCCAGGCGCTGGGCTACGGCCGTGACGTCCCGGACGGTCACCAGGTCCTCGATCTCCAGCGCGGAGAGCGTGCCGGCGACCTCGTCGAGCCGGAGCTTGTACCGCTCCAGGGTCGCGAGGGCCTGGTTGGCGCGGGAGAGGATCGCGGCCGACTCCTCGAGGACCCGGCGCTCGCCGTTCACGTAGATGGCGATGAGCCGCATCGACTGCGAGACGGAGACCACCGGGAAGTTGCACTGCTTGGAGACCCGGTCCGCGGTGCGGTGGCGGGTGCCCGTCTCCTCGGTGTGGATGGAGGCGTCCGGCACGAGCTGGACCCCGGCCCGGTGGATCTTGGAGATGTCCTTGTCGAGGACGAGCCCGCCGTCGAGCTTGCACAGCTCACGCAGTCGGGTCGCGGTGAACTCCACGTCCAGCACGAAGCCGCCGGTGCACATCGAGTCCACCGTCTTGTCCATGCCGAGCACGATCAGACCGCCGGTGTTGCCCCGCAGAACGCGCTCGAGGCCGTCGCGCAGTGCGGTGCCGGGAGCGACCGCGCTGAGGGCCGCGCGCATCAGCGCTTCGTTCCCGTCCTTGGCTGCCACTGCTCTCCTCCGGCTCGTACGGATGGGCGAGACCAGGGCAAAGTCTAGCGACACCGCCCCGCGCCCCTCTGCCGCACGCCGGAGCGCACCCCTCGTCGGCCCGAGCGACCCTCCCGCGCCACCCTGCCGCGTTGCCGCTCACGGCCCCGGAACAGTGGCCTCCGCCGCCCCGGCGAGACGCCTGGCGGGACGCCCGGCGAGCCGGCCGGCGCGGCCCGGCGTGCCCCCCCGTTCGGCCCGGTGACGGCGACCCCGCCGCCCCCGCACCGCCCCGCTCCGTCCCTATCCCTGCTCGTCGCGGGCCGCGGCCGGCCTGCGGGTGCGGGGCAGCACTCTCAGCGCGTCCCCCATGTCCGCCACCTCCGTGACCTTCATGCCCGCCGGCACCTTCCCCGGGTCCCCGGGGACCAGCGCGTGCGTGAACCCGAGGCGGTGCGCCTCGGCCAGGCGCCGCTGCACGCCCGTGACCCGGCGGACCTCGCCCGCGAGCCCGACCTCGCCGATCGCGACGAGGTTCTTCGGGAGCGGCGTGTCGCTGGCGGCGGAGGCCAGGGCGAGGGCGATCGCCAGGTCGGCGGCGGGCTCGGAGAGCTTCACGCCGCCCACCGTCGCCGAGTAGATGTCCCGCTTGCCGAGCGCGCTGATCCGGCCGCGCTGCTCCAGGACGGCCAGCATCATCGAGACCCGGGAGGTCTCCAGGCCCGAGGTGGTGCGCCGGGGCGACGGGATCTGCGAGTCCACCGTCAGCGCCTGCACCTCGGCCACCAGCGGCCTGCGGCCCTCCAGGGTGACCGTCAGACAGGTCCCGGGCACGGCCACGTCGCGCCGGGTCAGGAAGAGCCCGGAGGGGTCGGCGAGGCCCGTGATCCCCTCGTCGTGCAGCTCGAAGCAGCCGACCTCGTCCGTCGCCCCGTACCGGTTCTTCACGCCACGGACCAGCCGCAGGCGCGCGTGCCGGTCGCCCTCGAAGCTCAGGACGACGTCGACCAGGTGCTCCAGGAGCCGCGGTCCGGCGATGGCACCGTCCTTGGTGACATGGCCGACCAGGAGCGTGGACATACCGCGCTCCTTGGAGGCCCGGATCAGCGCTCCGGCGACCTCGCGCACCTGGGCCATGCCGCCCGGCGCCCCGTCGATCTCCGGGGAGGCGACCGTCTGCACCGAGTCCATGATCAGGAGTGACGGCTTCACGGCGTCGAGGTGCCCGAGGACCGCGGACAGGTCGGTCTCGGCGGCCAGGTACAGATGGTCGTTGAGGGCCTTGATCCGGTCGGCGCGCAGCCGGACCTGGCTCGCGGACTCCTCGCCCGTGACGTACAGCGTGCGGTGTTCCTCGCTCGCGGCCTTCGAGGCGACGTCGAGCAGCAGCGTGGACTTGCCGACGCCTGGCTCGCCGGCGAGCAGCACGACCGCCCCGGGCACGAGCCCCCCGCCGAGGACCCGGTCCAGCTCGTCCACGCCCGTGGAGCGGGCGGTGGCCTGCCGGCCGTCGACCTGGCCGATCGGGAGCGCGGCGGTGGAGACGCGGCCGGCGGCGGTGGTACGGACAGCGGGCGCGCCGTACTCCTCGACCGTCCCCCAGGCCTGGCACTCGGGGCAACGACCGAGCCATTTGGCGGTCGTCCAACCGCATTCGGTGCAGCGGTAGGACGGCCGGTCCTTGGCGGATTTCGTACGGGCAGCCATGCGCCACACCGTAGCGGCCCCCACTGACAGCGGGCGCCCGGCCGGGAGCCCGCCGGACCCGCGGCAGCGGAACGCCGCCTTCCTGTCCCCTTTCGAGGGATACCTTCACCCGTAAGGATTAAAAGTGTTCAACCGGTACGAAGAGTCCCCTCTGCCTTGCCTACGGTCGCCAAGTGACGAGCAGCAGGCTGGTACCCCCCACCCACACAACCGGCGCACACCGGGCGCACCGGCGGGCGGCCGAAGGTCCCCGCACCCTCGGTCAGCACCCGCCCGCCCGCTACGAGGCGTATCTGGACGGTCTGTTCACCTACTGCCTCTCCGTGCTCTGCGACCACGACGCCGCGACCGCCGTCCTCGGCGACGTCCTCGCCGTCGCCGAGCGCCGGCGCGGCCGCTGTCCCTCCGACGAGGACGGACGCAAGGCCTGGCTCTACGCGCTCGCGCGCTGGGCCTGTCTGCGCAGCCTCGGCGAGCAGCGCCGCAGACGGCAGGGCGCGCACACCGGCCGCCCGGCCGTCGAGGAGCCGGAGCCGCCCCGGGTCTCCGAGAAGGTCGCCGAGCGCCGCCGCGCCGAACTGGCCCTGCTGGCCTGGCCGGAGGCCGCGGGCACCACGCCCGAGCAGCGCGAGGCGCTCGAACTCGCCGTCCGGCACGGCCTCGGGCACCGCGAGGTGGCCGCCGTGCTCTCCCTCGACGCGCTCGCCGCCCGCGAACTGCTCTCCTCGGCCGCCTGCGAGGTCGAGCGCACCCGCGCCGCGCTCGCGGTCGTCGAGACCGGGAACTGCCCCACCGTCGCCCGGCTCACCGGCGACCACCAGGTGCTGCTCTCCGCGACCCTGCGCGCCGAGCTCGTCCGCCATGTCGACGACTGCCCGCGCTGCCGCCGGGCCGCCGAGCGGGCGGGCGCGGGCGGCCCGTGGCCCGGTGCGGCCTCTCCCACCCCCGGCCGGCTCCCGCTGGTCGAGGCGCCGAGGGCGTCCGCGTACGTGGCGATGCTGCACGTCCCACGCGCGCGTGCCGTCGCTCCCCGTTTCGGGCCGGCCGGATTCCCCCTGGACCCCAAGGACCACGCGGCCCGCCGCGACCGGATGCGGGCCCGCGCGGTGACGACGACCGTCGTGGCGGCCGTGGTCGCGGCCCCGGTGCTCGCCCTGTGGGCCTCGTACCGCGGCGGCCCCGTCGGCGGCGAGGGCGGTCGCGCCGGTGCCCCGGTCACCGCGCACGAGGCGGACGACCCGGCGGGCCTGGACGGCTCCCCGTACGACCACTACGAGAACGCGGGCAACGCCCGCACCACCCCCGATCCGCGCTTCACCCAGGGCAGCATGTCCCCGGACGTCTCGGTCGAGGTGATCAGCCCCGGCGGGCCGGTGGGGCCGTCCCTGCCCGGTCAGGCCGGCCCCGGCCGGATCACGGTCGCGGCCCAGGGGAACGGCGGCACGACGCTGCTCACCCTCACCGCCTCCGGCGGCTCGCCCGTCGACTGGACGCTGTGGTCGGACGCGCCCTGGCTGTACGTGAGCCAGGCCTCGGGCACCCTGCGGCCCGGCGAGTCGGTGACGGTCCGGATCTCCGTGGACCACGCGCGCGAGCCGGCGGGGGCGTGGTCGGCCCGGGTCGGGGTGAACCCCTCGGGCGCCGTCGTACGGATCGACGGCCGCGGGAAGACCACCCCGCCGCCCCCGACGACGGAGGAGCCCCCGCCGACGACCGAGGAGCCGCCCCCGGCCACGGAGGAGCCGACGACGCCCCCGCCGACCACCGAGGAGCCGCCGCCGACCACGGAGGAGCCGACGACCCCTCCGCCGACGACGGAGCCGACCCCGACGACCGAACCCCCGACGTCCACGGACCCCGGGACGCCGAGCGGCTCGGACTCCCCGCCGTCCTAGCCTGGCCGCACGGCAGGTCTCCCACCCGGCTGTCGGTCGGCGCCTACGCCTGCGGCCCGGCCGGGTCCGCCGGGTGGGGAGCTACCAGCGGCAGCTGGGCGGCCAGCCGTGCCTCGCACAGCTCCACCAGCACGTCGTACGCCGCCTTGCCCATCAGCTCGGTCAGCTCGGGCCGGTACGTCACGTACACCGGCTCACCTGCCCCGTGCGCCGAGGTCGCCGACGTGCACCACCAGTGCAGGTCGTGGCCGCCCGGGCCCCAGCCCCGGCGGTCGTACTCGCCGATCGACACCTGAAGGACCCGGGTGTCGTCGGGCCGGTCGATCCACTCGTACGTCCGGCGCACCGGCAGCTGCCAGCAGACGTCCGGCTTGGTCTCCAGCGGCTCCTTGCCCTCCTTGAGGGCCAGGATGTGCAGCGAGCAGCCGGCGCCACCCGCGAAGCCGGGACGGTTCTGGAAGATGCAGGACCCCTCCCAGCGGCGGGTCTGCCGGTCGCCGTCCTCGTCGAGCTGCGTCCAGCCCGACTCCGTGCCGACGTCGTGGAACTGCCACAGCTCCGGCGTGAGCCGGTCCACGTGCGAGGCGACCCGCTTCTCGTCGTCCTCGTCGGAGAAGTGCGCGCCGAGCGTGCAGCAGCCGTCGTCGGCGCGGCCGGCCTGGATGCCCTGGCAGCCGCTGCCGAAGATGCACGTCCAGCGCGAGGTGAGCCAGGTCAGGTCGCAACGGAAGACCTGCTCGTCGTCCGCGGGGTCCGGAAACTCGACCCAGGCGCGCGGAAAGTCGAGGCCCTTCTCGTCCGGTTCGCCCGGGCCGGAGGTCCCGCCCTGCTTCTTGGAGGTCTTCTGAGCCTTGGCAGTGATGTCTTTGCCCGGCTTCGCCTTTTTCGTCTTTGGCACACGACAAGCGTATGCGGGTGGGAGCAGTAGCGTTCCGTCCATGAGACTCGGAGTCCTCGACGTCGGTTCGAACACAGTGCACCTGCTGGTGGTGGACGCCCACCCCGGCGCCCGCCCGCTGCCCGCCCACTCCCACAAGGCGGAGCTGCGGCTGGCGGAGCTCCTCGACGAGCACGGCGCCATCGCCCCGGGTGGGATCGAGCGGCTCATCGCGACCGTCCAGGGCGCGCTGCAGGCCGCCGAGGACAAGGGCTGCGAGGAGGTGCTGCCGTTCGCGACCTCCGCGGTGCGCGAGGCGACCAACGCCGACGCCGTCCTCGACCGTGTGAAGCGGGAGACGGGGATCGACCTCCAGGTCCTCACGGGCGACGAGGAGGCCCGGCTCACGTTCCTGGCCGCGCGCCGCTGGTTCGGCTGGTCCGCGGGCAAGCTCTTCCTCCTCGACATCGGCGGCGGCTCGCTGGAGATCGCGTACGGCATCGACGAGGAGCCGGACGCGGCGGTCTCACTCCCGCTCGGAGCCGGCCGGCTGACGTCGGGCTGGCTGCCGGGCGACCCGCCCGACTCGGCCGACGTCCGGGCGCTGCGCCGCCACGCGCGCGCCCAGATCGCCCGTACGGTCGGAGAATTCAGCCGCTTCGGCAAGCCCGATCATGTCGTGGCCACGTCCAAGACCTTCAAGCAGCTCGCCCGGATCGCCGGATCGCCCGGCTCCGAGAGGGGGCTCTACCTGCGGCGCGTCATGACCCGCGCGTCCCTGGAGGAGTGGGTCCCCAAGCTCAGCGCCATGAGCGCCGAACAGCGCGCAGGACTCCCGGGCGTGTCGGTGGGCCGCGCGCCCCAGCTGCTCGCGGGCGCGCTGGTGGCCGAGGGCGCGATGGACCTCTTCGGCGTCGACGAGCTGGAGATCTGCCCCTGGGCGCTGCGCGAGGGTGTGATCCTGCGCCGCCTGGACCACCTGCCGGAGGAGTAGACCGAAGGGAGTACCGGCCTGCTCCACGCGCGCGTGGAGCGGGACCGGAGGGAACGCGGTCCCCACGCGCGCGTGGGGGCCCTCGTGTCCCGCCTCCGCGCCCCGCCTCCGCGCCTCGTGCCCCGCCCTCCCCGCGCCCCGTCGCGACCGAGGGTGACGGGAACCACCTCCCCGGCCACCGCCCCGCCCCGTACCCTGTCCTTCGTGGCAGAACCAGTGGTGCGCATCCCGGATGCGAAGGTCGCCCTGTCGACGGCCTCGGTCTATCCGGAGTCGACGGCGACGGCCTTCGAGATCGCCGCGCGCCTCGGTTACGACGGTGTCGAGATCATGGTGTGGACCGATCCGGTCAGCCAGGACATCGAGGCCCTGCGCCGCCTCTCGGACTATCACCAGGTCCCGATCCTCGCCGTTCACGCGCCCTGTCTGCTGATCACGCAGCGCGTCTGGTCCACGGATCCCTGGGTCAAGCTCCAGCGCGCCCAGGCGGCCGCGGAGAAGCTCGGCGCCTCCACGGTCGTCGTCCACCCGCCGTTCCGCTGGCAGCGCCAGTACGCCCGTGACTTCGTCAACGGCATCTGGCGGATGGCCGACGAGACGGACGTCCGGTTCGCCGTCGAGAACATGTACCCCTGGCGGTACAAGGACCGCGAGATGCTCGCGTACGCCCCCGAGTGGGACGTCACCAAGGACGACTACCGCCACTTCACGGTCGACCTGTCGCACACCGCGACCGCCCGTACGGACGCCCTCGCCATGATCGACCGCATGGGCGACCGGCTGGGCCATGTCCACCTCGCCGACGGCAAGGGCTCGGCCAAGGACGAGCACCTGGTCCCCGGCCGCGGCAACCAGCCCTGCGCGGAGGTCCTGGAGAAGCTGGCGCGCACCGGCTTCGACGGCCATGTGGTCGTCGAGGTCAACACCCGGCGGGCGATGTCGGCGGCCGAACGCGAGGCCGACCTCGCGGAGGCCCTCGCCTTCACCCGGCTGCACCTGGCCTCCGCCGCAAAGTCCTCCCGAGTGCGCCGCTCATGACGGAACCGGCCCCGGCCCCGCGCCGCCGCGGCCGCCCCTCCCGTACCGAGGAGGAGAGCGGGCCCGGCGCCCGGGAACGGATCCTGGACGCCGCCCGCGCGCAGTTCGCCGAGCGCGGCTACGACAAGACCTCCGTGCGCGGCATCGCCAAGGCGGCCGACGTGGACCCGGCGCTCGTGCACCACTACTTCGGTACGAAGGACGAGGTCTTCGCCGCCGCGATCGAGGTCTCCTTCGAGCCCGCGGTCGTCCTCCCCGCGATCCTCGGCGGGTCCCTCGACGGCATCGGCGAGCGGCTCGCCCGCTACTTCATCGGCGTCTGGGAGAACCCGGTCAGCCGCGCCCCGCTCCTCGCGATCATCCGCTCCGCGCTCACCCACGAGGCGGCGGCCAAGGTGCTGCGCGGCTTCGTCCTGCGCCGGCTCCTGGAGCGGATCGCCGCGGACCTCGACGTACCGGAGCCGAAGTTCCGCGCGGAGCTCGCCGCCTCCCACATGATCGGGATCGCGATCCTGCGGTACGTCATCAAGGTCGAGCCGATGGCCTCCGCCGATCCGGAGGAGATCGTGGCCCACGTCGCCCCGACGCTCCAGCGCTATCTCACGGACCCGTCACCGAAGTCCTGACCCGAGCCCGCGCCGAACGCGCCCCGCGGGCCTGACCGAAGGCTGAACAGCGCGTCCGGCATGCGGACAGCCCGTCCAGATCTTGGTCGCTCGGCGTACGCTCGACAGCAAGCACATCCATCACTGAGGAGCGAGCGACGATGCCCGAGCTGAGGTCCCGCACTGTCACCCACGGCCGCAACATGGCGGGCGCACGCGCCCTTATGCGCGCCTCCGGTGTACCCGGCGCGGACATCGGCCGGAAGCCGATCATCGCGGTGGCGAACTCCTTCACGGAGTTCGTCCCGGGCCACACCCACCTCCAGCCGGTCGGCCGGATCGTCTCCGAGGCCATCACCGCCGCCGGTGCCATCCCGCGCGAGTTCAACACGATCGCCGTCGACGACGGCATCGCGATGGGCCACGGCGGCATGCTGTACTCCCTGCCCTCCCGCGACCTGATCGCGGACAGCGTGGAGTACATGGTCGAGGCCCACTGCGCCGACGCCCTGATCTGCATCTCCAACTGCGACAAGATCACCCCCGGCATGCTGAACGCCGCCCTGCGGCTCAACATCCCGACGGTCTTCGTCTCCGGCGGTCCGATGGAGTCCGGCAAGGCCACGCTGGTCGACGGCACGGTCCGTACGCTCGACCTGGTCGACGCGATCTCCGACGCGGTCAACGACAAGATCTCGGACGAGGACATCCTCCGAATCGAGGAGAACGCCTGTCCGACCTGCGGTTCCTGTTCCGGCATGTTCACCGCCAACTCGATGAACTGCCTGACCGAGGCCATCGGCCTCTCCCTCCCCGGCAACGGCTCGGTCCTCGCCACCCACACGGCCCGCAAGGCGCTGTACGAGAACGCGGCGCGCACGGTCGTCGACATCACCCGTCGCTACTACGACGAGGACGACGACTCGGTCCTGCCGCGTTCCGTCGCCACCCGCGCGGCCTTCGAGAACGCCATGGCCCTGGACATCGCCATGGGCGGCTCGACCAACACGATCCTGCACCTGCTGGCCGCCGCCCAGGAGGCCGAGCTGGACTACGGCCTGTCCGACATGGACGAGGTCTCGCGCCGTGTGCCGTGCCTGGCCAAGGTCGCGCCGAACGTGGCGCCCGGCGGCACGTACTACATGGAGGACGTGCACCGCGCCGGTGGCATCCCGGCCATCCTGGGCGAGCTGTACCGCGCGGGTCTCCTCAACGAGGACGTGCACACGGTCCACTCCCGCTCCATCAAGGAGTGGCTGGGGACCTGGGACGTGCGCGGCGGCTCCCCGTCCGCGGAGGCCGTCGAGCTGTGGCACGCGGCGCCCGGCTGCGTCCGCTCGGCGACCGCCTTCTCGCAGTCCGAGCGCTGGGACTCCCTGGACACGGACGCGGCCGGCGGCTGCATCCGCGACGCGGCCCACGCGTACTCGAAGGACGGCGGACTGGCGGTCCTGCGCGGCAACCTGGCCGTCGACGGCTGCGTCGTGAAGACGGCCGGCGTGGACGAGTCGATCTGGACCTTCGAGGGCCCGGCCGTCGTCTGCGAGTCGCAGGACGAGGCCGTCGAGAAGATCCTCAACAAGCAGATCACCGACGGCGACGTGGTCGTCATCCGCTACGAGGGTCCGCGCGGCGGCCCGGGCATGCAGGAGATGCTCTACCCGACCTCCTTCCTTAAGGGCCGGGGCCTGGGCAAGACCTGCGCGCTGGTGACGGACGGCCGCTTCTCGGGCGGTACGTCGGGCCTGTCGATCGGTCACGCGTCGCCGGAGGCGGCGTCGGGCGGGACGATCGCGCTGGTCGAGGACGGCGACCGGATCCGTATCGACATCCCGAGCCGCTCGATCGAGCTGCTCGTCGACGACGCCACGCTGGCGGCCCGTCATGAGGCGCTGGGCGGGGTCTACGCCCCGAAGAACCGGCAGCGGAAGGTCTCGGCGGCGCTGCGGGCGTACGCGGCGATGGCGACGAGCGCGGACAAGGGCGCGGTCCGGGACGTGACGAAGCTGGCCTGACCCGGCCGTACGAAGCCGGCCCGACCGGTCGGCACAGCGGGAACACGTGGAGAACGGACGCGGGGAGCGGGCGGAGACGCCGCTCCCCGCGTCCGCGCGCGTGCGCCACGATCACTGCCCCGGTTCGTCCTCCCGGCCCGGGTTCGTCCTCCCGGCCCGGGGTCGGAACCCGTGGCCGACCGGACGCGGGGACGTACCGCCCGGGCAGCGGCCGTCCGTCACCAGTCCGCCGGGTCCCGCCCGTCCACGGCGAACACGGACCCGTCCGGCGCGGTCCCGAAGACCTTCTCCCCGGCGACGACGGGCGCGGGCACGGTCGTCGTGTATCCGAGCCGCCCGTCCCGCAGCCGTGGCGGGGTCTGCCCGAGCAGCGCCCCGCGCCCGGTGTCGACGGCGAGCAACCGCCCGTCGGCCACGGAGAGATAGAGCCGCTCGCCGGGCCCGAGCACAGGTGCCGAGACGTACCCCGCGGCGGTGTCCAGCTCCCACAGAACGCGACCGGGCGGTCCGGCGGAGGTGTCGACGGCCGTCAGGTGGCCGGCCTGGTCGAGGAGGTACACGGTGTCGCCGCGCACGGCGAACCGCGGGTCGTAGAGCCGTACCTGCAACGGGGTGCGGTGGACGAAGCGGTCGGCGGGGTCGTAGCGCACCAGGGCGTCGACCTCCATGCCGCGGTGGTGCGAGGCCAGGATCAGCGAACCGTCCTCGGCCTGCCCGATCGGTGCGAGGTGACCCTCCAGACGCCGCTGCCACACCACCTCGCCGGTCGCGGGGCGCAGCGCGGCCACACGGGTGCGGCTTCCGTCGGCCGAGGCCTCGGAGACGGTCACGAGGCCGGTGCGGGCCTCGTAGGGGCCCAACTGGGGTGCCGTGAAGCCAGGGAGGCCGTGCCGCCAGAGCTGCTGTCCGGTGGAGCTGTCGACGGCCCGGATCCCGCCGGTCCCGGTGGACAGGACGACGGCGGCCCCCGCGCTCTCGCTCCGTTCGGCGAGGGCCGCGCCGGTGTGCCAGCCGGGTGCGCCGTCGGTGGCCGCGTACGTGCGCAGCGGGCCGTTCGGCGAGGGGACGGCGACAAGTCCTCCCGGCAGCACGGACGGCGGGAACGCGACGGGCGGTGCGGACGGGTTCCCGCCGGCGGCGGCCGGGTGCGACCACACGATCTGCCCGGTCCGCGGGTCGAGCCGGGCGGCGGCGGTGCCCCCGCCCGTGCAGTACAGGGCACCTGCGCCATGGGCACAGGTCGGCGCGGACGGCTCGCCGTCCTTCCGCAGGACCGTCTGCCAGCCGTCGAAGACGGCTGCCGCCTCTGCCGGAGCCGGCCGGGGCGCCGGGTCCTCGCCACCGGCGCGCAGCGCCACGAACGCCCCGCCCGCGGCGAGGACGGCGAGCACGGCGGCGGCCACGACCGACGACCGCCGTCGTCGACGGGCGCGCGGCGCCGGGACACGTACGGGCGTGTCCGCGTCCCACGCCCCGCCCGTCCCGGAGGTGCCGGATGTTCCGGCCGCGTCCCGGAGGTGGTCGGGCAGTGTGGGCGGTCGCCGCTGCGCGGGTATGAAGGCCGCCGCCTCGTACGAGGGCGGCAACAGCGCCGCCATGATCTCGGCCGGAGTCGGGCGCTCCGCGGGCTCCTTGGCCAGACAGCGCGCCACGAGCGGAGCCAGCGCCTCCGGAATGCCCGTCAGATCCGGCTCGTCGTGGACGACCTGGTAGGCGACGATGTACGGACTGTCGGAGTCGAACGGACCGTGCCCGGTGGCCGCGTGCACCAGTACGGAACCGAGCGCGAAGACGTCCGCCGCCGGGCCGACCTCGCGGGGCCGCTGGAACTGCTCCGGCGCCATGAACGGCGGCGACCCGATCAACTTCCCGGTCTCCGTGCGCAGATCGCTGTCGACCGGCCGGGAGATGCCGAAGTCGATGACCTTCGGCCCGGTGTCGGTGAGCAGGACGTTGCTCGGCTTGAGGTCGCGGTGGACGACACCGGCGCGGTGGATGTCGCGCAGGGCCTCGGCGAGCCCGGCCGTCAGCCGGCGCAGTTCGGCGGGGGAGAGGGGCCCGTTCCGCTTCACCTGGTCGGCGAGGGTGGGCCCGGGGACGTAGAGCGTGGCCATCCAGGGGCGTTCGGCATCGGGGTCCGCGTCCACGACGGGTGCGGTGAAGGCTCCGCTCACCCGGCGCGCGGCGGCCACCTCCTGGCGGAACCGGGCCCTGAACTCCGGGTCCTCCGCGTACTGTCCGTGCACCACCTTGACAGCGAGCCGCAGCCCGGAGGCGGAGCTGGCCAGATGGACCACGCCCATGCCGCCGGAGCCGAGGCAGGCCTGGAGACGGTACTCGCCCGCGTACTCGGGCTCTTCCGCGTCCCGGTCGGCACCGGTTCTTCGCAACGGCGGCATCGCCCACCCCCGTGTGGTCCCCGTCGAGTTCGCGCGCGTGCGCGACGCACGGAGCCTAGTCGATGGCGCCCGGGATGTCGGTGGGGCTTGCTAGCCTGCGCGTCGCAGAGAGTGAATCGCATCGGAGCGCTTTGCTCCACGGGGGAGGACGACGCCATGGGCGTGGACGAGACGACGACGGAAGCGGCGACAGCCGAGCTGGACGCGGTGGCCGCGATGAGCGGGACGCGGTACCCGGTCGCGCCGGGGGTGCGCGTCAATGTCCGCTCCGGCCCGGGTACGCGGTACGCGGTGGTACGGATCCTGCCCGCGGGCTCCTGGGTGGCGATCCGCTGCCAGACGCCCGGCCAGACGGTCACCGGCCCGTACGGCACGACGAAGATCTGGGACAACATCGCGGCCGGGGAGTTCATCTCCGACGCGTACGTGAAGACGGGGAGTGACGGGTACGTCGCGCCGCGCTGCGGCTGACCCTTCCCTCCTCGCCCGGGGATAATCGACACCGTGAGCGACGACGACCAGACCGCCGAGCCCCGCAGCGCCGAGCCCGGCTCCACCCCCGCCGGACCCCAGCCCGAGGAGATCCGCTTCTTCGGGACGACCTGGGTGGAGCACGACGGGCACTACGGGCTGCGCCGCGCCGGTGTCGCCGTCGGGGCCCTCGTCGCCGCCGCGGCGGGCTGCTTCGTGCTGCGGTTCGCCTACCAGGGTCTGGAGATCGCCGAGGTCGGCGGTTTCGTGAACCTGCTCGTGGTGCTCATGTTCGCGATCTGCAGCGCCATCGCCTTCCGCAAGACCTGGGAGGGCTTCGTCCGCCGCCCGGCCGACCCGGCCCGCGAGGACGCGCTGCGCAGCCTGAAGATGATCGGCTTCATCGGCTCGCTCCTCGCCTACTTCTTCCGCAGCCTCTCCGAGGCGCCGGGCGAGAAGCTGCGCCGCACCGAGTACGAGACGGCCCGCAGCCAGTACGAGAAGCGGCGCGGCGCCCGGACGGGCAACCCGGCGGCGCGCAAGAAGCCCAAGCGCAGGTAACACGCGCGGGCGGCGACGCCGGCGCCCATGTCACATTCCGAGGGGGCCGCGCCGTCCCCCTCGTATGGAGACGACACCGAAGCACCACGGCCCGCACACCCCAGCCACCACCCGCGTCCTGGTCCTGGGCGCCGGCTACGCCGGGCTCATGGCCGCACTGCGCCTCGCCCCGCACGCCCACGTCACGCTCGTCGACCCGGCCGACCGGTTCACCGAACGCGTACGGCTCCACGAGTGCGCCGCCGGCCGCCCCGACGTCACCCACCCCCTCGCCCGCTTCCTGCACCGTACGGGGATCGAGCACATCGCGGCCCGGGCCACCGCCCTCGATCCGAAGGGCCGCCTGGTCTCGACCGACGACGGCCGCAGCCTGCCGTACGACCGGCTCGTCTACGCCCTCGGCAGCCGCACCAGCCTCCCGGGCGGCGGCGCCACGGAGGTCGCCGACGGTGCCGGGGCCCGTGCCCGCGACGGTGCCGGCACTCGTGCCGTCCACACCGCCGAGACAGCGCCCGAACTCCACAAGCACCTCCAGGACCGCCCCGGCTCCGTCGCCGTCGTCGGCGGCGGGCTCACCGGCATCGAGATGGCCGCCGAACTCGCCGAGACCTACGGCCCCGCCGGCACGCCCGTCCGCCTGCTGACCGCCCTCCGCCTCGGCCAGGGCCTCGCGCCCCGCGGCGCCGCCCATGTCCGCTCGGTCCTGCGCGCACGGGGCGTGCGGATCGAGGAAGGCCACCGGGTCGCCCACCCCGACGACGTCGACGCCGCCGTCGTCGTCTGGGCGGCCGCGCTGGCGCCCAACGCCGAACTCGCCGCCTCCGCCGGCCTCAGCCTCGCCCCCTCGGGCCGAATCGCCGTCGACGCCTCCCTGCGCTCGGTCTCCCACCCGGACATCTACGTCCCCGGAGACGCGGGCGCCGCCGTCACCCCCACCGCCGGAGCGCTCCGGATGGCCTGCGCCACCGCGCTGCCGACGGGCGCCCACGCGGCGAAGTCGATCATCGGCGAGCTCAGGGGCGAGGAGCCCGCGCCCCTGAGCTTCGGCTACCTCATCCAGTGCGTCAGCCTCGGCCGCCATGACGGCCTGGTCCAGTTCGTCCGCCCTGACGACTCCCCGCGCGAACGTCTCCTCACCGGCCGGGCCGCCGCCGCCACGAAGGAGCAGATCGTCCGCTCGACGGTCCGCTTCCTCCGTCTGGCGGCCCGCCGTCCGTCCCTGGTCCGCTTCATCCCCGGGATCGGCTGACCCCTCCCGGAGCGCTGCCGAAGACGCCACGGGGGTCGGGCACAACGCTTGACGCTCCGACCCCCCGAGAGCATTATTCAACGCATGATGAATTACTCGGAAGGGGGCTCCGCCCCGGCGATCGTGGCGCGCGGCCTCACCGTCGTACGGGGCGACCGCACCGTCCTGCGCGACCTCGACTTCGTCGTACCCACAGGCCGGATCACCGGCCTCCTCGGCCCCTCCGGCTGCGGGAAATCCACCCTGATGCGCGCGATCGTCGGCACCCAGGCCCACGTCACCGGCACCCTCGACGTCCTCGGCCGCCCGGCGGGCGACGCCTCCCTGCGCTCCCGCATCGGCTACGTCACCCAGGCGCCGTCCGTCTACGACGACCTCACCGTCCGCCAGAACCTCGACTACTTCGCCGCCGTCCTCCTCCCGGGCCGCGCCCACCGCGAAGACCGACGCGCCGCCGTCGCCCGCGCCATCGACGACGTCGACCTCGCCTCGCACGCCGACTCCCTGGCCGGCCGCCTCTCCGGCGGCCAGCGCAGCCGCGTCTCCCTCGCCGTCGCCCTCCTCGGCACCCCGGAAGTCCTCGTCCTCGACGAACCCACCGTCGGACTCGACCCCGTCCTCCGCCGCGACCTCTGGAACCTCTTCCACCGCATCGCCGCCGAGCGGGACGCCGCCCTGCTCGTCTCCTCCCACGTCATGGACGAGGCCGAGCGCTGCCACCGGCTGCTCCTCATGCGCGAGGGCGAGATCCTCGCCGAGGACACCCCCGAAGCCCTGCGCCGCCGCAACGACACCGCCACGGTCGAAGAGGCCTTCCTCCACCTCGTCGACGCCGCCGACGCACGCGCGGCCGTACCCGCCCAGGAGCCCCAGCGATGAGCAGCGCCCGCACCCTCGCCACCGCCGCCCGAGTCCTGCGCCAACTGCGCCACGACCCGCGCTCGATCGCCCTGATGCTCCTCGTCCCGTGCCTGATGCTGCTTCTGCTCCGGTACGTCTTCGACGGCAGCCCGCAGACCTTCGACAACATCGGAGCCTCGCTGCTCGGCATCTTCCCGCTGATCACCATGTTCCTGGTGACCTCGATCGCCACCCTGCGCGAACGCACCTCCGGCACCCTGGAACGCCTGCTCGCCATGCCGCTGGGCAAGGGCGACCTCATCGCCGGCTACGCCCTCGCCTTCGGACTCCTCGCCATCGTCCAGTCCGTCCTCGCCACCGGACTCGCCCTCGGCGTCCTCGGACTCGACGTCGTCGGCTCGCCCTGGCTCCTCCTCCTCGTCGCGCTCCTCGACGCCCTCCTCGGCACCGCCCTCGGCCTCTTCGTCTCGGCCTTCGCCGCCTCCGAGTTCCAGGCCGTCCAGTTCATGCCGGCGGTGATCTTCCCCCAGCTGCTCCTCTGCGGCCTCTTCATCGCGCGCGACCGGATGCAGCCCGTCCTCGAAGGGATCTCCGACGTGCTGCCCATGTCGTACGCCGTCGACGGCATGAACGAGGTCCTCCGCCACCCCGACATCACCGGCGACTTCATCCGCGACGCCCTCGTCGTCGCCGGCTGCGCCGTACTCGTCCTCGCCCTCGGCGCGGCCACCCTCCGCCGCCGCACCGCCTGACGTGCCCCCGGGGGCGTACCGCCCCTCGGACGCCCCCACCGCACGAACCCCCACGGTGCGAGGATGTCCATGCGTGTGAACGAACCGTTCACACGGATGGACAAGGCACATGCCCTTCCGGCGAGGTGAACAGAGCCATGACCCAGACCGTCGCAGTCCTCGGCACCGGCAAGATCGGTGAAGCGCTCCTCAGCGGCATGATCCGGGCCGGCTGGCGCCCCGCCAACCTCCTGGTCACCGCCCGCCGCACCGAGCGCGCCGAAGAACTGCGCGCCCGCTACGGAGTCGAGGCGGTCACCAACGCCGAGGCCGCCAAGCGCGCCGACACCCTCATCCTCGCCGTGAAGCCCCAGGACATGGGCCGCCTCCTCGACGAGCTGGCCCCCCACGTCGCCGTCGACCGCCTCGTCATCAGCGCCGCCGCCGGTATCCCCACCTCCTTCATCGAGGAGCGGCTCGCCACCGGCACACCCGTCGTCCGCGTCATGCCCAACACCCCCGTCCTCGTCGACGAAGGCATGTCCGTGATCTCCGGCGGCAGCCACGCCACCCCCGAGCACCTCGTCCACGCCGAGGAGATCTTCGGCGGCGTCGGCAAGACCCTCCGCGTCCCCGAGTCCCAGCAGGACGCCGCCACCGCCCTCTCCGGCTCCGGCCCGGCCTACTTCTACTTCCTCGTCGAGGCCATGACCGACGCCGGCATCCTCCTCGGCCTCCCCCGCGCCCAGGCCCACGACCTGATCGTCCAGGCCGCCATCGGCGCCGCCGTGATGCTCCGCGACAGCGGCGAACACCCCGTCAAGCTCCGCGAGGCCGTCACCTCCCCGGCCGGCACCACCATCAGCGCCATCCGCGAGCTGGAGAACCACGGCGTACGGGCCGCCCTCATCGCCGCACTGGAAGCCGCCCGCGACCGCAGCCGCGAGCTCGCCTCCGGCAACGGCTGACCGCCCGCCGGCCTTAGGCGGCCGCCGCGCCCTTCAGCACGTCCTCCGTCGACACGACCCGGGCGAACCCCCCGCCCTGCAGTGACACCGCCGTCGCCCGGGTCAGCTCCTCCGCCGTCGCCGCCCACCCGAACGGCCCCTCCAGGTCGAACGTGTGCATCGCGTCCAGCGGAAACACCACGTCGTACCCGAGGTTGCCGCCCATCCGCGCCGTCGTCTCGTTGCACATGTTCGTCTGGATGCCGACGATCACGATCTGCGCGATGCCCTCGCCCTTCAGCCACACATCCAGCGACGGCTCCCCGTAGAACGCCGAGTTCACCCCTTTCGTCACCAGCAGCTCCCGCCCGCTCCCCTTCCCCCTGCGCTCCTCGACGAAGTCCTTGAACTCGTTCCCCCTGTGCCCGACCCGCAGGGGCGACCGCGACTCGGCCGGCGAGTCGTGCCGTACGAACACGACCGGCCGTCCCGTCTCCTGCCACAGGTCGATGAGCGCCGCGATGTTCCCCTCGGCGGCGGGATTGTTCCGCTTCCCCCAGTGCTCCTCCTCGAACCCCTTCTGTACGTCGACGACAACCAGCGCTGCGTTCTCCGTGATCTCCATGCCTCCGATGTTGCCGCCCCCGGGCCATGCCACCCAGAGGGGAGAAAGTCAGCGATCGATGGTTTACTGCCACCCATGCCGATGCCGACGATCCACGCGGAGTCCCGACGCATCGCCCTGATGGCCTTCCCCGGCATCCGCGCCTTCGACGTCTCGGTCATCACCGAGGTCTGGGGCAGCGAACGCCACATCCGTGGTGTCCCTCCCTTCGAACTCCGCCGCGTCGCCGCCGAGCCGGCCACCCCCGTCTCCCTCCGCGGTGGCCTCACCCTCACCCCCGACCGCCCCCTCTCCTGGCTCGACCAGGCCGACCTCGTCCTGGTCCCCGGCATCGAGGACCCCGACGCCGAGACCCCGGCCCCCGTGCTCGAAGCCCTCCGCCAGGCCCACGCCGCCGGAACCCCCGTCGCCTCCCTCTGCGCGGGCGCCTTCGTCCTGGCCCAGGCCGGGCTGCTGGACGGCCGACGCGCGGTCACCCACTGGCACCTCGCCCCGACCCTCGCCGCCCGGCACCCCCAGGTCACCGTCGAACCCGACGCCCTCTACATCGAGGACTCCGGCATCTGGACCTCCGCCGGCACCGCCGCCGGCATCGACCTCTGCCTCCATCTCATCCGCACCGCCCACGGCGCCGAGGCCGCAGCCTCGATCGCCCGCTCGATGGTCACCGCCCCCTTCCGCACCGGCACCCAGGCCCAGTTCATCGAGCACCCCACACCCCGAGCAGACCGCGACGCCGACGCCCTGGCCGCCGTCCGCTCCTACGCCCTCGCCCACCTCGACGAACCGCACACCGTCGCAAGCCTGGCCGCCCGCGCCGGTATGTCCCCGCGCACCTTCGCCCGCCACTTCCACGCCACCACCGGCACCACCCCCCTGCACTGGCTCATCACCCAGCGCGTCACCGCCGCCCAGAAACTCCTCGAACTCACCGACCACCCCCTCCCCGAAGTCGCCCGCCGCGCGGGCTTCGGCAGCGAGGTCACGATGCGCCAGCACTTCGCCTCGCACCTCGCCACCAACCCGCGCGACTACCGCAACGCCTTCCGTCACACGGCAGGCATCAACCCGACCGCCCGATAGGCCCGGTCCACCAACGGCCGCGCCATCCCCCGGGCCCGCTCGGCCCCGTCCCGTAGCACCTGATCCACGTATCCCGGATCGGCCGCCAGCTCCGCGTGCCGCTCCCGCACCGGCCGCAGCAGCTCGACCACCGCGTCCGCCGTGTCCCGCTTCAAGGATCCGTACGACTCATATACACCGGCCAGGGCTTCCGGGTTCCCACCCGTCGCTGAGGCCAGCAGATCGAGCAGATTCGCGACCCCCGGCCGGCCCTCCCGGTCGTACACGACATCCCGCCCGCTGTCCGTCACCGCGCGCATGATCTTCCGGCGCACGGTCACCTCGTCGTCCAGCAGATAGACGATCCCCGCCGCGTTCTCGTGCGACTTCCCCATCTTCGAACCCGGGTCCTGGAGATCCATGACCCGAGCCGCCACCGCGGGATGCGTCGCCCTCGGCACCGTGAACACATGCCCGTACCGCTGGTTGAACCGCACCGCCAGATCCCGGGTCAGCTCCACATGCTGCGTCTGGTCCTCACCGACCGGCACTTCGTCCGTCCCGTAGGCCAGGATGTCCGCCGCCATCAGCACCGGATACGTGAGCAGCGACAGCCGCACACCCTGCCCGGCCGCCACCGCCCGCGCGCCCTTCTCCTTGTACTGGATCATCCGCCGCAGCTCGCCGTCCGTGGCCGTGCACTCCAGCAGGTACGAGAGCCGGGCGTGCTCGTCCACATGGCTCTGGACGAAGAGGGTGCACAGCTTCGGGTCGAGGCCGGCCGCCAGCAACAGCGTGGCCGCCTGCCGGCTCAGCCGCAGCACGCGAGCCGGGTCGTGCTCGACGGTCAGCGCGTGCAGATCCACGACGCTGAAGAGCGAGTCCGACCGGTGCTGGCCCTCCTCCACCCACCGCCGTACGGCACCGAGGTAGTTGCCCAGGGTCAGATGTCCGGTCGGCTTGATCCCGCTGAAGATCCGCTTCATCGTGTCGTTCTCCCTCTCTCCTGTGCGCCGACCCGTCGGCCGCACTCCCGGAGGGGGATACGCGAACGGCCGCCGAGTCGGCGGCCGCTGAGTGCATGCGTCAGTAGGGGCCGCCCTGTCAGGCGGCCCACCACTGAGTCGTGTGCGCATGCGTGGTCATACGGAGAGGCTACGCCCGAGGACGGGGGTTGACACGGGATTCCCCGATACGTAGTGTTCTCCGAGTTGTCCGACGTGAGCACCGACCCCGGTCGGCCCCGGACAGCCATTCCGCAAGATCCACTACCAGCTGATGGTGCTTTGTCGTGCCGTCACGCTTTCCGTGCGTTTTTGCGAAATGAGGAATCCGTGTTCGAAGGTTTGAGCGCGAACCCCCGATTAGCGTCGGGGGCGAGGAATCCGCTAAAGTCTCACTCGTCGGAACGGCCCAACAGCCGCGAAGACAACTCCCGCTGACTGGGAATCAGGCCCGAAAGGATCTGATAGAGTCGGAACCGCCGGAAAGGGAAA
>NZ_JBVHGJ010000015.1:0-215041 GCF_055561875.1 Streptomyces sp. NPDC022552
TCGTACGCCTCGGGGAGGAACTCGATGTTCTTGAAGGTCCACCCGGAGTTCCGGTAGCCGGGCTCGCCGCCCGGGCCCTCCACGACGCCGTCGAGCGAGATGAAGGCCGTGCTGATCAGAGTGCGCATCGTGCAATCCCCAGTGTCTCGTCGCGTGCCCGGCGGGTCGGCCGGTACCCATCATGATCTCTGACTGTGGATCACGACGGAACTCATCGGTCGACGCCGGACACCCTCCGCGTCCGGCCCTCATTCCTCCGGCGGGACGCACAGCACGGGGACGGTCGACATGTGGAGGAGTTTGTGGGGCGTCGAGCCCAGCAGCGCGCCCCGCATGGGGCTCTCGCCCCAGCTGCCCACCACGATCACGCGTGCGCCATGGCGGTTCGCCGCATCGATCAGGGCCGGGGCCGGCTTGTCGTCGATGACCTCGACGGTGGTCGGGACGCCCGCGCGGTCGGCCTCCGTGACGGCGTGTTCCAGGCCGATCCGGCCGGCCTGACGGACCGCTTCGTGATGGGACGCGTACTCCTCGCCCGTCGGGCCGGGGGCCGCGGCGCCGTAGACCAGTACGAGACGCTCGTCGAACGCGGCGGCCACCTCGACCGCGATGCGCAGCGCGCGGGCGGCGCCGGGTGATTCGTCGTAGCCCAGAACGACCGACATCTCAGGTCTCCTTGCCGTGGCCGCCACCGTGGACCAGTTCGGGGTCCGCCACGCCCGGGCGCTCCCGCCAGAACGCGGGAGCCCGCAGACGCCACACGAGCATGATGACCACACCGGTGACGGCGATGCCGATGCCGATGACCAGCGGCGGGCCGAGGCCGAACCACGACGTGCCGCTGTAGGAGTTCGCCGGGTCCGACATGTCGGCGACGGACCTCACGAGGAGCCAGGTCAGCAGCCCGGCACCGACCAGGGGCCCCAGGCCGATCAGCAGGAAGTTGTGGACGCTCTCGAAGAGATGGCGGCGATAGTAGACCGCGCAGGCCAGGCCCGTGAGCGCGTAGTAGAAGGCGATCAGCAGCGACAGCGCGGTGAGCGAGTCGTAGAGGGCGTTGGAGCTGATCTGGCTCACCGCCAGGTACCAGGCGATGGCGATCGCGGCGACCCACCACGTACTGACGTCAGGGGTGCGGAACCGGGGGCTGATGTGGCCGTAGTGCGCGGGCAGCGCCCGGCGGCGCGCCATGGACAGGGCGGTGCGCGACGCCGGGATGATCGTCGTCTGGGTGGAGGCGATGGCGGAGGTGGCGACGGCGAGGAGCAGGACCCAGTCCCACCCGCCCAGTACGTCCCCGGCGAGCTGGGCGAAGATGAACTCCTCCTCGCCGGCGTTCTCGGCCAGGAACGTCGGACCGGCGTAGGCGACGACCGCGAAGCCCACGGACACGTACGTCACGAGCAGGATGACGGTCGACCAGAGGCCGGCCTTGCCCGGGGCGGTCGCGGAGTCCTCCACCTCTTCGGTGAGATTGACCGCCGATTCCCAGCCCCAGTAGATGAAGACACCCAGGAGGAGCCCACCGGTCAGCGCCGCACCGCCGGCACCGAACGGATTCAGCCAGCTGAATTCGGGGTCTACCGACGGGTACTTGCTCGTGCCGGCGTAGACGCTGTAGAGCGCCACGACCACGAAGATCAGCAGGCAGGCGACCTGCGCCAGGATGAGGACGTTCTGCACCTTGGCCGACAGCTCGGTGCCGATGACACAGACGGCCGTCATCACCAGGATGACCAGCACGGTGAGCAGCTGGCGTACGAAGGTGTTGTCCACCCAGCTGTCGAGTCCGAACGCGAGCAGGGCGAAGCTCACGGCCACGTCGGCGAGCGAGCCGACGACCAGGACCCCGGTCATCGCGATGGCCCAGCCGCCGAGCCAGCCGGCCCATGGGCCCATGGCGCGTGTGACCCAGGAGAAGGTCGTACCGCAGTCCTGGTCGACCTTGTTCAGGTAGTAGAAGGCCGAGGCGATCAGCAGCATCGGCACGAAGGACGCGAACATCACGCCCGGCGCATAGATCCCGACCAGAGCGACGATCGGGCCGATGACGGCGGCGAGCGAGTACGCGGGGGAGGTCGAGTTGAGCCCGATGACGAGCGCATCGACAAATCCGATCGCGTTGGCTTTCAGACCCTCGGGGCGCCCGGCGGGCGCAGCATCCTCGGCGGTCATGTTCCCTCGCTCCCGTCGAGCCAGACAGAACAGCGAGACCTACGCCTTCATCGTAGGGAGGCTCTTCCGTCCCTGCATGCGCACGTGGGCCGACCGTGTCGGAGCCGTGTCACTGCTCGCGCATGCCCCATGGCGCGCCGTACTCCGTGAGCAGGTCGAGGAAGGGCTGCGGCTCCATCGCCTCGGGGCCGAGTACGCCCCGGCCGTGCCAGGCGCCGGACGCGACGAGTTCGAGGGCGGCCACGGGGTTGATGGCGGTCTGCCACACGACGGCCTGGGAGCCGTACTCACGCATCGACCACTCGTTGTCGACGACGTGGTAGAGGTAGACCTCCCGGGGCCGGCCGTCCTTGGTTCCCTTTACCCACGTGCCCGCGCACGTCTTGCCGCTCATCCGGTCACCGAGGGTCGCCGGGTCGGGCAGACAAGCGGCGACGACGTCACGCGGCGAGACGGCGACCTTGCCCGTGGCGCCGTCCACGGTCACCGGGTCGGTGCTGTCGAGCCCCAGTTTGTGGAGGGTGCGCAGGACGCCGATGAACTCGTCGCCGAGGCCGTACTTGAAGGTGACCCGGCGGGCCTTCAGCCACCTGGGGACCAGCAGCACCTCTTCGTGTTCGACGTTGACGCACTCCACGGGCCCGATGCCCTCCGGGAAGTCGAAGACCTCCGGTTCACTGAAGGGTGCGGTCGTGAACCAGCCACGCCCCTCCTCGTAGACGACGGGCGCGTTGAGGCACTCCTCGATCGTCGTCCAGATGCTGAACGACGGTGCGAAGTCGTATCCGTGGACGACGAGGTCGGCGCCGTCGCGGATGCCGATCTCCTCGATCTCGTCGAAGAGCGTGTCGGAGGCGTAGCGGGCGAACACGTCGGACAGGCCCGGCTCCACGCCCATGCCCACGAGCGCGAGCCGGTCGGCCGCCTCCCACTCGGCCGTACGAGCGAACTGCTCGTCTCCCAGCTTGACGCCGCACTCCTCGTACGGGCGCGACGGGTGGGGCCGGGACAGGGACATGGCCATGTCGAGGTAGTGGGCGTGCTCGGCGAGCGCGGCCTCGAAGAGGGGCAGGACGAAGCGTGGATCGGTGGCGTTCAGCAGGACGTCGCAGCGGTGCTCGGCCAGGGCCGCTCGTACCGCGTCCGCGTCCGAGGCATCGAGCCGGGCGGCGGAGAATCTGCGCTCTTCGGCCCCGAGGGCGGCGACGGCCGCCTCGGCCCGGGTCGGGTCGTAGTCGGCGACGACGATGTGTTCGAAGAAGGAGCGGCGGGCCGCGATCCTGGTGATCGCCGTGCCCACACCTCCCGCCCCCACCATGAGGATGCGCATGGTGCAACACTCCTTCGTTCCGCCTCCGCCCCGCCGGGGCGCGGCACGGCCCTCGCGTCACCTCCGATGATGCCGCGTAGTCCCCGATTCAGCGCGTAGGCGTCGTCCGGACGACGGGGAGCCGGCTGGGCGGCCCGACCGGTACGGAGCTCGCATCGCCGTGGCGACGCCGGCTCGTCTCCGCTGACCACTCGACTGCCGGCGGTCGGTGCAGAGAACAGCCCCTGGCCGGCGCCGCGGGCCGAGGCGCTCGCCGCGGGCCGCCGCTCGGCCCGTTCGCCCGGCCGTCCAGTGAGACTCCGGACTGCCGGGCGTCAGGGGCATCGTGGCCGGTGCGGCCGGCGGTGGCGCTACAGCGGCTGTCCGCCCGGCCGGGTCTGCCAGAAGGCGCACTGGTGGTCCGACGCGAACGTCGAACTGGGCTGCGTTGCCTCCGGGTTGAGCGTGAGCACCGTGGCCGCCCCGGAACCGTTCCCGGCTCCGGTTCGGGCCGCGGGCCAGGGGGTCTGGCCCGGTACGGTCGGCGCGCCGAAGCGTGCGAAGGCGCCCCAGTAGCGCTTCATCCGCGTCGCGAGCGCCGTCTGGACCGGGGTCAGGGGCCGGTCGCCCGCCGTGAAGTCGTGCAGGTACGCCAGCTCGGCGCTGTGCGCGTTCGACATGTCGAGGCCGGGAACCTGCGCACCCGCCAGGGTCGGGGAGTCGGGGTCGTCGAACTCGTAGACGAACGTCGGCACCTGCGAGGAGAGGAGCCGCGCCGTCCACGCCGTGTGACACGCGAACGAGGAGTCGGTCATGACCGCCGACAGCGCCAGGTACGGCGAGCCGTACACCGAGACCGGGTAGCGCGCGAGCACCTCCGGGCCCGCCGTGCCGTACCCCGCGAGGATCTGCGCCGTGTACTCCGCCTCCGTCAGCCGCGGCTGCGACAGCGCCACGAACAGCCGCGACTCGGAACGGGTGCTCCCGATGAGCACGGGCACCTTGTTCCAGTCCCCGCTTCCGATCGCCGCCGCCGGATCCACCGGAAGCAGCCCGTCGCCCGAGGCCGGTCCCGAGGTCGGCAGCGTGCGCGCCGCCTCGACCAGCGCACCAGCCGGGGCGGCGCGCAGGCACGCGGCGACCCGGTCCGGGTCGGTGCAGCCGGCCGCTTCGGCGAACTCCCGGGCCTGCGTGGCGGCCCGCGCGCTGTCGGGCGTGCGGATCAGGGTGCACGGCCCGCTCTGCAGCACGGCACGGTGGAACAGGCCGGCCGCCGAGGGCGCCGCGAGCAGCCCGCACACCGAGCCGCTGCCCGCCGACTGGCCCGAGACGGTCACATTGCCGGGGTTTCCGCCGAACCCCGCGATGTTCTGCCGCGTCCAGCGCAGCGCCTCGACCTGATCCAACAGGCCGAAGGAGCCGGAGCGCCGTGCATTCTCCCGTACGAGTTCGGGAAGCGCCAGGTAACCCAGCTGCCCCAGCCGGTAGTTGATGCTGACCACGACGCTGTCGGTGAGGTCGGCCATCGTCCGGCCACCGAACTGGGTGCCGGTGCCCTGGCTGTACGCACCCCCGTGGATCCAGAGGATCACCGGCAGTCGGGCCCCCGCCCGGGCCCCCTTGGGCCGGTACACGTCCAGGTAGAGGCAGTCCTCGCTGACGGCCGAGGGGTCGGCGAGACCGAACGGCGAGAACTGCACACAGGCCGGCGCCTGGCGGTCCGCCTCGCGCACGCCGCTCCAGCGGCGCGGCTCACGGGGCGCCCGCAGCCGGGCCTCCCCGACCGGGGGCGCGGCGTACGGGACGCCGAGGAACTCCTGTGCTCCGTCGTGGTTCTGTCCGCGCAGCTTGCCCTGTGCCACGGTGACCACGGGTCGCGGCCCCGCGTCGGGCGCGGGGGCCGCGGTGGTGGGAGCCGCCGACGTGAACAGCGCCAGCAGCGCGAGGGCCGTACCGAGCAGGGGTCTTGCCGGAGTGAGCCGCTTTCCGGGCCGCTTCATCCGTCCTCCTGAGTGGGCTGGTGTGGAGCGGCGGTCAGGGACGCAGACCCGCGATCAGGGCCGATGTGGTGGCGTGGTCGGCGGGACCGGTGTTCCAGTTGGCGTTGATCGGACTGACGGCGATCCGGCCGGCACCGACGGCCTCCAGGTCCCCGCCCTTCGCCGGCGACCCCAGGTCCACCGTCACCTCGACCTTCCAGGTGCCGTCGCCGGAGTCCGCGAAGTCCGGTTCGAGGAGCGTCTGCGAGTCCTGGAAGGTGGTGGACACCCCGGCGGCGGTGCCCTTGCCGTCGGTGCCGACGACAGGGTGGTTCACGTTCAGGCCGACGCCCTTGGGCAGCAGCGGCCCCGACTTCGCCCGTACACGCAGCCGGTCGATGAGCTTGACGGCGAAGTCGAGCGTCGGACCCATCGCGTTGACGGTGGTGACCGGATCGGGCACGGAGAGGCCGCCCGTGCTCAGTGCGATGGCCGGTACGCCCGACTCCACCGCGGCGACGGCGCCGCCGACCGTACCGGAGTGGGTGGCGAGCCCGGCGACGTTCGGCCCGAAGTTGGTACCGGACACCACCAGGTCGGGGGCGTCGCCCTCGAACACCTCGGAGAGACCGAAGGCCACCGAGTCGCCGGGGGATCCGTCGACGGCCCACACCTTCGGCTCAGGGTGCTTCACCGTGATCGTGGGGGCGTTCGACATCTTCGTGCCGGTGCCGCTCTGGTTGGTGAGCGGGGCGACGATGGTGACGTCGTGCCCGGCGGCGGTGAGCCGCTCGAACGCCTTGCGGATGCCAGGCGCGTTGTAGCCGTCGTCATTGGTGAGCAGGATCCGCAGGGGGGCCGCGGGCCGCGTCGGCGCGGGGGCGTTCTGCGGCGAGGCGACGTCGGGCGCGACGGCGGCGGCGGGCGCGGTACCGGCGAGGGCCGCCGTGCACAGGATCAGCAGGGCCGGCGGCAGAACTCGCGTGCGACTCACAGGGGGCTCCTTGGAAGAGGGAGGGGAAGGGTGCCGGTGGGGCGAGGCGAGGGTGGCGGAGCTGGTGGAGCAGGTGGGACTGGGGGAGCGAGGGTGGTGGTGCTGAACCGGCGGGCACGTGACCCTCGGCATGCGCCCGCCGGAGCAAGGGCGGCCGGTCGCTTCGGCGCGGGTGCCTCCCCGCGGGCTGCGGCCGACACGGGCGGCAGCCGGCACGGGCAGCGGTCGGCACGGACCGGCCGGGATCAGCGCACGCCGCGGATCGGGAGGATGGCGAGCGCGCCGATCAGCGACAGGGCACCCCCGGCCAGGAAGAGGGGGGTGTACCCGCCCAGGCCGGTGACGATGGCGGAGGCGACGAACGGGGCGATGATCTGCGGCCCGGCGTTCGCGATGTTGAGGACGCCCATGTCACGGGCCGCGTCCTCCGCCCGGGGCAGGACCAGGGTGACGAGCGCGGTGTCGACGGCCATGAAGCAGCCGAAGGCGAGGCCGTTGAGGGCGCTGAAGACGAGCATGCCGGTCCAGGTGGGGCTGACGACGGGCACCACCATGACCAGTCCGGCCAGCGCGGCCGACACCCCGACGAACACCTTTCGGCGGTTCCAGCGGTCGGACAGCAACCCCCCGACGACGGTCGAGAGTGCCACCGCGACCATCGACACCGGCGTGAGGATCGCCATCGCCGCGGGCGGGTTCAGCCCGGCGGGCAGCGCGACGTGGTCGCCCAGGATGTACAGCTGGTAGCCGACGACGGAGAAGTAACCCAGGACCATCAGGGCGCGGCCGATGAAGGCCCAGCGGAAGTCGTGGTTCGCCAGAGCGGAGAGAAATGCCGCGAGTTGCGAGCCCTTGGGGGCCTTCTGCACGGGCTCGGTGCGAGGAGTGTCGCGGCAGAAGACGGAGAGGAGCAGGGCGGCGACTGCGACGATCGCGCCGAAGATCAGGTATCCGGTACGCAGATGGGTCGCGGTCTGCGAGGCGACGAGGACGCCGGCGGTTCCGCCGATCGGCATGCCGAGGCCCACGAGCGCCGATGCCGTTCCGCGACGGGCGGCGGGGACGCGGTCGGGCACGATCGCCGTGACCGCCGCCTGGTAGGTGTTCATCGTCGCCTGGACCAGGCACCAGCCGATGCCGACGAGCAGCGCGGTGGAGACACTGCCGAGGAAGGCCAGCGCGATCAGCGCGCCGATCGCGCCGCCGAGGATCCAGGGGTTGCGGCGGCCGCTGCGGTCGGAGAGGGCGCCCGCGATCGGGTTGAAGGCCGTCGCGAAGATGGCGCTGATGCCCCCGATCAGGCCCAGGACGGCGACCTTGTCGTCGGGTGCGATCGCGGCGACCTGGGTGGGCAGGAGGACGGAGCCGACTCCCATGTAGACCGCCATCATGGCGGAGTTGGCGACCAGCAGCAGGGGCATGAGCCCGCGCTGGCGCGGAGCTTCCGGTTCCGAGGTGGTGGCGGCGGTGGTACCGGTGCCGGCGGCGGGCGGATCGATCGGATCGGTGAGCTCGTTCGTGGCCATGACGACTCCTGGGAGGACGGAGCGGGGAGATGGAGGTGTGCGGGAACCGGGTGGGTCGGGGTGCTGGCGGGTGATGCACCGGTTCCGGGTTCGCGGGTGGCGGGCGGGCCGGGTGAGGGAGACGCCGCGTGAGCGGTCGCGCGGGGGCGGCGGTGTCACCGGAAGCCGCCGCTGACAGCTGCGGCCGACATGATGTTGTTACACGTGTTACCCGCAGCGCTTGGACACTGTGTAGCACCCATTTCCGGACTCGGCTAGAGCTTGCGCAGGGTCGTTGCGCAGATCGTGACCGAGGGGAGATGCGCACGTGGAGCACGTGTAACCATCCGACAGGCCACACTGACCAGGGCGATCGCACCTCGAAGCCGGCTTGCTCTTGTGGCGGGGGTCACGCATCCGCAATACTCCGTGCCCACCGCGAGGACCCCATCGCTCAGGCGCTGCTCCGGCACACCTCCGGCAGCCCGAGCCGACCCCGAACGCCCGTGCGGCGTACGACCCTCCGGCCGTACCACCCGGCGAGCGCGGCAGCCCCCTCCCCCGCCGCCGCCCCTCCCCCCGCTCTCCGGTGTTCGCGCCCTCAGGTGCACTGCGCTCCGCTCAGCCCCGTGACCGCCTTCCCGCGTGCCCCACCGCCCGGGGTGAAAGACCGTGAAAGGCCCGCCATGTCGCGTCCCTCCGACGCCCCCCTCCCCCGCGCCCCGCGCACCCTCCCCACCCATCACCTCCCATCGGCTCCGCCGCGCCACGCGCTCGCCGCGGGGATCACACTTCTCGCCCTGTCGCTGCTGATCGGGCTGCTGATCCGGGTCGGCGACCGCCCGTTCCTCCAGGCGCTCGACGATCGCTGGGCAGCCGCCATGGACGGCTCGCGCGCCGACGCTGCCACCGGGTTCGCCACCGTCCTCGACCGGCTCGGCGGCCCGCTCGGGGTGATCCTGCCGCTCATCCTGGGCGGCTGCCTCTGCATCTACGGCCGCTGGCGCTCGGCGCTGTACGTCTGCGCGGCCGCCGTGCTCTCCAGCGTCATCGTGGTGCTCCCCCTCAAGGATCTGGTCGACCGCCCGCGCCCGCCCCACCCCTGGGTCCTCGTCAACGACGGCTCGTTCCCGTCCGGCCAGGTCTTCAGCGCCGTGACGCTGATGACCGCGGCCGCGATCGTGCTGTTCCCGCCGCGTGCGCGACGCTGGTGGTGGCTGTTCGGCGCCGCGTACGTCGTCGCCATGATGTGGAGCCGCACCTGGCTGCACGCACAGTGGCTCAGCGACACCCTGGCCGGCGCGCTGGCCGGAGCCGGGACCTGCCTGGTGCTGTGGCGGGCCTTCGCGCCACTCCTGAAGACGGAAGCGGAGCGAACGGCGAGCAACAGCCTCTGGCTGTGAGAGGCCGGATCACCGCGATATGGCGATCAATTGACGGTCGACAGATTTCCGCAATACTCTCGAAAGGCCGGCGCGTGTTCGGCGCGCGGCCCAGGAAGGATCGACTCATGGCTCTCACCCCAGGCCCGGACCACACGTTGGTCGACCTCCCCGCAGGGCGCCTGCGCGGCGTGGTCGAAGACGGGGTCGCCGTGTTCCGCGCAGTGCCCTACGCCGCTCCCCCGGTCGGCGACCTGCGCTGGCGTCCGGCCCGGCCGCACCCGGGCTGGAGCGGGACCCGGGACGCGACCGCCGACGGTCCCAGCGCCCCGCAGCTGTACATGGAGGGCGGAGACCCGGTCCTCGGCGGCCATGGGTCGCCCCCCTTCGACGAGGACTGTCTCACCCTCAACATCTGGACCCCGGCGGCCGACGAGGGCCGCCGCCCCGTGCTCGTTTGGATCCACGGAGGCGGCTTCGTCTCGGGTTCGGGATCGCTGCGGAACTACTCCGGCGAGACCTTCGCCAGGGACGGCGATCTCGTGATGGTGAGCGTCAACTACCGCATCGGACCGCTGGGTTATCTGTACACAGGACCCGAGGAGGGCAACCCCGAAGGCGCCGGCAATCCCTGGCTCAGCGACCAGCTGGCCGCCCTGCGCTGGATCGCGGCCCACATCGCCTCCTTCGGCGGCGACCCGGAGAACATCACCGTCGCCGGTCAGTCGGGCGGCGCCCTGTCCACGGCTGCTCTCGCCGGGCTCCCCGAGGCCGCGGGGCTGATCAAGCGCGTGATCCTGCAGAGCCCGCCGTTCGGCCTGGACCTCCCCGGCCCTGACGCGTACGCGGACCGCACCGCCGCCTTCCTGGAACTGGCCGGCGTCAAGACCGTCACGGAGCTGCGCGAGCTGCCCTGGCCCGCGCTGATGGGCGCGACGGGCGGGCTCTTCGCCCGCACGACGCGGTGGGGCTACTGGCCGACCCCGTTCCTGCCCGTCCTCGACGGTGTCACCCTGACACGCCATCCGGTGGAGGCCCTGCTGCACGGAGCCGCGACCGGTGTCGACGTGATGATCGGCTGGACCCGCGAGGAGGCCAACTTCGGCTTCGCCCTCGACCCCGGGTACGCCGCCGCCGACCGCGAGCAGGTGACCGCCCGGATCGCCGAGACCTTCGGGGGCGACGCCGCGCCCGGGGTGTACACGGCGTACGAGCGTTCCCGGCCCGGCGCGCGCCCCGCCGATGTACTGATGGACCTGATCACGGACGAGCTCTTCCGCGTACCCGCCCTTCGACTCGCCGAGGCCAGGGCGGAGTCGGGGCGGCCTGTCTGGGCCTACCAGTTCGATCTCCCCACGCCGGCGCACGACGGCCGGCTGGGTGCCGCCCACTGCCTCGAACTCCCCTTCGTCTTCGCCAACTTCGACCAGTGGGCGCACGCGCCGTTCGTGGCCGGACTCGACCCGGCGGTCCGCGACGGCCTGGCGCGGACCATGCACCAGGCATGGATCGCCTTCGCCCGCACGGGCGACCCCAACCATCCGGAGATGCCGGCATGGGACCCGTACGACAGGGAGAGCCGCACCACGATGCGCTTCGACTCGGTGGTGACCGCCGTCGGGGACCTCGCCGGTGACTCGCGCCGCCTGCACGGAACGGACGCGTAGGAGCCGAGGTCGTGACAGGTGGGCCGCGCGAAAGTCACGCGCGGCCCACCGCACTCGTGATCTAACTCGTGTAACCTCGACGGAGAAAGCAGGCACAACCGCAGACACGAACCTTGCAAGGAGCGTCACGGGACGTCATGGCAGAAGAAACCCCCGTCCCCGCCTCGATCACGAGCGCCGATGTGGCACGCCTCGCCGGAGTGTCACGTGCCACCGTCTCCTTCGTACTGAACGACACCCCGGGCCACCGCGTCAGCGAGAGCACGCGCGCCCGCGTCCTGGACGCGGCCGACCGGCTCGGATACGTCCCGCACGCCGCCGCCCGGTCCCTGCGCGCGGGACGCAGCAATCTCGTCCTGATGCCCGCGTCGATCTCCGCGATCGGCCGGCTCGTCAGCGACTGGGTCGACGACCTGCACAGCGAACTCGACCGCCACGGCTACACGGCCGTCCTCCACGCGGGTCGCTTCAGCGATCCCGTCGACGCCGCCCGGGCCTGGGCCGAGCTGCGCCCCGCGGCGGTCGTCGCCCTCGACGGCGACCGACTCACCCCGCAGGCCGCCGAGTTGCTGCGCCGCGCGGGGGTCCGCGGGATCCTGGCCTTCGCGTCCCACCCCGTGTCCGGCGTCCACACCATCGGCTTCGACCACGCCCACATCGGCGCCGTGGCCGCCGAGCACCTGATCGCGCGCGGCCGGACCCGGATCGGCGTCGTCATGCCCCAGGAGCGCGGCCTCGGCGCGCTCGCCGAGCCGCGCCTCGCGGGAGCGGAATCGGTGGCCGCCCGGCACATGGCCACGGTCACCCCGCTGGAGCTCGCCTACACCCGGGAGTCGGCGACCGCGCTCGCCCGGCGCTGGGCGAGCCTGGACCTCGACTCCGTCTTCGCCTACAACGACGAGTACGCCGCGCTGCTCCTGCACGCGCTCCGGGCCGAGGGGATCGCCGTACCGGACGAGGTGGCGATCGTCGGCTCCGACGACCTCGTCCTCTCCGCGTTCCAGCAGCCCGCGCTCACCACGGTCCGCCTGGATCTCGCCTCGCCGGCGCAGGTCGCGAACGCCCTGCACGAGCTGATCGAGACCGGTTCGACCGCACCCCTCCCGGCCATAAGGGCCGTACTCGTCCACCGCCAGACGTCCTGAGCTTCCGCATCCCCATGCGGTACGAATCCCCGACGGCGCCCGGGCCCGCGCAGGGCCAGGGCGCCGTCGGCGTGGGCGCGGCCGGGCCGCGCGCGGAAGGTTGAGCCGCACGCGGTGGGTCGGGCCGCGCGCGGTCGGTCGCACCGCGCGTCGGCCGAAGCGCGCTCGAGGGAAGGCTGCTACGGAGCCGCCGGGGCGGTGTCCGGGGCCGTCGCGGCCGCCCCCCGGCGGCCGCGAGCGGCTTCCCGGGCGAGCGCCGGAGCGCAGAGCCACCACGCCAGCAGGCCCGCGCCGGCACCGGCGGCCGCACCGGCAGCCGTGTCGGTGAGCCAGTGCGCGTGGAGCCACGTACGGCTCCACATCATGGCCAGCGTGAACACCACTCCCCCGAGCCACCATGCCCGCCGCCGGGCGGCCGGGACCAGCAGCACCCCGACGAGTACGACGAGCAGCGCCGCCCCGGCCACATGGCCGGACGGGAACGAGCCGTGGTCGACACGGACCAGCGGGTTCGCCGGTCGTGGCCGGTCCACCAGGTGCTTGAGCCCCTGGACGACGAGCAGATTGCCGGCGAGATAGACGCCGAGCAGGAAGCCGACGGAGACCCAGCGCCCGCGGAGGAGCAGGAAGAGCAGCAGGGCGAGCGGTACGACGACACCCAGTGGGCCGCCGAACCAGTTCAGGGCCGCGGCGAGGACGGCGTACGGCCCGTCGTGCGGGCCGCCCATCCAGGCCAGCCACTGGTCGTCCAGGCCCTGGAACGGCGGTTCGGCCGGGTCGGGCCGGACGGCGAGGGCGGGCAGCGTGGCGGCGCCGAGCAGCAGGAGCCCCGCCGCGAGGACACCGGGCCGGCGCGCCGACCCCGCCTCGGTCGGCCTGTCCGTACGGGACGGCCTCTCGGCGAGCGGCGGTCTCTCGGTGACAGGCGGTCTCTCGGGGTGCGGGGAGGGGATGACCGGATGGGTGGACATGAGTGCCTCTCGCGACCGCGGGGGATGGCGCGGCCCTTGGGGTGGTCGGCGTATCCGCAGGACCTGCGGGACGGGGCCCGTTCGGACGGGCCGGACCGCCGACGGCAGCGGAAGAAGGGGGAGGAAGGAGTGGAACAGGGAGGGAGTACGCGGGCCGACGGTGGTGCACCGGCTCGGGAACCTTCCGGCCCCCGAGTCCGGCCGCCCAGCGGCCTCAGACCTTCGCGTCCAGATGCCGCGCCAGGAACGCGACGCTTTCCGCGACGATCCCCGCGATGTCCGTGGAGCCGAGGAAGATGTGGTCGGCGCCCTCGACGGGTCGCAGGGTCACATCGCCGCCCGCCCCCGCGAGGGCCTCGGCGAGCGCCTCGCTCTGGCTGTAGGGGACCAGGCCGTCCCGCGTGCCGTGGATCAGCAGGAAAGGCGGTGGGGTCGAGCCCGCGGCGTACGTGACGGGGCTCGCGGTCCGAGCCAGCGCCGGGCGCTCCGCCTCGGTCCCCCCGAGCAGGGCGTCGTACGGGTCGGGGAAGTCGCCGCCGGGGGGCATCCCCGGCAGCGGGTGACCGGCCAGGGCGGCGAGGTCGGAGACCCCGTACCAGTCGACGACCGCCCGGACACCGGTGTCCCCGGCGCCCACCCCGTGCGCGCCCTCCAGCGCCTCGGCGTCGGCGCTGTCCGGGCCGACGAGACCGGCGAGGGCGGCCAGGTGGCCGCCCGCCGACTCGCCCCAGACGGCGATCCGGTCCGGGTCGATGCCGAGGTCGTCGGCGAACCGGCGGACGTAACGGATCGCGGCCTTCACGTCGTGCAGCTGGGCCGGGAAGGGGGCTTCGAGGCTGTGCCGGTAGTCGATGGAGACGAGCGCGAGCCCGGCGGCCAGGACCGATCCGTGCAGCAGAGCGACCGGCACGGTCGGCGGCGGGTAGCGGCGGTCGCCGTCCAGCCATCCTCCGCCGTGGATCCAGACGACCACAGGGAACGGCCCTTCCCCTGACGGGACTTGGACATCGAGGAGCCGCGGGCGGTAGCCGGGCGTGGTGGCGTACGTGACCCCGTGGAAGCGGCGCACCCCGTGCTCGTCCGTCACGGGCGGCACCGGGGGCTGGTAGGGCGGGGGCGGCCAGGTCATGTCGGCCAGGTCGAGCTCGGCCGGGTGGGATTGCGTCATTGCGGCCCTTCTGCCGGCCCCGGGGTTCGGCGCAATTTGTCCGAAATGCTTGCGCCTGGCGCCCGGGGAGACGTAACGTGTTACACGTGTTATCAAAACTCTAGCGACGCGTTTCCGCTGACGACAAGCCCAAAAGCTGTCCGACTCTCGAGTTGGTTACACGAGTGACCGACCGGTCGCGTTGCGCATCCCCCTCTGGGAGCACGTCATGCTCGCCGCCACCGCCCACCCCGCACCCCGCGTTCCGGCCACTGACCGCCACTCGGTCCCCGCCACGCCCCGCGCCCCGGGCCGCACCCTCGCCGACTCCCCCGGCGCCGCCCCGAGCCGCCCCTCGGACCACATCCAGGCCTCCGCCCCCACACGGGTCTTCGTTCACTGGGTGCCCGAGCCCACCGCCGCGACCGTTCCCCTGATCCGCTCACGCGTCCGCGCCCTGCTCGACAGGTGGCGGATCACCACCGATGTCGCGGACACCCTCCTGCTGGCCGTCAGCGAGCTCGTCGGCAATGTCGTCCAGCACGCCGCTGCCGCGACCGGCCGGATGAGCGTCGCCGTCTCCCGCGGCGAGGGCTGGCTGTGCCTGCAGGTCGCGGACGGCGCGGCCGCCCCGCCCCGCCTGCCCGAGCCCGCCGCCGAGGTCGACCCGGACGCCGAGGGCGGGCGGGGCCTGCTCCTGATCCAGCTGATGGCCGCCGAACTGGGCGGCGAACTCGCTTTTCTCGTCCACGAGTTGGGCAAGTGCGTGCGGGTGCGGGTCCCCCTCGCCTGAGCCGCCCGGACGACGCCGCGAGACTCGGAAATATCGCGGAAAATTGACGGCCGCCAAATTATCGAGATACTTGCCCCATCTCCCGCTGCTCCCTGATTGAGGTGCCGCCCCATGGAGCTCTCCCCTTCGGCGCACGCCGATTCCTTCTGCCGCGACCGGCTTCCCGACTTCTCCCTCTGGCCCGAACTCCACTTCGATCTACCGGAGTTGAACTATCCCGACCGGCTCAACTGCACCCGCCGCCTGCTCGACGAAGCGGTCGAGCGCTGGGGCCCCGACCGTCCCTGTCTGCTGACCCCGACCGAGCGCTGGACCTACGGCGAGCTCCAGCGGCGCGCCGATCAGGTCGCCCAGGTGCTCACCGAGGACCACGGGCTCCGGCCCGGCAACCGCGTCCTGCTGCGCGGCCCCAACAACCCCTGGCTCGTGGCCGCGTGGTTCGGCGTCCTCAAGGCCGGCGGTGTGGCCGTCACGACGATGCCGCTGCTGCGCTCGGCCGAACTCGCCGAACTGTGCGAGATCAGCAGTCCCACGGTCGCCCTGTGCGACCACCGCTACGTCGCGGAACTCGACGCCGCGGACCCGCCGGGCCCACCGGGAAGCCCCGGCCTGCCGGGCCGCCTGCCCGTCATCCCCTACGGGGGCCCCGACGCGGCTGATCTGACCGCCCTGTGCGCCACGAAGGAAGGCCGGTTCACCGCCGTCGAGACGGCCGCCGACGACGTGGCGCTGATCGCCTTCACCTCGGGCACGACGGGACGCCCCAAGGCGACCCTCCACTTCCACCGGGACGTCCTCGCCAACGCCGACACATTCTCGCGGCACGTCCTCAAGCCCGGTCCGGACGACGTCTTCACCGGCACACCGCCGCTCGCCTTCACGTTCGGCCTCGGCGGGCTCGTGGTCTTCCCGCTGCACGTGGGCGCCGCGACCCTGCTGATCGAGCAGGCCGCCCCCGAGGAGCTGGCCGAGCTGGTCTCCGCGCACGGCGTGACCGTCTTGTTCACCGCGCCCACCGCCTACCGGGCGATCATGGCCGCCGGCGCGACCGGCAAGCTGTCCGGTCTCCGTCGCTGCGTGTCGGCAGGCGAACCCCTGCCCGCCACCGTCTGGGAGGATTTCCACGCCTCCACGGGCCTGCGCATCATCGACGGCATCGGTGCCACCGAGATGCTGCACGTCTTCATCTCCGCCGCGGACGAGGACATCCGTCCCGGCTCCACGGGCCGGCCCGTCCCCGGGTACCGCGCCGCCGTGGTCGACGAGCAGGGCGATCCGGTACCGGACGGCCAGCCGGGACTGCTCGCCGTGACGGGCCCGACGGGCTGCCGCTACCTCTCCGACCCGCGGCAGACCACGTACGTCAGGAACGGCTGGAACATCACCGGCGACACCTACATACGGGATGCCGACGGGTACTTCTGGTACGTGGCCCGCAGCGACGACATGATCGTCTCCTCCGGGTACAACATCGCGGGGCCGGAGGTCGAGAAGGCCCTCGCCGCCCATCCGTACGTCGAGGACTGCGGGGTCGTCGGCGCCCCCGACGTGCGGCGCGGCATGATCGTCAAGGCGTACGTCGTCCTGCGCGACGGCACCCCGGCGGCCGAGGCCACGGCCCGGGAGCTCCAGGCTCACGTCAAGCAGGCCATCGCGCCGTACAAGTACCCCAGGGCCGTCGAGTTCGTCGCGGATCTCCCGAGGACGGCCAACGGCAAGCTCCAGCGCGGTGAGCTGCGCCAACGCGCCAGGGCCGAGGCCCGCGCCGAAGACACCCGCGCCGTACCGGCCGGCCCCGACGACACCACCCGTACGGAAGCCGCCGAAGCCCACGCATCCCGTACGACAGCCCATGCGGGCGGGGACAGTTGCGCCGCCGGGGCCGCCGAGTCGCTGGTCCCGCGTCTGCCGAGTGTCACGGTCGAGCGCCGCGTGGAGTGGCCCGACACGGACGCCGCCGGCCACTACCACCACTCCACCGTCGTGCGCTGGGTCGAGGCGGCCGAAGCCGTACTGCTGCGCCGCCTGGGCCTGTCGCACCTCTTCGGCAGTACGCCACGCGTCCACTTCGAGGCCGACTACCGCGCCCGGCTCTGGTTCGGCGAGGCGGTCCGCACCGAGCTGCGCGTCACCAAGGTCGGCACGAGCTCTCTGCACTACGCCTTCACCGTCCTCGGCGCGGAGGGGGCGGAGGCCGCGACCGGGCGCATGGTCATCGCCCACTCGGCGGCCCGGGCCACCGGAACCACCCCCTGGCCCGCGGAGGTACGCGAGGTCCTCACCATGGCGGGCCCGCAGGCCCCCGAGCTGATCACCGGAACCACAGGAGGTACCCCGTGCGCGTAGCAGTCATCGGAGGAGGGCCGGGCGGCCTGTACTTCGCGGCCCTGGCCAAGCAGCTCTCCCCGGACTGGGAGGTCACGGTCTGGGAGCGCAACGCCCCCCAAGACACGTTCGGCTTCGGGGTCGTCTTCTCCGACGAGACCCTGGACGGCATCGCGACCGCCGATCCGGTCGTCCACGCCGCCATGTCGGCGGAGTTCGCCCGCTGGAGCGACATCGACGTCCGTTACCGGGGGCAGACCCTCACCTCCGGCGGCCACGGCTTCGCCGCGCTGGGCCGCAGGAGTCTGCTGCGGATCCTCCAGGACCGCTGCGCCGACCTCGCCGTGGACGTCCGCTACCGCACCCAGGCACCGGCCGCGGAGCAGCTCTCGGCCGAGTACGACCTGGTGGTGGCGTGCGACGGCGTCCGCTCGGCCACCCGCGCCGGCTATGCCGACACGTTCGGCCCGGACCTCGACGAGCGCTCCGGCCGCTACATGTGGCTGGGCACCGACAAGGTCTTCGAGGCCTTCACCTTCATCGTGGAGGAGCGGGACTTCGGCACGCTCCAGGTGCACGCGTACCCGTACGACGACGAGCGCTCCACCTTCATCGTCGAGCTGGACGAGGACGCCTGGCGGCGCGCCGGTTTCGCGGAGTCCGCCGGCCTTGCGTACCCGCCGGGGGCGAGCGACGAGGAGAGCATCCGGCGCTGCGAGGAGATCCTCGCCGGTCACCTGGACGGCCACCGGCTCCTGCCCAACAACTCCAAGTGGCTCCGCTTCACGACGGTACGCAACCGCACCTGGCGGCACGGGAACGTGGTCCTGCTCGGCGACGCCGCCCACACGGCCCACTTCTCGATCGGCTCCGGCACCAAGCTCGCCATGGAGGACGCCCTCGCCCTCGCGGCCTGCCTGCACGAGCACCCGGGGGACATCCCGGGCGCGCTCGCCGCGTACGAGGACGAGCGCAGGCCGGTCGTGGAGTCCACCCAGCGGGCCGCGCAGGCCAGCCTCGAATGGTTCGAGAACATCGACCGGTACACCGGTCAGGACCCGCACCAGTTCGCCTTCAACCTGCTGACCCGCAGCCGCCGCGTCACGTACGACAACCTGCGCGTCCGCGACGAGGCCTTCACCACCGCCGTCAACACCACCGCACCCGTCCCGCCGATGTTCCGGCCCTTCCGCGTCGGCGGGCTGCACCTGCGCAACCGTGTCGTCGTCCCGCCCACCGCGCTCGCCACGGCCCGTGACGGCGTCCCGGGCGACTTCGACCTCGTCCATCTGAGCACCCAGGCTCTCGGCGGGGCCGGTCTGGTCGTCGCCGGCATGACCGCCGTCAGTGCCGACGCCCGCCCCGACCCGGGCTGCCCCGGTCTCTGGAACGACGAGCAGGAGGCCGCCTGGCGGCGCATCACCGGCTTCGTGCACGGCCAGAGCGACACGTGTCTCGGCGTCCAGCTCACCCACGCGGGGCGCCGCGCGGCCGCCGGACCGCTCCTTGCCGCCTCCCCGCTGCCCTGGGACGAGCAGGGGCCGGTGCCGCGCGAGGCGACGCGCGGCGACATGGATCTGGTCGTACGGGACTTCGTGCGCGCGGCCCGGCGCGCCGACCGGGCGGGTTTCGACGCCCTGGAACTCCAGTACGGGCACGGGCATCTGATGTCCGGCTTCCTCTCTCCGCTGACCAATCGGCGCACCGACGAGTACGGCGGCGATCTGGCAGGGCGGCTGCGCTTCCCGCTGGAAGTGCTGTCCGCCGTACGGGAGTCATGGCCCGCGGGCAAGGCGCTGCTGGTGCGGATCTCCGCGGCCGACTGGGCGGAGGGCGGCCTGAGCGAGGCCGACGCGGTGGGCATCGCCCGTGCCCTCGCCGAGGCGGGCGCCGACGCCATCGACGTCTCCACCGGCGAGGTCGTCCCCCACGAGCGGCCCCGCTTCGGCCGCAGCTACCAGACTCCGTACGCCGACCTGATCCGTAACGCAACCGGGGTGCCGACCATCGCCGTCGGTGCCATCTCGACGTACGACGACGTGAACTCGATCATCCTGGCCGGCCGCGCCGATCTGTGCGGGGTGGGCCGGGCCCAGCTCCACGACCCGCTGTGGACGCTGCACGCGGCCGCCGCCCAGGGCTACCGCGGGCCGGCCGCGCCCTGGGCCCCGTCGTGGCGGGCGGGCAGCGGCCGACCGCCCGCGGGCCGTACGGACCGGGTGCCGCCGCGTCTCGAACTCCTGCGGCAGCCCGTCGCGCCCGTTCATCAGCGCTGGCTGCCGCGCGTCGCCGCCGCCCGCGCCGGATCCGCCGCCCACGCGCTCGCGACGGACGGCGGGCCCGCCGAGGTCGCCGCCGCCTCCCTCGCCCACTGAAAGGGGAGAACCCCCGTGCCACATCCGCCCCTTGACGACCTGCCCCGGTTCACGGCCGCCGCCGTCCAGGCAGCGCCTGTCTACCTCGACCCCGCCGCCACCGTCGACAAGGCCGTCGCCCTGATCGCCGAGGCTGCCGGGAACGGTGCCCGACTGGTCGTGTTCCCGGAGGTGTTCGTCCCGGGATACCCGTACTGGAACTGGACGATGAACCCGGTCCAGGGCTCGCCCTGGTTCGAGCGCCTCCAGCGCGCGTCCGTCGACATCCCCGGCCCGTACGTCGACACCCTGCGCTCGGCGGCCCGCCAGTACGGCGTGGTCCTGGTCATCGGCGTCAACGAGCGTGCCGCGCACAGCCTCGGCGTCCTCTACAACACCCTGCTCACCATCGGCCCCGACGGCGACATCCTGGGCGTGCACCGCAAGTTGGTCCCGACCTGGGCCGAGAAGCTCACCTGGACCGGCGGCGACGGCAGTTCGCTGCGCGTCCACCGGACGCCCGTCGGCCCGCTCGGAGCCCTCGCCTGCGGCGAGAACACCAACACACTGGCCCGGTTCACCCTCCTCGCGCAGGGCGAACTCGTCCACGCCTCCTGCTACATCGCGCTGCCCGTCGCCCCGGCCGACTACGACATGGCGGACGCGATCGCCGTCCGCACCGCGGCCCACAGCTTCGAGGGGAAGGTCTTCTCCGTCGTCGCCTGCTCCACCGTCTCCCCGGAGATCGTCGACATGCTCGCCGGGGACGACGAGGAGCTGCGTGCCCTGTTCCAGCGGCCGCGCAGCGCGCTGTCCGGGGTCTTCGGCCCCGACGGCCGGCCCGTCACCGAGCCGCTCGTCGACGACGAGGGCATCGTCTACGGCGAGATCGACCTCGGCCGCTGCATCCAGCCCAAGCAGATGCACGACATCACCGGTCACTACAACCGCTTCGACATCTTCCGCCTCGAAGTCGACAACACCCCACGTCCGCCGGTGACGTTCACCGTGCCACCGACGGGCCCCGTGACCACCACCGCCCCTGAGGAGGACGTATGACCATCGAGCAGGACGACACGATGCTCGGCCGCGCCCGGGTCTCCGACACCCCGGAGCTCACCGCGTACTACGGCGAGCTCGAGGCGCTGGACGCCGGCGCGCTGTGGACCGTCGCCAACGACATCGAGCCCTGGTACCCGCAGCCCAGGTCCGTTCCCGTGCTGTGGCGTTACGAGGAGCTGCGGCCCCTGGTCCACAAGGCCCTCGGTCTCGTCAAGGCCGACGACGCGGGCCGCCGCGTCGTGATGCTGGTCAACCCCGGCCGCAAGGACGTCAGCGCGGCCGCCGGTCTGCTCTACACGGGTCTCCAGATCATGGGCCCGGGTGAGGCGATGACCGCCCACCGCCACCAGGCCGCCGCCCTGCGCTTCGTCCACGAGGGCACCGGCGCGTGGACGATCGTCGACGGCGAGAAGCTCAAGGTCGGCCCGCGCGACTTCGCCATCACCCCGAACGGCACCTGGCACGAACACGGCAACGACGGGACCGAAGCCCCGGTGATCTGGCAGGACGGTCTGGACATCCCCCTGGTCAACGCCCTGGACGCCGGGTTCTACGAGGTGCACCCCGACCTGCACCAGACGCCCGGGAAGGTGGTCAACTCCTCCGTCCTCACCTACTCCGGCACCCTGCTCCCGTACGGCGTGGAGAAGTGGACCCGCCCCTACTCGCCGCTCCTCGCCTACCCGTGGGAGCCGACGTACGAGGCCCTGCGCGGCCTCGCCGAGGCGACCGAGGGCTCCCCGTACGACGGGGTCATCGCCGAGTACACCAACCCGGTGACCGGCGGCTCGGTGATGCCGACCATGGGCGCCCACATGCAGCTTCTGCGCCCCGGCCAGGCCACCGCGGCCCACCGCCACACCGGCTCGGTGATCTACACCGTCGCCAAGGGCCGGGGCGCGTCGGTGATCGCCGGACGGCGCTTCGAGTGGCGGGAAGGGGACATCTTCTGCGTCCCGTCCTGGGCCTGGCACGAGCACCACAACCTCGACCCGTCCGAGGACGCCTGCCTCTTCTCCTTCAACGACTTCCCCGTCATGCGCTCGCTCGGCTTCCACCGCGAAGAGGCGTACCCCGACAACGGCGGCCACCAGCCCGTCACCGCCGACCCCGCCGTCTGACCCAGAAGGAGACCCTCCCATGCGTCTGCTGACGTTCACGACCACCACCGCCGCCGATCCCCGGCCGGGCGTCGAGACCGACGGCCACGTCCTCGATCTCACCGCCCTCGCCGCCCACGCGCGCGTGGAGCTCCCGCACGACCTGCTCGGCCTGGTCCAGGCCGGCCCGGCCGGTCTCGACGCCGCGCGCCGACTGCTCGACGGCGCGTATCCGGCCCACGCCGTCCACCGGACCGAGGACGTCCGGCTGGGCGCGCCCTTCCGGCCCGGCAAGATCATCGGGGTCGGCCTCAACTACGTCGAGCACGTCGAGGAGTCCAGCCGCAGTCTCGACACCGACAAGGAACTCCCGCCCCGTCCCGTGCTGTTCAGCAAGCCCGCCACCGCCGTCACCGGCCCGGGCGCGCCCATCCTGCACAACGCCGATCTCACCGCGCAGCTGGACTGGGAGTGCGAACTCGCCGTCGTCATCGGCCGGACGGCGTTCCGGGTGAGCGAGGAGGATGCGTACGACCACATCTTCGGCTTCAGCATCGTCAACGACATCAGCGCCCGCGACCAGCGCCGCTCCGGCCAGTGGTTCTTCTCGAAGGGGCAGGACTCGTACGCGCCCTTCGGCCCGGTGGTCGTCACCGCCGACGCGATCCCGGACCCGATGGCCCTGGACCTCTCGCTGCGCGTCAACGGCGTCACCAAGCAGAAGTCGAACACGCGGCACATGCTCTTCCCGATCGCCCGGCTGATCGCCGACATCAGCTCCGGCGTGACGCTGGAGCCCGGCGACGTGATCGCGACCGGTTCGCCCTCCGGGGTCGGGGCCGGCATGGTCCCGCCGGAGTTCCTCGCGCCCGGTGACACGGTGGAGGCCACGGTCGAGCTGATCGGCACCCTCACCAACCCCGTGGTCGACGCCCGTTGATCCCCGTCGGACACATACGTACGAGAACCGAGGAGTCACCCGTGCCGCCCCGTACCTTCCGCATCGGCCAGATCGTGCCGAGCTCGAACGTCACCATGGAGACCGAGGTCCCCGCTATCCTGCGCGCCCGCGCGGCCGTCGCGCCGGACGAGGGTTTCACCTTCCACTCGAGCCGGATGCGCATGACCCATGTGACCCCGGAACAGCTCAAGGCCATGGACGCCGACTCCGACCGCTGCGCCGTGGAACTGTCCGACGCCCGGGTCGACGTACTCGGGTACGCCTGTCTCGTCGCCATCATGAGCATGGGACCGGGCTACCACCGGGTCTCCGAGGAGCGGCTGCACCTGCGTACGGTCGAGAACGGCGCAGCCGCGCCCGTCGTCACCAGCGCGGGCGCCCTGGTCCACGGACTGAACACCATCGGTGCCAAGAGGATCGCCCTGCTCGCCCCGTACATGCGCCCCCTCACGCAGACGGTCGTGGACTACCTCACCCGGGAGGGCATCGACGTCCTCGACCACCGGGCCCTGGAGATCCCGAACAACCTGGACGTGGCCGCCCACGACCCGGCCAGGCTGCCCGGTCTCGCCCGCGCGCTCGACCACGCCGATGCCGACGCGGTCGTCCTCTCGGCCTGTGTGCAGATGCCCTCGCTCGGCGTCATCGAGGAGGCCGAACAGCTCCTGGGCAAGCCGGTCGTGTCGGCCGCCGTGTGCACGGCCCACCAGATGCTGCGCGCCCTGGGCCTGCGGGCCGAGGCCCCCGGTGCCGGACATCTGCTGTCGGGGGCGTACGCCTGACCCCCGTGGGCCCGGAGGGGGCCTCGATATGATCGCGACCGCGTACAACGGAAGGCGATCATGTCGGACAGCCCCCTCAGGCCCAGCTCGTTGATCAACACGGTCTACGGTGCGTTCCTGCGCCGCCTCGGCGGCTGGATCTCCATCGCCGACCTGATCACGCTGATGGGGGAACTGGACGTCGACGCCCCGGCGGTGCGCTCGGCGATCTCCCGGCTGAAGAAGCGCGGCGTCCTGGAACCGGATCGCCGGGGCGCCACGGGCTACCGGCTGAGCCCGGCCGTTCTTCCCGTCTTCGACGAGGGCGACCGGCGGATCTTCGCCAGCCTGGAGCCTGCCGACCTGGCGGACGGCTGGGCGATGGCGGTGTTCTCCGTACCCGAGTCGGAACGTTCGCACCGCTACCAGCTGCGCACCCGCCTGACCTGGCTCGGCTTCGGCAACATCGCCCCGGGCGTGTGGCTGGCGCCGGGCCGGCTCCTGGAGGACGCGCGGAGCATGCTCGTACGGCTCGGGCTGAGCGACTACGTCCATCTGTTCGCGGCCGAGTACGCGGCCTTCAGCGACCTGCCGGGCACGGTGAGCTCGTGGTGGGACTTCCCGGCGATCCAGACGCAGTACGCGGCGTTCACCGACACGTACGCGCCGGTGGCCGCCCGGTGGGCGGCGGCAGAGGCTGAGCCGGAGCCCGCCGAGGCCTTCCGGCACTACGTTCCGCTGCTCACCCAGTGGCGGCGTCTGCCGTACCTGGACCCGGGCCTGCCGACCGAGCTGCTGCCGGCCGACTGGAACGCGGTGGCCGCACGGCAGGTCTTCCAGCAGCTGCACGGCATTCTCCTCGACCCGAGCCTGCGGCACGTCGCCGAGGTCACGGGGCTGAGGGACTGACGTCACGGTCCTGAGGGGCTGAGGGGCTCAGGCCCGCGCGAACGCGCCGGGGCTGGTGTCGGCGTTTCGGCCAACAGTGCGTACCGGCATGCCCGTTGCGCGGCCGGGGTCGGTGCATCCGGCACCGTCCGACGCGCGCGATTCCGGGGTCGCGGTCCGTCCGAAAAACAGGCGTTCGAAATCCGGGCGGGGTCGTGGAGCCGGGTGACCCAGCCGCGACCGCCAAGGGGGACCCCGTTGACCTCGGTCAGTACGCAAGAAGAGCCGCCCGCCCCGTACTCGCCCGGGCGGCGGAGGTCACGATGGGTTCGCCCTCCGGGAGGGCGAGCGGCGGGGCCGGGTTGTCCGGACCGTGCGATCGCATGCCGGACCTCTTCCCGTCGCCGTGCGACCGGCGCCGTACGCTCTACGGGTGACCCTGCGCGCTCTTCACGACCGATCCGTCCTGGCCGACCGCTTCGACCGGGATCCGGCGATGCACCTGATGGAGCTCGGCGATCTCGACGATCTGCTGTGGCCGCACACCAGTTGGTACACCGTGTCGCGGAGCGGCCCGGTCGCGCTCCTCTACGCGGTCGGCGACATTCCCACCCTGCTCGCCTTCTCCCGTCCCGGGGAAGCGGCGGAGCTGGAGGAGCTCGCGGGCGCGCTGCTGCCCGTCCTTCCCCGTCGCTTCTTCGGCCATCTGACCGGAGAGGCCGCCAAGGTGCTGGAGTCCGTGTACGAGGTGAAGCGGCACGGTGTCCTGCTGCGGATGGCCCTCACCGATCCCGGTCCCACCGCTGCCCACCCCGACGGCCCGTGGCAGCCCGCCCCGCTGGACCCGGGTGACCTGCCGGAGCTTCTGGAGCTGTTCGCGCAGGCGTATCCGGGCAACTGGTTCGACGACCGGATGCTGGACACCGGGCAGTACATGGGAGCCCGGCGGGACGGACGGCTGGTCGCCGTCGCCGGGGTGCACGTCTACTCGCCCGCGTACCGCGTCGCCGCCATCGGGAACGTCACCACCCACCCCGAGCTGCGCGGGCAGGGCGCGGGCGGAGCATGCGTGGCCGCGTTGTGCCGGCGGCTCGGAAGGTCCGTCGACCACATCGGGCTGAATGTCAGGGCGGACAACGCCACGGCCGTGGGGCTCTACCGGCGGCTCGGCTTCTCCGACGTCACGGAGTTCACCGAGGCCACGTTCACGGCGCTCCCGCACGGCGCGGCCGGCTGACCCCCCGGCGGCGGCCCCGGAGTCACCGCGCTCCCTGACGACCCGACGCCAACGTCTTCGTGAGGTACCCACCACCCACGATCAGGGCCGCACCCAGCCACCACACGTTGCTGTCGAAGATCAGGACCGCGATTCCGATGGGGACGAGCAGCCCCGCCAGCGGCAGGAGCATCCCCGCCAGGTGCGGTGGCTCGGGCGCTGAACTGTCCGCCGCGTGCCGGGCACGGGCACGTACGACGTCCGGGTACCACTCGGTGAAGCGGAGGGCGGCCATGATGGCCAGGATCTGGATGATCCACCCGGTCCAGATGTTGTTCGGGTTGTGCAGGACCAGGTCGCCGTACGCGCCCGCGATGGCGGCGACCAGGAAGGCCAGCCCCCACACTCCGGTGATGACGTAGTTGGCCCGCACGAAGGTGGGCGTGTGCCAGTAGGAGGGATCGACCTGTTCCCGCGCGTACTGGAGGGTGAAGGGCGTGCGGAACGCCATGGAGCCGAACGCGATCAGGACGAGGGCGAGGTTGGACACCTCACCCGCGTACGTCTCCAGCCAGTGCAGCGTGCCTTCGCTCGCGAGGATGCCGACGACGGCCAGCACGGCGAAGAACACCATGTCGGCGAGTTCCAGCAGCTTCCAGGAGGTGCCCCGGTTGACGATCCGCCCGGCCGTGACGAGCACGATCGTCGTGGCCAGGGCGAGCGCGACCGCGATCTCGAACCGACCGGGTCCGACGAGCAGCGAGAACACGATCCACGGCGCCATCCCGACGACCGGGTTCTCCAGGAAACCGGCGACAGCACCGCGATGCGTGGTGGGTGTCTCGGTCTTCACCTTTCCAGGTTGCGCGCCGCGGGCCGACGGGTCCATTCGGGAGATCGGAACCGGCGGCGACAGACTCGTGTTCTCCGGTCAGCACACGACTCGGACGGCGACGGCCGGGACCGCCGCCCCTGACGTCCACCGCTGCGCCCCTCTGACGAAGGAGACCACCATCATGCAGACCAGCGGCACCTGGCTTCCGCCCGAGGAGTACGCCAAGACCCTGCCGAAGGCGACCGTCTTCGGTTCGGTGTTCTTCACCGACGAGCACGACCACCCGGTCCACCTGCGGGCCGTCTACACGACGGCTCACCCGTGGCAGTGGCCCGGCGGGGTGACCGAGGACGGAGAGCGTCCGTGGGAGACCGCCGTACGGGAGTGCGAGGAGGAGACCGGGCTGATCGTTCCAGGACCTCCCCGGCTCCTGGCGGCGGTGTTCGGGCTGCCGGGGGCCGAATGGCCTTATGCCACGGCCGGGTTCGTCTTCGACGGCGGCCGGCTCTCCGCTCGGCGGCTGGCAGGCATCCGACTCGCCCCGGAGGAGCACGACGAGGTCCGCGCACTGCCCCTGACGGAGTGGCAGTCGCTCATGCCGGCCCAGGACTTCGCCCGCCTGACGGCCGTGATGGACGCGCGGCGCACGGGCGCGACGGCGTACTTCGGCTCGTGGGACTGGGAGGCCTAGCGCGCCGGTCGGCCACGGCGGTCGCGTCGACGCTCACATCGGTCCGTGCGCTCCACGGACCGGGTGCGGCGTCTCCGGCGCCGCCGCGGGACAGGCCGATGTGGCCCGACGCTGCCGCCGTCCCGTTCCACCACCCAGGAGCCGACGAACGCGGACGGCGTGAGCCGTGTCCGTGCTTGTCGGGCGCCAGGCGCTTGCACAGCGACTTCGGCGGCAGGGGGCCTCAGGCCGCGTTCGGCGTGGCGGCCAGGCTCTGCTTGACGTACCGGGTGGTGTCGTCGGCGAGGATCTCGGTCAGGCCCGCCTCGATGCCGAGCAGGGCCTGGGCGGCGACCTCGGCCGGATCGGTCTTCTGCTCGGCGGGGACAGCCGCGGCCATGTCGGTGTCCATGTAGGCCACGTGGAGCGCGGAGACGGTGATGCCGCGCGGCGCCAGTTCCTCCCGGGCCGCGCCGGTCAGCGCCCATGCCGCGGCCTTCGCCGCCGCGTAGGACCCGAGGCCGGCCGGATGGAGCCAGGACAGCACGGACAGGACGTTGAGCACGGAGCCGCCGCCGTTGCGCTCGATGACGGGAGCGAAGGCCCGTGTCACGGCGAGCGGGCCGAAGAAGTTCGTCTCCATCTCCCGGCGCACCGCGTCCAGGTCGCCCGCGATAAGCGGTGTGGAGGTGGAGATGCCCGCGTTGTTGACGAGCAGCGTCGCGTCGGACGCGATGCCGGCGGCGGAGCGGATCGACTCCGCGTCCGTCACGTCCAGCTGGAGCGGAACAGCACCTGGCAGGTCGACCGTCTCGGGACGGCGGGCGGCCGCGTACACCTTCGCTCCGCGCTGGAGGAGCTGCTCGGCCAGATGCCGGCCCAGCCCCCGGTTGGCGCCCGTGACCACGGCGACGGAGTCCTTGAGTTCCATGTCTGTACTCCTGGCGTTGCGGGTCGGGCAGCGGCCGACCGCGATTTGGATGATGGTCATAATCTAAAGCGGGTGTAGGATAGATGTCAACCGACATCCAATAGGGAGGTGGCTGATGGGCCGCGTGTCGCAGGCGCAAGCCGAGGAGAACCGCAGGCGGGTCGTGGAGACCGCCTCCCGGATGTTCCGTGAGCAGGGAACACAGGTCAGCGTGGCCGACCTGATGAAGGCAGCCGGATTGACCCACGGCGGCTTCTACAAGCAGTTCGCCTCCAAGGAGGCGCTCGTCGACGAAGCCACCGCCCACGCCTTCGACGAGCTCACACGGCGCCGCACTGCCGGACTTGAGCAGCACGCCGGACAGCGGGAGGCCGCCCAGCGGGCACTGATCGACGTCTACCTCTCCCCCGCACACCGGGACAACGCGGCGGAGGGCTGCCCGGCCGCCGCCCTCGCCACCGACATGGCGCGGGACCCCGGAGACCGCGAGGCCCACCGCGTCTACGGCGAGGGCGTGGCCGACTTCGCCGAGTGGCTCGCCACCGACGACCAGGACGGCATGACCCGCCTGTGCATGATGGTCGGCGCCCTCGTCCTGTCCCGCGCCACCGCCGGCTCTCCACTCTCGGAGGAGATCCTCACCACCGTTCACGCGTCGCTGACAGCGCCACGCTGAGCTCCGCTGCGGCCCGAAGTCGAGTCGCCGGCACCGGTCTTGGTGAGTACGCGTACTCACGTGCGGTCCGTCGGACGGGACGGAAGCTGTGCGCATGCACCGCGAACGGGAGCTGGACGCCCGTGACTGGTGCGCGGGCGTCCGGCACGAGCAGCGCATCACCGTGGCGCTCTCGGATCTGGCGGATCCCACCCCCGCCACGGTGCGGAAGATCCTCAACGATCTCGGCTACATCGACGAGCGCATCCACGGCCTCGAGCAGTCCGATGCGACCACACGCTTCCTCCTCGACCTGCGCATGAACGGCGGCCGGCTCTGCGTGGACGGCTCGGCCGGCGGTGAGGAGCCCGCAATCGAGAAGTGCGTCGCGCCCGCGACCGGCCCCTTCGTCCCGCCCCGGCGGGAGCAGTGACGGCTCCCGTCCCGCCAGGACGAACCGGGCCCCGGGGAGCGAATCCCCGGGGCCCGACCGGCTGCCACAGGCGCTAGTGGGAGGCGTCCGGGATCCAGGAGCCGTGGATGCCGCCCGTCACCCGGCGCGGGAGGTGGACCGTGGCGATGCGGTCGAGGCCGGAGGCGTCCAGGACCAGGAGTTGGGACGCGTCCTGCTTCAGGTCCGAGACGACCGTGAGCAGATAGCCGTCGTCCTCGCGGGTGCCCCCGTCCGCCGGGACGAAGACCGCCTCGCTGGGCAGGCGCGCGTCGCCGGCCTCGTGGATCCGGCGGGCGCCGGTGGCGCGGTCGTACTTGACGATGCCGTAGCCGCCGCGGCCCTGCTGGTCGGGGAAGGAGACGGCGTACTGGTAGCGGTGCTCGGCACCGAGGAAGTCCTCGTTCAGCGTGGGGAACTCCACGGCCAGGTCGTCGACGACCCGCTCGTCGACGCTGCCGGCAGCCAGGTCGATGATCCAACGGCGGGTGTACGAGCGGGTGTTGGGCTCGGTGCCACGGCCCGGGGCGCCGACCCACCAGTTCCAGGAGAGCTGGAACCCCTCGCGGTCGACGGTGGGCCCCTCCAGGACGATGCGGCCCTTGGCGTCCTCGTAGGCGTTGGCGGCGTGGAGCATGCTCCCGGGAGCGACGGGGAACCAGCGGATCTTGCCCGCGCCGTCCGCGCCCCGGGGCATGACGCCGATGCGGGCCGGCTGGTCGTCCTTCCAGGCGTACGGGATCCCGGAGTGCTCGGTGGCGTCGAAGGTGACGGAGCCCTCGACGAAGACGACGTGGTGTCGGGTGACGGCGAAGTCGTGCTTCAGGGCAGGGCTCGCGCCGGGGACCTCGGCGGTGTGGGTGATCTCGCCCTGCGCGTCGGCGACGTAGTACGTGAGGAACGGCGGGAAGGGTGAGGAGCCGAAGAAGTGCAGTTCGCCCGTGACCGGGTCGGTCTTGGGGTGTGCGGTCATCGCACCGCGCAGCGTGCCGCCGAAGTCGTAGGCGCCGACGGTGTCCAGGTCGCGGGTGAGCTCGAAGGGGAGGTTGGCCTCACACAGGGCCAGGAGGCGTCCGGCGTGCTCGATGACGTGTGTGCCGGCCGTGCTGGCGGTCAGGTCCGGGCCCCGCTCGGTCATGTAGGGCGCGCCGTCGAGGGCGGGGGTGTGCACCCACCGGTTGCGGTACCACTCGGCGCGGCCCTCGCGGAGGCGGATGCCGTGGACCATGCCGCTGCCCTTGAACCAGTGGGTGGGCGTGACGCCGGGCCTGGGGTTGTGGCTGTTGCGGATCAGCCGGCCGGTCAGCTCCGGCGGCAGGGCGCCCTCGACGGTCAGCCCGGTGGCGGTGATCTCGTCCACGGCCGGGGTGTAGTGGCCGATCAGGTAGGGCTTCTCGGTGGTCATGGCAGGAGCCTCGATTCCGTGACGGGGGAGGGTGCGGGTGGCGGTGGATCCGGGAGTCAGACGGTCTGCTCGGCGCGTGCCTTCAGCGCTGCGAGCCAGGCGGTCAGCGACGCGTTCAGGGCCTGGCCGAGCTCCTCGGTGGCGGCGTCGACGGGGGCGCCGCTCCAGGACTCCTCGGTGTGCACGGTGGTGATCCGGCTTCCGGTCCGCTCGAAGGTCCAGACGTGGATGCCCTCGATGCCGTGGGCGGGCCCGCCCCAGACCAGGCGCTCGCCGGGGACGATCTCGTGGACGGTGGAGGTGATGTCCATCCCGTGGGTCGTCCAGGTGAAGGAGTGGCCGGGCAGCAGCGGGCCCTCGAGCTCGGCCCGGTCGATGTCCGCGTTCCAGTCGGCCCAGGCGTCGATGCCGGTGTGCAGGGCCCAGACGCGCTCCAGCGGGGCGTCGATCACGGTGGACAGACGGACGATGACGGGCGCGGTCTCGTCGATGGTGAACATGGCGTGCGTTCCTCTCGGTTGGTGGGGTGCTGCACGGATGCGTGACGTCGGGAGGGTCAGCGGCTGCCGTTGGTCACGGGGCGGGCCGCGGGCCCGGCCTCGCCGGGCCGGTACGTACGGCGGCGGGCGAGGACCAGAGCGAGGACGGCGGCGGCCGCGAGGACCGCGGCGGAGATGCCGAAGGCGGTGCGGTAGCCGGCGGTCAGCGCTTCCAGGTGTGGCTGGTGGGCGGCCGTCGCGTGGCCGGTGGTGGCGCCGGCCAGTGTGGCCAGGACGGCGAGTCCGACCGCTCCCCCGACCTGGCGTGTGGTGTTGACCAGACCGCCGGCCAGACCCGCGTCCTGCTGCGGAACGCCCTCGACGGACAGGGAGGTCAGCTGGACGAAGGCGATGCTCAGGCCCAGACCGATCAGGATGCTGGGGCCGAGGACGTCGGCGAGGTAGCTGCCGTGGGCACCGATACGGGCCAGCCACAGCAGTCCGGCCGCCTCCGCCAGGAGTGCGCCGGTGACCGTCGCGGTGGAGCCGACACGGCGGGAGATCCGTGGCGCGAGCGCGGAGCCGAGCATGATGGCGGCGGCCGGCGGGAGTTGCCCGGCTCCGGTGGCCAGGGGGCCGAGGCCGAGGACCTGCTGTTGGTAGAGGGGCAGGAAGAAGAACAGCGCGATCCACACCGAACCCAGCAGCGCCATCAGCACATTGCCGGCGGCGACCCGTCCGGTGCGGAACAGGAGGGGCGGCAGCAGCGGGTTCGGGTGCCGGCGCTCGACCACGACGAACGCGGTGAGCAGGACGGCGGCCAGGGCGAAGGCTCCGAGGACCGTGGGGTCCGTCCAGCCCGAGCTGCGGGCCGACGTCAGGCCCCACACGAGGGCGGTGAGCGCCAGGGTGACGGCTGTGGTGCCCAGCAGGTCGAAGCGTCCGCTCTCCGCGACCGGGGTGCGCGGCACGGTCGCGGCAGCGGCGGCCAGGACGACGAGCGCGCCGATGGCCACCGCGTGGAAGATCCACGGCCAGCCCCAGACCTGCGTCAGGATCCCGCCGAGGAGGACTCCGGCCGCGCCGCCGGCCCCGGACACCGCTCCCCACACTCCCCACGCGCGGCCTCGGCCGGAGCCTGGTGGGAACAGTCCCGCCACCAGGGCCAGTGCCGCGGGGGCGATCGCCGCCGCGCCCAGCCCCTGCACGGCGCGCGCCGCGATCAGTACGGTCGGCGAGGTGGCCAGGCCCGCCGCCGCCGAGGAGACCGCGAAGACCGCCAGCCCTGCGAGCAGGACCCGGCGGCGGCCCAGGAGGTCGGCCGCGCGGCCTCCCGCCAGCAGCAGTGCCCCGAAGGCGAGGCCGTAGGCGTTGACCACCCATGTGGTGCCGTTGTCGGACAGTCCCGCACCGGCGCGGATCTGAGGCAGGGCGACGTTCACGATCGAGGTCGCCAGCATGACGGTGAACTGCGCGGCGGCCAGGGCCGCGAGAGCGGCTCCGCGGCCGCGGCGGATGGTGTCGGTGGACTTCACGATTCCCCCTGTGTGGTTGACCACTCACACGTGACGCCCAAGAAAGGGCGGGGCCATGTGCCCCGCCTGCCTGCCCGGTGCGCCGTGGCGACGGGCGTCAGTAGTGCCGGATACCGGCCGCAAGCGTCCGGGTCCAGGGCGCGTCGACCTCGTCGGCGCCCATGGAGACGATGAGATGACAGAGCATGCCGATCGCGAAGAACTCCTGCACCTGCGCCTCGGTTCCGCCGGAGGCGCCGCGTACGTACTCGACCAGCCGGGCGTAGCCCTGCCGGACCGTCTCGCGCACCGCCGGCTCGGACACCGCCGCCGCCTGGGCGTGGAGCTGGATCAGCATCAGGTCGTTGTTGCTGATGAGCTGGGCATAGGCGTCCCCCATGGCCTTCAGGACCACCTCCGCCGAACTGCCCTGCGCCTCGGCCGCGGCCTGCTCCAGGCTCGCCCGCACCCGTACGAAGCAGTGCTCGACCACGGCGGTGAACAGAAGCTCCTTGCTCGGGAAGAGGCGGTAGACGTACGCCTGCGAGATGCCGGCCGCCTTGGCCACCTCGGTGGTGGTGGTGCCCCAGTAGCCTCGGGCGGCGAAGGCGCCGATGGCGGTGCGCAGCACCGTCTCGCGGCGCTCTTCGGCGGTGGACAACTGACGGGGGCGTTCGCTCTTCATGTGAGTACTCAATCACTCACACTTTTGGGTGTCAACCCTCAAACCGCCCGCACCCCGCTCAGCGTGGCGTAGACGACGGTGTTCGCCGGGTAGCCGGTGCCCTCGGACCAGGCGCCTCCGCAGGTGATCAACCGCAGTTCCGGGCGCCCGGAGTCGCCGTAGACCTTGTCGTCGGGGAACCGGCCCTTCGCGTGCTCCTCGACCGCGTCGACCGAGAAGAGGGCGGTACGTCCGTCCCCGCGGTCGACCGCGATCTCGGCACCCCGCTCCAGGGCGCCGAGCTGGTGGAAGACGGCGGGGCCCGCGGGGGTGTCCACGTGTCCTGCCACGACCGCCGTCCCGAGCGAGCCGGGCGCGGTGCCGTCGGCGTACCAGCCGGCCAAGGCGGGGGCCGTCGCGGGCGGAGGCTGCAGCGCCCCCTTCGCGTCCAGCTCCAGACGCATCAGGAACGCGTCGACCCCGATGGCCGGAATCCGGATCCGTACGGGATCCGAGGCGGGCAGCGGTTCGGGGGCGGGGCGTTCGCGGGCGCCGTGCTCGGCGGTCCGCTCGGCGGTCTGCCGGGTCTGTGCCGTCGGGCGCGGGGGGTCGTCGTCGCGCATCGCGTCGGCGAGCAGCAGAGTTCCGGCGAGCGCGGCCCAGGCGAGCATCCTGACCGGTGGGGTGGAGCGCGGCGGCGGGCCGGCGGGCGTCCTCCTGGGGTCTTTCCTCATGGTGGTGGTGCCTTCGTTCGGCGCCGGAACACCTCCGTCCCCGGGCCCCCTCGCGGGGCCGGGGACGGAGGTACGGTGCGGACACACGGCCGGCCGGGGCCCACGATCGGGTCACCCGGCTTACCGTCAGGCCGACGTCCTGCCGGCCGCGGTGCGCCGGTGCAGGACGACCGCCCCGCCCGCGACGGCACCGCCCAGCAGCAGCCAGCCGAGGCCGAACTCCGTCTCCTTGTCGGCGGACCCTCCGAAGCCGGCGTCGACGGGACCGTTCGGGCGGCCGGAGATCTGATAGGTGGAGGTCAGCTTCGTCCGCGGCGGGCACTTGAGGGTCACGGTGTCCGTGCCGGAGGCGGCGTTCTCCGGCACCTGGAACTCGCCCACCAGGACACCCTTCCGTTCGCCCGGGAAGAGGTGGAACTGCCCGGCGAGCGCCGACTCGCCCTTGCCGTAGGTCTCCTGGCCACAGGCCGTGGTGCTGACGGTGACGGTGGTGCCCGGGGACACCTTCCCCGGGGTGATGCGGACGTTCGCCGTCGCTTCACCGACGGCGGACTCCCCCTCGGCGGCTGAGGCCACGGGGGCGGACAGGGTGAGGGCGCCGATGATCAGCGCGAGCGCGGGGCCGGTACGTGCGAGACGCATGGTTTCTCCTTCGACGGAGCAGTTCTCGGCCGGCGAGTCTGCGCGGCACCTGTGCTGTGCTCCGTGCACGAGGCAAGCGCCAGCCCCCGAGCACCGCAACGCGAGCGAGGTGCGCGCGTGTCCCCCGGTCGGCGGCTTGATCGTCGTCTGTCGCCCCGTCACCGCAGGTCACGGTGGCGGACCCGGCGCGGCGAGAACGACAGCGTCCAGCGGGCGAACGGGCTAGCCCCGCCCCGGGGCGGGGTGGTCGGATCACCCGGCCCGGCCGACGTTCGGGGGAAGGGCTGCCCAGCCGGGTGATCAGCGGTGGCGGGCCGGAACACCCCCTCATAGCTTCGGCATATGACCAAACGACAGATCGCCTACCTGGCATGCACCGTGGCTCTTGTGACCTCGGGGCTGGGAGCCGCCGCCCCGACGGCCGAGCACCGTACCGTGCACCGGGTCAAGCCCGGCGAATCGATCCAGCAAGCCGTGGACGCCGCGAAGCCGGGGGACACCGTCGTCCTCTCTCCCGGCACCTACCGTGAGAGCGTCCGCATCACCACCTCGAACGTGACCCTGCGGGGCTCGACCGTCTTCCCCACCGTCCTCGTCCCCGACGCGGCCGACACCGACGTGTGCGCCAAGGCGGGCCACGGCATCTGCGTGACCGGCACGGACGGCAACCCCGTCGAGGGCGTCACCGTACGCTCCCTGACGGTCCGGGGCTTCGCCAAGAACGGCCTGTGGGCGTCGCGTACCGACCGCCTGAAGGTCCACAGGGTGACCGCCGAGAAGAACGGCAACTGGGGCATCGCCCAGGAGCGGTCCGTACGCAGCGTGCTGAGCCACAACATCGCCCGGGACAACGCCGACGCCGGTCTCTTCGTGTCCAACACCACCGACACGGAGGCGGGAGCCGTCGACGCCCAGGGGACGGTGATCACCCGCAACCGTGTGTCCGGCAACCGGATCGGCGTCACGGTACGGCGCCTGAGGAACCTGACCGTCGACCGCAACGAGGCGACCGGGAACTGCGCCGCGGTGTTCGTGGTGGGCGACGAGTCCACCCCGCGCGCCGGGGCCATGAGCCTGCGCCGGAACTACATCCACTCCAACAACAAGCACTGCCCCAAGACCCCCCGGCTGCCCTTCCTGCAGGGCTCGGGAATCGTCCTCACCGGCGCCGAGGAGACGCTGGTGGCGAAGAACAGGATCGAGGACAACGTGGGCGCCTCGCCGCTGTCCGGCGGCATCGTGCTGTTCAAAAGCTTCGTCGGCGCCCTCAACGAACGCAACGAGATCCGCGACAACGTCGTACTCCGCAACGGCTCGGCCGACCTGGCCAACCGGGACACCGGCAAGGGCAACACCTTCAGCGGCAACACCTGTGAGGTCTCGGAGCCCGCGGGCATGTGCTGAACGGTCGGCTCCGCTCCCCCACCCACGGCACGACAGCACAGACAAGGCGACAGATGACGACTGTTGATCCGGCTCCCCCGCCGCCCATGCGGCTGAGGGAGCTCGTATTCGGGGCGGCGTGCGCCGCCGCCGTACGCGCGGCCGCCCGTCTCGGTGTGGCGGACGCCCTGGACGACACGCCCATGACCGTCGAGGACCTGGCGGCGGCGGTGAAGACCCAGCCGCGGACACTGCGCCGGCTCCTGCGCGCGCTGTCCTGCCAGGGCGTCTTCACGGAGCAACCCGACGGCACCTTCGCCCACACGGAGATGTCCCGGCTGCTGCGCGAGGACGATCCGCACAGCCTGCGGTACATCGCGCTGTGGTGCACCGAGCCGTGGACGTGGGACGTCTGGCCCAAGCTCGACGAGGCGGTCCGCTCCGGCCGTAACGTCTTCGAGGAGGTGTACGAGAGGGAGTTCTTCACCTATCTCAACGAAGAGGCCCCCGAGTCCGCGTACGTCTTCAACCGGGCCATGACGACGTCGAGCCGGCAGTCCGCGCAGGACGTGGCCGACCTGCTCGACCTGGAGGGGGTGGCCTCGGTCGCGGACATCGGCGGCGGTCAGGGGCACGTCCTGGCGAGTCTGCTGGAGCGGCACCCCACTCTGCACGGCACGCTGCTCGATCTGCCGGGTGTGGTGGAGAACGCCGATCCCCGGCTGCGGGACGCGAGCGCGCTGGGCTCCCGGGTCCGTGTCGTGGCCGGGGACTGCCGCGAGGACATCCCGGTCCAGGCGGACGTGTACATCATCAAGAACATCCTGGAGTGGGACGACGACAGCACCCGCAGGGCGCTGGCCAACGTCCGGAAGGCGGCCCGGCCCGGCGCTCGCGTCGTCGTGATCGAGAACCTCGTGGACGACACTCCCTCGATGAGGTTCACCACGGCCATGGACCTGCTGCTGCTCCTCAACGTCGGCGGTGCGAAGCACACCCGGCAGAGCATGGTCGACCGGCTGACGGACGCGGGGCTGGTGATCGACGAGATCCGCCCGGTCAACGCGTACCTCCACGCCTTCGAGTGCACCGTTCCCGCCTGACGGGAAGACCGAGAACCCGAGGCCGCCCGCTCCGCGTCGTTCGCGGGGCGGGCGGCCTCGGGTTTCTCTGCCGTGCGTACGCTCGGGAGTTCAGGAACGGGCGTCCGCCTCCCAGCGGTAGAAGCACTGCGCCATGGCGTCCTTGGGGCTGCGCCAGGTCGCCGGGTCGTACGCGCTGACGTACGCCGACAGCTTCTCGCTGGTGTCCCGGAACTCCGGGTGGCCGGCGAGCTTCGCGATGGCCGGCGCCGGGTCCTGCTCGGCCTCGATGAGGTGCAGGTACACGTCGCCGAACTGGAAGAGGCGACGGCGGGTGACGCCGACCAGGTGCGGGAGTTCGCCGCGGTCGGAGGCGGCGAACACGTCGGCGATCGCCGGCGCCGAACCGGGCGCCATGCGGGCGACGATCAGGGCGTGGTGCATCGAGCGTCCTTCCTCATGTGGGGGTGCGGGTCGGGCGGGTGCCGGTCCCGCGGTCAGCCGGGCAGGACCGAGGCGCTCCGGCGGTCGCGGGCGACCTGCTCGATACGGTCCCGGATCAGGGACATCTGGGTGCGCGAGTTGCGGTTGATGTTGTCGGTCATCCAGTCGTCGTCGACCGGAGCCTCGGGCTTCATCGCGAAGTCCTGCACCCAGCGCATGTGGACACCGGCCGGCGTCTCCTCGTACTCCCACCGGATGTCCATGTGGGCGAAGGGGCCGGTCTCGACGCGGCGGGCACGGACGGTCCGCTTCGGGCGGTCGACGGTGCGCTCCGACACCCAGCTCCAGACCTTCCCGTTCTCGTCCGGGTGCATGGTCAGGCGGAAGGTGGTGGAGTCGCCCTCCCGGGAGAGCACCTCGACGGAGGCGTACTCGCTGAAGAGGTTGGGCCAGTTCTCGATGTCGTTGGTGATGTCCCAGACGAGGTCGAGCGGAGCGTCGATGGTGATGCTGTTGTCGGTGTGTCCGGACACGTCAGACTCCCGTCTTGAGGGTGGTGTTGACCAGGTCGACGAACTCGGCGGGCGTCTTGCAGCGCTCCGCGTCGGTGGGCAGCGCCACGCTGTACCGGTTCTCCAGCTCGCCGACGATGCCGAGCAGGCCGAGCGAGTCGAGGCCGATGGTGTTGAAGGGCGCGTCCGGCGCCTTCGCGAGTTCCTTGGGGTCGACCGTGACTCCGGCGGCCTGCTTCATCAATGTGGCGAGCTCGTCGAAGGTCAGTGCGGTGGTGATCATGTGTGTTCTCCTTCCCGCCCGGTCCTACCGGGCGGAGTCGCCGCCGCGGCGCACGACCAGCGCCGCGTTGGATCCCATGAGTCCCCTGCTGAGGACGAGGGCCGTGCGCAGCTCGGCGGGGCGAGCGCGGGACATCACCAGATCGAGGTCGTGGCAGATGTCGAACACGTTGGGGGTGGGGGGCACCAGGCCGTGTTCCATGGCGAGCACGGCGGCCGCGGTGTCGAGGACGGGAGCCCCGCAGTAGGCACGGCCGATCCCGGTCTTGGGCGCCGTGACGGGTACGCGGGCGGCGTGCGCTCCCAGGGCGTCGGCGATGGCCAGCGCTTCGGCGCGGTCCGCCTCCGGTACACCCAGGGCGTCGGCGAACACGACGTCGATCTCCTCGGGGGCGCAGTCGGCCTCGTCGAGGGCGCCCCGGATCGCGCGCGCGAGTCCCTCGCGGGACTCCTCCCAGCGGGAGGCGCCGGTGAAGGTGGCGGCATGGCCGGCCACCACGGCCCGGACGGCCGCCCCCCGGTCGCGGGCGCGGGCCTCGTCCTCCACGACGAGCATGGCGCCGCCCTCGGCCGGGACGAAGCCGCAGGCTCCGGCGGTGAAGGGCCGGTAGGCACGGTCCGGCTCCTCGACGGTGCTGAGCTCGGGGTAGCCGAGCTGGCACACCATCGAGTACGGGGCGAGGGGCGCCTCGGCGGCGCCGACGATCACCGCGCCCGTGCCGCGCCGTACGGCCCGGGCGGCGTGGGCGAGGGCGTCCAGGCCGCCGGCCTCGTCGCTCGCGACCACTCCGCAGGGGCCCTTGAAGCCGCTCCGGATGGAGATCTGGCCGGTGCTCGCCGCGTAGAACCAGGCGATGGACTGGTACGGGCCGACGAACTTGGATCCCTGACCCCAGAGCTTCTGCAGCTCCCGCTGGCCGAACTCGCCGCCGCCGGACCCGGCCGCGGTGACCACCCCGATGGAGAAGGGCTCCTCCGGGTCGTCCCGGGCGATCCCGGCGTCGTCGAGGGCCAGGGAGGCCGCTGCCATGGCGTAGTGGCTGAAGCGGTCGGTCTGGACGAGGAAGCGCTCCTCGATCAGGGCCGAGGCGTCGAAGCCCCGTACCTCGCCCGCGACCTTCAGCGGCAGCTGGTCGCATCCCTCGCGGGTGATCCTGTCCAGGACGCCGAGGCCTTCCCGGACGGACTTCCAGTACGCGTCCGCGTGCTGTCCGTTGGGAGCGATCACACCGATCCCGGTGACGACCGCCCGCCGTGGGCGCTCAGTGCTCATCGTGACCTCCCACCCGGCCCGGTCAGCAGGACCGCGGACTGGAAGCCGCCGAATCCGCTGCCGACGGAGAGGACGTTCCTCAGCTTCCGTGGGCGGGCGGTGCGCGGCACGTAGTCCAGGTCGCACTCGGGGTCGGGGGTCTCGTAGTTCGCCGTCGGAGGTACCACCTGGTGTTGCAGCGCGAGGACGCAGGCGACGACCTCGATCGCGCCGATCGCGCCGAGGGAGTGCCCCACCATGGATTTGATGGAGCTCATGGGCGTGTCGTAGGCGTGCGCGCCCAGGGAACGCTTCACGGCGGCGGTCTCGTGCCGGTCGTTCTGCCGGGTGCCCGAGCCGTGCGCGTTGACGTAGTCGATCAGGGTGGGGTCGAGCCGGGCCTGGTCCAGCGTGGTGTCGATCGCCCGGGCCATTTCGAGCCCTTCGCTGGTCAGACCGGTCATGTGGTAGGCGTTGCCGTACGTGGCGTAGCCGCTGATCTCGCAGTACACGTGCGCACCGCGGGCCCTGGCGTGCTCGTACTCCTCCAGGACGAGGACCGCCGCGCCCTCGCCCATGACGAACCCGTTGCGGTGGTCGTCGAAGGGCCGGGAGGCGTGCTCGGGGTCGTCGTTGTCGGGTGACGTCGCCTTGATGGCGTCGAAGCAGGCCATGGTGATCGGCGATATCGGTGAGTCGGACGCACCGGCGATGCAGACGTCCGCCCGGCCTTCCTCGATGGTGTGGAAGGCGTAGCCGACGGCGTCGAGGCCGGAGGTGCAGCCCGTGGAGACGGTCTGCACGGGGCCGCGGGCGCCGAACTGTTCGGCGACGACGGAGGCGAGCGTGCTCGGCGAGAACGCCATGTGCAGCTTCGGGTCGGCCACGCGGTGGTCCACGTCCCACCGCCGGCCGCCCTCGCTGACGAGGACGTAGTCGTGTTCGAGCCGGGTGGTGCCGCCGACGGCGCTGCCCAGGGAGACGGCGACGCGCCAGGGGTCTTCGGTGCCGGTGTCGAGGCCGGAGTCGCGTACGGCTTCATCGGCGGCGACGACGGCGAACTGGATGTACCGGTCGGCGTGTTGGCTCAGCTCCGGGTCCAGGCCGTGTGCCATCGGGTCGAAGTCGCACTCGGCGGCTATGCGGGAGCGCAGGCCGGTCGGATCGAACAGGGTGATGCCGCGGGTCGCGGTACGGCCGTTGGCGAGGAGGTCCCAGAACGCCTTCGCTCCGGTGCCGCCCGGAGCGACCACACCGATACCGGTGACGGCCACTCGCCGGGTCACTCGATGGCCCCGCTTCGCTCGGACACCTGTGCCGGGTCGCCCACGGTCAGGTGCGGGCCCGCGGCGGCGAGCTGCGCCTCGTCGGTGACCTCCGTGTCGACGTGGCCGAGGCTCGGACGCGGCGCGAGCGGGCCGAGGTGGAAGACCATGCGGGCCTCGACGTCGCCGACGTTGCGGAAGCGGTGCCGCACGTCGATGGGGATCAGGAGCCCGTGGTCGGGCTGGAGCGCGTACGTCTCACCGTCCAGATCGACTTCGAGCGCGCCCGAGACGACGTACACGAACTCCTCGGAGTACGGGTGGTAGTGCTCACCGATGCGCTCGCCGGGTTGGACGATGGCCAGGCCCATGAAGCCGCTGGTGGAACCCACGGTGGCCGGCGTGAGCATGGCCCGCAGGTCACCTCCGCGCCTGCGGTTGGGTTCCGTCTCGCTCAGGGTGACGATGCGAGGGTGCTGCTTGAGCATGGTTGTTACCTCCGAGTGTGGCAGTGACGTGCCGGGGAGAGGGCCGCGGCCCGAAGGCCGCGGCCGAACGTCAGGAGTCCGCCGAGCTGCGGTCGGTGACGGGCAGCATGTCGGCGTGCGACAGGAGCCGGTTGATGTTGCGGTCCGTCTCCAGGGAGCCCTCGACGCCGATCGCGGCGCCGTCGAGGAGACGTTCGAGGACGGCCGCCTTGCGGGGACCCTTGAGGCCGAGGGAGGCGATGGGGTCGACGTCGAGGTCGCCCGTGATGTCGATGAGGCGCACCACGATGTCGTCGCGCTGGAAGACGGTGCTCCCCCACACGGGGCTCTTCGGGTCGTCCGCCGCGGCCTCGTCCTGCTGCGCCAGCAGGCGGGCCAGGTCCATGCCGCGGCCTTCCTTCGCCGGGTAGTACAGCGCGTGGCGCCGCAGGCCCTCGGGGGCCGGCCGCCCGGACACCACGTGGTGCACGGCAGGGAGGGCCGCCCGGGTGAAGAAGACCCGCGCCGACTCGGGGTCGGTCAGGTCCCGGTCCTGCTCCAGGTACGGGTTGATGGCCTCCTCGACCGCGCGTACCTCGGGCTGCCGGGCGACGTGGCGCAGGGCCGCGAGGAGGTCGCCCTCCACTTCCACGGCTCGCACGACGCGGTTGCCGTGCATGAAGAGCGAGGTGCGGCGCAGACGGGTGTTCTCGTCGACCTGGGCCTTGGGCGACTGGTACCCGGCCAGGAGTTCCGCGACCTTCGACTCGGATCCCGGCTTGACGGTGAAGGTGAGGGCGTGGCGTGCCACACCGTCGCCGACCCGGGCCGCGACCTGCTCGTGCGCGGACGCCGGCTCCTGCGTGAGCGGCTGTCGGGGGCCGGTCTCGCGGACGATGCTGTACCGCATAGACCGGGTGTCCCGGACGCAGCTGTGCATCGGCCTGACGGTCTCGACATGCTCCTCGCTGTTCACCCAGGCGAGGAAGGGAGGAGCGCTCTCCCACTCGCTGGTGATGAGCCACTGCGAGGGGTTCTCGATGGACTGGCAGAGCTGGTCGCTGATGTGACCGGGGACGGAGGCGACCTGCCGGCGCATGAGCTCGTACGCGTCCAGGAACTGCTGCTGGGCGCCTTCGTACAGGTCGAGGAGCAGAATCACCCGCAGCCTGGAGCCGTCGAAAGCCGACTGAGATATGCGTCCCGAGTTGCTCATCCGGCGCACCTCTTCTCTCTTCACGGAGGGTCGGGAGGGACCGCCGTGCCCGATGAAGGCGCCGGGGTCGTCATGTGCCGATCGTCGGCGGGCACCCCGATCCACGCGAGCCCCACGGGGCGGACGAGTGAACCCCGCGTCAATCGGGTGCTCCGAGCGCGCGCACCGCCCCTCGGAGGGCATGCATCTGCATCCCACCCCTGACTCGCGTCGCAGGTGACGCTGGAGGCATTCAATGAACCGATCCGAAGACGCCGGCGAGGTCGTTCACCGGACGCCCGTCCTCATCGTCGGCGGCTCTCTGGTGGGCTTGTCCACGTCGCTGTTCCTGGGGCGTCTCGGTGTGCCGCACATCCTCGTCGAGCGCCACGCGGCCACGTCGATCCACCCCCGGGGGCGCGGCAACAACGTGCGCACGATGGAGCTGTTCCGAGGCGCCGGTGTGCAGCAGCGCATCGAGGAGGCCGCGTCCGTCCTGGGACGGAACAACGGCATCCTGCAGACGCCGAGCCTGGTCGGCGATGCCGGCGAATGGCTGTTCAAGGAGATCGATCCGGGCGGCGGACTCGCCCGCTTCAGTCCCGCCGGCTGGTGCCTGTGCAGCCAGAACGATCTCGAGCCGGTGCTCCTGGAGACCGCTCGGCAGCTCGGCGGAGACCTGCGGTTCTCGTCGGAGCTGATGTCGTTCGAGCAGGACGCCGAGGGGGTGACCGCTCGGGTCAAGAGCCGCGAGACGGGTGAGCATGTCACCATCCGGGCGGACTACCTCGTCGCGGCGGACGGCCCGCGCAGCCCCGTGCGCGAGCAGCTCGGCATCGGGCAGAGCGGCCCGGGCGACCTGTTCCACAACGTGAGCGTCATGTTCGTCTCGCGCGGCCTCGCCGACGTCGTCGGCGACCGGCGCTTCGTGGTGTGCTACTTGACGAATCCGGAGGCCGACGGGGCCCTGCTGCCCGTCGACAACCAGGAGCACTGGGTGTTCCACGCGCCCTGGCACCCCGAACTCGGTGAGACGCTGGAGGAGTTCACCGACGAGCGGTGCGCCGAGCACATCCGGCGGGCCGTGGGGGTGCCGGACCTCGATGTGGAGATCAAGGGCCGGGCCCCCTGGCACGCCGCGCAGAGGGTCGCCCAGCGGTACGCGGACGGGCGGGTGTTCCTCGTCGGTGACGCCGCCCACGAGATGCCGCCCACCGGGGCGTTCGGCTCCAACACGGGTATCCAGGACGCGCACAACATCGCGTGGAAGCTGGCCGCCGTGCTGGCCGGCTGGGCCGGGCCCGGTCTGCTCGCGTCGTACGACGAGGAGCGCCGGCCGGTCGCGGAGGCGACGAGTTCCCGCGCCTCGTCGCGTTCGGTCGAGCACAGCCACCCCGGGTACGCCCCCGAGCCGGGAGCAGGCGGCCCCGGCGGAAGGAAGGGCGGCATCCTCAACGTGGCGCTGGGCTACCGCTATCCGCGGGGGGCGGTGCGGGGTGCCGACCTGACGGTGCCGGTCGTGCCCGACTCCCTGCGGTTGACGGGCGAGCCCGGGAGCAGGGCTCCCCACATGTGGGTGAAGCGCGCCGGTGAGCGGGTCTCCACCCTCGACCTGTACGAGCGGACCCTGGTGCTCCTGAGTTCCGGGAGCAGCGCGGGGTGGCACACGGCTGCGGCTCGCGTGGCGGAGGAGCTGTCGTTGCCCCTCGTCCCGTACCGGATCGGCGACGGGCCCGAGGCGGAGCTGTCCTCCGAGGGTCTGGACTGGGCGGAGGTCCACGGTGTCACGGCGGACGGCGCGGTCCTCGTCCGCCCGGACGGGTTCGTCGCGTGGCGCTCCGACGGGGCGGCGTCCGATCCCGAGGCGGCGTTGCGTGAGGTCGTCACGGCGATCCTCGACCACAACTGACCGTTCCCGTCGCATGTCACCGGCCGGCGCTCTCCTGAGCGCCGGCCGGTGCCGTCCCGCCCCGGCTCGCCCGATGTCAGGTCGTCGTCCCCGCAGAGAGCTCCGGGCGGGACGGCGGCGGCCTCGGCCGTCCGCAGGCCGAGGACCATGGTCAGGCCTCCCCCGGAGGGTGTCCTCTCCCGTCACGATGGGCCATCAGCCCTTGTTCACCACTTGCTTGAGGGCGATGTTGAGCTGGAGGACGTTGACGCGCGGTTCGCCGATGAAGCCGAGGATCCGGTCGTCGGTGTGATCGGCGACGAGCTTGTCGACCTGGGCGACGGTGAGGTCGTTCCTCTCCGCGACCCGGTGGACCTGGAGTTGCGCGTACTCCGGCGAGATGTGCGGGTCGAGGCCGGAGCCGGAGGAGGTGACGGCGTCGGCCGGCACGTCCGAGGGCTTGACCTTGTAGGTGGCGGTGGAGTTGTCCTTCACCACGGCGGCCTTGGCGTCCGTGACCCAGGTGATCAGGTCCTCGTTGTCGCCCGAGCGGTTCGTGGCGCCGGAGAGGATGATCGAGTACTGGGTGTTGACGCTGTTGGTGCCCAGGCCGTTGGAGGGACGGGGCTGGAACCACTTCAGATCCGGTGTGGCCGTCTCCTCCCCGTCCTCGAGGGGCAGATTGTAGGTCTGGCCGATGAGTGCGGAGCCGACGACCTTGCCCTCGCTCTCGATCTCGGACCCGTTGGCCTTGTCGCCGAACGCGACCTGGGCGATGCCCGTGACGGCCAGCGGGTAGAGCACGCCCGTCACCACGGTCAGGACGAGCAGGGCACGGAGTCCGGCCCAGAGCAAGCGCCCTGCGTTTCCTACGGAGTTGTTCATGGTCAGCACGCCTTCGGATTAACGCAGCCCGGGGATGAGGGAGATGAGGAGGTCGATGATCTTGATGCCGATGAACGGGGCGATCAGGCCGCCGAGGCCGTAGATCCCGAGGTTCCGGCGGAGCATCCTGTCCGCGCTGGTCGGCCGGTACCGCACGCCCTTGAGCGCGAGCGGGACGAGCGCGACGATGATCAGCGCGTTGAAGATGACGGCGGACAGGATCGCGGACTCCGGCGAGGCCAGGCCCATGATGTTGAGCTTGTCCAGCGACGGGTGGGCGACCGCGAACATCGCGGGGATGATCGCGAAGTACTTCGCCACGTCGTTGGCGATCGAGAAGGTCGTCAACGCGCCTCGGGTGATGAGGAGCTGCTTGCCGATCCCGACGATCTCGATGAGCTTCGTCGGGTTGGAGTCCAGGTCCACCATGTTCCCGGCCTCCTTGGCGGCCGAGGTGCCGGTGTTCATGGCCACGCCGACATCGGCCTGCGCGAGGGCAGGGGCGTCGTTGGTGCCGTCGCCGGTCATCGCGACGAGCTTGCCGCCCGCCTGCTCCCGCTTGATGAGGGCCATCTTGTCCTCGGGGGTGGCCTCGGCGAGAAAGTCGTCGACACCCGCCTCCTCGGCGATGGCCTTCGCGGTCAGCGGGTTGTCACCCGTGATCATGACCGTCCTGATGCCCATGCGGCGCAGCTCGTCGAACCGCTCCCGCATGCCCTCCTTGACGACGTCCTTCAGGTGGATGACACCCACGACGCGCGCGCCCTCGCCGTCCTCGACGGCCACCAGCAGCGGCGTGCCGCCGGCCTGGGAGATCCGGTCGGTGAGCGCCTGCGCGTCCTCCGAGACGTTCCCGCCCTGTTCCTGCACCCAGGCCACGACCGAGCCGGTCGCGCCCTTGCGGACCTTCCGTCCGACCCCGTTCTCGACGAGGTCGACGCCCGACATACGGGTCTGGGCGGTGAACGCGATCCACTCGGCGTGGGACAGCTCGCCCTGGTGGCGCTCGCGCAGGCCGTACCTCTCCTTGGCGAGGACGACGACGGAACGGCCCTCGGGCGTCTCGTCGGCCAGCGAGGAGAGCTGGGCGGCGTCGGCGAGTTCGGCCTCCGTGGCGCCCTTGACCGGGACGAACTCCGACGCCTGGCGGTTGCCCAGGGTGATGGTGCCGGTCTTGTCCAGGAGCAGGGTGGAGACGTCACCGGCGGCCTCGACCGCACGACCCGACATCGCGAGCACGTTGCGCTGCACGAGCCGGTCCATGCCGGCGATGCCGATCGCGGACAGCAGCGCGCCGATCGTCGTCGGGATGAGGCAGACGAGGAGCGCGGTCAGGACGATCATCGAGGTCTGCTTGTCGGCGCCCGCGTAGACGGCGAACGGCTTCAGCGTGACGACGGCGAGCAGGAAGACGATCGTGAGGGACGCCAGCAGGATGTTGAGGGCGATCTCGTTCGGGGTCTTCTGCCGGGAGGCGCCCTCGACCAGGTTGATCATCCGGTCGATGAAGGTCTCGCCGGGCTTCGTCGTGATCTTGACGACGATCCGGTCGGACAGCACCTTCGTACCGCCGGTGACGGCCGAGCGGTCACCGCCGGACTCGCGGATGACCGGAGCCGACTCACCCGTGATCGCCGACTCGTCGACCGAAGCCACGCCCTCGACGACGTCACCGTCGCCGGGGATGATGTCGCCGGCCTCGCAGACGACCAGGTCACCGATCTTCAGCTCGGTGCCCGGCACCCGCTCCTCGTTCGTGCCGATCAGGCGGCGGGCGACGGTGTCGGTCTTGGCCTTGCGCAGGGTGTCGGCCTGCGCCTTGCCGCGGCCCTCGGCCACGGCCTCCGCCAGGTTGGCGAAGATCGTGGTCAGCCACAGCCAGGCGGTGATCGCCCAGCCGAACCAGTCCCCCGGGTTCCTGATCGCCAGGACGGTGGTGACCACCGAGCCGATCAGCACCACGAACATCACCGGCGACGTGATCATCACGCGCGGGTCGAGCTTCCTGATCGCGTCCGGGAAGGACTTGACCAGCTGCTTGGGGTCGAACAGACCCCCGCCGACACGCCCTGCCGGCTTGTGTCCGGCGGACAGGTCGCCGTGCGGCGCCTCGGCCGGAGTGGCTGTGGTGGACACGCCGCCCTCTTGCTTCTTCACGTCGATGTTCATGCCGCGAGCCCTTCGGCGAGCGGTCCCAGCGCGAGGGCCGGGAAGTAGGTGAGACCGGTGATGATCATGATGGTGCCGACCAGCAGACCGGTGAACAGCGGTTTCTCGGTCCGCAGGGTGCCCGCGGTCTCCGGGACGGGCGTCTGCTCGGCGAGCGAGCCCGCGAGCGCCAGGACGAACACCATCGGCAGGAACCGGCCGAGCAGCATCGCGATGCCGATCGTCGAGTTGAACCACTGGGTGTCGGCGTTCAGACCGGCGAACGCGGAGCCGTTGTTGTTGGCGCCGGAGGTGAAGGCGTAGAGGATCTCGGAGAAGCCGTGTGCCCCGGAGTTCGTCATGGAGTTCGCCGGAGTGTCCAGGGCGAACGAGGCCGCCGTGAAGCACAGCACCAGCGCCGGGGTGACGAGGATGTAGCACGCCGCGAACTTGATCTCGCGGGTGCCGATCTTCTTGCCCAGGTACTCGGGGGTACGGCCGACCATCAGACCGGCGATGAACACCGCGATGATCGCCATGATCAGCATGCCGTAGAGGCCGGAGCCGACACCGCCGGGCGCGATCTCGCCGAGCTGCATGCCCAGCATGGTGATGCCGCCGCCGAAGCCGGTGTACGAGGAGTGGAACGAGTTGACCGCGCCGGTGGAGGTCAGCGTGGTGGCCACGGCGAAGATCGACGAGCCGCCGATCCCGAACCGGGTCTCCTTGCCCTCCATGGCACCGCCCGCGAGGTCGAACGCGGGGCCGTTGTGGGCGAACTCGGTCCACATCATCAGCGCGGTGAAGCCGAGCCAGATCGTGGCCATCGTCGCCAGGATCGCGTACCCCTGCCTGAGCGAGCCGACCATGCGGCCGAAGGTGCGGGTCAGCGCGAACGGGATGACGAGGATCAGGAAGATCTCGAAGAGGTTGGAGAGCCCGTTGGGGTTCTCGAAGGGGTGGGCCGAGTTGGCGTTGAAGTAACCGCCACCGTTCGTCCCCAGCTCCTTGATGACCTCCTGCGAGGCGACCGCACCGCCGTTCCACTGCTGGGTGCCGCCCATGAACTGGCCGACCTCGTGGATTCCGGCGAAGTTCTGGATCGCGCCGCAGGCGACCAGCACGAGCGCGCCCACGACCGAGATCGGCAGCAGGACGCGGACCGTGCCGCGCACCAGGTCCGACCAGAAGTTGCCCAGCTCACCCGTACGGGACCGGGCGAAGCCACGTACGAGGGCGACCGCGACGGCGATCCCCACCGCCGCCGAGACGAAGTTCTGCACCGCCAGGCCGCCGGTCTGCACGACGTGACCCATGGCCTGCTCGCCGTAGTACGACTGCCAGTTCGTGTTCGCCACGAAGGACGCGGCCGTGTTGAACGCCTGGTCCGGGTCGATCGAGGCGAAGCCGAGCGAGCCGGGTAGCGAGCCCTGCATCCGCTGGAGCAGGTAGAGGAAGAGGACGCCCACCGCCGAGAAGGCGAGGACTCCGCGCAGGTAGGCGGGCCAGCGCATCTCCATGTTCGGGTTGGCGCCGATGGCCTTGTAGATCCACTTCTCCACCCGCAGGTGCTTGTCGGAGGAGTAGACGCGGGCCATGTGGTCACCCAGCGGCCGGTAGGCCAGACCGAGAGCGGCGACCAAGGCGAGGAGCTGGAGCACACCAGCGAGGACGGGACTCATATCCGTACTCAGAACCTCTCCGGCTTGACGAGGGCGAGGACGAGATAGACCAGCAGGGCGACGGCCACGATCAGCCCGACGATGTTCTCGGCGGTCACAGCTTGGCCACCCCCTTGGCGATGAGAGCCACCAGCGCGAAGATCGCGATCGTGGTGACGACGAAGGCCACGTCGGCCATCGTGAGCTCCTGAGTGAAGAACGGATTCTCGGACGTGATGAGGAAACCGCTTTTCAGCCAGGTCGCGGCGTCCGTTAACGGCCCCCATACGGCCCGCGGCGCGCTCTTTACGCGTCCTGTACGGCGCTATGGCGGGGGTCACGGAACCCCGGGGCCCGACGGTCGGCCGAGGTCCGGTCGACAGGAGCCGGGGGCGGTCCGCGGGGCCGGGCGGCAGCGCGTCAGGGCTCGCCACCGCCGCACAGCGAGTCCGTAAAGGGCCGGGCCGGATCTCCGTTTCCCGCCATAGCGTTCGTTCCATGGAACTCCCCTTCGTGCCTTCGGAGAACCACTCGCCCCGTGCCGTACACGACATGGGCTGGCCCTCGGACCTGCGGGCCGCCGTCGGGTTCGCGGTGACGCTGCTCGGCATGTCCCTCACCGTCGAGGCCGGGAACCACAGCCTGAGCCCCGTCCACGCGTTCCTGTGGTGCGGGCTCTCCGCGCTGTTGTTCTTGATCCTCGTGCCGCCGCGGGTGGAGGCCGCGCCGGGGCGGCTGACCGTCCGCGGCCTGACGTGCCGGCGGACCGTGCACACCGACCGGCTGGCCTCCGTCGACTGGTCCGACGGCGTCGCCCAGCGACTGATCCTGTGCGACTCCAAGGGCGGGCGCGCCGAGGTCGATCCGCGCGTCTTCGTCGCCAACCCGCCCCTGTGGTACCTCCTGGAAGCGGACGCCCGAACCTCCCGTGCCCGCGGCACCCTGGTCCGCGGCAGCGCCGAACTGGAGCGGCTTGGCCGGTGCCTCGACCGGGAGACGGCCCGAGCGGTGTTCCGGATCTCCGGCATGGACGAGGGCCTGCCCGAGGAGCGGTAGACACGTGCCTTGCCGCCCCGGCATCGGCTCGGCGATGCTGTGCCGATGCCGGGGCAGCGGAAACGAAAGCGTCAGCAGTACGGAGCGGAGCGCTCCGTCCCGGCCTCCGGGCACTGGAGCGCGCTCTTCGAGACCCAGGACGAGTCGGAGTGGCGCACCCACGTCCAACGGCTCCAAGCGTGGCGCGGGGCGGTGCTTCTGACGGTCTTCTGACGCCGGGGACGGCATCTCTGGTGGGGTTCTGACGCGATGCCCCGTCGGTCGTCAGCGATGTGTAGAGAACCGGCCGATCGCCGTCAAGACGGCGTCAGAGCGCTGCCCCGGCGGTACGGAGTCGGGGATAGCTTCGGTGCACGCCCCGGACCGCCTCACGGCGACCGGGGCCTCACCGACCGTTCGCGGCTCCTCAGGGAGGGCCCCATGTGTCTGTTCCGGTACGACGACGACCCCGAGCCCGAAGAACAGGTCCCGGCCGGACCGCTGTACGTGCCCGTCCGGCCGGGAAGCGGCGCGGAGACCGTGATCCGGCTGTTCCGCACGCCGCTGGGCGCGCGTACCGCCGTCGGCTTCACCAGTACGCACCGGCTGACCACGGTGCTGGGCGAGAACCAGGCGTACATCCGGCTCTCGGAGGCCGTCCTGCGGGACCTGTGCGAGCCGCTCGGCGCGAGTCTGGTCACCGTCGACCCGACGCTGTCGGCTCCCGCGGTCCCCAAGGGGGCCGCGCCGACGCCGGACCTGTTGCCGGTCCAGGCCCTCCGGGCCGTCTGAGAGGGGGACGAGTTCCATGACCACAGCTCTGGTCTCCGAGATCGCCGCGGGCGCGGACGATCTGTCGGTGTGGCCGGCGTCCACCACCCCGCTCCCCCACGGCGGTCTCGCCGTCGGCGGGGTGTCGCTCGCCGATGTCGCCGAGCGCTTCGACACGCCGGCGTACGTCCTGGACGAGGGCGAGGTACGGGCCCGCTGCCGGGCCTACCGGGATGCCTTCCCCGACGCCGACGTTCTGTACGCCGCCAAGGCGTTCCTCTCCCGGACCATGGTCCGCTGGGTCGCCGAGGAGGGCCTCGGCCTCGACGTGCGCTCGGCAGGCGAGCTCGAACTCGCCGTCACCTCCGGCTTTCCGCCGGACCGGATCGTCCTGCACGGCAACGCGAAGTCGCCGCGCGACATCGGGACGGCCCTGCGGCTCGGGGTGGGCCGGATCGTCATCGACAGCCCGTCGGAGATCGCGCGGCTCGCCGCCGCGGTGGGTCCGCGCGGCCGGCAGAAGGTGCTGGTGCGTGTCGTGCCCGGCGTCTCGGCCGGCGGCCACGAGAAGATCCGTACCGGCACGGACGGCCAGAAGTTCGGCCTGTCCCTCACCGACGGCACCGCGCAGCACGCCATCGCCCGCGTGCTGACCCAGCCTCAACTCCAGTTGGTCGGGCTGCACTGCCACATCGGGTCCCAGATCACGAGCGTGAAGCCGTACGTCGCGGCTCTGCGCCGCATGGTGGGCCTGATGGCCCGTATCCGCGACACCCACGGTCCGGTGCTGCCCGAACTCGACATGGGCAGAGGCCACGGCATCGCGTACCGCCCGGGCGAACCCGCCCTCGACCTCACGGCCCTGGCCCGCGGGCTCCGCACCGAACTCGCCGCGAGCTGTGCGGCGGCCGCGCTCCCGGTGCCCCGGCTCGCCATCGAACCCGGGCGGGCCGTCGCGGGCCCGGCGGGTGTGGCGCTCTATCGGGTGCTGGCCGTGAAGACCACCGGCGATCAGGTGTTCGTCGCCGTGGACGGCGGCATGAGCGACAACCCACGCCCGGCGCTGTACGGGGTGCGCTACGCCCCTCGTCTGGTCGGCCGCCACTCCACCGCGGGCGCCCGGACGACCACGGTGGTGGGCCGGCACTGCGAGGCGGGAGACATCCTCGCCGCGGACGTCGAGCTGCCCGGTGACACCCGGCCCGGCGATCTGCTCGCGGTACCGGTGGCGGGGGCGTACCAGCTGTCCATGGCCTCCGGTTACAACATGGTCGGCCGTCCCCCGGTGGTCGCGGTGGACGGCGGCACGGCCCGTCTCCTGGTACGGCGCGAGACGCTGGACGACCTCCGCAGCCGGGACGTCGGCGAGTAGGCCCCCGCCCCGTCCCTCGTGGCCCCCGCCGGACCGTCGCTGTGAGAGCGACGGTCCGGCGGTCGTCGTATGGCGCCGTCGCCGGGTCGGCCGGCCAGGGGGTGGGGGCCGTGAGGCCGGGGGCGTAGCCGAGAACGCCCCGCCTGCCGAGGGTCGGCAGGCGGGGCGTCGGCGGCGGGGAGGTGTCAGCGCTCGTCGTCGGTGACACGGAAGCGGAGGCGGCAGATCACCGCGTCGGTGTCGCGGCGCACGGCGTGCGCGACGACGGAGCCGCGCTGGTTCTGGAGCAGGCGCTGCCAGAGGTGCGCGGGCTCGGTCTCCGGGATCAGTACGGTGATCTGGGAGGCGGGGTGTGTGTCGGCCAGTTCGCGGACGTACCCGGAGACCGGGCGGCCCAGCGCGCGCGTCGGTGAGCCGAGCTCGACGACTTCGACGCCCGGGTTCCACAACTCCCAGTCGCGGCGCAGCGCTTCGGCCGTGCGTCGGTCCTCGGGCGCCGGGTGGGTGACGGTGACGGCGAGCACCTCGTCGCCCAGCGAGCGGGCTGCGGTGAGCGCCGTGCAGGTCAGCTTGGAAAGACCGGAGACGGGGACGACGACCAGCGAGTGGGCGCGCTGCGGCGGTTCGGGGACACGGCCCAGCTCCAGGCGTTCGCCGATACGGCCGTAGGCGCGGTGGACCTTCTCGAAGCCGAGGACGAGCAGTGGCAGGGCGAGGACGATCAGCCACGCGCCCTCGGTGAACTTGGTGGCGGTGACGACGATCGCGGCGGCACCGGTCAACAGGGCGCCGAAACCGTTCAGTACGGCCTTCGCCCGCCAGGGCCCGCCCCGCTCGCCGTGCCAGTGGCGGACCATGCCGGCCTGGCAGATGGTGAAGCCGACGAACACACCGATCGCGAAGAGGGGGACGAGGGTGTTCGTGTCGCCGCCGGAGACGACCAGCAGCGCGGCGGAGACGACGGCCAGCGCGAGCACCAAGGACAGCGCGGCGAGACCTTGGAGCGCGGTGAGCCTGTGCCGCTCACCGGCGCCGGTATCGGGGGGTTCCTCCGCGCCGGTCTCCTCTGGCGCTGTGGTCGGCTTGCCTGGGTGCAGGGACATGGTGCTGGTTCCTCCGAACGGGACAGATCGAGGAACAGCGTGACCGCCGTACGGCGGGACCCCGAGCCTTCTTGTCGGCGTCCATACGCACCGCGCCCCTCTCTTCACGCCTCCCCTACGGAGCGCCGGGAACACGGGCGTCCGGCGGGAGCGGGCGTCAAGGAGCGAGTTCGGCGTGGCGGAAGCAGTCGGTGGTGTGGTCCTCGGTGAGGCCGCGACGAGGGACCGACGCCGTCGGGGTCCGTCCACGACCGGTCGTGGACGGACCCCTGCATGAGGAGGGCGGGTGGCTACTCGGCCATCTCGTACGTACCCGAGAGCGCCTCGACGCGCTGCCAGACGCGGTCCGAGCGCGGCTCGTCGACGACCGGGCGGCGCACGGCCCCCAGCGACCAGGCCTGCTGCTGCTCGGTGGCGGAGTCCTTGCCGTGCAGCTCGACCGCGTGCGCGGAGAAGTCCCGTACGAGGACGGCGAACAGCTCGTCCAGCACGTCCTCGTCGAGATCCGTGAGGCGCGCCTGCTCCAGGACCAGCTGGCCGTGGACGACGAGCGCGAACAGCTGGCCGACGGCGAGCAGGAGATCCAGGTCGCGGCTCTGCTCCTCGTCGGGCGCGGCGGTGCGGACGAACTCGCACAGCGCGTCCGCCTGCTCGCGGAAGCGGCCGACGTTGGGCAGGTGCGCGTACGTGTCGTACGCCGGGCGCCAGTCGTGGAAGCGCACGGACCCCAGACCGCGGGCCGGCCCCTGGCGGAAGAGGAACGTGTCGTCGGTGCCGTCCAGGCGGGTCGGGACGGGCTCGTACGCCGCCGGGTCCAGGAGGTGGTTCCGCATGAACTTCAGGATCAGCGCCAGGTTGACGTGGACCGTGCCCTCCAGCTTCGGGAGGCCCCGGATCTCGACGGCCGCCTGGGCGAAGTAGTTGTCCTTCTCGAAGCCCTTGGCGGCGATGACGTCCCACATCAGGTCGATGACCTTCTCGCCCTCCGTGGTCACCTTCATCTTCGTCATCGGGTTGAAGAGGAGGTAGCGGCGGTCGTCCGGTCCGGCGGTGCGGAAGTAGTCGACCGCGCGGTCGCTGAAGAGCTTCATGCCGACGAGACGGACGTACGCGTCGGTCAGCTCACGGCGCACGTGCGGGAAGGCGGTGACGGGGCGGCCGTAGAGGATGCGGTTGTGGGCATGGGTGACGGCCTCGTACATCGCGTGCTCGCAGATGCCGATCGAGGCGGTGCAGAGGTTGAACTTTCCGACGTTGACGGTGTTGAGCGCGGCGTCGAAGGCGGCTCGGCCGGTGTGCAGGACGTCCTCCGCGGCGACGGGGTAGTCCTCCAGCCGGAACTCGCTGACGAACTTCGAGGAGTCGACGACGTTCTTCACGAGGTGGTACGCGGGGTGGCGGCTGTCGGCGGCGAAGAAGACGTAGCCGTCGGGGCCCTCGACGTCCGTGCGGCGGCCGAAGACGGAGACGAGCCCGGCCGCGTTGCCGTTGCCGATGTAGTACTTGGACCCGGTGGCCCGGAAGCCGCCCGCACCGTCGGGCTCGAGCAGCATGTCGGTGGAGTAGATGTCGGCGCCGTGGGTCTTCTCGGAGAGGCCGAAGGCGAACACCTCGCCCTGGGAGAGGAGTTCCGCGGCGCGGGCGCGGGCGGCGGCGTTGTCGCTCTGCCAGACCGGGCCGAGGCCGAGGATGGTGACCTGCCAGGCGTACCAGTAGTCGAGCCCGTAGAAGCCGAGGATCTCGTTGAGGGCGGCGATACGGGCGGTGTCCCAGCGCTTGTCCCGCTGCCCCTCGGCGGCCTCGGAGGAGGGCGTCAGGAAGGTCTCGAAGAGCCCTTCCTTGGCGGAGAAGGCGAGGAAGTCCCCCAGCCAGGCGCGGGTGCGGTAGTCCTCGATCAGCCGGCGCTTTCCGCGCTCCTCGAACCAGTCGACGGTGGCGCGCAGCAGTCGGCGGGTCTCGGGATCGAAGTGTGCCGGGTCGTAGGTGTGCGGGTTGAAGAGCAGCGAGTCGGCCATGAGCTCCGTCTTTCGGTCCGATGAGGGTGCGTGGGCGTGGTGGCGCGGGGGTGGGGCGGGGCGGGCACGGTCAGCGCCCGGCACCGAGCCGGTGGAGGGTGGCGAGGACGTCGTCGAGCCAGGCGAGCGTCATCCGTTCGTACGCGATGCCTCCGCGCAGCACGACGTGCTGGAGTTCCCTCCCCGCGTCGAGCGAGCCGCCGGACGACGCATGGGCCTGGCCGCCGGTCGCACCGGGCGGGTCGCCGGCCGTCGCACCGGGCGCGTCCGGTCCCGTGAAGTCCCGTTCCTCGCCCGCGAGGTAGCGGGCGAGGCGCTCGGTGTGCGCCTGCCGGTGCCGCTCCACCTCGCCGATCAGCGCGGCGGGGTCGTCGAACGCTGCCCCCCGGATCTTCACGGCGAGGTCGTGCCGGATGCTCTCGGGCTCGATGGGCTCGTGCAGCCAGGTGGACAGCACGGTCCGTCCGAGGGCCGCGACGGAGTACTCCTTCTTGTCCGGACGGCCCTGCTGCTGCACGTCCTGGACGTCGACCCAGCCCTCGCTCTCCATCCGCTTGAGCACGCGGTAGATCTGCTGATGGCTGGCGGTCCAGAAGTATCCGATGGACCGCTCGAAGCGCCGGGCCAGCTCGTAGCCGGAACCGGGTTTCTCCAGCAGGGACACAAGAATCGCGTGTTCGATCGCCACACCCGAATCCTTCTATGCAACTCGTTGCATAGGCAAGCGCGACCGCCCGGGTGAGACGCGGCTCACCCGGGCGGCCCGGGCGACGAGGTCAGGGAGCGGCTCGACGGCTACCGGGCGACGTCCGCGCGGCGGAGCATCGCCAGCCGGCTGGCCGTACGGTCCAGGTCGCGCAGCAGACCGGAATCCTCGGGCAGCCCCGCCAGTGGGTCGGCGCCGATCAGGAAGAGCCGTATGTCACGGTCGCAGCAGACGTCCACCAGGTTGGCGAACCGCCGGCGCCCGTCCGCCGTGCAGCAGCCGAGCGGCGGAACGCCGTCCAGGGCCAGGGTGTCGAAGCGCTCGGCGAGGGCCAGGTAGTCGGGGGCCGCGGTGGCGCCCTCGCACAGCTCGCCGAAGCCGAGCCACACCAGGGACGCGCGCACGGCCTTGGCGGGCAGCTCTCGATGGTGGACGGGGACGAGGGTCGCTTCGCCCGGGTGCGGTGCGCGCAGTCCCGGCTCGTCCGGGAGGGCATCGGCCCCCTCCGGGAGGCAGGCCCCCTCCGCGAACCGCCGTGAGCCGGGGCTCGGTGCGGGCAGGCGCCGGAAGTCGGTGGGGCCGGACACGTCCAGGACGTCCATGCGCTCCTCGATCAGTTGGATCGTGGGCTCGAAGAGATGGTGGTGGAGCAGGTTCGGCATCAGGCCGGCGGGCGGATAGTTGGAGGTCGTGACGAGCGTGATGTGCCGGTCGAGGAGCGTACGGAGGAGCCGGGCCACCAGCATCGCGTCGCCCGCGTCGTGCGCGTGGAACTCGTCGAAGACCAGGATCCGGCAGTCTCCGAGCAGCTTGTCGACCGCGCGGTCGACGGCGCTGTGCCGGCCGTCACGGGCCGGACGCTCCCCGGCGTGCCCCTCACGGGCGACGCCGTCGTGCAGGGCGCGGAAGAAGTCGTGGAAGTGCAGCCGCCGCTTGCGCGTGGTCGGCAGGCCCTCGAAGAAGGTGTCCACGAGCCAGCTCTTGCCGCGCCCGACAGGGCCCCACACGTAGAGGTTGCGGGGCGCGGGGCGGGAGCGACGGAACCAGCCTTCCGAGGCAGCCAGTTCACCGGCGAGCAGGCAGAGCCGTTCGGCCGCCTGCTCCTGCGCCGGTGCGAGGGTGAATTCCGCTGCTCGGCGGCCTGTTGGAAGTGGCGCCGCATCGCCTCGTGCTGCTCGCGCATGATCCTGTTCACGCACCGCGACGCTAGCACCGGGCCCGGTCGCGCCGATCACCAGGCATCAGTCGCGGGCGGCGGCCTTGTCGAGTTCCTCGTCGAGGGCCATCGCCGCCGTGATGAGGGCTAGATGGGTGAACGCCTGCGGGAAGTTGCCGAGTTGCTCGCCCGTCGGGCCGATCTCCTCCGCGAAGAGCCCGACGTGGTTGGCGTAGGTGAGCATCTTGTCCATCGCGTAGCGGGCCTTGTCCAGGCGGCCCGCCCGGGCCGTCGCCTCGACGTAGAGGAAGCTGCAGAGCGAGAAGGTGCCCTCGAAGCCGCGCAGGCCGTCGGGGGACGCCTCGGGGTTGTAGCGGTAGACGAGGCTGTCCGTGACGAGTTCGCGGTCCATGGCGTCCAGCGTGGACAGCCATCGGGACGACCTCGGGGAGATGAAGCCGACCAGCGGTATGAGCAGCAGCGAGGCGTCGAGGACCTCGCTGTCGTAGTGCTGCACGAACGCCGCGCGCGCGGGGTTCCAGCCGCGTTCCATCACCTGGGTGAGGATCGCGTTGCGCTGGACCGTCCAGCGCGCCAGATCGGCCGGACGGGCGTACTCGTTGGCGAGGCGGATGCCGCGGTCGAGCGCGACCCAGCACATCACCCGGCTGTACGTGAAGTGCTTCCGGCCGCCGCGGGTCTCCCAGATGCCCTCGTCGGGGCGGTCCCAGTTGTCACAGAGCCAGTCGAGGAGTCCCGCGAACCTCTGCCACCCCTCGTAGCCGGCGAGATCGGCCAGATCCGGGGAGTGGGTCATCGCGTAGGCGAGTTCACCGTAGATGTCGAGCTGGAGTTGCTCGGCCGCCCCGTTCCCGGCCCGTACGGGGGCGGAGTCGCGGTAGCCGGACAGATGGTCCAGGGTCTCCTCGGTCAGGTGCGGGTCACCGTCGATCCGGTACATGATCTGCATCGGCTCGCCGCCCGGCGAGCGGGGCGCGTGGGCGCGCAGGCTGAGCCAGCGGCGGAAGGCGTCCGCCTCCTCGACGAAGCCGAGGTCGAGCAGGACGCGCACCGAGAGCGACGCGTCGCGGATCCAGGTGTAGCGGTAGTCCCAGTTCCGCTCACCGCCGATCTGTTCGGGCAGGCCCATGGTGGCGGCGGCGATCGGCGCGCCGGTCGGGGCGTAGATGAGCAGCTTGAGGGTGATGGCCGAGCGGTTGACCATGTGCTGCCAGCGCCCCTGGTAGCGGCAGCGGCGGATCCACCCGTGCCAGAAGGCGTGGGTCTCCTTGATGTCCTCCTCCAGTGTGTGCGCCGTGACCGGGGCGGGGCCGGCGGCGGGCGCCGCTCCCGGGGAGGGCGACGCGGTCTCCAGCACGATTCCGGCGATCTCGCCCTGCCGGAGGGTGAGGGTGGCACGGACGTCCTGGCCGTCGGCCTCCAGAGGCACGGTGCTCCGCAGATGCACGTCGAGGCCGGGGCCGTGGAACGTGGCGGCGTCGCCGTCGAGCGTGAGGGTGTGCGGTGCGCGGCCGTAGTCGAAGCGCGGCCTGCACTGCACATGGAAGGTGAGGGTCCCGCGCACCACGCGCAGCGCCCGCACCATGCGGTGCCGGTCGGTGGGCACGTCCGGCTGCTCGCCCACCGGCATGAAGTCGACCACCTCGCCCACCCCCTCGGGGGTGAGGAACCTGGTGATCAGGACGGCCGTGTCGGGCAGGTAGAGCTGGCGGACGGTGACCTCGTCCGCCGTGGGAGCGATGGTGAAGTGGCCGCCCCGCTCCTGGTCGAGGAGGGAGGCGAAGATGCTCGGCGAGTCGAAGCGGGGTGCGCAGAACCAGTCGACCGCGCCGCCTGCGGAGACCAGCGCGGCGCACTGGAGGTCGCCGATCAGTCCATGGTCCGCGATAGGTGGATAGCCGGGCACCCGGGACCTCGCTTCCGCCTCGGCTCGGGCGTTCCGGTGCCGCGCGCCGTCTCGGTCCCCACGCAACCCGTCATGGCCCGATTCGGCAACATGGAGCAACCGACCGGGCGAACGACGCGGCGGCAGGACGAGCCGCCGCTGCCGTAGGGGATGCGCGCACCCTTTCCGCCGGTCCGACCAGTCGGTATGTTGCGCGGGACCGTCGAGGAACCCCTGGAGGACGTCATGCCCGAGCCCGACCCGGCCCCTTCGCACACCCTCGCGATCGAGGGTCACTGCGATCCCCGTTTCGCCGCTGTACGCGACGCCTTCGAGGCCAACTTCCGTAGGAGGGACGAACTCGGCGCGGCGGTGACGGTCCAGGTGCACGGCGAGACCGTGGTCGACCTGTGGGGCGGCTGGGCGGACGCCGCTCGCACACGGCCGTGGGAGCGTGACACCGTCGTCAACGTCTGGTCCACGACCAAGGGCGTGACGGCGCTCTGCGCCCACCTGCTCGCGGACCGAGGGTTGCTCGACCTGGACGCGCCGGTCGCCTCGTACTGGCCCGAGTTCGGCGCGGCAGGCAAGGAGACGCTTCCCGTACGTCATCTCCTGTCCCACCGCGCGGGGCTGTCCGGCCTGCGCGAGCCGCTCTCTCTCGCCGAGTTCTACGACTGGGAGGTGACGACCGCCCGACTCGCCGCGATGGAGCCGTGGTGGGAGCCCGGCACGCGCTCCGGGTACCACGCCATGACGTACGGCTTCCTGGTCGGCGAGGTGATCCGGCGCGTCACCGGCGAGCTGCCCGGCGCCTTTCTCCGCCATGAGATCACCGGACCGCTCGGCATCGACTTCACCATCGGTCTGCCGGAGAAGGAGGCGGACCGGGCGGCCGAGCTCGTGCACCCCCGGACCTCGTCGGCGAGCGAACAGGCGGCGATGTTCGCCCAGTTGGAGCCCGCGGCGCAGGCCGCCCTGGCCAACCCGCCCGTCGGCGCCGACCAGGCCAACAGCCCCGAGTGGCGTGCCGCCGAACTGCCGGCGGCCAACGGCCACGGAACGGCCCGGGCGGTCGCGCAGCTGTACGGCGTCTTCGCCGGGCGCGGCCGGTACGGCGAGCTCCGGATCCTATCCGAACCGGCCGCCGAACGGGCCCGCGAGGGCCAGGGGGTCTGCCGTGACCTGGTGCTCGGCGCGGGATTCGCCCACGACACGGAGTGCGCGCTCGGGCTGTGGCTGAGCGGCCCCAACGCCTCGTACGGCCCCAATCCGCGCGCCTTCGGACACGACGGCTTCGGCGGCTCCTGCGGCCTCGCGGACCCTGAATCAGGGGTGTCTCTGGGATATGTGATGAACCGTATGGGACCCCACATCGCGGACGACCCACGCAAGACGGCTCTGATAGCCGCTGTGTACGAGGCGCTCTGACACCGGGAACCGGACACCCGGCCGGCCGGGACGGAAAGAACGAATGCGGGGCATTGGGGGGCGCCGGGCACCTGTACCACTCGGCGCCCACCGCCCCGAATCGACCGCCTCACCGCCGCGCACCACACGTCCCTCGCCCGCCCCACGCACCTCGCCTCGCGGCCGGATCTGTGCGCCCGCTACCGCTCCCGCGCCCGGCCGAGGCCCGCTCGCCGGTGCGCCACCGGCCGCGGGTGCGCGATGCGCGGACATGAGGACGCCCCGGTGGGTGAACAGGAGAAACGGGGCAACACCTTCCGCTTCCTGAACTCCCTCATCGTGCCCCACTCGACTCGGAAAGCTCACCCCTGAAAGGCAGTCAGCAAATTGCCGTAAGCATTTGCACCTGCCCGGTCCCGCACACCGGGCACGGCGACGGATCCGCTCGTACGTGACCCCCCTTCACGCTCCGGACCGCATGGACGCGCGTAGATCGGCCGAAAGGTGTTCTTGCCGCCACGGCCTTCGGATTCGAGGATTCCCCTTGTCGAGCTTGACAGGTCCATGGCGGGATCCCTGAACGTCCGTCCTCCGCCCGTGAACCTGCCGGCTCCTCGGCAAGGGTCCGCCCACCCAGCGGGCCCCCCGCTCCCCCCAACCGGAGGATGTAGTGAACCTCAAGCGTCTGTCCCCCCTCGGCGGCGTCGCCAAGGGCGCACGGCTGATCGCCGTCGCGTCCGCGCTGCTCGCCGCCTCGGCGCTTGCCGCCCCCATGTCGTCCGCGGCGACGGTCGACGACGGCCGGGCCACCGCCGCCCAACTCGCCGTCACCGACCAGGCCGTACGCGGAGCGGACGTGCCCGGCACCGCGTGGTACACCGACGCGGCGACCGGGAAGGTCGTCGTCACCGCCGACTCCACCGTCTCCGCCGCCGAGATCGCCACGATCAGGAAGGCGGCGGGCGACCGCGCGGCCGACCTGGAGATCAAGCGGACGCCCGGCACGTTCACCAAGCTCATCGCGGGCGGTCAGGCCATCTACGCGGGCGGCGGACGCTGCTCGCTCGGCTTCAACGTCCGCAGCGGCTCGACCTACTACGCCCTGACGGCCGGGCACTGCACCAACATCGGCAGCACCTGGTACACGAACTCGGCCAACACCACCGTGCTCGGCACCCGGGCCGGTTCCAGCTTCCCGACCAACGACTACGGCATCATCCGCCACTCCAACGCTTCGGCCGCCGACGGCCGGGTCTACCTCTACAACGGCAGCTACCGCGACATCACCGGCGCCGGCAACGCGTCCGTGGGCCAGTCCGTGCAGCGCAGCGGCAGCACGACCGGCCTGCGCGGCGGTACGGTCACCGGCCTCAACGCCACCGTCAACTACGGCGGCGGCGACGTCGTCTACGGCATGATCCAGACCAACGTCTGCGCCGAGCCGGGCGACAGCGGCGGCGCCCTGTTCTCGGGCACGACCGCGCTCGGTCTCACCTCGGGCGGCAGCGGCAACTGCAGCAGCGGCGGGACCACGTTCTTCCAGCCGGTGACGGAGGCTCTGAGCGCGTACGGCGTGAGCGTCTTCTAGCACGCGCCGACGAAGCACACGGGCCGGTGGTCCCCTCGGGGGCCGCCGGCCTCGCCCATGAGGCAACGGCGGAGCCTGCGACGACGGAGAATGGGCCCGTGAACCGCCTCCTGCACCTCGACCGTACGCTCGACGAGCTGGACCCTCCCCGCTGGGCGGAGCCCGCCGCCGACGCGACCCATCTGGTCCGCACGGTGCACGCGCTGCGGCGCGTGCCGCTACGGGAGCTCGCCCCCGCGGATCTGCGGACGCTCCTCGCCCAGCAGGTGGCCCTGCCGTTCGTGCTCCCCCCGGCGGTGCGCATACTCCTCGAAGAGCCGCTGCTGGACGCGTACTTCTACGAGGGTGACCTGCTGCTGGCGGCCGTCACGGTGCCGGAGAGGGCGTGGCACCCGCTGCCGGACCTCGCGGAGGAGCTGGCCGCCGTGGTCGCGGCCCTCCCCCGTGCCGCGCTCGCCGATCTGCCGCGCGGCGCGGCCGACGACCTCGGCCGCTTCGTCGCCCGCTCCGGATCACCCTCCTGACCCGATGCGCGACACCGCGGCCGGACGCGTGGCGCCCGCCCACGCGCGAACCTGCCGACAGCACCGTCTGCGGTACGGAACGAAGCCGTCCGGCCGGCGGTCCGTCTCCTCCCCGACCCGGACCCCCACCACGGGCCGCTACTTCGACCGGTGCGGGACGAGGGCCAGGACGCTGAGGCCGAACATCAGGACGCCCAGAGGGACGTGCCACGACGGTACGTGCGCGATGCCCAGGACCACCTGCGCCGAGGCGAGGGCGAGGAAGCCGGCGGCGTACAGGATGGGGCGGGGTGATCCGCCGCCCGGGCGCCAGGCCAGGATCGCGGCGAGCAGGTAGAGCATCGAGGCGCCGTACATCACGCGCGCCCCGACGCTGTGCAGCACCTCGCCGTAGGAGGCGGACAGCAGCAGACCCGCGCTGGCGGCCTGGAAGAGGAGGGACAAGCTCTGGAGGGCGCTCGCGACCTTCAGGAAGGTGAAGCCGCTCTGTACGGTCGTCGTCTCGGTGGCCATGACGTGGTCCCCTCTTCTGCCTCGCGGCGGTGGATCGGTACTGTCCCGGAAGTCCGACGACACAGGCCCGTGAAATGTGAGGCCGACGCCCCTGGGCGCGGCTCCCGCCTCACGTTCCGGTGCGCTGTCTCGTCGAAGAGGGCGAGAGCGGAACCGGACCAGTAGGGACGAGGGAGCGGTCACGAACATGAGCATCACCCCATCCGAGCCGGACCTGAGCGCGGTCGTCGGCGAGCGGCGGCAGCTGATCAACCTCGCCTACCGGCTGCTCGGTTCGGTGGCCGAGGCCGAGGACGCCATCCAGGAGACCTACGCCCGCTGGTACGCGATGACGCGGCCGCAACAGCAGGCCGTCGAGTCGCCCGGCGCCTGGCTCACGACCGTGGCGGGCCGCGTCTGTCTGGACATGCTCGGCTCCGCGAGGGCCCGGCGCGAGCGGTACGTCGGTGCGTGGATACCCGAGCCGGTGCCCGACCGTACGGAGTGGAGCAGTGGACGAGCGGGGGCAGGCCGGGCCGAGCCGGCCGACCCCGCCGACCGGATCACCCTGGACGAGTCGGTGAGCATGGCCTTTCTCGTCGTACTGGAGGCGATGACGCCCGCCGAACGCGTGGCGTTCGTCCTGCACGACGTCTTCCGGTACCCCTTCGCCGAGGTCGCCGCCATCGTCGGCCGGTCGCCCGCGGCCTGCCGGCAGCTGGCGTCGTCCGCCCGTCGGCGCGTGCGGTCCGCGCGGACCCCGGGGGCTCCGACGGGCGGGCAGGCCCGACTGGTGCGGCATTTCAAGGAGGCATGGGAGGCCAGGGACATCGCGGCACTCGTCGGCCTGCTCGACCCCGGCGCCACGATGACGGCGGACGGCGGCGGCCTGGTCGGCGCCGTGCTCCGCCCGGTCGAGGGCGCCGAGCGCATCGCCCAGTACCTCATCCACATCGCCGACAAGGCGCCCGGTCTGACGCTGCTGGAACGGACGGTTAACGGCCGCCCCGGCCTGGTCGCCCAACACGCGGGCGTCACCGTGACCGTGGCCGCGTTCGGCGTCACCGGGGAGCGCGTCACCCGTATCTGGGCGGTCCGCAATCCGGAGAAGCTCCGCGCGTGGAGCGCTGACGGAGAGGGCTGATCCGGCGGGTGGGGCCGCGCAGCCCCGCGCGTGTCCGGCGGATCGCCGGACACGCGCGGGGCTGGACACCGCTCCACAGGGTGACTTAGGTTAGGCTTACCTTAGTCAGAGTCGGTCGCCGCCCTCTCCGAATCCGCCCCGACTTCCACCGCCCCGCGAGGAGTTCCGTTGAACGCCGCCACCGACACCGCCCCGCACGAGCAGGCCGCGGCGGAGCTGGTCCGCTCCGTGCTCGCCCGGGCGGTATCCCTGTCCCTCACCACGGACGCGCAGTGCTACGACCTGATCGGCATGCACTCGATCGGCCGCAACGGACGCATCTTCCTCACGCCCCAGCCGGACAGCCCCCTGGAGGCCCAGGTCGCCGCCGCTCCGCGCGGCAGCCTCGCCGCGCTGCTTGAGTTCACCGACATCGCGCCGACGCCCCTGCGCGACCGGGTGCGGGCCAGGGTGACCATCTCGGGCTGGCTGACCCCGGCCGGGCCGGAGGAGGACGGACTGCGCCTCGACCTGGCGCGCGTCACCCTGCGGACCGCCGCCGGCACCCAGGACGTCGACCTCGACCGTTTCACGCTCGCGCAGCCCGACCCGCTCGCCGTGGAAGAGGCGGCGATGCTCACACATCTCGCCGACGCCCACGAGGACATGGTCGCGGATCTGATCGTCCTCGCCGGCTCGCGGCTGCCGTTCGGAGTGGTGCGGGCCCTTCCGCTCGCCGTCGACCGGCACGGCATCACCCTGCGCTGCGAGTACCGCGAGGGCCACTGCGACGTCCGCCTGCCGTTCCCCGTCGAGGCGCGGGACGCCGCCGAGGCCGGGGAGCAGGTCCGGAGGCTCCTGACGACCCCCTCCTGCTCGCACCACCGGCGCCCTTCGACCCGGCCGTGACGTCAACTCGCCACATCCGAGGAGCAGTTGCCCCACCCTCTCGCGCCAACTTAGGTTAGGCTAAGCTAAACCATCTGCGAGAGGTGGTGGCGCCGACACGCGCACGCCACCCGGGGGGAGGAACCACCATGGGCCTGCCGACCGTCGGCCCCTACCCCCTGCCCGACCGCGCGGCCCTCCCCCGGTCCTGCGCCTCCTGGTCCATCGATCCGGGCCGTGCCGCGCTCCTGGTCCACGACATGCAGAACCACTTCGTGGAGGTCTTCCCGGCCGGGCAGAGCCCGGTGGTGGAGCTCGTCGAGAACATCGCGGCCCTGCGTGAACTCGCCGGGGCCCTCGGCATGCCCGTCGTCTTCAGCGCCGAGCCGGCCGCCCAGCGGCCCGGTCAGCGCGGGCTCGTCGCCGACATCTGGGGCCCCGGCATCGGCGACGAACCCGAGGCGGCCGCGATCATCGCGCCGCTCACCCCCCGTACGGGCGAGCATCTGCTGCCCAACGTGCGCCAGAACGCCTTCCTCCGCAGCCATCTCGGGAGGCTGCTGCGTTCGGAGGGCCGCGACCAGCTGATCGTCTGCGGGGTGTACGCCCATCTCGGCGTCCTCCTGACGGCCGCCGACGCCTTCATGAACGACATCCAGCCCTTCGTCGTCGCCGACGCCGTGGCGGACTTCTCCCCCGAGGAACACGCCATGGCGCTGCGCTGGGCCGCGCGCAGCGGTGTCGTCTGCACGACCGAGGCCATGCTCCGCGACCTCCTGCTCAACAGGGTTCCACCAGCCGTTCACCGGGACGCGTGACCGGGTCCCTCTGACGGCGACCTGCGGCGCCGACTCTGTCACCGCAGCCCCCACACGCACAGGAAGAGACGAAGAAGATGACCGTACGGGTCGCCGTGGCCGGTGCCAGCGGCTACGCGGGCGGAGAGATCCTCCGCCTGCTGGACGCCCATCCCGGAGTGGAGATCGGCGCGCTCACCGCGCACAGCAGCGCCGGCCGCCCGCTCTCGTCCGTACAGCCGCAGCTGGCCGCGTTCGCCGACCGCGTTCTCGAGGAGACCTCGGCGGAGTCGCTGCGCGGCCACGACGTGGTCTTCCTGGCCCTGCCGCACGGACAGTCGGCCGCGCTCGCGCGGGAGCTCGCTCCCGAGACGGTGATCGTGGACTGCGGAGCCGACTTCCGGCTCCGCGACCCGGCGGCCTGGGAGCGGTTCTACGGCTCCGCCCACGCCGGCACCTGGCCCTACGGACTGCCGGAACTCCCCGGCGTGCGCGAGGAGTTGAAGGGTGCCACCCGGATCGCGGTACCGGGGTGCTACCCCTCGGCGGTCACGCTGGCGCTGTTCCCCGCGTACGCGGCCCGCCTGGTCGAGCCGGAAGCGGTGATCGTCGCGGCCAGCGGTACGTCGGGCGCCGGCCGCGCGCTCGGACCGCATCTGCTGGGCGCCGAGGTGATGGGCTCCATGAGTCCGTACGGGGTGGGCGGCGGGCACCGCCACACCCCGGAGCTGACACAGAACCTCTCCCTGGTGGCCGGCGAGCATGTGACGGTCTCCTTCACCCCGACCCTGGCTCCGATGCCCCGAGGCATCCTCGCCACCTGTTCGGCCCGCCTCCGCCCCGACACGTCCACGGAGGACCGGGCGCGCGCCGTCTACGAAGCCGCTTACGCCGACGAGCCCTTCGTGCGCCTGCTGCCGCCCGGGCAGTGGCCCTCGACCGCCGCCGTCCTCGGCTCCAACACCGCCCAGGTCCAGATCGCCGTGGACCCGGACGCGGGCCGGCTGATCTGCGTGAGCGCCGTCGACAACCTGGTGAAGGGCACCGCGGGTGCCGCGGTGCAGTGCATGAATCTCGCCCTCGGCCTGCCGGAGCGGCTGGGCCTGCCCACGAATGGAGTGGCTCCGTGAGTGTGACCGCTGCCCGTGGATTCCTTGCGAGCGGCGTGGCCGCCGGCATCAAGGAATCCGGTGATCGCGATCTGGCCCTCGTGGTGAACCGAGGTCCGTCACGCGCCGCCGCCGGCGTCTTCACCTCCAACCGCGTACAGGCCGCGCCCGTACGCTGGTCCCGCCGCGCACTGGCCGACGGCAGCCTCACGGCCGTCGTCCTCAACTCCGGTGGCGCCAACGCCTGTACGGGGCAGGCGGGCGCGGTCGACGCGCTGCTGATGGCCGAGCGCACCGCGCGGGCCCTGGACGTGGACGCGCACGAGGTCGCGGTCTGCTCCACGGGCCTCATCGGCGTCCGGCTGCCGATGGAGCGGGTCACGGCCGGCATCGACACCGCCGTGGAACGGCTGACGGGGGACGGCGGGGAGGACGCGGCCGTCGCGATCAGAACCACGGACTCGGTGCACAAGACCGCCGTGGTGTCCGGTGACGGCTGGACGGTGGGCGGCATGGCCAAGGGCGCGGGCATGCTCGCGCCCGGTCTCGCCACCATGCTGGTCGTCCTCACCACGGACGCCGACGTCGACGCGGACGCGCTCGACTCGGCGCTCCGCCGGGCGGTGCGCACCACGTTCGACCGGGTGGACTCCGACGGCTGCATGTCCACCAACGACACCGTGCTGCTGCTCGCCTCGGGCACCTCGGAAGTCGCCCCCGATCCGGCGGACTTCACCGAGGCCGTGCACGCGGTCTGCCTCGACCTGGCCCGCCAGCTGGTGGCGGACGCGGAGGGCGCGTCCAAGGAGATCGAGGTGACGGTCGTCGGCGCGGCCTCGGAGGAGGACGCCGTCGAGGTCGGGCGGTCCGTGGCACGGAACAACCTCCTCAAGTGCGCGCTGCACGGGGAGGACCCGAACTGGGGCCGGGTGCTGTCCGCGATCGGCACCACCTCGGCGGCCTTCGACCCCGACCGGCTGGACGTGGCGATCAACGACGTCCGGGTGTGCCGGAACGGCGCGGCGGGCGAGGCCAGGGAGAAGGTCGACCTGTCGGGCCGCCGGATCACGATCACGGTGGATCTGAACGCCGGGGAATCCTCCGCGGTGCTCTGGACCAACGACCTCACCGCCGAGTACGTCCACGAGAACAGCGCGTACAGCTCATGAAGGGCCAGGGGACCACACGGATGAGATCGCTCTCCCCCCAGCGCGTCGACGCGACCGCCGGCCGGACGGTGGGCCGGAGCACCGGCGACCGGACGACCACCGGACTGAACGTCGCCGAGATGCCGTGGCTCGAGGAACTCCAGGGCCGCACGGTGGTCGTCAAGTTCGGCGGCAACGCCATGGTGGATCCGGCGCTGCACCGGACGTTCGCCCAGGACGTCGTGGAGCTGTGGCACGCCGGGCTGCGCCCGGTCGTCGTGCATGGCGGCGGACCGCAGATCAGCGCGATGCTCGACCGCCTCGATCTGGAGACGCGCTTCGAGGCGGGTTTACGCGTCACGACGCCGGAGACGATGGAGGTGGTCCGCATGGTGCTGACGGGCCAGGTCCAGCGGGATCTCGTCGGCGCCCTGAACGCCCACGGGCCGTTCGCGGTGGGCATGTCGGGCGAGGACGCGCACACGATGACGGCGGTGCGACGCCCGGCGTGGGTGGACGGACGCCCGGTGGACATCGGCCTCGTCGGTGAGGTCGTCGCCGTGGATCCCGGGACCGTACGGATGCTCCTCGACGAGGGCCGTATCCCGGTGGTGTCCCCCGTCGCGCGGGGTGCGGACGGGGAGGTCTACAACGTCAACGCCGATCTCGCGGCGTCGGCGCTGGCGGTGGCGCTCGGGGCCGAACGGCTGGTCGTGCTGACCGATGTCGAGGGGCTGTACGCGGACTGGCCGCGCAGCACCGAGGTGATCCCCCGGCTCACGGCCGGTGAACTGGACGCCCTGCTGCCGGCCCTCACGAGCGGGATGCTCCCGAAGATGGAGGGCTGCCTGCGGGCGGTACGCGAGGGGGTCCGTCGAGCCCATGTGCTGGACGGCCGGGTGCCGCACGCCCTGCTGCGCGGCGTCTTCGCCGAGGAGGGGCCGGGTACGACGATCGTCCCCGACCAGCGTCCCGGCACCGAGGAGCCCAGGTCCACCGAGGAGTCCCACGAGACCAGGAGAGCCTTGGAGGACCGCACGTGACCGCAGCCGCAGGCACCGCACCCCTCGCGCACCGCTGGAGCGCGGTCATGATGGACACGTACGGCACGCCGCCGCTCGCGCTCGTCCGGGGCGAGGGCAGCACCGTCTGGGACGAGTCGGGCCGCGCGTACACGGACTTCACCGGCGGGATCGCGGTCACCACACTCGGCCACGCCCACCCCGCCGTCGTCTCGGCCGTCACCGCCCAGATCGGCCGGCTGGCGCACGTCTCGAACCTGTTCGTCGCCGAGCCGCCCGTGGCGCTGGCCGAACGGCTGCTCGCTCTGCTGGGCCGTCGGGAGGGCGGCCGGGTGTTCTTCGCCAACTCCGGTACGGAGGCGGTCGAGGCCGCCTTCAAGATCGCCCGGCGGACGGGGCGTGCGCACCTCGTCGCCGCGCAGGGTGGATTCCACGGGCGCACGCTGGGTGCGCTGGCCCTGACCGGCCAGCCGGCGAAGCGGGCCCCCTTCCTGCCGCTGCCCGGCGATGTGACCCATGTGCCCTTCGGGGACGTCGAGGCGCTGCGCGCGGCCGTGACGGAGGACACCGCGGCGGTCGTCCTCGAACCGGTCCAGGGTGAGGCCGGTGTCGTTCCGGCGCCGGACGGATATCTGCGGGCCGCCCGCGAGATCACCCGGGCGACCGGGAGCCTGCTCGTCCTCGACGAGGTGCAGACCGGGATCGGCCGCACCGGCCGCTGGTTCGCGCACCAGGCGGCCGAGGGGGTGGACCCGGACGTGATCACGCTCGCCAAGGGGCTGGGCGGCGGGCTTCCGATCGGCGCGACCGTGGCCTTCGGTCCGGCCGCCGGGCTGCTCGAGCCCGGCCAGCACGGCTCCACCTTCGGCGGCAACCCGGTGGCGTGCGCGGCCGGTCTGGCCGTCCTGGACACCATCGAGGCCGAGGGGCTGCTCGCCCACGTCGTACGGGTGGGTGAGCGGCTGCGCCACGGCATCGAGGCGGCGGCGCACCCCCGGGTCGCCGAGGTGCGGGGCGCGGGCCTCCTCCTGGGTGTCGTCCTCACCGAACCGGTGGCCACGTCCGTCCTCGGGGCGGCGCAGGACGCCGGGTTCCTCGTGAACGCGGCGGCGCCGGGCATCGTACGTCTGGCCCCTGCCCTGACAGTGACGGAACATCAGGTCGACCAGCTGGTGAAGGCGCTCCCGGCGATCCTCGACGCCGCCTGACCCGCAACCGCGCGGCCTGTTCGCGAAGGGCGGGCCCGAGAGCCTGTACGGCTCCGGGCCCGCCCTTCGCGCCGCTCGCCCGTGGAGGGCTAGAGGGCGCGGGTCAGGATCGTTGCATTGCGGCGGGGGTCGAGGGACTGCGCCCAGGCCACCGGTGCGAGGCTCGCGGAGGCCGGTGCGAAGCCGTGCCGGAGGAAGAGATGGCCTCCGCCGGTCGTCGCCGTGAACAGGGTGCGCAGGGCCTGGCTCCGGGCGCGCGCCAGCGCGGCGTTCAGCAGCCGGGCTCCCGTCCCGCACCCTTGTCGCCGCCCGGCGACACAGAAGTTGTAGAGGACTCCCGCGGCGGGCCGGCCGGCCGACGCGTCGGCGGCGTGGGCGGCGAGGCCGATGCAGCCGTCCACCGTGCCCCCGGGGGTCTCCGCGACGAGGAAGTCGGCGGCTCGGTCGGCGTACAGGGAGAGCGGGCGTTCTCGGAGCGCTCCCGAGCGGACGAACGGCCGGGAGAGTTCGGCGAGCGCGGCGGCGTCCTCGGGGCGCGCGGGCCGCAGGGAGAGCGGGGGGAGGCCGGGAGATTCGAGTACGCGAGGCGACTGCGTGGCCTGGCGCGGCGTGGCCGTGGTCAAGGCTTTCCTTCCTCGGTTCCACCGTGCGCGAAGGGGCGGTGGGATCGCCGCCCAACCCGGTGAAACAGTCGAACTAAGGTTAGCCTTCGCTAAGTTGACGGCCAAGTCGGCTCGCCTCGGCCCGCCGAGAGCCCACGCCTCTCCCGTCAGCGGCGCTGCCCTTCGGGCGTCCGGGTGGCGCACGCCGCCGCGTAGCCCGGAGGCACCGGCACGTCGCTCAGCGACCAGCCGGGAACGGCGGCCGGAACGCTCCCCGTCCCCACGAAGGTGACGGACGGATCCTCACCGAGGCCGATGCCGACCCCCTTGAGATACGCCTCCTTACGGGCCCAGCAGCGCCCCGTGGCGGCGGCGCGGCGGGGCTCCGGCAGCGCCGCCAGCTCGGCGCGCTCGGTGCGGTGGAGCGCCTCGGCCACCTCTGCGGCAACCTCCGGGGCCGGCACCGCCTCGACGTCCACGCCCACCGGCGTGTCCGCGAAGCCCAGCAGGACCACGTCGCCGGAGTGCGAGAGCGAGAAGTGGAGCGGTACCGGCAGGAGGGCCGGGGCAACGGCCGGGCGGCCGTGCGGGCCACCGCACCCGGGGCACGTCTCACGGACGAAGCGCAGCTGCGCCGGGTCCCGCTCCAGGTACGCCCCGAGCAGCTGCCGCAGAACGACATGCGCCACCCGGTAGCGGGCACGGTCGGCTGCCCGTACGAAGCCCTGGAGGCGGGTCCGTTCGTCGTCGTCGAGCAGCTCGCGCAGCTCGTCCGCCCTCGCCCCGTACGCGCTCACGGGCGCGATCCACAGTCGCGGCCCCTGTCCGGTGCGCCAGGGCCCCGGCAGCGGGTCCTCACCCAGGTGGGCCGGCACCGTCCCGGTCAGCACGGGCGGCCCGGGTAGTCGTCGCTCTCGGGCGCCCCGGCCTCCCGCATACGGCGGACGATCTCCGGCAGAGCCGCGTCGTCCACGTCGACCGGGATGTTCAACTCCCGGTCGAACACCAGCACTTCGCCCTCCCGCACATGCCAGACGACCCAGCGGGGCGGGGCGGCGGGAGCCTGCCACAGGACGGAGTGCCCTGACAGGGGGTCGGTCGGCCCGCTCACAGCTTCCGTCCCTCCGTCGCCTCACGTCCGTCCACGAAGGTCGCGACGACCTCGATGTCGCCGATCCGCGAGGGGTCGACGCGGTGCGGGTCGTCGCCGAGGACGACGAGGTCGGCGCGCTTGCCGGGGCTGAGCGTGCCGGCGCTGTCCTCCCAGCGGCAGGCGTAGGCACCGGCGACAGTGTAGGCGCGCAGCGCCTCGTCGACCGTGATCGCCTCGTCGGGGCCGATGAGCTGCCCCGAGACGGAGGCGCGTTCCACCATGAACTGGATGGCCCGCAGGGGTGATCCGTCGGTGACGGGCCGGTCGGAGCTGCCGACGAGCGTCACCCCGTGGTCGAGGAAGCCCCGGCCGCGGTACATCCAGGGCGCGCGCTCGGGGCCCATGACGGCCGCGTAGTCGTCGCCGAAGTAGCGCAGGAAGTTGGGCTGGACGACGGCGCTGAGTCCCAGCCGGGCGAAGCGCGGGAGCTGATCGGGCCGGATGAGCCCGGCGTGCTCGATGCGGTGGCGGGCGTCGGTGCGGGGCCGCAGCTCCTGCGCCTGCTCCAGGGCGTCCAGGGCGAGGTCGGCGGCCCGGTCACCGATCGCGTGGACGGCGAGCTGCCATCCGGCGAGGTGGCCGTCGACGATGAGCGAGGTGAGGCGTTCGGGGTCGTCCTGGAGCTGACCCGTGTGGTCCATGCCCTCGTACGGGGCGGTGAGGGCGGCCGTCCGGGCCATCATGCCGCCGTCGGTGTAGATCTTGAGGGCGCCGACGGACAGCCAGTCGTCACCGAACCCCGTGCGCAGGCCGAGGTCGAGCCCGCGCGGGATGCCGTCGCGCTCGTGTGCGCCCTGCGGCCGCAGCGTGTCACCGCCCGGCATGAGCTGCACCCGCAGGGGCAGGCGGCCCTGGTCGCGCAGGAGTTGGTACGCGCCGAGCTCGACGGGGCTGTGGCCGAGCAGGCCGCCGCCGATCCCGGCCTCGGCGCAGGCGGTGACGCCTTCGGCGAGGCAGACACGTGCCGCGTACTCGATGGCGTCGGCGAGTTCCTCCTGCGCGTACGGCAGGCGGAGCCGGCGCACGGCGCCCATGGCGCTCTCCACGAGGACCCCGTTGTCGTGCGGGACCTCCGGCGGGAGCAGGTCGAGCACGGCACTGTTGACCACGCAGGCGTGGCCGGAGTCGTGCATCACGAACACCCGGTGGCGCTGGCTGACGCGGTCGAGTTCCTCGGCCGTCAGGTGCCGCCCGAGGATCCGCTGGTCGTATCCGCCGATGCTGACCCACGCGCCGGGGGTGCTCTTGCGGGACACGGCCTCCGCCACGACGTCGAGGACGTCCTCCACGCGGCCGAGACCGGCGATGCTCGGGGAGCTCGCACGGAGGCCGGTCCACGACAGGTGGACGTGGTTGTCGATGAAGCCGGGCAGGACGGTGGCGCCCTGGAGGTCGATGACCTCACGGGCCGGCAGGGAGGTCACGGCCTCGTCCAGGCCCACGATCCTGCCCTGCCAGATGCCCAGGTCGTGGGCGACGGGGTGGTCGGGATCCAGGGTGAGGATGCGCGCGTTCGTCAGCCTCGTGCAGAGCATCATGCGCTGTCCGTCCTAGGAGGTTTCGGCGAGTACGGCGTCGTCGGCCGCGTCCGGTGCGGGGGCCGCTCCGGCCTCCGGGTCGAACCGCCGGGGTGCGGCCGGGACCATCAGCGGGGTCCCGGTCTCCGGGTCGTCGATGATCCGGCAGGGCAGGCCGAACACGTCCTCGACGAGTGCGGCGGTCATGACCGTGGCAGGGTCGCCCTGGGCCGCGATCACGCCGCCGGGCCGCATCACGATGAGGTGCGTGGCGTACCGGCACGCCTGGTTGAGGTCGTGCAGGACCGCCACGACGGTGTGGCCCTTGCGGGCGTGCAGCTCGGCGCACAGGTCGAGCACCTCGACCTGGTGGGCGATGTCGAGGAAGGTGGTCGGCTCGTCGAGCAGCAGGATGGACGTCTGCTGGGCCAGCACCATGGACAGCCAGACGCGCTGCCGCTGGCCGCCGGAGAGGTCGTCCACGGGACGGTCGGCGAGTTCCAGTACGCCGGTCTGGCGCATCGCCTCGACGACGGCCGCCTCGTCCTCGGCGGACCACTGCTTCAGCAGTCGCTGGTGCGGGTACCGGCCGCGGGCCACGAGGTCGCCGACCGTGATGCCGCCGGGTGCGCTGGAGGACTGCGGGAGCAGGCCGAGTCGGCGTGCGACCTCACGGGAGCGGTACGAGGCGATGGCCGCGCCGTCGAGGTAGACCTGTCCGGCCTTGGGCCTGAGCATCCGCGCGAGCGCCGTGAGCAGCGTCGACTTGCCGCAGGCGTTCGGTCCGATGATGACCGTGAAGGAGTGGTCGGGGATGTCCACGCTCAGGGACGAAGCGACCGTCCGCTGGTCGTAGGAGAGCGTCAGGTCCTCGGCGCGCAGCCGGGGCTGCGGGGAGTTGGTTCCAGTCATGCGCGGCTCTTTCGCGACTCGGTGATCAGCAGCCAGATGAGGTAGAGCCCGCCGATGGCGCCGGTCGCCGTGCCCACCGGGAGGAGCGCGGGCGCGAAGACCCGTTGCACGACGAGGTCGCTCAGGGCGAGCAGGAGGGCGCCCATCAGGGCGGACGACAGCAGCGCGGGCGCGGAGGACCCGGTGAGCCTGCGGACCACCTGGGGCGCGGCCAGGGCGATGAACCAGATGGGACCGGTGACGGCGGTGGCGAACGCGGCGAGGGCGACGCTGATGACGAGGAGGATCGTGCGGGTCCGCGCCACGTTGACGCCGAGGGCCGTCGCCGTGATGTCGCCCATCTCGACCATGGCGAGGCGGCGGGAGAGCAGGAAGGCCGGCGGCAGCAGGACGGCGACGGCGATGCCGATGGCGTTGGCGTGCATCCAGAGCCGGTTCCCCAGGCTGCCGATCAGCCAGGCCTGGGCCTCCTGGGCCTCCTGGAAGGTCGCCCGGGTGATCAGGTACGAGTTGGCGGCGAGCAGCAGGGCGCTGACGCCGATGCCGATGACGACCAGTCGGAAGCCCTGCAGCCCACGGCCGATCAGGAGGAGATGGGCGGCGAGGGCCGTGGCGAGGCCGCCGACGAGCGCGCCGAGCGCGATCTGGGTCATGCTGCCGTGCAGCACGATGATGACGACGAGCGCGCCCACGGCCGAGCCGTTGGTGAAGCCGATGATGTCGGGGCTGCCGAGGGAGTTGCGGGTGAGGCTCTGCAGGATCGCCCCGCTCACCGCGAGGGCGGCACCGACGAAGACCGCGGTCAGGATGCGCGGCATGCGCAGGGTGTTGACGACGAAGTCGGCGGCTCCGGAGCCGTTTCCGGTCAGGGCGCCGACGACCTCGCCGACGGTGAGCGGGAAGTCGCCGGTGGTCAGGGTGATGCCCATGACGACGACCAGCAGGACGACCAGCAGGGCGGTGACGGCCACGGCACGGCCCTGAACGCGCAGCGAGAGACCGCCCGTTCGAACGACCCGGCCGCTGATGACACGGAAGGCGGCAGGGGCGGCGGGAACGTGGTTCTTCGTGGATCGGGGCACGGAGCCTGTGGACTCCCCTACGGCGCTCACAGCATGACCAGCTTTCGACGACGGCACAGCGCGATGAACAAGGGGGCCCCGATGAAGGCGGTGACGATGCCGACCTGCACCTCGCCCGGCGCGCCGAGCACCCGGCCGATGACGTCCGAGCCGATGAGCAGGACCGGGGCGAGCACCATCGAGTACGCGAACACCCAGCGCTGGTCGGCCCCCACGATGAACCGGGCGATGTGCGGAACGGCCAGGCCCACGAAGCTGATCGGCCCGGCGGCGGCGGTGGCCGCCCCGCAGAGCAGCATCACGGCGACCGCCGCGAGCACCCGGGTGCGCCCGACGTGGACGCCGAGGGAGCGGCCCATCTGATCGCCCATGGCCAGGGCGTTGAGGGACGGGGCGAGCAGGAAGGCGACGATCAGTCCGACGACGACGAACGGCAGGACGAGCAGCACGATGTCGTAGTACCGGCCCGCGAGGGAACCCACGGTCCAGAAGCGGAACTGGTCGAACGCCTCCGGGTCGAAGAGCAGTACGGCCCAGTTGAAGGCGTACAGCACGGCGGTGACCGCCGCTCCCGCGACGACGAGCCGGTCGGGGGTGGCCAGCTTCCGCCCGGAGGAACCGAGGAGGTAGACGCCCACCGACGCGGCGGCGGCGCCGGCGAGGGCGAACCACAGGTATCCGAGCGGCGCGGCGACACCCAGGAAGGCGATGGCCACGACGACGCCGGCGGAGGCACCCAGGTTCACCCCGAGCAGTCCGGGGTCGGCGAGCGGGTTACGGGTCAGTGCCTGCATCAGGGCGCCGGAGAGTCCGAGGGCCACGCCGACGAGAAGGCCGAGGAGGGTCCGCGGGATCCGGTAGTCGTGGACGATGACGGCGGCTTCCGAGCCGTCGGGTGCCCAGAGGAGGTCCCAGGTCGCGGCGAACGGGATGCCGCGGGTGCCGACCCAGACACTGAGCAGCGAGACGAGGACCAGTGCGCCGAGCGACACGAGGAGCCCGAGACTCCGCAGGGCCACCGTGGTCGGACGTGCCGTGGGCATGACGGGCTCGGCGGGGCCCACGGTCTCGCTTCCGGGCGCCGCCCGGGTTTCGACGGACAACGACCACTCCCCTGGCGGCGGAATCGAGCGCCCCGCGGGCGGCGCGAAGCGTGGAACACGGTGGTGCGGCAGACGGACACGACACACCGCCGATCGAACTTAGGTGAGCCTAACCGTACGCCGCGAACAGGTCAACGTGGCGTCAACGCACACCACTTCAGCCGCGCACACAGACGTCGCGGGAGCCCCCGGGCACCCTTGGCAGCAGCCATGTTTAAGGTAGCCTTACCTAACAATCCAGCTCTGTTTCTGTGGAGGCGTCGCATGCCCGCTGGCGGACCAACGGGAGGCTTCGTCCTCCGCAGAGCACTCGCCGATCAACGGCGCCGTGTCACCGGAGCCTCGCTCCTCGGCATGGCGCATCAGGCGTGCGAGGCTCTCGTCCCGGTCGTCATCGGTCTGGTCATCGACGAGGCGGTGGCGACCGGTTCCTCCGGCGCCCTCCTGCGGTGGCTGCTGGTGCTCGCCGGCCTCTTCCTCGTGCTGTCCACCTGCTACCGGAACTCGGCGCGGCTCGCCGAGGGCGCGGGCGAGTCGGCCGCGCACCGGATCCGGCAGGACCTCGCCGCCCGGGTGCTCGACCCTCGGGGCGGCGCCGACAGCGGGCGGCTGCCCGGCGCGCTGACCGCCGTCGCGACCGGTGACGCCAAGCGTGTCGGCTCGGTCGCCGCAGCACTCCCGTACACCCTGTCAGCCGTCGCCGGACTCGCGATCAGCGCGGTGGCGCTGCTCCGCATCTCCGTACCGCTCGGCCTGCTGGTCCTCCTCGGGGTCCCGCCGCTGCTGTGGCTCGGCCACGTCATCAGCCGCCCGCTCGAGCGGCGCAGCGAGGCGGAGCAGGAGCACGCCGCCCACGCGTCCGGGGTCGCCGCGGACCTGGTCGCCGGTCTGCGCGTGCTCAAGGGCATCGGTGCCGAGGCGGCGGCGGTCTCCCGGTACCGGGAGACGAGCCGCAGCTCACTGGCCTCCGCGCTGCGGGCCGCGACGAGCCGCGCCTGGCACGACGGCGCGATCCTCGCCCTGACGGGCATCTTCATCGCGGCCATCGGGCTCGTCGGCGCGCATCTCGCGATGAGCGGCAGCATCACCGTGGGTGAGCTGGTGGCGGCCGTCGGCCTCGCCCAGTACCTCCTCGGCCCCTTCCAGCTCCTCACCTACGTCAACGGCGAGTTCGCCCAGGGCCGGGCCTCCGCCGAGCGCATCGCCGAGGTCCTCGCCTCGCCTCCCGCCGTCCCGGCGGGCACGGCCGCACTGCCGGACCCGGTCGCCGGGCGACTGCGCCTCCGGGGGGTCACCCAGGGGGCGCTGCGCGGTGTCGACCTCGACATCGCGCCCGGCAGCCTCGTCGGTGTGGTCGCCCGTGACGCGGCGGCCGCGAACGACCTGCTGCTCTGTCTGGGCCGCGAACTCGACCCCGCCGAAGGGAGCGTCGAGCTCGACGGCGTACCGCTGACCGACCTCGGCCCCGACGACGCACGCCGCGCGATCCTGGTCGCCCACCACGACGCCGACCTGTTCGAGGACAGCCTCCTCGCCAACGTACGGGCCGGGGCGGAGCCCGACGGCGCGGCCGTGGGCCCGGCGCTCGCCGCCTCGGCCGCGGACGACGTCGCCCAGGCCCTGCCCGACGGTGTGGACACCCTCCTCACCGAGCGCGGCAAGTCGCTCTCCGGCGGCCAGCGCCAGCGCGTCGCACTCGCCAGGGCCCTGGCCGCCGACCCGCCGGTCCTCGTCGTCCACGACCCGACCACGGCCGTCGACACCGTCACCGAGGCCCGCATCGCCGGCCGCCTGAGGGACCTGCGCCGCGGCCGCACCACGGTCCTGGTCACCACGAGCCCCGCGCTGCTCGCCGGGACGGACGTGGTGGTCATGCTCGACGACGGCCGCGTGGCCGCCGAAGGCAGCCACCCGGAGCTGGTGGCCGCCCACGAGACGTACCGCTCGGCGGTGCTCGCATGACGGCCACGCAGGACCGAGACGCGCGGGAGCCGCAGGGCCGCGACGCGCACGACCGAGACCCGCAGGACGAAGGACGGACGATGAGCGGACCCGGCACACCCGAACGTGAGCTCCTGCCCACCGCCACCGGCGCCCAGACCCTCGCCGTCGTCCGCGAACTGCTGCGCCATCACCGGCTCCTCGCGGTGGGCGCGGTGACCGTCCTGGTCGTCGGCACGGCCATCGGTCTGCTGACCGCTCCCCTGCTCGGCCGGATCGTGGACCTGGTCGTGGACAGGAGCGGCGCGTCCGCGCTGACCGTCCCGATGCTGCTCCTCCTCGCCGTCGCCGTCGCCCGGGGTGTCGCGACCGCGATCGGCAAGTCCCTCGTGGCCAGGCTCGGCGAGACGGTCCTCGCGGACCTGCGGGAACGGTTCATCGCCCGGGCGCTGCGGCTGCCGCTCGAACGGGTCGAGCAGGCCGGTTCGGGCGACCTCACCTCGCGGGTGACGGGCGACGTCACCCTGATCGCGAGGGCGGTACGGCAGGCCCTTCCCGAGTTCGCCGGCGCCTTCCTCACCATCATCCTGACGCTGGTGGGTCTCACCGTCCTCGACTGGCGCTTCCTCCTCGCCGTGCTGATCGCCGTCCCGGTCCACGTCCTCACGGTGCGCTGGTACATCCCGCGCGCCGCGAGCATCTACGGCGAGCACCGGGTGGCGACCGGCGCCCTGCAGCACCAGTTGCTCGACAGCATCGGCGGCGTGCGAACCGTGCGCGCGTTCCGTCTGAACGACCGGCACGCGGAGCTCCTGGAGCAGCGGTCGCAGACGGCGGTCGACCTGGCGGCGCGCGGAATGCGCCTGGTCTCGGGCTTCTTCTCCCGCCTCAACATCGCCGAGTTCATCGGCATGACGTCCATCCTCCTCACCGGATTCCTCCTGGTCGACAACGGCTCGGTGAGCATCGGTACGGCGACGGCGGCGGCGCTCTACTTCCACGGCCTGTTCAACCCGATCAACGCCGCGCTCTTCCTCATCGACGACGCCCAGTCCGCCGGGGCGAGCCTCGCCCGACTCGTCGGCGTGTCGAGCCTCCCGGCCGAGCGGGAGACCGACGAGCGGGCCGCCGTACCGGTGGACGGCTCGGTCAAGGTGACGGACCTCGGCCACGCGTACGTGGACGGCCACCCGGTCCTCTCCGGGGTGGACCTGGAGGTCCGGGACGGCGAGCGCGTGGCCCTGGTCGGCGCCAGCGGCGCGGGCAAGACCACGCTGGCGAAGCTGATCGCGGGCGTGCACGACCCGTCGACCGGGACGATCTCGCTGGGCGGCGTGGACTCCCGGGAGCTGGGCCCGGCCGGGGTCCGGCGGGCGGTCACGCTGATCAGCCAGGAGGTCCACGTCTTCGCCGGACCGCTCTCCGAGGACCTGCGGCTGGCTCGCCCGGGGGCGACGGACGAGGACTTGCGCGCCGCGCTGGCCCATGTCGACGCCCTGGAGTGGGTCGACGGGCTGCCCGAGGGGCTGGCCACCGTCGTGGGCGAGGGCGGCCACCGCCTCACGGTGACCCAGGCCCAGCACCTGGCCCTGGCCCGGCTGGTCCTCACCGACCCGCCCATCGCGATCCTCGACGAGGCCACGGCCGACGCCGGCAGCGCGGGAGCCCGCGTCCTCGAGACGGCCGCGCTGCGCGCCCTGGAGGGCCGTACGGGCCTGATGGTGGCCCACCGCCTCCCCCAGGCGGCGACCGCGGACCGCGTGGTCGTGCTGGACCAGGGCCGCGTCGTGGAGACCGGCACGCACGAGGAACTGGTCGCGGCGGGCGGCCGGTACGCCGAACTCTGGTCGGCCTGGTCCGACAGCCGCCGCGAGCCGGCGGTCCCGGCGTAACGCTGCGCGCGTTGCCCGCAAAGGCTCCCGCCCGGGATTCCGGGGCGGGAGCCTTTTTCGTCCTCCTGGCCCGCGGGCGAGGACAACGGACCCGTCGGCCGCCGCCCGGGCCGGCGGCCCGTGCGGGCGCGTACCGGCGGAACGCAAACCTCGGCCTGGCCCCGTGACCCCGCAGGGCCCGTACCGGCGAACCCAAGCGTCGGCCGGGGGCTCGTGGCCCGTCCACGCCGACAAGCCCCCGAGCACGAACGCCGCCGCCCGTGGAGGTCCCTCCAGGGCGGCGGCGTTCAGGCGGGTGCGTCAGGCCTGCTGCGCGGCGAGGCTCGCCGGGCGGAGGTCCGTCCAGTGTTCCTCGACGTACGCCAGGCACGCCTCGCGCGTCTCCTCGCCGAAGGCGGTGCGCCAGCCGGCGGGCACCTCGGCGAAGGAGGGCCACAGCGAGTGCTGGTTCTCGTCGTTGACGAGGACCAGGAAGCGGCCCTGCGGGTCCTCGAACGGGTTGGTGCTCATGCGTTGTCACTCCTTGTCGAACGCGCGGTCATGGTGGTGAACAGCTCCGAGAGCGGCTGTCCGGGATCGGCTGCCACGGCGTGCAGCAGCCTCTGAAGTTCGTCGGCGAGTCGCCGTGCCTTGGCCGTACCGAGCAGGTCGGTGGCGTGGATCAGGCCGCAGTGGACCGGACCGTCGCCCCGCGGCTCGTAGAAGCTGAGGGTCAGCCGCGCCCTGGTCGAGCCGGTCGGTACGGCGTCGAGGGATCCGACCCCGCCCTCCAACTGCTCCAGGTCCGCCTGCTCATGGTGGATCACCATGACCTGCGGGCCCTCCTGGGGCAGTCCGGTCGCCCGGACGACCTCCTCGAACGGGACGTCCTGCCGGTCGAGGGCGCCGAGCGTGGTCTCCCGTACGCGGGACAGCAGCTCCGCGAACGTCGGGTCGCCGCCCGTGTCGGTGCGCAGCACGACCGTGTTGAAGAAGCAGCCGACCAGGTCGGCCAGTTGGTCGTCCGTACGGCCGGCGACCATCGTGCCGATGGGCAGGTCGGTGCCCGCGCCGTGGGCCGTGAGCAGCGCCGCCAGGGCGGCGTGCAGCACCATGAACATGCTGGTGCCGGTCGCCCGGGCCAGGTCGTCCACGGCCGCGTGAAGCCGCTCGTCGAGGACGAAGCCCACATGGTCCGCGCCGGGCGTGGACGAGCGCGGGCCGTCCGCCGGGAGGGCCAGCTCGGTGGGTACGTCCTTCAAGGTGTCGCGCCAGTAGGCGAGCTGCCGGCCGCCTCGGCTGTCCGGGTCGTCCAGGTCGCCCAGGACCTCGCGGGCCCAGTGGGCGTAGTCGGCGTACGAGACCGGCAGCGGCTGCCACTCGGGCGCGCGGCCCTCCGTACGTGCCCCGTAGGCCGCCGTCAGGTCACGGAAGAGCGGGACCACCGACCATTCGTCCACCGCCAGGTAGTGCATGGTCAGGAGCAGCGCCTGCTCGCCGGTGGCCGCCGTCAGCAGGCAGGCGCCGAGCGGTGCCGCACGGTCCGGCTCCGGAGCTCCTGCGGCCAGTTCGGTCAGGCGCGCCTCCAGGTCCGCGCACTCCTCCAGGACGAGCACCGGGGGCTGGACGGGCCGGTGGTGGAGCGCGCGGTCGTGCTCCGTGAAGGCCGTTCGCAGGGGCTCGTGACGGGCCGCGACGTCGGCGAGCGCCGCCGACAGCAGGTCCGCGTCCAGGCCGCCGGGCGAGCGCAGTACCAGCGCGTGGTCGAAGCGGGGCGTACGCAGGTAGGCGTCCCACTGCCAGCGCTGGACGGGGGCGGCGAGGAGCGGCTCCTGGCGGACCTCGGCCGGGCGCAGCGCCGGGCGGGCCGTCGACGCGCCCTTGAGCTTGCCCTCGATTCCGGCGACGGTCAGCGCGTCGAAGACGTCCCTGATGCTCAGTTCGACGCCGAACTCGGCGCGGATACGGCCGAGGAGCCGCATGGAGGCCATCGAATGGCCGCCGAGCGCGAAGAAGTTGTCGTGGACGCCGACCCGCTCCAGCTTGAGGATCTCACCGAAGAGGGCGGCGAGCCTGGCCTGCGTCTCGTTGGCCGGCAGCGCGTCGCCGGTCATCGCCGCCCAGTCCGGCACGGGCAGCGCCTTGCGGTCCAGCTTGCCGTTGGGGGTCAGCGGCAGCGGGCCGTCCAGCGGCACGACGAGCGCGGGGACCATGTACTCGGGCAGCTGCCCGGCGACGTGGGCGCGCAGCTCCTGCGGGTCGAGCTCCACGGACTCCCCCGCCTCGGGGACGGCGTAGCCGACGAGTCGGACGATGTCGCCGTCGCGGTCGGGCAGCACGGCTGCCTGGGCGACCGACGGGTGTCCGGCGAGAGCGGCCTCGATCTCTCCCAGCTCGATGCGGAAGCCGCGGACCTTGACCTGGGTGTCGACGCGCCCGAGGAAGTCGAGGTTGCCGTCCGCGCGCCAGCGGGCGCGGTCACCGGTGCGGTACATCCGGCTGCCGGGCGGGCCGTACGGGTCGGCGACGAACCGCTCCGAGGTCAGCGCGGTCTTGCCGAGGTAGCCGCGGGCGAGGCCGCGTCCGGCCACGTACAGCTCACCGACGACGCCCGGCGGGACCGGCCGCAGGTGCTCGTCCAGGACGTAGCAGCGGGTGTTGGGGTCGGGCCGGCCGATGGGCACCCTGCCGGACGGGCGGCCCCCATGCTCGCGCGAGGGCCACAGCGTGGAGTTGACCGTCGCCTCGGTGAGTCCGTAGGCGCAGATCAGGTGGGCCGTGGCGCCGAACCGTTCGAAGACGTCCGGCGGCACGGTCTCCGTGCCGACCAGGACGGTCGATCCTTCGGGCAGCTCGCAGCCGGGCGGCAGGGCCGAGACGAGGGACGGGGGCAGGATCATGTGGGTGATCCGCTGCTGCGCGAGGAAGTCGGTGAGCGCCGGTCCCGCGACCCGAGCCTCGTCCGTGATGAGGACGAGCCGGCCGCCGTGGCAGAGCGCCATCGCCAGTTCGAAGGCGAAGACGTCGAAGCCGATCGACGCGAACTGCAGGACGTGGCTGTCGTGTTCCAGGCCCATGCGGTCGACGGCGGTGGCGACGAGGCTGGAGACGCCTTCGTGCGGGACGACGACACCCTTGGGGCGTCCGGTGGAGCCGGAGGTGTAGATGACGTACGCGGCCTGGTCCAGGAGGACCGGCTTCCCGTCGACCGCGGTCTCCGGCAGGGTCTCCAGCTCGGCGGCGACCGACGGTTCGTCGAGCAGCACCACCGGCACGCCCGTCACCTCGGGGATCTTGCCCGCGACCGGCTCGGTGCCGACCACGAGCGCCGCCCGCGAGTCCTCGATCATGTACGTCAGCCGGTCGGCCGGGTGGACCAGGTCGAGGGGCAGGAACGCGGCGCCCAGCTTCAGCGCGGCGAGCACCGTGGCGACCATGTCGACGGAGCGGGGCACGGCCACGCCGACGACGCTCTCGGCACCGACTCCGCGGGCCGCGAGGAGCCGGGCGAGGCGGTTGGCGCGGGCGTCGAGCTCCGCGTACGTCACGGACCGGTCGCGGTCGACGACGGCGACCGCGTCGGGGCGCTCGGCGAGCCGCTGCGCGAACAGGTCCGGGAACGACTCCTCGTCGACCTCGCGGGCCGTGCCGTTGAAGCCTTCCAGGACCAGCTGCCGCTCGTCGTCGGCGAGGATCTCGGCCCGCGAGACGGGCTGGCCGGGCGCGGCGACGAGGGCCGCGACGAGCGCGCGGAGGCGCTCGCCGAGGCGCTCGGCGGTGGTGTGGTCGAAGAGCTCGGTGGCGAACTCCAGTCGGCAGCCGAGCGAGCCGGCGCCGCCGTCGGCCGGCGTGTGCTCGGTGAAGCTGAACACGAGGTCGAACTTGGCCGAGCGGATGCGGAAGGGGACGTGGTCGGCGCTGAGGCCGGACAGTTCCAGTCCGTCGCCCGTGCGGGCGTGGTAGCCGACCATCACCTGGAAGAGCGGGTTCCTGGAGAGGGAGCGGGTGGGGTTGAGCTTCTCCACCACGGACTCGAACGGCACGTCCGCGTGCGAGAACGCGGCCAGGTCGGTCTCCCGGACCCGGGCGAGCAGCTCGGTGAAGCTCGGGTCGCCGCTCAGGTCGGTGCGCAGCACCAGCGTGTTGACGAAGAAGCCGACCAGGTCGTCGAGGGCTTCGTCGCCGCGCCCCGCGATGGGCGAGCCGAGGGGGATGTCCGTACCGGCGCCCAGGCGGTGCAGCAGGGCGGCCACGGCCGCGTGGACGACCATGAACATGCTGGCGCCGGACTCGCGGGCGAGCCGCTTCAGGCCCTCGTGGACATCGGCGTCGAAGGCGATGTCCAGCTCGGCGCCGGAGAACGCCGGCCGGGCCGGGCGGGGACGGTCCGTGGGCAGTTCCAGCTCTTCGGGGGCGCCGTCCAGGGTCGTGCGCCAGTACTCCAGCTGCCGTGCGGCCAGGCTGTCCGCCTCCGCCGGGTCGCCGAGCAGCCGCTGCTGCCAGAGGGCGTAGTCGGCGTACTGGACGGGCAGCGGCTCCCACCGGGGGGCCGCGCCGTCGACGCGGGCCGCGTAGGCGGTGGCCAGGTCGCGCAGGAAGGGGCGGTCCGACCACTCGTCGGTGGTGATGTGGTGGAGCAGCAGGACGACGACGTGTTCCCCCGGTGCCAGCTCCACGACCGTGGCGCGCAGCGGCAGTTCGGTCGCGAGGTCGAAGGGTCGGTTGACGGCGGCCTCGACGAGGTCGGGGACCTCGTCCTCGGTGCCCCGCAGCCGCTCCACCACGGGCCGGGCCTCGTCGGCGGGCAGCACGCGCTGGACGGCCTGGCCCTCGTGCTCCACGAACACCGTCCGCAGGGCTTCGTGCCGGGCGGTCACGTCGGCGAGCGCCGTCCCCCACGCCTCGACGTCGAGGGCGCCGCGCAGCCGCATGACCAGCGGGAAGTTGTACGCGGCCGAGGTGCATTCGATCTGCTGGATGACCCAGAGCCGCTGCTGGGCGTGCGAGAGCGGCAGCTCGTCGGGCCGCTCCCCCGCGGTCAGCGCGGGTCGGGCGGCGCCGTCGGAGCGGTCCGCGCGCTCGACCAGTTCGGCCACCGTGGGTGCCTCGAAGAGGTCGCGGATGGCGAGTTCGGCGTCCAGGGCGGTGCGGGCCCGGCTGACGAGGCGGGTGGCCAGTAGCGAGTGGCCGCCCAGCTCGAAGAAGTCGCTGTCGATGCCGACGCTGCCTTCCGGCAGGCCAAGCACCTCGGCGAAGAGCGCGCAGAGCGTCTCCTCCCGCTCCGTGCGGGGGGCGCGGCTCGTACCGGTTCCGGCGAAGTCCGGGGCGGGCAGGGCCCGTACGTCGAGCTTGCCGTTGACGGTGAGCGGAAGGGTGTCCACGGGGACGAGCGCGGAGGGGACCATGTAGTCGGGCAGCGCGGCCTTCAGGTGGTCGCGCAGCCGCTGGAGCAGCTCATCGCCGGGCTCCGTGCCGTCCTCCGGCGCGAAGTAGCCGACGAGACGCTTGGTGCCGGTGCTCTCGTTGACGACGACGGCCGCGTGGGCGACGTCGGGGTGCGAGGAGAGGGCCGTGGAGATCTCACCGAGTTCGATCCGGTAGCCGCGGATCTTCACCTGGTCGTCGGTGCGGCCCAGGAAGTCGAGCAGCCCGTCGAGCCGCTGCCGTACGAGGTCACCGGTGCGGTACATCCGCTCGCCCGGCTCGCCGAAGGGGTCGGCGACGAAACGCTCGGCGGTCAGGCCGGGACGGTCGTGGTAGCCGCGGGCCAGGCCCGTGCCGGCGATGTACAGCTCGCCGGGGCAGCCGGGCGGGACCGGGCGCAGCATGGCGTCCAGGACGTGGGCGCGGGTGTTGCGGATGGGCATGCCGACCGTGGAGGTCGCGCTGTCCGTGGTGGAGCCGCCGAGGGTGTTGATGGTGTATTCGGTCGGCCCGTAGAGGTTGTAGCCGTACGTCCCGTCGGTGCGGCGCAGCGTGCTCCACACGGTGTCGGACACGGCCTCGCCGCCGAGCAGGACCAGCGCGGGACGGTGCTTCCCGGCCGTCTCGTCGCGGTCGAGAAGCCCCTCCTCGATGAGCAACTGGGCGTAGGTGGGGGTCACGTTGACGACGTCGACCTGGTGCCGGTCGCAGTAGGCGACCAGTGCCTCGGCGTCGCGGCGCAGCTCCTCGTCGCAGACGTGGACCTCGTGGCCCTCGACGAGCCAGAGCAGCTCCTCCCAGGACATGTCGAAGGCGAAGGAGACGGTGTGCGCGATGCGCAGTCGCCGTCCGCCGGCCGAGGCGATCGCCGGGTCGAAGATCTCCTTCTGGTGGTTGAGCTGCATGTTCGTCAGACCCCGGTAGGGCGTGACGACGCCCTTGGGCCGGCCGGTCGAGCCGGAGGTGTAGATGACGTACGCCGGGTGTTCGAGCCGGTCCGCGATGTCGTGGGCGAAGGCGGGCCGCTCGGCGTCGGTGATCTCCCCGCCGGGCAGGGCGGCCAGCTCGGCGGCCAGGGCCTCGTCGTCCAGCAGGAGTTCGGGGGCGACGGCGCCCTGGGGTCCCCGGAGGGTCGGGGCGACGGCCTTGGTGGAGACCAGGCACAGGGGCCCGGTGTCCTCGACCATCAGCCGCAGCCGGTCGGCCGGGTGGTCCAGGTCGAGCGGCAGGTACGCGGCGCCGGTCCGCAGTACGGCGAACAGGGCGGCGACCATGTCGATGGAGCGCGGCAGGGCGAGCGCCACGACCTTCTCCGGACCCGCGCCCCGGGCGAGCAGCAGCCGGGCGATCCGGTTGATGTGCGCGTCCAGTTCGGCGTACGTGAGGGCGCGTTCGCCGAAGACGAGCGCGACCGCGTCGGGGGTACGGGCGACCTGGGCCGTCAGCATGTCGGCGATGGTCTCGTTCGGCACGGGTTCGCGGCTGCCGGCCCGCTCGGCCGCGAGGGCGGCGCGCTCCGGCGGCAGCAGCAGGTCCACGCCGACGGTGAGCGCGGAGACGGCGTCCGGGGCGGAGAGGAGCTCGACGAGCCGCTCCAGGACGGTCGTGAACCGGCCGAGGATCGTGGTCGCGGCCTCCGCGTCGAACAGGTCGGGCCGTGCCGCCAGGGTGACCCGCAGCCGGGTCTCGGGCGTGACGATCAGGGTGAGCGGGAAGTGCGTGCCGTCCACGTTCGATACGTCGGTGATGCCGTGCCGCTGCCGGAGCGATGCGGCACGGTCCTCGCCGTCGGCGGAGCGCAGCACGAAGAGGGTGTCGAACAGACGGCGGTGGCCGGTCTCCTGCTGGAGGGTGCCGAGGCCGACGTACTCGTACGGCATGACGCCGGCCCGCTCGGACTGCATGCGGCGCAGCAGGTCGAGCAGCGGCTCGTCGGGCGCGAACGCGACGCGTGCCGGGATGGTGTTGAGGAACATGCCGATGATGCCGGCGACGTCCGGCACGTCCGCCGGGCGTCCGGCGACCGCGGTGCCGAAGGCGACGTCGCCGCGGCCCGTCATCGCCGAGAGGACCAGGCCCCAGGCGGCGTTGAGCACGGTGTTCAGGGTGAGGCCGTGCTGGCGGGCCAGGGCGCGGAGCCGGTCGCTGGTCTCCTTGGTCAGGACGGCGTCGAAGTCGGCCGGGATGACCGGGCCGGCGTCGCGGCCGGCCGGCGCCACGAGCGTCGGCTCGTCGAAGCCGGAGAGGGCGCCGCGCCAGGCGTCGAGGGCCTGGTCCGTGTCCTGCCGGTCCAGCCAGGCCAGGTAGTCGCGGTACGAGCCGGGGGCGGGCAGACCGGTGGTGTCGCCGGCCCGCTCGTACAGCGTGAACAGCTCCTCGAGGAACAGCCAGGCCGACCAGCCGTCCCACAGGATGAGGTGGTGGGTGACGACGAGCCGGTCGCGGCCGTCGCCGAGCCGGATCAGCTGGAGGCGGCAGAGCGGCGGCGCGGACAGGTCGAAGCGCTGCCGGCGGTCGGCGGCGAGGAGCGCGTCCACGCGGGCGCACCGCTCGTCGGCGGGCAGCGCGGACAGATCGGTCTCGGTCAGCGGGATCTCGGCGCCGTCGGCGATGAATTGGACGGGCCGGGGCAGGCCGTCGCTGGTGAACCCGGCGCGCAGGCTCGCGTTGCGCTCCAGGAGCGCCCGGCATGCGGCGCGCAGCCGGTCGGCGTCCAGGGGGCGGTCGAAGTCCAGGGTCTCCTGCGACAGGTAGACGTCGAGGGCGTCACCGGTGTCGTAGGTGGCGTGGAAGTACATGCCCTCCTGGAGCGGGGAGAGCGGCCAGACGTCGGCGACCGGGAGGCCTGAGACGGCCTCGATGCGTCCGGTCTCCTCGGAGGTCAGTTCGAGGCCGCCGAGCGGGGCCGGGGCCGGGGGCTCCGCCGGGGCGGCGGCGGTCAGCTGGTCGAGCAGTGCCTGGAGGGCCGGGTCGACGGCCGCGCCGGACTGCTGCTGTGCGGCGAGCATCGCCTGGAGGGCGGCGGCGGCCTGTCCGGCGTCGGTGGCGGACATGGTCACCCCGGCGGCGGGCGCTTCTGGAGCGGCCTCGACGGCGGGTTCGTCCGGCACGTTCGTGGCCGTCGCGGCGAGCGCGGCGGGCGTGCGGTGCTCGAACACATCGCGCGGGCTGATGGTCAGTCCCCTTTCACGGGCCCGGGTGGCGACGGCGATCGAGGTGAGGCTGTCGCCGCCCAGGACGAAGAAGTCGTCGTCGGCACCGATCCCGGCCATGCCGAGGACATCGGTGAAGATCTCGCAGAGGGCGCGCTCGCGCTCGTCGCGCGGCGCGCGACCGCCGGCCCGGGGGGCGACGGACGGTGAGGGCAGGGCGTTCTGGTCGAGCTTGCCGCTGGGCGTCAGCGGCAGCTCGTCGAGGGCCACGACGGCCGTCGGCACCATCGCCGCGGGCAACGCCTCGGCGAGCGCCGCGTGGAGGGCCTCGCCGTCCGGGGCGGTGCCTCCGGGAGCCGGTACCGCGTAGCCGAGGAGCGTTCCGTCCCGGACGACTACGGCGGCCCGGGCGACACCCGGGAGGGCGGCCAGGGCGGCCTCGATCTCTCCCAGTTCGACGCGGTTGCCGCGCACCTTGACCTGGCGGTCGGTGCGGCCGAGGTACTCGACGGCGCCGTCGGCGCGCCGGCTGACCAGGTCGCCGGTCCGGTACATCCGGGCGCCGGGCTCCCCGAACGGGTCGGCGACGAACCGCTCGGCGGTCAGTGCGTGCCGGTCGTGGTAGCCGCGGGCCAGCTGGACGCCGGCGAGGTACAGCTCGCCGGGCACACCGTCCGGGACGGGGCGCAGGAAGGAGTCGAGGACGTGGAGGCGCGTGTTCCAGACGGGGTGGCCGATCGGGACGGCGAGCTCGTCGCCACCCTCGTACGGGAAGTACGTGACGTCGACGGCGGCCTCGGTGGGGCCGTAGAGGTTGTGCAGCGGCACGGGGCCGTGGCCCCTGCGGGAGGTCAGCTCCGCCCATCGGCGGGCGTCGGGGCCGGTGAGGGCCTCGCCGCTGCAGAACACGCGACGCAGGCTCGTGGCCCACTCGGGGGCGCCCGGGGCGGCCTCCATGACCTGGACGAACGCGGCCAGCATCGAGGGCACGAAGTGCGTCGTCGTGATGCGCTCGGTCCGGATCAGCTCGGCGAGGTAGGCCGGGTCGCGGTGTCCGTCGGGGCGGGCGAGGACGACGGTCGCGCCTTCGACGAGGGCCCAGAAGAACTCCCAGACGGACACGTCGAAGCTGGACGGGGTCTTCTGGAGCACGCGGTCGTGGACGGTGAGTCCGTATTCGTGCTGCATCCAGGCGAGTCGGTTGACGATCGCGCGGTGGGTGACGGCGACGCCCTTGGGGCGCCCGGTGGAGCCCGAGGTGTAGATGAGGTAGGCGGGGTGGTCGGGTCGCGCGTGCGCGGCCGGCGTGTCGGCCGCCTCGTCGTCGCCGTCCACCAGGACGTGTGCGAGCCCGGGTACGTCGGGCAGCCGCCCGGCCGCGTCGCCGGTGGTCACGACCGTACGGGCCCCGGAGTCGGCGAGCATGAACGCCACCCGGTCGGCGGGGTAGTCGAGGTCGAGGGGCAGGTAGGCGGCGCCCGCCTTGTGGACGCCGAGCAGCGCGACCATGAGCTCGGCGGAGCGGGGCACCGCGACCGCGACGAACCGCTCGGGGCCGGCGCCCCGGGCCCGCAGCCGCCGGGCCAGCGCCTCGGCGCGCCGGTCGAGTTCGGCGTAGGACAGGGTGGTGCCCTCGAAGACGACGGCGGGGGCGTCGGGCGTCCGTGCCACCTGCGCGGCGAAGAGGGAGGCGAGGGTGGCGTCCGCGTCGGGCAGCGGGTGGGCCGTGTCGTTCAGCGCGGTGAGGCGCTCCTGCTCGCGGTCGGAGAGCGTCCCGACGCGGGCGACCGGGCGGGCGGGGTCGTCGACGAGCGTCCGCAGCAGGGCCTCGAACCGGTGGGCCACGACCGCCACGGTCAGCTGGTCGAGCCGGGCCGCGTCGTACTTGAAACGCAGCGAGAGGTGGTCGCCGTCGTGCTCGACGATCAGGGCGAGCGGGTAGTGCACCGCGTCGAAGACCTCGGCCCCGGTGACGCGCAGCGTCTCCTGGACCTGCGCGGTGTCGTGCGCGGTGTCCTGTGCGGTGGACAGGTCGCCGGAGGGGAAGTTCTCGAAAACCACGAGCGTGTCGAAGAGTTCCCCGCCGCCCGCGAGCCGCTGGATCTCGGCGAGCCCGAGGTGCTGGTGGTCCAGGAGGGCCCCGTGCTCGTCCTGGACACGGCGCAGCAGCTCGGCGAGCGACTCGCCGCCGCGCAGGGTGACGCGGGCCGGCACGGTGTTGATGAACAGGCCGACGGCCGAGTCCAGGCCCCTGACCTCGGTCGTACGTCCGGATACGGTGGTGCCGAACACGACGTCCTGGCTGCCGGTCAGACCGCCGAGGAGCAGCGCCCAGCCGCCGTTCAGGACGGTGCCGAGGGTGAGCCCGTGGCTGCGGGCGCGGGCCGTGAGGTCGGCGGTGAGGGACTCGGGCAGCCGGACGTCGACGTGCTCGGGTCTGGCGACCGGCGCGGCCTGGTGGTCGTCCGTGGCGGAGGCGAGGGCGGGCAGCCGGGTCGGGCCGTCCAGGCCGGCCAGGGCGTGGCGCCACGCGTCGCGGGCGGCGTCGAGGTCGCGGCTCGCGAGCCAGCCCAGGTACGCCCGCGAGGCGGGCGCCTCGGGCAGGGCGTCACCCCGGTAGGCGGCGGTCAGTTCACGCAGCATGACGGAGACCGACCAGCCGTCGGCGATGATGTGGTGCAGCGTGAGCAGCAGCCGGTGGCGCTGCCCGTCGCGGATCAGGGTGGCCCGCATCAGCGGCGGCCGGGCGAGGTCGAAACCCTCGGCGCGGTCCTGCCGCAGAATGTCCTCCACGGGGGTGCGGGCGGTGTCGGCCTCGCGCCACGGAAGGTCGGTGCGGTCGGCGATCCGCTGGACGACCTCGCCGCCGGGGAGCTGGCGGAAGGAGGCGCGCAGCAGCGCGTGCCGGTCGAGGAGCAGCTGGAGCGACCGCCGGAGCCGGTCCGGTTCGACAGTGCCCGCGAGGTCGAGGAGTTCCTGGACGACGTAGAGGTCGGCGGCCTCCTGGTCGAATTCCGCGTGGAAGAAGAAACCTTCCTGGAGCGGGGAGACGGGCAGCGCGTCCTCGTCGAGCTCCACCGCTCGGGGGTCCTCGGTGGACGCGTCGGCGGTGAGCGGTGCGGCGGTCCGGGCGAGCCCCGCCACGGTCCGCTGCCGGAAGACGTCACGCGGGGTGATCGCGAGCCCGGCCTCGCGGGCGAGGTTGACGAGCTGGATCGCGACGATGCTGTCGCCGCCCAGTTCGAAGAAGCTGTCGTGGACGCCGACCGAGGGAAGGCTGAGCACCTCGGCGAAGAGCGCGGCGAGCGCGGTCTCGGCGGGGGTGGTGGGCGCGTCGCCGCCGGCCGTCGCGGTCCACCGGGGCTCGGGCAGGGCGCGGCGGTCGAGCTTGCCGTTGGGCGTCAGCGGCAGCGGCCCGTCGAGGCGTACGACGGCGGACGGGACCATGTAGTCGGGCAGCGTCCCGGCGATCCGGGCCCGCGCCTCGGTGACGGAGGCCTCGGGGTCCGTACCGGCCTCGGCGACGAGGTAGGCGACGAGCCGCTTGGCGCTCCGGTGGTCCTCGCGGACGAGGACGGCGGCCTGGGCGATGCCCGGGCAGGCCATGAAGGCGCTCTCGATCTCGCCGGGCTCGATGCGGTGGCCGCGGATCTTGATCTGGCCGTCGGCGCGGCCGAGGAACTCCAGGTTGCCGTCGTCGCCCCAGCGGACGCGGTCGCCCGTGCGGTACATCCGGGCGCCGGGCTCGGTGGCGTACGGGTCGGCGACGAAGCGTTCGGAGGTGAGTCCCGGTCGGCCCAGGTAGCCGCGGGCGAGGCCGCGGCCGGAGACGTACAGCTCGCCCTCGGTGCCGACGGGCACCAGACGGAGCGCCGAATCGAGCACGTAGGCACGGGTGTTGGGGTCGGGTTCGCCGATCGGCGCGGGTCCGGGCCGGTCGGGGGTGGCGACCCAGAGCGTGGAGTTGACGGTCGCCTCGGTGAGGCCGTACGCGACCACGACCTGGAGCCGTCCGGCCCAGCGGGCGATCAGCTCGCTGGGCACCGCCTCGGTGCCGACGATCAGGACGGCGCCGTCCGGCAGCTCGCAGTCCTGCGGCAGGGCCGAGACGAGGGACGGCGGGAGGATCATGTGGGTGGCGCCGTGGCGGGCGACGTACTCGGTGAGCGCGGGTCCGGCGACGCGGCGCTCGGTGGGGACCACGATGATCCGGCCGCCGACGCACAGCGACATGATCAGGTCCCAGACCGTCACGTCGAAGCCCACGGAGGCGAACTGGACGACCCGGCTGTCGGCGGTGATCCCGATGCGGTCGGTGGCGGTGGCGATGAGGCTGCCGACGCCGTCGTGGGAGACGACGACGCCCTTGGGGCGGCCGGTGGAGCCCGAGGTGTAGATGACGTACGCCGCACGGTCCAGGGCGATGTCGAGGCCCAGGTCCGCGCCGTCGAGGGCGTCGCGCTCGGCCGTCAGGGACGGCTCGTCGAGGAGCAGGCGGGCGACGCCGGGGGCGTCGGGCAGCGCGTCGGACAGCTCGCGGGTGGTGACGACCGTGCGCGCGCCGGCGTCGGCCAGCATGTAGGCGATGCGGTCCTGCGGGTGATCGGCGTCCAGCGGCAGGTAGGCCGCGCCCGCCTTCATCACCGCGAGCAGGGAGACGACGAGGTCGACGGAGCGCGGGACGGCGACGGCGACGACGTCCTCGGCTCCGACGCCACGGGAGGCCAGGAGGCGGGCGAGCCGGTTGGCGGCCACGTTCAGGTCGGCGTACGTGAGTTCCCGGTCCTCGCAGACGAGGGCGACGGCGTCCGGGGTGCGGCTGACCTGGGCCTCGAAGGCGGCGGGCCAGGAGAGCTCGGCCGACTCCCGGGGCTTGTCGCCGAACTCGTCGAGGAGCCGGGTCCGTTCCGGGGACGAGGTCAGTTCGAGGTGGCCGACCGGGCGGTCGGGGTCCGCGACGAACGCGTGGAGGAGGGCGAGGAAGCGGCGCTCGTGGTCCCGCAGTGTCTCCTCGTCGCAGACCTCGGCGTCGGCGTCGAGGTGGACGCAGATCCCGAGCCCGTCGCTGCACTCGGCGAAGCTGAGGGCCAGGTCGCTGACCGGGCCGAGCCAGACCGGTTCGAGTTCGGTCTCGAGATCACGGAACCGCAGGTCGTCCGGGCGCGGGAGGACGTTGACCGTGGGGCCGACGAGTTCGTGCACGCCGTCGGGCAGGCCCAGTTCCCTGGCCAGGTCCTCGGCCCGGTAGCGCCCGTGGGCGACGGCCTCGCCGACCGCGTGCCGTACACCGGCGAGGAGTTCGGCGACGGTGGTGCCGGGGCGGATGGAGAGGCGCAGCGGCACGATGTTGGAGACCATGCCGGGGACCTCGGCGCAGACCGCGTCCTGGCGGGCGGCGATCGGCAGGCCGAGGACGAGGTCCTGCTCGCCGCTGACCCGGTGGAGGTAGGCGGCCACGGCGGCGACGAGCACGCGGGACGGCCGGGTGCCGGCGCGCTCGGCGGCGGCGTGGAGCCGTCGGCTCTGGTCGGCCGTCAGCTCCGACGTACGCCGCAGCCGCCGGGTCATGGGCAGGGGGGCGCGCTCGACGAGGCGTACGGGCTCGGGCCGGTCGGCAATGCGGGCCAGCCAGTAGGCGCGGTCCTCCTCGTGCGAGGCGGAGGCGCGGTAGGCGCGCTCGGCGTCGACCAGGCGGGAGACCGCCCAGTCGCGGGGTGCGGGAGCGGTGTCACCCGCGGTGTACAGCTCACCGGCCCGGCGGGTGATGAGCGCGACGCCCATGCCGTCGATGACGATGTGGTGGTAGCGCTGGTACCAGACGGCGTGGTCGTCGGCGAGACGCAGCACGGCATGGCCGAAGAGGGGGCCCTGGGCGAGATCCATGGGGCGCTCGCGGTCGGCGGACATCCAGTCGGCGGCGGCCCGCTCGGGGTCGGCGGCGGCGCGCAGGTCGACGACGGGAACGGCGAACGGCGCGGGAGCGGGTGTCTGGCGGGGACCGCCGTCTCCCGCGCGGACGCGCACGTGCAGGCTCTCGGCCTCCTGGACGGCCTGCCGCACACAGGCGGTGAGGCGCTCGACGTCGGCGTCGCCGTGCAGGTCCAGGGCGAACACGATGTTGTAGGCGGAGCTCTCCGGGTCGATCTGCTGGGCAAGCCAGATCCCGGATTGCCCGCCCGTGACGGGTATGCCGGAGGTGGACGTCCGGTCCGACTCGACGTCAAACATCGTTCGAATGGGCCTTTCCCTGGTGATGCGTCAGTGAGGTGTGTCCGGTGCGCCCCGCTCCCGGCCCGCGCCGGGGAGGGGCCGCCGTACGTCACGGTGGCGGGGCGCGGTGCTGCCGGGAACGGGGCGCGGAGGGCGAGGGCACCGCCCGCCCCCGGCGGCGCCGGCGGACGGGCCGGGTGCTGCCGGGGGACGGGCGGGGTGCCGGCGGACGGGCCGGACGCCGGTGACGGGCGCTTACTTGATGGCCGCGATCAGCGGCTCGACCTCGTCGATGGCGTACGGGATCGACAGGACGGTGTTGAAGGAGAAGGCGGCACCGATGTCCGGGTCCTGGTAGGGCACGAACAGGTCGCGCTTCTCCGAGTTGACCTTCAGCTTCTTGTAGAGCGGCTCGGCCTTGATGCGGTCGTTGGCCTCGGTGCTGGAGGTGACCCAGACGAGGCGGTCGACGTCGAGCACGTTCAGCTTCTCGGCGCTCAGCTCGGCGACGTTCCAGCCCGGCTTCGCCAGGGTGTCGATCTCGGGCTTCAGCTTGAAGCCGAGCTCGTTGAAGAAGATCGCCTTCGGGTCGGTCTTCGTGAAGGCGGAGTACTTGCCGGCCTCGAAGCTGTCGGCGACGGCGATGGTCTTCTGGGCGAACTCGGGGTGCTTGTCGCGGACGGCCTTGAAGCGCGCGTCGATGCCGGAGATCAGCTTCTCGGTCTCCGCGTCCTTGCCGAGGGACTTGCCGATCTGCCGCGTCATGACCTGCCAGGACGCGCCGTAGTCGGGCAGGCCCTTGGGCTGCGCCACGACCTTGGTGAACTTCGAGAGCGTGTCGTACTGCTCCTTCTTCATCCCCGAGTACTGCGCGATGACGAGGTCGGGCTTCAGCGCCGCGATCTTCTCGATGTTGTACTCGTCGCGCTCACCGACGATCTCGGGCTTCGTGGACCCCCACTTGTCCTTCGCCCACGGCCACTTGCCGTACGGCTGCTCCTTGAACCAGTCCACCGCGCCGACCGGCTTGATCCCGAGCGCCAGAACCGCGTCCTGGTCCGACAGGCCCAGGGTGACGACCCTCTTCGGCTCCGCGTCGATGGTGGTGGAGCCGTACTTGTGCTCCACCGTCACGGGGAAGGCGGCGGACGTCGAGCTGCTCGCCTCGCCCGAGGGCTTGGCCTCGGTCTTCTCGGTGCCGCCCCCACAGGCGGACAGCGCGAGCGCGGCGACGGTGGCGACGGCCACCTGCGGGAAGTGTCTGACGAACCGCGTCAGAGCGGGGCGCGTACCAGTGGACACGGATGTTCCTTTCACGGGGATTACACGGTGCGTGCCACGACCGCCACGTACGAGGACGCTACGAGGCAGCCGGGGGCGGGTGGAGCCGGTGGGGCGATGGGGGGTGGGGACGTGGAGGCCTGGCGGGAGGAGGCGGAGGTCAGCGGGCCGAGCCGATGCCGTCGGCGACCGGGCGCGGCTCGTCCTGGACAGGCTCCGGACCGCGGTCGAGGATCGAGTCCAGGATCTCGCCGACCCTGATCGCGGTGTTGGAGAGCAGCGACGAGGTGATGCCGTGGGTGTGCTCGGTGCCGCCCTGCAGATAGATGCCGCAGCGCAGTTCGGGGTCCGTCGAGATGCGGTAGTCGCGCTCGACGCGGACCCGGCCCTGCTCGTCGCGGTGGCAGCTCTTCGCGACCTCACCGAGGATGCCCAGGGGCTCGGCGGGGCTGTAGCCGGTGGCCAGGACCACGACATCGGCGTCCAGCACGTTCTCCTCGCCGGTGACCAGGGAGGTGACGGTGGCGCGGACCGTGTCCGGGGTCTCCTCGACGCCGGTCAGGCGCGAGATGTTGAGGAAGCGCAGCCGCTCGGTGCCGAGCACCTTCTCCTGGTACGCGACCCGGTAGAGCTCGTCGATCAGGTCGATGTCCACGACCGAGTAGTTGGTGTTCCCGTGATAGTCCATCAGCCGGCGCTTGATGTCGTCGGGAGCCGTGAAGTACTCGTCGACCGCCTCGGGGTCGAAGATGCGGTTGGCGAAGCTGCTGTCGTCCGCCGGGCTGTAGCCGTAGCGGGAGAAGACGGCACAGACCTCGGCGTCGGGGAAGCGGCGGTGCAGGTACGCCACGTTCTCGGCGGCGCTCTGGCCGGCGCCGACCACGATGAAGCGGGTCGGGTCGGTGCCCTCCAGGCCGTCCACCTTGGCGAGCAGGTCGGAGTTGTGCCAGACGCGGTCGCTCCGCTCGACACCCTCCGGCATGAGGGGGCGAAGTCCCGTGCCGATGACGAGGTTCCGGGCGCGGTGGACCACGGTCTCGGAGCCCGAGCGGGCCGTCACGTCGAGGTACTCCACGACTCCGTCGCGGACGACGGGCTCGACGGAGACGACCTCGTGGCCGTAGGAGACCATGTCGTCGACCTTCGCCGCCGCCCACTCGAAGTAGTCGTGGAACTCCACGCGGAGCGGGAAGAGGTTCTTGTGGTTGACGAAGTCGATCAGCCGGCCCTTGCTCTGCAGATAGCGCAGGAAGGTGTACTCGCTGGACGGGTTACGGAGCGTCACCAGGTCCTTGAGGAAGGACACTTGCATCGTGGCGTCGTCGATGAGCATGCCGCGGTGCCAGCCGAAGTTGGGCTGGCGCTCGAAGAAGTGAGCAGTGACCGCCTCCTGCCTGCCGACGCGAGCATTGTGCTCGCTGAGCGCAATCGCCATGGCCACGTTGGACGGCCCGAAGCCGATTCCTATGAGGTCATGGATCAGAGGTGCGTCGCCAGGAAGAACCTGAGACATGTCACTCCCATCGTGCGGGACAGCCGCCTGTCAGGCGAGGATGAAAAGTACGAGACGCCGAGCCCGCCGGTGACGTCGGCCAGGGCGAACTTAGGTAAAGCTAACCTGACTTGCCCCGACCTGTCGACCGGACGAATCGGGCGCGGAAGAGAAAACGGCACTGAACACGCCCGAAAACAGGGGCCGTTGCATCCTTAGGTAAGCCTTGCTTTACTTGGCGGCGGTCATTCGCTCTTCTGAGGAGGAACCCCATGCGGGTCGTCATGTTCGGTTACCAGACCTGGGGGCATCGCACCCTGCAAGCTCTCCTGGACTCCGAGCACGACGTGGTGTTGGTCGTGACACACCCCAAGAGCGAGCACGCCTACGAGAAGATCTGGAGCGACTCCGTCGCCGACCTGGCCGAGGAGCACGGCGTCCCCGTCGTCATCCGCAACAGGCCTGACGACGACGAGCTGTTCCAGCGCCTCAAGGAGGCCGACCCCGACATCATCGTGGCCAACAACTGGCGCACCTGGATCCCGCCGCGGATCTACACCCTCCCCCGCCACGGCACGCTCAACGTCCACGACTCCCTGCTGCCCAAGTACGCCGGCTTCTCCCCGCTCATCTGGGCCCTCATCAACGGCGAGACCGAAGTCGGCGTCACGGCCCACATGATGGACGAGGTGCTCGACGCCGGCGACATCGTGGACCAGCGCGCGGTGACGGTGGAGCCCACGGACACCGCGACCGACCTGTTCCACAAGACGGTCGACCTCATCGCCCCCGTCACGGTCGGCGCCCTGGATCTGATCGCCTCCGGTCAGACCGAGTTCACGAAGCAGGACCGCTCGCAGGCCAGCTTCTTCCACAAGCGGTCCGAGGAAGACATCCGGATCAACTGGGACTGGCCCGCCGACGCCCTGGAGCGCCTGGTCCGCGCCCAGTCCGCGCCCTACCCGGCCGCGTTCACCTTCCACAAGGGCCGGCGCCTCGAAGTCCTCGCCGCCGTGGTGTCCGAGGGCCGTTACGGCGGCACGCCCGGGCGCATCTTCTACCGCGAGGGCGAGGGTGTGGTGATCGTCGCCGGCGCGGACGCCCGCACCGGCCGCAACCACGGCCTGGCCATCACGCGCGTACGGACCGAGGACGGCCAGGAGCTGTCCGCGACCGACTACTTCACCGCGATGGGCGGTTACCTCACCAGCCGCCCCTGACGGCCTTCCCCGCCCCGCACCGCCGAACTCCGGCGCCCCCAGACGGTCCTGGGGGCGCCGGTATCCTTCCGAACCGATTGGTTAGGGTCACCTAACTTGCACTGCGAACAGGTACATCGATGCAACCACGGGTTACCTCCGGCACCGCGCACGATGCGAACGGCACACGGTTCGCCGTCGTCGGCATATCGAACATGCCGACCGACTGGGCACAGGTCTTCAGCTCGCTCGCCAACGCGGATCTCACGATCGGCACCGTCGACCTCGACGTCACCGGGAACGAGGCCGGAGCCGGGAGCGACACCGCCGGCGCCGTGACCTCCGGCGACGACGGGCCCCGCTCCCCCGCCACCTCCGGCCCGCCCTCGCTCAGTACGACACCGCCCAGTGTGCTGAACCTCAACGCCTATCTGATGTACGCGATCGGCAAGGCCGCGCGCCGCAGACTCACCGACAGGCTGACCGCCCACGGACTGCGCCTGTGGCATCTGACCGTGATGGCGATGGTCGCCGACCTGGGCCCCCAGATGAAGACGGTCCTCGCCTCCCGTCTGGACATGAACGCCAGCGACCTGGTGAAGATCGTCAACGATCTGGTCAGGACGGGCCATGTCGACTGCGGCCGGGATCCCGCCGACCGGCGCCGCGTCGTCGTACGGCTGACGCCTGAGGGCCGCTCCTTCCTCGATCTCCTCAACGCGGACATCGCCTCGACCGACGACGACATCCTCGCCCCGCTGGACACGGAGGAACGCGAGCAGCTCGCCTCCCTCCTGCGCCGCGTCCACCGTCACCTCGAACCGGCGCCGGCCAGCGTGGTCCATGAGTCCGCGCGGTACGAGATCCCGGCCCGCACGGACTCCGTCGAGGACGGCCGGATCGACTGGACGCATCCGGCCGAGAGGATCGCCCGGCTGGTCGAGGCCCGGCGCGACCAGTACCCGACCGCCTACACGCACCACCAGGGCCGACGTCTCGAACTCCTCGCCGCGACGGTCTCCGAGCGGACCTACTCCGGCGCCCCCGGGCTCGTGCTCCACCACGAGGACGAGGGCGTGGTGATCGTCACGGGAGCGAAGGCCCCCACGAGCGGCGAACAGGGCCTGGTGCTGCGCCGGTTACGCACGGAAGCGGGTCGGGAGATGTCCGCGGAGGAGTACTTCCCCTCCGAAGGGGAGCTCCTCGTCCATCAGCCCTGACGGGCCCGGTCACGCGGACCGGCACCCTACTGCCAGTCGTCCCAGGGCGGCGGGTCCAGCTCCTCGTCCGGGTCGGCGGGCGGCTCGTCGTCGAACGGGTCCGGGTCCGGGTCCCGCCGGGCGGGCGCGGGCGACGCCGCGGGCGCGGGCGACGCCGCGGCGGGGTCGGCCGCCGGCGCCCCGGGGGCGCGGCACTCGCCCAGGGTGTCCAGGACACCCTGGGCGTACTTGGTGAGCTTGGCCTCGCCCACGCCGCCGACGGTGCCCAGCTCCGCGGCCGTGGCCGGGAACCGGGTCGCGATCTCGCGCAGCGTCGCGTCGTGGAAGACGACGTACGCCGGGACGCCCTGCTCCTTGGCCGTCGCGGCCCGCCAGGCCCGCAGGGCCTCGAAGACCGGGACGGCCTCGGCCGGCAGGTCGACGGGCACCCGGGCGCCCTTGCCGGAGCGCGAGCCGGAACCCGTCCGGGCCGCGGCGGCGGGCGCCTTCTCCTTGCGCATCGGTACGGTACGGCGCCCGCCCAGTACCTCGCCGCTGGCCTCCGTCAGCACCAGCGTTCCGTAGTCGCCCTCGACCGCGAGCAGTCGCTGCGCCAGGAGCTGGCGCACGACCCCGCGCCACTCCGCCGTGCCGAGGTCCGCCCCGACGCCGAACACCGACAGCGCGTCGTGGTCGAACTGGATCACCTTGGCGGTCTTCTTGCCCTGGAGGATGTCGATGATCTGACCGGCGCCGAACTTCTGGCGCCGCTCCTTCGCCAGGCGCCAGACCGTGGACAGCAGCTTCTGCGCGGCGACCGTCCCGTCCCAGGACTCGGCCGGTGTCAGACAGGTGTCGCAGTTCCCGCAGGGTCGGCCCGACTGTCCGAAGTACTCCAGCAGCCGCACCCGGCGGCATTCGACCGTCTCGCAGAGCGCGAGCATCGCGTCCAGATGCGCGGCCAGCGAGCGGCGGTGCGTCTCGTCGCCCTCGGAGCCGTCGATCATCTTGCGCTGCTGGACCACGTCCTGCAGCCCGTACGCCAGCCATGCCGTGGCCGGCTCCCCGTCGCGGCCGGCCCGGCCGGTCTCCTGGTAGTAGCCCTCGACCGACTTCGGCAGGTCGAGGTGGGCCACGAAGCGGACGTCCGGCTTGTCGATGCCCATGCCGAAGGCGATCGTCGCCACCATCACGACCCCGTCCTCCCGCAGGAAGCGGGCCTGGTTCGCCGCACGCGCGCGGGCGTCCATGCCGGCGTGGTACGGCAGGGCGTCGATCCCCTGCTCGACGAGAAAGGCCGCGGTCTTCTCGACCGAGGCGCGCGAGAGGCAGTAGACGACTCCGGCGTCCCCCTCGTGCTCGGTGCGGATCAGCTCCAGGACCTGCTTCTGGGGACTGTTCTTGGGGACGATGCGGTACTGGATGTTGGGCCGGTCGAAGCTCGCGACGAAGTGACGGGCGTCCTGGAGACCGAGGCGCGCCGCGATCTCCGCGTGGGTGGCCTCTGTGGCCGTCGCGGTCAGCGCGATCCGCGGGACCTTCGGCCACCGCTCGTGCAGCATGGAGAGCGCGAGGTAGTCGGGGCGGAAGTCGTGGCCCCACTGGGCGACGCAGTGCGCCTCGTCGATCGCGAAGAGCGACACCGTGCCCCGGTCGAGCAGCCGCTGCGTCCCCTCGGAGCGCAGCCGCTCGGGGGCCAGGTAGAGCAGGTCGAGCTCGCCGGCGAGGAAGGCCTGCTCGACGGTCTGCCGCTCGTACGGGTCCTGGGTGGAGTTCAGGAATCCGGCCCGCACCCCGAGGGCGTTGAGCGCGTCCACCTGGTCCTGCATCAGCGCGATGAGGGGCGAGATCACGATGCCCGTGCCGTCTCTCACCAGCGCCGGGATCTGATAGCAGAGCGACTTGCCGCCGCCGGTGGGCATCAGGACGAGGGCGTCGCCGCCCCCGACGACCTGCTCGACGATCTCCTGCTGTTCGCCTCGGAAGGAGCTGTAGCCGAAGACGCGGTGGAGCACCTGGAGAGGGTCGGAGATCGTGGGGGAAGCATCCGGAAGGGCCATTCGACAAGCCTAACGGCGTGCGCCGACACCCCCGGCCCGTCCACCGGACCTGTGGACAACCGCCCGGGCCGGGGAGTGTCGCGACGGAGTCGTCAGCCCGCCACGCGGGCCATCCACGCCTCGACCTCGTCGGCGGACCGCGGCAGCCCCGCCGACAGGTTCTCGTGGCCGTCGTCGGTGACGACCAGGTCGTCCTCGATGCGGACGCCGATGCCGCGCCACTCCTCGGGCACGGTGAGATCGTCGGGCTGGAAGTAGAGGCCGGGCTCGACGGTGAGCACCATGCCGGGCTCCAGGACGCCGTCGACGTACTCCTCGTTCCTGGCGTGCGCGCAGTCGTGGACGTCCAGGCCGAGCATGTGACCGGTGCCGGCCATGGTGAAGCGGCGCTGGAGTCCGAGCTCGTACGCCCGCTCGGCGGGGCCCTCGATGAAGCCCCACTCGACCAGCCGGGCCGCCAGGTGGCGCTGGGACGCCTCGTGGAAGTCGCGGTAGGCGGCGCCCGGCTTGACGGCGGCCATGCCCGCCTCCTGGGCCTCGTACACGGCGTCGTAGACCGCGCGCTGCACCGGTGTGAACGTGCCGCTGACGGGGAGCGTGCGCGTGACGTCGGCGGTGTAGAGCGTGCGCGTCTCGACGCCGGCGTCGAAGAGGAGCAGCTCTCCCGGGCGTACCGGCCCGTCGTTGTCCGTCCAGTGCATGATCGTGGCGTGCTCGCCGGCGGCGCAGATCGATCCGTAGCCGACGGAGTTGCCCTCCAGACGCGCCCGGCGGAAGAAGGTCCCCTCGATCCAGCGCTCGGACGAGGCGACCGCCCGGGAGAGCTCCCCGATGGCGTCGGTGAAGCCGCGCACCGTGGAGTCCACGGCCTTGCGCATCTCGCCCAGCTCCCAGGCGTCCTTGACGAGCCGGAGATCGCTGAGCGCCTCCTCCAGCGCGTCGTCGCGCTCCTCGTCGGTGGTGACGGCGGCCTCCAGCGCCGGATCGACACCGCGGACGATCCGGGTGGGCACGCCGGTGCCGGCGGCCAGGTCGTCGGCCGCGGTGCGGACGTCGCGGCAGGCGAGTCCGAGCACGCGCTCGGACTCGGCGAGGGAGCGGCGCCGGCCCATCCACAGTTCGGCCGTGGGGCCCGTCCAGAATTCGTCGTCGTCCCTGCTGTCCCGGGGCAGCTGGTAGCAGTAGGCGTCGTGGCCGCCTTCCGCGCGGGGTTCGAGGACGAGCGCGCCGTCCCGTGCCTGGTCCCCGGTCATGTGCACATAGCCGGAGTACGGCCGGAAGGGGTAGGGGTCGTCGTTCGAGCGGACCTTGAGGCTCCCCGAGGGGATCACGAGGCGTTCGCCGGGGAAACGCGCGGAGAGCGCGGCGCGGCGGCGGGCCGCGTACGGAGCCTGTTCGTCGAGCGTCAGGTCGTGCCGCTCGGTATCGGCCCACCCCGTGCGCATGAGGGCGGACAGCTCCTCGGAGATCCCTGCGTACAGACCGTTCTTTCGGCCCTTGGCCACGGCGTTCCCCTTCTTCCCGTTGGTGCCGGTGGGTTCCTGGACTGCGTACTCGTTCCTGGATCGCGTACTGCGCGGGGCAGGACGCGGTGCGGACGGTAGTCCGGGACGCGCGCGCCGGGTGCCCAGGAGTGCCACTGGCACAGATCGGCCACTCCGGGACGCCGGTCCGGTCGATAATGCGACCCATGACGAACGCGAAACTCGGCGAGGCCCTTCGGCTCCTGGGCGTCGGCGAGGCCGCCTGCCGGGTCTACCTGGCGCTGCTCGAACGGGCGCCGGCTCCGCTGAGCGCGATCGGCACGGCGACGGGTCTGGGCGGGGCGGAGCTCGCCTCGGCCTACGGCGAACTGGCCGATGCCGGGCTTGCCAGTGCCGCGGAAGAGCACGCGGACGTGGTGGCTCCGGTGTCGCCCGCGGCGGGCCTGGAGATCCTCGCCCGGCACCGCGCGGCCGAGCTGGAGGAGTCGCGTATCGCCGTCGGCGGCGCGTTCGATTCGTTCCGGCGCCGGCGGCTCGCCGCGTACGACGACCATCTCGTCGAGGTCGTCACCGGGGACGCCGTCGGTCCGAGGATGCGCCAGGCATGGGCGAGCGCCCGCGAACAGATCCGGCAGCTCGAATCGCCCCCGTACGTCCCGCTGCCCGGGGCGACGGAGGACGCGCTGGCCACGCTCGCCCGCGGGGTGACGCAGCGGGTCGTGTACTCACGGGAGTCGCTGGAGCATCCCGGCCGTCTGAAGGGGGCCATCGAACCGTGCGTCGAGGCCGGCGAACAGGCCAGGGTGCTGCCGTCGGTGCCGGTCAAGCTCCTGATCATCGACGACGCGTACGCGCTCGTGTCGCTGTCGATCAAGGAGGCGGACGTGGTCAACACGCTGCTGGTGGTGCAGCCGAGCGGGCTGCTCTCCGCGCTCGTCGCCCTGTTCGAACAGTCCTGGCAGAACGCCCTGCCCTTCCACGGCCGCACCACCCGCCCGGGCGGCCTGCCTCCCGCCGACCGCCGTCTGCTGTGGCTGCTCGCGGGTGGTGCGACCGACGACGTCATCGCCCGTGAACTGGGCATCAGCCGCCGCACCCTGTTCCGTCGGCTGCAGATTCTGATGGCCCGTCTGGGCGCCGCGAACCGCTTCCAGATGGCTTTGCAGGCGCAGCGCCACGGCTGGCTCTGAGAAGAGCCGTCCCGAGCGGAGGAAATCAACGCCCTTTCACATCAAGGGAATCCGTCACTTGCGGTGCCAATGGCCCTCGTACGTCCGTTTGATGACGATCGATCACCTGTTCGTCCGGTGATAAGATCACGACGCTTGCGGAGCGGTGGATGGATGCACGACGACATCTCCGACCACGGCGACCATCCGGGCAGTACCCCGGTACGGACGGTCCGCCGGTCCACCCGTATTGACGGAATTCAGCGACTGACCGTCGATCGCCTGAAGAGAGCCCTATGACGCATTACGCACAGAACCCAGCACTCTGGGTCCTCCTGGCCGCCACGATCGGCGCCGTAGTCGTAATCATTCGCCAGCGCAAGGCGATACGGACTTTACGACAGGAGGCCGAAGAGCTCAAGGCCCACTACGCCGAGTTGGAGAACAGCTACTCGAAATCCGTGGAGGACGAGAAGGAGCGGGCCCAGGACTCGACGAAATCGGTCCTCAAGTCCGCCATGCGGACGCTCCAGGGCCTTGCCGCCGAGCAGCAGTTGGTCATTTCGGGACTGCAGAGCAAGTACGGCGACTCCGTCATTCTCCATGATCTCCTGGAGATCGACCACACCAATTCCCAGTTCGGCCGGCGCGCTCAGTCCATCGCCGTGCTGTGCGACGGCTGGCTGGGGCGGCAGCGTGAGGTCGCGTCGGTGTACGACGTGGTCCGCAGCGCGCAGGGAAGGATCCGGCACTACCGTCGGGTCGAAATCCTCTCGCAGGTCGACTTCGGTATCACGAGCCGGGCCGTCGAACCGGTGGCACTGGCTCTCGCCGAGCTGCTCGACAACGCCACCAGCTATTCCAGCCCGGACACCGTCGTCGAAATCAATATCCGTACCGTGCCCAAGGGCATTTGCATCGTCGTCGACGATGCCGGTGTCGGTATGAACGACGAGGAGCGGGCCCGTGCGGCGAAACTCCTGACGAGCGAGCGCGTTTCCGGTGTCTCCGGACTCGGCAGCCCGCCGCAGTTCGGTTTCGCCGTCATCGGCGTGCTCTGTGAGCGCTTCGGATTCGAGGTCTCCGTGGACTCCAGTTCCCCGTACGGAGGTGTCCGTGCGGTCCTCCTCCTGCCGCACGAGATGCTCACCGGCATGCCGGAGAAGAAGGCCCCGGCGCCGTCCGTGCCCGCCGCCGCCGTGACGGACCCGAGCGGGCCGTCGCCCGCGGCGACCGCGTCCACGACCGACGACGGTCTGCCGCGGCGCCGCCGCAAGCGGCCGATGGCCATCGTCAGCGGCACCCAGGCACCCGCACCCGCGTCGACCCGCTCCGGCGCGGAGACCGCGGCGATCATGGGGGCCTTCCAGCGAGGCACGCAGTCCGGTCGGGCCACGCGCCCGGACGCGGCGGATCAGACGAGCAGCACACGTGATGCGAGCAGCGAAGGGCCTGAGATCTCGTGAACGACGATCTGTCATGGATGCTTGACAGTGCCTTGGAGATACCGGGGGCGCTGCACGCGGTCCTGGTCTCCGCCGACGGTCTGCTGATGGCCCGGACGAGGGACTTCGAGAAGGACAACGCGGACACCGTCGCCGCCGCGATGAGCGGCATGCAGTCGCTCAGCCGCTCACTCGGGTTCTTCGTCCAGGAGGGGCGCCTCCAGTGGCGCCAGACGCTGGTCGAGTTCGACGGTGGCTGGGTCTTCCTCATCTCCGCCGGGGAGGGCGCGTATCTCGGCGTCTCCGCCTCGCCGGACGTCGACATGCAGGACATCACGTTCCGGATGCAGCAGCTCGTCGGCCAGCTGGGCAAGGCCCTGACGACACCGCCGCGCGAGAACCTCGGCGTCCGCTCATGAGCGGCTTCGACGAACTGGGCCCCGAGGCGGCGGAGTTAGTCCGCCCGTACGTCATCACCAAGGGCCGCGGCCTGCCCGACGAGGAGCAGCTGTCCCTCGTCACGCTGGTCACCGCGGCCGAGGAGGGGCAGCAGCGGCGCCCGACCCGGCTCTCTCCCGAGGAGCAGAGCCTGCTGGACCTGTGCACCGCCGGCTATCTCTCGGTCGCCGAGGTCGCGGGCCACACCCGGCTGCCCATCGGTGTGGTGAGGATCCTGCTCTCCGCCCTCGACGAGGGCGGCTACCTCATCACCCGCCCACCCGTGCAGCGTGCCGCGCTCGCGGACCGAGACATTCTCGAGGAGGTACTGAATGGGCTCCGCGCCAAGTTTGGATGAGCAGGCCTATGTGCGCGCCGGCGCGACGCAGACCGCCGTGAAGATCCTCGTCGTCGGTCACTTCGCCGTGGGCAAGACCACCTTCATCGGTGCGATCTCGGAGATCCCTCCGCTGACCACCGAAGAGACGATGACCCGCGCCGGCGAGTCGTACGACGACCTCAAGGGAGTCCGGAGCAAGACCACCACCACGGTGGCCATGGACTTCGGCAGGCTGACCATCAGCGAACGCGTGGTGCTGTACCTGTTCGGGACGCCCGGGCAGCAGCGCTTCGTGCAGATGTGGGAGGACATGGCGCGCGGCGCGCTCGGGGCGCTGGTGCTGGTCGACCCCGAGCGGCTGGCCGACTCGTTCGCCGTCATCGATCTGATCGAGCAGTACGGCCTCGACTACGCGATCGCCGTCAACCACTTCGACGGCACGAGGGACCGCGAGGAGCGGGCGCTGCGCGAGGCGCTGGACCTGCTCGACGACACCCCGGTCGTCACCTGCGACGCGCGCGACGAGAAGTCGTCCGCCGACGCGCTGATCACCCTCGTCCGCTATTTGCTGGACCGCGCTCACTAGAAGCAGAGAGACATCATGGACGCTCGTTCCACCGCACCCGTGCCCCCGCCCGGGTGCCCCGCGCACGCCGACGGCGGCCGGGTACCGCTGTACGGGCCGGAGTTCCAGGCCGATCCGCAGGCGTACTACGCCTATCTGCGCCACTTCGGTCCGACCGCGCCCGTGGAGCTCGCTCCCGGGGTGGAGGCCACCCTCGTCACGGACTACGCGACAGCCCTGCAACTCCTCCAGGACTCGGGCTCCTTCCGCAAGGACGCGCGCCGCTGGCGGCACCTCAACGAGGGGCTCATCAGCCCGGACAACCCGGTCGTGCCGGTGCTGGCGTACCGTCCCAACGCCATGTTCAGCGACGGCGCCGAACATCTGCGGCTGCGCCAGGCGGTCACGGACAGCATGGCCCGCGTCGACGCGCGCAAGCTGAGCCGGACCACGGATCAGGTCTCCGAGTACCTCGTCTCGCGGTTCGGCGCACGGGGCTCCGCGGACCTTCTCGGTGACTACGCGCGGCAGCTGCCGCTCTTCGTGTTCAACGAACTCTTCGGCTGCCCGGCCGACATCGGCGACCGCGTGCTGTTCGGCATCACCGGCATGTTCGACGGCGTCAACGCCGAGCGGGCCGTCGAGGTGCTGTTCGGCGCCGTCGGCGAACTGGTGGCGCTGAAGCGGGCCAGGCCCGGTGATGATGTCACCACCTGGCTGATGCAGCATCAGGCGCGGCTGACCGACGAGGAGATGATCCACCAGGTCGCCCTGCTCCTGGGCGCGGGAACCGATCCCCTGGGCAATCTGCTCGGCAACACCCTGCACCGGCTGCTGACCCACGACCGCTACGCCGACGGCGGGGGTCTGATCGACGAGGCCCTCGACGACACCCTGTGGGACAACCCGCCCATGCCCAACTACGCGCCGCACTACCCGGCCACCGACATGGAGTTCGCCGGGACGAAGCTCCAGGCGGGCGACCTGATGCTGGTCAGTTTCGCGGCAGCCAACACCGGGCCGAACCTGTCCGCCGCACGCGCGTCCGGCAGCAACCGGTCCCATCTGGCGTGGAGCGCGGGCCCGCACGCCTGCCCGTCGAAGGAGCCCGCGCGGCAGATCACCGTCACGGCCATCGAGAAGCTGCTCAACCAACTCCCCGACGTCGACCTGGCCGTTCCGGAGGAGAGCCTCGTCTGGCGCCCGGGCCCGTTCAACCGGGGCCTCACCACGCTGCCCGTCCGGTTCACGCCGGTCGAGACCGTGCGCCGGACGGCCGACACGTCGCAGGCCCGGCCCGCGACCGACGCCTCGGCCGAGCCGGGCGGCCGCAAGCGCGGCGGAATGTGGAGCCAGTTCCTCAACTGGCTGGCGAAGTGACCAAGGCAACTCTCACCGGCTCGTCCGGCGCCGCATGAACCGTTCACCTCGGGGGTAGTGAGCACCGCGTTGTTCAGGCGTGCTTACGAGGCTGAGGAGGTGTCGATGGAGCAGATATCCACCGACCCCGATGTCATGCGTCACCTCCCCGGGTCCGGCCCCCTCGATACCCGCCCCTCGGGGCGGGTATCTTCTTGGGCGCCCAGACCCGGGGAGACGCTCGGGGGTCATATGGCGAGACAGGCCCTGCGGCTGTGCGAGGTCGCGGGGTTGAGCGGCTCCGATTCCGCGGAGTACGCCCGGACGCTGCTCACGGTCATGGGCCCGGTGGCCGAGCGGCCGCTCGAACTGCCGCCGCCTTACGCCTCCTTCCTCTCCGACGACCACACGCCGCTGGAGTTCTCGCTCGCCTTCACCGCCGGTTCGGGACCGACGCTGCGGGTCCTCCTCGAGCCGGGGTGCGAGGCGGGGGGCCTGGCGGAGAACGGGCGTGTCGGTCTGCGGGCCGTCCGCGCGATGGCGCGGCGCTGGGGCTTCGACACGGTGCGGCTCGACGAGCTGGAGGACCTGTTCTTCCCCGAGCACCCCGAGGGGCCGCTGGCGCTCTGGTGCGCGCTGGAGCTGCTCCCGGGCGGCGTGCCCAAGGTCAAGGTGTATCTGAATCCGGCGGCCTCCGGGCAGGAACGTTCCGCCGGGACGGTACGGGAGGCCCTGCGCCGGCTCGGCCACGGGCAGGCGTTCGCGGCGCTGCCCCCGAGCGACCGTCATCTCTTCGTCGCCCTGGACCTGGGTGACTGGAACGAACCCCGGGTGAAGGTCTACCTCGTGCACGACGACCTGTCCGCCCGGAAGGCGGCCGGTCTCTCCCGGATGACCGGCGGTCCGCGGGGCGGGGACATCTCACGTTTCTTCCGCACGGCCGCGGGGCTCGACACCTCCGCCGGCTCGGATGCCGACGCCGACGGCCTCGGCCCCCTGGGCGGGCTCGACGCGCTGGAGGGTCTCGACGTACCGCTGGACCGGCGGCCGGGACTGACCTGCCACGCCTTCACCGAGGCCGGTGCGGACCTGCCCAGCGGGTTCACCCTGCACATCCCCGTCCGGGACTACGCCCGGCACGACGGCGAGGCCCTGGACCGGGCGGTGACCCTGCTGCGACGGCACGGCATGGACCCCGCCCCGCTCGTCCGGGCCCTGAGCGCCGTCACCGGCCGGCGGCCCGAGGACGGCGTGGGTCTGATCGCCTACCTGGCCCTGGTCCACCAGCGGGGGAAGCCGACTCGGGTGACCGCCTACATCTCCTCGGAGGCGTACCAGGTCAGGCCGCCGGTCGCCGTACCGGTGCCGCGCGCGGCCGAGGCTGTTCCGCGCACGACCCAGGCCGTCCACTGACCGCTCGCCCCGGACGGTCGCTACGTGTCCTGCAGCTCGCGCAGTTCCCCGAGATAGGGGCCGACGTCCACCTGGATGGAGGCCGCGCCCTCCGTCCGCCCGTAGCGCGCCTCGATGCCCTTGAGATAGCCGTCGATCTCCTCACGCATGACGTCGACGGGCGGCAGGGTGACGTCACCCCCGACGATCCCCGCCACCCACCGCGCCTGGGCCTCGACGAGGCGCGTGATCGAGCCGACGGGGCGGATCAGCCCGACGAAGTACAGGCCGGGCCGGTCGGGTGCGACCACGCGTCCGTACAGCTCGACCACCCCCTGCCGTTCGCCCGCCGGACAACCGGTGGGCAGGAAGGGGAAGTCCATCCGGAACCCGGTGCAGTGGACGATCGCGTCGGCCTCCTCCACGCTTCCGTCGGTGAAGGTCACCCGATCGCCGTCGAGGGAGTCGATCGCGGGTCTGGGGATCACACCGCCGTGCCGGATCCGGCTGAGTATCTCGTCGGAGATGGTCACGGCGGAGGAGAGGATCGGATGGTCGGGCTCGGGCAGGCCGTAGTCCGAGAGCTTCCCGCGGGCCACGAGCAGCGCCTGCTCGACGAAGTTCCGCTGCTCGGTGAAGGACATGTCCTGCCACCAGGGCGCGTCGGCGATGAGGTCCACGGACATGCCGAAGAGCTGCTTGGGGACGACGTGCAGCCCCCGGCGGACGGAGAGCACGGTCCGCGCCGCGTGCCGGGAGAGGTCCGAGGCGATGTCCACACCCGACGCCCCCATCCCCACGACGACGACCCGCTGTCCGGCGAAGTCGGCTCCGTCATGGAAGTCGAGGGAGTGCAGAACCGTTCCGGTGAACGACTCGGAGCCCGGCGGCAGAGGATTCGGCGGCGCCGCCACCGTGTTGTGACCGGAAGCGACGACCACGTGCGCGAAGCGCCGTTCCGTCACCTCGCCCCGCGCGTCCCGGCTGGTGACGGTCCAGCCGCCGGCACCGCCGTCCCGCCGGCCGTCCTGTCGTACGGAGAGCACTTCGGTACGCGTCTCGACACGCGGCAGCAGCCCGGCCCACTCGGCGAACGCCCGTAGATAGGCGGCGACATCGGCATGTCCCGGGTAGAGGGGCAGTTCCGCCGGCATCGGGAAGTCGCTGTACCCGGTCAGATCCTTGGCTGTGTTCAGGTGCAGGGACCGGTAGCCGGGCCCCCGCTCGCCCGCCCCCGGCTGACGCCAGATCCCTCCGACGTCCGGCGCCTGCTCCAGGCAGACGAAGTCGATCCCCCTGGCGGAGAGCGCGTGTGCCGTCGCGAGGCCCGACAGGCCCGCACCGATGACGCACACGGTCGCGGCAGGGGGAACGTCGACCGTACGTGACCCGCCCATGGATCCCTCCACAGCACACCATCCGTCCTCGCGCCGGGGGGCGGTCGGCACCGCTGTCCCCCGTGCGGGAGCCCGGAGGGCTCACGATACCGATCACCGTTCGCGAGTGATCTTCGAGGTGCCGGACGGGGGAACGACCGGGGCCGGCCGTATGCGAGAACGTCATGGAAAAGCCTTCTCCGGGTTACACATCCGGCCACTCCCCCATGGCACGCTCCCGCTGGCAGAAATTCAACCCGCGTAGATCGCGGCGCCGTTGAGCCCGGCGCCGCACGCCCGGCGCGTCCCGTCCCCCCGAAAGGTCCCCCCATGTCCTTTGTGCCCAGCGGCAGATGGAAGGCCCTGGCCGCGGCCATATCCGCGGTCATCATCGGTCTCACCCTCCCGACGGTCGCCGCGACCCCCGCGAGTGCCACGACCACCGCGTACGACAGCACGTACTACAAGAACGCCATCGGCAAGACCGGCACGAGCCTGAAGTCCTCGCTGCACACGATCATCAGCAGCCAGAGCAGGATCTCGTACGACGCGGTCTGGAACGCGCTCAAGGTCACGGACCAGGACCCGAACAACAGCGGCAACGTGATCCTGCTGTACAGCGGCGTCTCGCGCAGCAAGAGCCTCAACGGCGGCGACGTGGGCGACTGGAACCGTGAGCACGTCTGGGCCCAGTCCCACGGCAACTTCGGCACCTCGGCAGGCCCCGGCACCGACCTGCACCACCTGCGTCCGGCGGACGTCCAGGTCAACGGCATCCGTGGCAACAAGGACTTCGACAACGGCGGCAGCGCGGTCAGCGGCGCGCCCGGCAGCTACACCGACTCCAACTCGTTCGAGCCGCGCAACGCGGACAAGGGCGATGTGGCCCGCATGATCCTCTACATGGCCGTCCGCTACGAGGGCGACGACGCCTGGGCCGACCTGGAGCCGAACGAGTCGACCTCCAACGGCAGCGTCCCCTGGCACGGCCGGCTCTCGGTCCTGAAGCAGTGGAACGAGCAGGACCCGCCGAGCGCCTTCGAGGAGCGCCGCAACGACATCATCTTCGGCACCTACCAGGGCAACCGGAACCCGTTCATCGACCACCCGGAATGGGTCGAGGCGATCTGGTAGTCCGGTCGTGGTCCGCCGGGCTCCGCGCCACGGGCGGGGAGCCCGGCCCCCGGGGGCCGTGGGGGTGGCGCGCCCTGCCCCACATGGGCGGGTCTGGCGCCTTCCACGGAGTGTTCGGCCGCTTCCTCACCGGCCTCCCTCCATAGTGCGCTCATGACACGCACCCCCTCCCCCACACGCCCGCGCGCTCGTGCGGGTGCTCGCCGGGCGGCCCTGCTCTGTGCCGCCCTCCTCGCCGTCACGGTTCAGACCACCGGCGTCGCGCCCGCGCTCGCCGAAGGTCCCGGCGGCCCGGGCGGACGCGACTGTGTGAGGACCGAGCGCCCCCTCGGCGGCCAGGCACGCGAGGTCCTGGACATCGCCCGCAAGGCCAGGACCGACCTCAAGCTGAACTCCGTCGAGCTGCGGGTCACGGTCGACGGACGCGAGGTGGTCACCGACGCGCTCGGCGAGTCCATGACCGGTGTCCCCGCGCGGCCGGACATGCACTTCCGCGCCGGCTCTGTGGCCTTCGCGCACATCGGGACGGCACTCCTCCAGCTGGTGGAGGAGCGCAAGGTCCGTCTCGACGACACGGTGGAGCGCTGGCTGCCCTTCGTGCCGAAGGCCGACCGGATCACCCTGCGGATGCTGGCCACCAACACCTCCGGCCTCCACGACTACGTCACCGACCCGGCCTTCCTCGCCGAGCTGACGGCCCATCCGTTCCGCCACTGGACCCCGCAGCAGCTCCTCGCGTACCCCTTCAGCCACTCGTTCTGGTACGAGCCGGGCACCAACTGGAGCTACTCCCACGCCAACTACCTGCTCCTGAGCATCGCGCTGGAGAAGATCACCGGTACCCGCATCGACGAGCTCCTGAAGGAGCGGGTCTGGCGTCCCCTCGGGCTGCGCAACACGCAGAACAACTTCACCCCGGAGATCCCGCTTCCGGTCCTGCACGCCTTCACCTCCGACCGCGGCCTCTACGAGGAGTCCACCTACTGGAACCCCTCGTGGACCACCGCGCCCGGCGCGGTCATCACGACCGACATCTGTGACCTGGCCCGTTCCGCGCGGGCCATGGGCACGGGCGAGCTTCTCTCGCCCCGCTCCTACCGCACGTTCGTCAACCCGGGCACGGTCGGCCTCGGCGTCCCGACCGCCACCTGTCCCGCCACGATCTGTCTGCCGCAGACCGAGGCCTGGCACTTCGGGCTCGGCATCATCGTGGCCAACACCTGGCTGGTGCAGAACCCGTCGTTCTCCGGCTACGCGGCGATCCAGGCGTACCTCCCCTCCGCGGGTCTCGCCATCGCCGTCTCCACGACCAAGACCGCGGACACGCCCGCCGGAAACACGGCCGAGGACGTCGCCGAGCTCATCGCGGCCGAGCTCGCGCCGGGAACGCCGCTGACGATCAGCTGAGTCACCGGACCTTCACGCGCCGACTCCGGCGATCAGGAGTCGGCGCGTGACCGCTGTCAGGCAGCATGGTGACCATGAACTCGGAGCAGCCGCCGTCGCACGAAGCGAAAGACGTCCCCCTGGCCACCCGGCCGAACGCGGCCGACGTCAGGAATGCGAGGACGACCCTCCTCGGACTCCTCGCGCGCACGGGCGTACCCGAGGACGAGACGGGCCAACTGATCGCGCTCGTCGAGGCCGGCGCCCTCGCCGAGGCCCGCGATGCGGTCGCCCAGGTCGTGGCGAGCGCTCCCCAGGATCGGGGAGAGCGGTACCGCCTCGGGTGGACCGACGGCACCCGGACCGCCGACGACGCGCTCCGCGGCAGCACCGAACGCGCTCTGCGGCGGGCCATGGGCCCCGACGCCCCGAGCTCCGCCGCCGAGGGGTCGGCGGACACGGCGCACGTCCACCCCCCGGTCACAGGGGTGGACGTGGAGCGGGCCAAGGTGGCCGTGACCCCGCTCTACCTCGCGTGCACCCACGTCTCCGACCTCGACCCCGAGGTGTCGGAGGACGTCCTCGTCGCCGTCCTCGGGACGATGAGCACCGCGGAACGGGCCGGATACGCCGGACATCTGGACGAGTTCGCCGAGTCCTGGAGCGAGCGCCTGACCCGCTTGTACGCGGAGTACGGCCCCGGCAGCGACGTCTCCATCCACGGCCGCCACTCCCTGCTCCACTCCCCCAGCAGCATCGCCGTGCTCGAGCGTCTCGTCTCGGCGCCCGACGCGCTGCGGGAGGAGTGGGACCGGGTGGAACTCCCTCCCGTCTGGCTGGAGGGGCTGGCGAAGGCCTGGGACGCCCCGCCGGGTGGGTGATCCGGCCGCGGCGCCGGCTAGGACGCGTAGGTCTCGAACTCGGCGACCTTCGGTGTGCCGGTCGAGCCGGTGATCTCGAACGTGACCTTCTTCAGGGAGGTCGCGGGGAAGGTGATGGCACCCGCCCCGCTGCCGGACGTCAGGACCGCGCCGGTGTCGCCGTTGACGACCCGCCAGGAGCCGATGGCGCCGGCCGAGCCCGCCGCCTCCCTGATGACGATCCGGGACACGGTGGTGGCGGAGCCCCACTTGACCGAGACGGAACCGGTGGCTCCGACCGGTGACCAGAAGGTGCTCAGGTCACCGTCGCGCACATTGCCGTAACTCGTGCCGTCGGCCTTGCTGGAGCCGTCGGCGCCGGCTCCGATGGAGAGGTTGGTCCCGGCGGGCGGGGTCGGCGCGGGGGTGGTGGGCGCCGGGGTGGTCGGCTGCGGAGTGGTCGGGGTCGGCTGCGGGGTGGTCGGCGCCGGTGTCTGCGGAGAGCAGCTGCCGTCCGACACCCGCAGACCCTTGTTCGCGCCCGCCGTCTGGCTCACGACGGCCGGTACGCAACTGGCGTTGTCGAGGCTGTACGCGTAGGGGATGGCGACCGTCGTGTTGGACTGCGGGTTCGGGCCGGCCGGGTTGTTGTCGGTGCCGGGCGCGGACCAGGTCACGTTGTCGAAGATGTTGCCGCTGACCTGCCAGTATCCGGCCGCGTCCGTGTAGAAGGTGCCGAGGACGTCCTTGGAGTCCTCGAAGTAGTTGTTGTCCACCTTGGCGCGGGCTCCTGCCCGGGAGTTGATGCCGGACTCGTTGAGGCTCACGTAGTGGTTGTTGTAGATGTGGGCCGTGCCGCCGCGCAGGAGGGGCGCGCGGGAGTCGATGTTCTCGTACAGGTTGTGGTGGTACGTGATGAAGCCGTTCGACAGGTCGCTCTCGCTGGAGCCGATGAGGCCGCCGCGGCCGGAATTGCGCAGGGTGCTGTAGGACAGGGTCACGTACTGGGTGTTGTCCTTCATGTCGAAGAGGCCGTCGAACCCTTCCGACTCCCCGCCCGACGCCTCCAGGCTGACGTGGTCGACCCACACGTTGCGGACGCCGCTCTCCATGCCGATGGCGTCGCCGCCGTTGGAGATGGGCGAGCCCGACTTCTTGACGTTCCGTACGGTGACGTTCTGGATGATGATGTTGCTGGATTCACGTATGTGGATGCCGAGTTGATCGAAGAGCGCCCCGGCGCCGACGCCGACGATCGTGACGTTGCTGATCTGCTTGAGCTCGATCACCCCGTCGGCGGTGTTGCAGCCGGTGCCCGACACCTTGCTGGTGTTGCCGTGGTTGATGGTTCCCTCGACCTCGATGACGAGCGGCGTGCTCGTACTGGGGCGGGCGCACAGAGCCGCGTGGATCGCGGTCCCCGTGGTGGCCCGTACGGTCTGCCCGCCCGCGCCTCCGGTGGTCCCGCCGTTCTGGGTCGCGTAGCCGGTGGCGCTGCCGGTCGCCGCCGATGCCGCTGGCATCGCCAGCACCGCGCCACCCGCTGCCACCAGGGCCGCTGTGGCCAGCACCGCGCCAAGTCGTGGTGCGACTGCTCGTCCCATTCTGATCTCCCAATCGTCTTCGGCACGCGTCGTCGCATGCCAGGTGATCTGCTGCGTACGGGGTCGTGCGCCGGCGGGCCGATCGCGGTCACCGGCCTGCCTCACGGCAGGTCCTGACGCGCCGGCGGCCCGGGTGGAGCTCCGTGCCGGATGCCGGATCGGTGGCGACTCCGCGGTCGCTGCACCGGGGTGGTTCCTTGCGAGGAGAAAGCGCTTTCTGCTCGGCGACAATAGGGCGCCGTCAGTTCGGCTGGCAAGATTCCGTCCGACAGTAAATTCAGTGATGTGAACACCGGTTCCCCTGCGGACCGGTGTCGGGTGCGGGTGTCGGGTGCGGTTCCGAGTGCGGTGCGGGGACCAGCCGTTCAGCTGGGCCGGGACCGGCCGTCGTCACTCGGTACGTCCGCCGTCGCCCGCGCCCTCTGCTCCCTGTAGCTGACGCAGGAGGCGACGACGATGAAGGGCCACACCGACTGCATGCAGGTCACGAGGCGTTCGGCGACACCTGGAGCGCCATGACGGTGTGTCTCGATCAGATACCAGGCCGCGCCGACGCCCATCAGGAGGGACGCCGCGACCGAGGGCGCGAGCCGCAGCCCCCAGGGTGCGGCGCCGGTCCGGACGGCGGCCAGGACCGGCCACGCCGCGAGCAGGACGAAACCGATGACGGCGACCGAGCCGTGTTCCAGGGACCCCCCGCTGCTGGGCGTCGGGAGCATCGCCACCACGAAGGCCGCCACCCCGCCGGCCGCCAGCGTCACCCGTCCGGCGGGCGCGGCCGCGCGCAGCCCCCAGGCGGTGAGCAGATGGCAGGCGCCCAGCGCGAGCAGCGCTCCGGTCATCACCCAGAAGCCCTCGGATCCGTAGGCGCCGAGGACGCTGATGTTCTGGGTGACGGGATCGTAGGAGGGCCCCTCCAGATGGGCCGCGAGCATCCAGCCGCCGACCAGCAGGACAGGGGCGCACCCCGACGACACCAGAGCCCATCGAGGAACAGGTCGCATCGGCCCACGGTAAGCCGCTCGGTCGCCTCCGCCGCGTTGTACGCGGGCGGGTGGAGCCCGAATGGGCGTGTGCGGAGCGCGACGCGCCGCGAAGTGGGGGCTGTGCCGAGGGCGACGCGTCTCCGGGACCGGACACGCGCCGCCGGGCGACACGCGGTCGAAGCCAGACCTGCGCCGCCGGACGACACGCCGGCGAAGCGGGGGCGCGTGTCAGGTGCGCCGCGACGCCGCCGCTGCCCCGCCCGGGGCGACCGGTCAAGCGGTCACGTTTCTGGCGAACCAGCCCGTGAACGCGCGCTCCTCGTCGGCGCTCTGGCGCTGCTCGGCCTGCTCCAGGACCCGCTCGGCCTCGGCGCGCCAGGTCGCCGCGTCCGCGCGCGGCGGGGGCAGGAAGGGGCCGCGTTCCGGTGATTCGGCCGCGGCTCCGAAGAAGTCGCCGCCCTTGCGCTTCATGTCGTCCGTCCCCCACGCGCGTCCGGTCCCGTCCCGGGGCACCTTCTGCAGATGGGGAATGTGCTTGGCGCAGTGGATGTACGCCTCCTCCACGGCGACCTCCACCCACACCTGGGCGCGGCGGCCCGGCACGGAGTCGTACGGGAGGCCCTCGTGGGCCTGGCGCATGGCGTCGTCCGACACGACCCGCGCCCGCCCGTTGACGTGGAGCCCGATACGGTCCCGGAGGAAGTCCATCATGAGGATGCCGACGTGCGGGTTCTCCTCGATGTTGCCGAGGCTGGCCTGTACGCCGTTGCCCCGGTACTCGGGGTACGCGAGGGTCCGGTCGTCCAGGACGTGGAGGAAGCCGGGCGGGCCGGCCCGGAAGGTGTTGTCGCACTCGCCGTGCCGGTCGGCGGTCGCCAGGAAGAACATCTCCTGGCGGGTCACGAACTCCCGCATCCGTGTGTTGAGCCGGTCGAGGACCTGATCGGCGTAGAACCTGTCGGCTCGCTCGGTGGTGCCCATGCGCTGCTGGACGAGGTGCTCGCCGTCGCTCCCCGGGCGGAGGGTGCGCACCGGCGTCGGCTGCCGGTACCCGGTGTGTTCGAAAGTGCTCAATTCCTTGCCCCGACCAGTTCCTCGATGGAGTCGTGCCGTATGCGGTGGGTCGGGATGCCGATGCCGACCAGGGTGTCGACGCCGCGACGGATCATGCCGGGCGGGCCGGAGAGATAGGCGTCGTAGGTGTGCCACGGTCCGTACTGACAGACGGCGTCGGGCAGTTGGCCGCACAGCTCGCCGGTGGGTCCGTCGTCGACGACCGGTCGGACCGAGAGCCAGGGGTGCGACTGCTGCATCCGGAGCATGGTGTCGATGTCGTACAGGTCGTGGTCGCGGCGGGCCCCGTAGAAGACCTGGACGGAGCGGCGCCTGCCGTGCTGGGCCACGTCCTCGACCAGGGCCTTGATGGGGGCGATGCCGGTGCCGCCGCCGAGGCACAGCAGCCCGTTGTCCGTGGTGTGGTCCACGGTCATGGACCCCGCGGGCCCGCCGAGACGGATCACGTGCCCCGGACGTGCGCGGTGCACCAGGGCGTTGGAGACCCAGCCCGCCGGCACGGCCTTGACGTGGAACGAGAGCAGTCCGTCGGAGCGGGGTGCGGAGGCGAAGGAGTAGTGCCGCCAGACGCGCGGCCACCAGGGGGTCTCCACAGAGGCGTACTGCCCGGCGAGGAAGGGGTACGGCTGGTCGGGCCGGACCGTCACGACCGCGATGTCGCGGGTACGCATCTCGTGGGCGACGACCTCGGCCTGCCACCAGGCGGGGGCGCGGAGCTCGTCCTCGGCCGCCGCGTCGATCATGATCTGGGAGATCGCGGTGTAGGCGCCCACCCAGGCCGCTTCGGTCCTCGGCCCCCAGCTCTCCGAGGCGTAGTGGGAAAGGGCGCCGAGAAGGGCCTCGCCGACGGCCGGGTAGTGCTCGGGGAGCGTGCCGTACTTCCGGTGTCCGCGGCCGAGCCGGGAGAGGTACGCGGTGAGGGTGGCGGCGTCGTCCACATGGGTCGCGGCGGTGAGCAGCGCGGTGAAGAGCCGGTCCCGCTGGGTGTCCATCGCAGCGGGGAACAGGGCACGCAGGTCCGGGTGCTTGAGGAAGAGCAGCGCGTAGAAGTGCGAGGTGACCTTGTCGGCGATCGGCTCGATCTCGGCGAGGGTGCGGCGCAGGAGAGCGGCGTCGGATGTGTCTTCGGGGGCCGCGGCGCGCTGCTCCGGCGCGGGAGACGCGGCAGGCGCGGGCGCTACGGGCGGCGTGGACGGCGCGGGCCGCGTGGTGGCCGCGGAGGGGGAGGGTCCGAACGCCTGGAACGGCGCCGAGGGCGCGGTCCGCTGTTCCGGCACGGAGGGCGCCGCGTGCTCGGACTGCGACGGCGCTGCGGGCCTGGTGGGCGGTGCCTGCGGTGTGGGTGCCGTACCGCCCGGGGTACCGCCCGGGCCTCGACCGAACCAGCCTCCGTTCCGACTGTCGCCGCCTGAGCTCGCGCCGTCGGCCGACATGGTGGTCGGACCATCCATCGGTTTGCCTCGCCTCGAACGTCTTTCGGTCGGTCTTCGCCCATGGGGTCCGAGTGTGCCCCGATTTCCCTCTCGCTATCGGAATTCCACGCAAGCACACCCGTCACTGCGAAGATGGTGGTATATCTCGCCCTCGACATGGGGTACGGGTGTGCGAACGGGCTTGACCCTACCCCGCGGCCGGGATTCCATGAAGGCTCGATTCGGCCCTCACCACCCTGCCCGGATTTCCCCAGGTCAGAGCAGTGAGCGGACGATGAACCCAGAGTTTCGTGGTGAGTTGACGACGAGTTCGGACACCACGGCGGCGCGAATGCGTCACAGAATATGCGCGGGTTCTTCACCTCGTGCGAGATGCCGCCAGAGGAAGGTGTGCATCAGGGCGTTGTTGTGGGCTGACTGTTCATTGTCACTGGCACCCGCGTGCCCGCCCCCGGTGTTCTCGTGCAGCAGCACCCGGTGCCCGAGTTCGCGCAGGCGGGCGGCCGTCTTCCGGGCGTGGCCCGGGTGGACGCGGTCGTCGCGGGTGGAGGTCATCAGCAGGACCGGCGGGTAGACGCGGTCCGCGGCGAGCCGGTGGTAGGGGGAGAGCGCACGGAGGTGGGGGCGGTCCGCCTCGTCGTCCGGGTTGCCGTACTCGGCGATCCAGGACGCACCCGCGAGCAGCCGGTGGAAGCGGATCATGTCGAGCAGCGGCACCTGGGCGACGATCGCGCCGAAGAGTTCCGGGTGGCGGGTGAGCATCGCACCCATGAGCAGACCGCCGTTGCTGCCGCCCGCGGCGCCGAGCATGGCGGGAGTGGTGATGCCGCGCGCGACGAGGTCCTCGGCGACGGCCGCGAAGTCCTCGAAGGCCCGCGGCCGGTCGGCCCCGAGCGCCGCCCGGTGCCAGTCCGGTCCGTACTCCCCGCCGCCTCGGATGTTCGCGATCACGTAGGTTCCGCCCCGCTCCAGCCAGGCCCGTCCGCGCACGGATCCGTAGGAGGGGGTGAGGGAGACCTCGAAGCCGCCGTAGCCGTACAGCAGCGTGGGCCCGGGGCCGGTGAGGGCGCGGTCCGGGCCGATCGCGAAGTACGGCACGCGGGTGCCGTCCCGTGAGGTCGCGAAGAACTGCTCCACCGTCAGGCCGGCCGTGTCGAAGCGCGCCGGGGCCTGCTTGAGGATCTCCGTCTCGGCGCCGATCCGCCCCCGGTAGAGGGTGGAGGGCTGCAGGAACCCCGACACGTCGAGGAAGTACTCGTCGGAGACGTCGGGGTCGGTGTCCACGACGGTGACGGCGGACAGCGGAGGTACGTCGGTGAGCGGCTCGCGCGCCCAGGCGCCGCCCCCGGCGGTCGGGGTGAGGATCTCGATCCGGGTGCTGACGTCGCGCATCGTCTCCAGGAGCAGATGGTGGCGGGTCCAGCAGTGCCCGGCCAGCGCGGTCCGCTCGTCGGGGGTGAAGAGCACCTCCGCGGTGCGGTCGCCCGCCAGGAAGGCGTCGAGGTCGAAGGCCAGCAGGGAGCCGGCCGGCTGCCCGAGCCACTCGGACTTCAGGGTGACGATCAGGTACCGGCGATGGGCGTAGGCGCGGGCGTCCTCGGGGATGTCGATCTTCACGAGGGCCCCGTCGGGTTTCAGGAGGTACATCTCGCTGCGGTAGAAGTCCCTGGCGCGGCCGACGAAATCCCGCTCGAAACCGGGTGTGGTGTCGCGGGCCCCCCAAGCCGACACGTCCGAGGACTCGGCCTCGAAGACCATGGCCGCCTCCTCCAGCGGCGTGCCCCGCCGCCACCGGCGTACCGTGCGCGGATAGCCGGCGTCGGTCAGCGAGCCCGGGCCGAGGTCGGTGCCGACGAAGACGGTGTCGGCGTCGATCCACCCGATCCGCGTCTTCGCCTCCGGCACCCGGAAGCCCCCGTCGACGAAGGACCGGGTGGCGAGGTCGAACTCGCGGACCTCCACGGCGTCACCGCCGTCGCGCGACAGACACACCAGCGCCAGGTCGTCCTCGGGCCGGCGCACCCGCGCGCCCGCCCACACCCAGGGGACCCCCTCCGCCTCGGCGAGCGCGTCGACGTTGAGCAGGACCTCCCACTCGGGCTCGTCCTTGCGGTACCGCTCCAGCGTCGTGCGCCGCCACACTCCCCGCACGTTTCCGGCGTCCCGCCAGTAGTTGTAGAGGAAGGCGCCGCGCCGGGTCGTGTACGGGATGCGGTCCGAGGCGTCCAGCGCCTCCCGCAGTCGTTCCTTGAGGGAGACGAAGCCGTCGTCGGCGGTGAGTTCGGCCGCCGTCTCGGCGTTCCGCTCGGCCACCCACTCCAGCGCGGCCTCGCTCTCGACGTCTTCCAGCCACAGATACGGATCGTCATCGGTCACACACCGCATTGTGCCGCCGGTCGCCGCCCTCGCGCCTGCCGGAAACCTGCACATCGTGCCCGTGTTGGGGGCGGCCCCCTTCACGATTCCTCGACCGGGACGGGACGGAAGCCGTCCGGGTCGCCCTTTTCTGTCCCCTTACATTCCCGCCGCGTGGCAGGGCTCCGGAATCTGTTACTCGATCCTGCGAAGAAGGTGTCGGCATCCCGTGAATGTGGAGTCACGTACGTCGCCCGAGGTACACAACCGCCCGCGACGAAGCGTCAACTGAATTGGTCCGGTAACCCGTTCGCATGCTTTGATCGGCCACCTGCGGCCGCAGAAACGGATTCCCCCCCAACAAATGAAGGGTGCGCATCATGCGTCACGACCTTGAGACGGTAGAGATCTCCGACGCCGAGCTGGACGCCGTTTCCGGCGGTCTCGTCGCCGTCTCCGGTGGCCTCGCCGGCGCTGTGACCAGCGACGTCACGGGCCTGCTCGGCACCGTCGGTTCCCTCCAGACGGTCCAGGGTGTCGAGGGTCTCGCCACCGGCGTCCCCGGCCTTGCCCAGGGCATCACCGGCGTCTCGGTGAACACCGCCGGCATCACCGGTCTCGCCGGCCTCTGAGCCGAATATCGCCCGTGAACCCCGGAACCTCCCCCGGTTCCGGGGTTCATGGGCTCCCCCGTACCCGAACGTTTCGAATGCAGTCGAGGGAATAGTCCGTGCAGTTCCGCCAGAAGGCGCTTTCCAAGCTGCAATCACCCGAAGAACTCGATGTGCCGGTACGTTTCGCGCGCCCGCAGGGGCGCCTCGTGCTGGCCGTCACGGTCGTCGTCATCGCCGTCGCGGGCTACTGGGCCCTCACCGGCACGGTGGCGTCCAAGCTGAGCGCGCCCGGCGTCCTCACCCACGCCGAGGGCAGCTACCTGCTGCAGAGTCCCGTAGCCGGACAGGTCACCGACGTCCTCGTCGAGGAGGGCCGGTCCGTCTCCCCCGGGACGCCGGTGCTGACCGTCCGTACGGACAAGGGTGACCGGCCCGTGCGCGCGGTGGCGGGCGGCCGGGTGACCACACTCTTCGCCCGGATGGGCGCGGTCGTCACGACCGGCGCGGACGTGGCGACGGTGGAGCGCGTGACCGACCCGAAGGACCCGCTGGTGGCCATGTTGTACCTCCCGGGCGACGGCGCATCGACGCTCCAGGTGGGCGCGCGGGTCGACCTCGGCGTCCAGTCCGTCCCCCGTGACCGTTACGGCGTCCTGCGCGGGCGGGTGGAGGCCGTGAGCCGTACTCCCCAGACACGGGAGCAGATCGGCGCCTTCCTCGGCGACAGCGGGCTCGCCACGCAGTTCTCCCGGCAGGGCAACCCCGTCGCGGTGCTCGTGCGCCTCGACCGCTCCTCCTCCACACCGTCCGGCTACACCTGGTCCTCCACGGACGGGCCCCCGCACCCGATCGACTCCGGTACGCCGGTCACGGGCGCCGTCCACCTCTCCGCGCAGCGCCCCGTCGACTGGCTGCTGCCGTGACCGCGCCGGTGGAGTCCACACGGGACCGCGGCCGCTCCCGGTCCCGGGCCTCGGCGCGCCGGCTGCCGCCCGCCCGACGCCGCCGCGGGCCCGTGCCCAAGGGCCGGCGGCCCCGTACCGTACGCACACCCACCGTGCTCCAGATGGAGGCCGTCGAGTGCGGCGCCGCCGCCCTGGCGATGGTGCTCAGCCACTACGGCCGCTTCGTCCCCCTGGAGGAGCTGCGCATCGCCTGCGGCGTCTCCCGCGACGGGTCCCGCGCGAGCAACCTCCTGAAGGCGGCGCGCGGTTACGGCCTCCAGGCCAAGGGCATGCAGATGGACCTGGCGGCCCTCGCCGACGTGGCCGCCCCGGCCGTCCTGTTCTGGGAGTTCAACCACTACGTCGTCTACGACGGCATGGGGCGCCGCTTCGGCCGCAGGGGCGTGTACGTCAACGACCCCGGCAAGGGGCGCAGGTTCGTGCCGATGGACGAGTTCGACACGAGCTTCACCGGGATCGTGCTCACCTTCGAGCCCGGCCCCGGCTTCCGTCGGGGCGGCCGCAGGCCGGGCGTCATGGGCGCCCTGCCCGACCGGCTGCGCGGCACGTCCGGCACGATGGCCGCCGCGGTGATCTCCAGCCTGCTGCTGGTCGTCGTCGGTGCGTGGGTGCCCGCGCTGAGCCGTACGTACATCGACATGTTCCTCATCGGGAACCAGACGTCGCTGCTGAGCGTGCTCTTCGCGGCGATGGCGACCACCCTCGTCCTCACCGCGACGCTCACCGCGCTGCAACAGGCCAACCTGCTGCGCGGGCGCATCATCGCCTCCACACTCGGAAGCGCCCGCTTCCTGCGGCACCTGCTCCGACTCCCCCTCACGTTCTACGCCCAGCGGAACCCGGCCGATCTGGTCCAGCGTCTGCAGTCCAACGACGCGGTCGCCGAGACCCTCGCCCGCGACCTCGCCGCCGCGGGCGTGGACGCCGTCGTGGTGCTCCTCTACGCGGTGCTGCTGTGGACGTACGACCCGCAACTCACCGTCGTCGGCGTGCTGATCGCGCTCCTGAACGTGGTGGCCATGCGGATCGTGATCCAGCTGCGGGCCACCGACACACAGAAGCTGCGCGCCGAGAGCGCCCGGCTGACCAACACCTCGTACAGCGGTCTTCAGCTCATCGAGACGATGAAGGCGACCGGCGGCGAGAACGGCTTCTTCCGCCGCTGGGCCGGGCAGCACGCCACCACGCTCGACGTCCAGCAGCGGCTGGGCGTGCCCAGCGCCTGGCTGGCGGTCGTCGCGCCCACCCTGGCGGCGCTGAACAGCGCGCTGATCCTGATGATCGGCGGACTGCGGGCGGTGGAGGGGCATCTCTCCGTCGGTCTGCTCGTCGCCTTCCAGGCGTTGGTCACCAGCTTCACCGCGCCGATCACCCGTCTCAACGGCGTGGCGGGCAGGATCCAGGACTTCGCGGCGGACGTCGCCCGCCTCAAGGACGTCGAGAACTTCCCCGTCGACCCGGTCCACACGCGGCGCGAGCCGCCGGCCAGGACCCGCCGTCTGAAGGGCCATGTGGAGCTGGACGCCGTCACCTTCGGCTACAGCCCTCTGGACGCCCCGCTCCTGAAGGACTTCTCGCTCTCGGTGGGCCCCGGACAGCAGGTCGCGCTGGTCGGCGGCTCCGGCAGCGGCAAGTCGACGGTCTCCCGGCTTATCTCCGGCCTCTACACCCCGTGGGAGGGTGCCATCCGGATCGACGGGATGCGTCTGGAGGACATCCCGCGTGGCGCCTTGGCGGCCTCCGTCTCCTTCGTCGACCAGGACGTCTTCCTCTTCGAGGGCACGGTCCGCGACAACATCGCGCTGTGGGACCCCTCCGTCCCGGACGAGGCCGTCGTCGCCGCCCTGGAGGACGCGGCCGTGTACGACGTGGTCGCGCGCCGCCCCGGCGGGATCCACAGCCGGGTCGAGCAGGACGGCCGCAACTTCTCCGGCGGGCAGCGGCAGCGTCTGGAGATCGCCCGGGCCCTGGTGCGCCGCCCCAGCGTCATGGTCCTCGACGAGGTGACCAGCGCGCTGGACGCGGCGACCGAGCAGGTCATCATCGACAACCTGCGGCGCCGGGGCTGCGCCTGCGTGGTCATCGCCCACCGGCTGAGCACGGTGCGCGACAGCGACGAGATCGTGGTGCTCGACCGGGGCACGGTCGTGGAGCGCGGCCGTCACGCGTACCTGGTCGCCGCCGGCGGCGCGTACGCCGAACTGGTCAAGGAGCACTGAGGTGACGTTCCCTCACCAGCCGACGCACCCGTCCACGGTCGTCGTGGATCCCGTCGTCGCGGCCCTCGGCGCTCTGGGCACGACGGTCGACTGCACCGGCATGCGCAGTGTCCCCCTCGAAGGCCCGCACGTGGTGTGGCTGGTCGTCGAGGGCGCCATGGACCTGTTCGCCGTCGACGCCGCACAGCTCGGCCCCTGGCACTTCCTCGGCCGGCTGGAGGCGGGCACGCTGCTGCTCGGCCCTGTGGAGGGGCCCGAGCACACCCTGATCGGACGGCCGCTGGAGGGGTGCCTGCTGCGTCGCGTGGAACTGCGCGAGCTGTCGTTCGCCGGCGGGCAGTGGTACGAGGGGCAGTGGTACGCCGACCCGGATCCGTACGGCACCGCCGAGCCGCAGCTCAGCCCGCTCGAACACGCCTTCTCCCTCGGCATCGGCCGTGGCCTGCGCGTGCTCTACCAGGCGCCGCTGGACGGCCGCCCCGGCAACGAGGCCGGCGCGGCGGACGACGACGTCCTGTGGATGCAGATCGCCCCGGGCAGCGTGCGGTACGGCGCGGCGTACGAGGGGTACGGGGACGACGCCGCCGGGACCCTCCTCGTCGACCCGACGATGTGGCAGGGCATGGTCGACCAGCAGTTCCGGCTGCTGTACGCCCTGGACAGCTGGATCGAGCAGCTGGAGCGCGCCCACGAGGACCGTACGGCGGCCGGGATCGAGGCGGGCAGGGCCGCCCGGACCGAGGCGGACCAGGCGCTGCTGGCCTCCATCGGCCGGTCGGGCTCCGGTGCTTCGGGCGCGGGCCGGGGCGGCGCCGCGGGCCGGGGCTCCCGGGGACGGGCGAGCGACGACGCGACGTACGCCGTGTGCCGTCTGGTGGCCGGCGAGGCCCGGATCACGCTGGCCGGCCCGGCGGAGGCGATGGGCCTGCCCGGGCGCCTCGACCCCGTCGAACGGGTCGCGCTCGCCTCACGGATCCGTACGCGTGTCGTGCGGCTCGGCGGGCGGTGGTGGCGGGAGTACAGCGGGCCGCTCGTGGGGCGGCGCGAGGAGGACGCGAGCCCGGTCGCGCTGCTGTGGCGGCGTGGCCGGTACGAGGCCGTCGACCCCGCCACCGGCGAGCGCGAGCGCGTGGGAAAGGCCAACGCGGCGGCCTTCGAACCGCGCGCCGTGATGCTCTACCGTCCGCTGCCCGACCGGCCGTCGAGCCTGCCCGGGCTGGTGCGGTTCAGCCTGCTCGGCACCCGCGCGGAGCTGCGGACGCTGCTGCTGAGCGGGCTCGTCGCGGTCGGCCTGGGCGCCCTGGTGCCCATCGCGACGGGCAAGGTGCTCGGCGAGTACGTCCCCCGGGCGGAGAACGGTCTCATCGTGCAGACCGCGCTGGCGATCATCGCCACGAGCGTCGTCTCGGCCGCCTTCATGCTGCTCCAGAACATCTCCATCCTGCGTATGGAGGGCCGGATCGAGGCGACCCTCCAGCCCGCGGTCTGGGACCGGCTGCTCCGGCTGCCCACGACCTTCTTCACGGGCCGCTCCACCGGTGAACTGGCCAGCGCGGCCATGGGCATCAGCGCCATCCGCAGGGTGCTGTCCGGCATCGGACCGGTCGTCGTCCAGGCGGGCACGGTCGGCACGATGAACCTGGTCCTGCTGCTCGTCTACAGCGTCCCGCTGGCGCTGGCCGCGCTCGCCATGCTGCTCGTCATCGCGGCGGTCTTCCTGGGCCTCGGGCTGTGGCAACTGCGGTACCAGCGGCAGCTGATCCGGATCGGCAACAAGCTGAACAACCAGGCCTTCCAGACGCTGCGCGGGCTGTCGAAGCTGCGCGTGGCGGCGGCCGAGAGCTTCGCGTACGCCGCATGGGCGGGCGAGTTCGCCCGGACCCGTGAGCTGCAACAGCGCATCGGGCGGATCAAGAACGTCCTCACGGTGCTCGGCGCGGTCTGTCTGCCGCTGTGCACGCTGGTGATGTTCATGCTGCTCGCCGGACCGGCCCGCGGGTCGATGTCCGCAAGCGAGTTCCTCACGTTCAGCACGGCGGTGACCATGCTGCTGTCGTCGGTCACCCAGCTGACCGGCGCGCTGCTGTCGGCAGCGGCCGTGCAGCCGATGTTCGAACAGGTCAAGCCTGTGCTCCGGGAGACGCCCGAGGTCCGAGGCTCCAGCGCCCAGCCGGGCGAGCTGAGCGGGGCGATCGAGGCCGAGGGCCTGTCCTTCCGCTACACCGACGACGGTCCGCCGGTCCTCGACGGTGTCGGCTTCCAGGTGCGGCCCGGCGAGTTCGTGGCGATCGTCGGCGCCAGCGGCTGCGGCAAGTCGACGCTGCTGCGGCTGCTCATCGGCTTCGACAGGCCGACGTCCGGCGCTGTCCGCTACGACGGCCAGGATCTGGCGGCCCTCGACCAGGCGGCCGTGCGCCGCCAGTGCGGTGTCGTGCTGCAGAACGCGCAGCCGTTCTCCGGCTCGATCCTCGACTGCATCTGCGGCGCGGAGACGTTTCCGCTGGAGGACGTGTGGGCCGCGGCCGCGATGGCGGGTCTGGCCGAGGACATCAAGGCCATGCCGATGGGCCTGCACACGATGCTGTCCGACGGCGGGGGCACCATCTCGGGCGGCCAGCGCCAACGGCTGATGATCGCCCAGGCGCTGATCCGCCGGCCCCGGATCCTCTTCTTCGACGAGGCGACGAGCGCGCTCGACAACGAGGCCCAGCGGGTGGTCATCGAGTCGACGCGCGCGCTGAAGGCGACCCGCGTCGTGATCGCCCACCGGCTGTCCACGATCATGGACGCCGACCGGGTGATCGCGATGGCGGACGGCCGGATCGTCCAGCAGGGGTCGCCGGCGGAGCTGCTCGCGGACACGACCGGGCTCTTCCACGAGCTGGTCCGCCGCCAGTTGAGCTGACCCGGATCGCGCCCGGCAGCCGGACACCGTGTGTCAGGCGTCCCCGCGGGCCGGGCGGCGGGCCAGGTGGAGGCCGGTGGCCGTGGCGAGGAGCGTCACACAGCCGGTGAAGATCAGTCCGGCGTCGTCGAGGCCGACCCACTCCGTCAGCGCCCCGACGCCCACGACCGGCAGGGAGATGCCCGCGTAGGCGACTACGAAGAACGAGGAGACCGTCGCCGCCCGGTGCGCGGGCGGTGCCGCCTCGCCGACGGCGATCAGGCCGGCACGGAAGGCGAGGCCCTGGCCGATCCCGCCGCAGACCGCTCCGGCCACCAGCAGCGGCAGCGCCTCCACCCACAGGGACGCGCCGACGAGGAGGAGGCCGACGACCAGCACCAGGCAGCCGAGGGGCAGGGCGACGCGTACGGCCATCCTGGAGGTCCACGACTGTCCCACGGTGGAGGAGAGGAACACCGAGAAGACCACGAGGCCCGAGACGGCCAGGTTGGTGATCCCGAGCGTGTGCGAGACGAAGCTCGGCGCCACGGCGGTGAAGAGGCCGAGCAGCGAGAACCCGGCGAAGGCGGCGAGCGCCGCGGGCGTGAAGATGCCCCGGACCTCGGCCGGTACGTACAGACCCTGCGGCCTCGGCCGGGCCCCGAGCCGTGGTTCCGCGACCGTCTCCGGCAGGAACAGCACGATGACGCAGCCCACGACGACCAGCGCGAGGTGGGCCAGGAACGGCAGCTCCAGCGGCCTCGGGGCGTACTGCGCGAGGAGCCCGGAGAGCAGCGGTCCGCACCCGAGGCCGCCCATGTTCGCGGCGGTCGCGGCGAACCCCGCACGCGACTTCCGTTCCGGCCGCGCGAGCTCCAGGACGGTGACCGTCCCCGCCCCGCTCAGCAGCCCCGCCGAGAAGCCGGACAGCAGCCGGCCCGCGAACAGGAACGGCAGTCCGTCCTCGAACAGGAAGCAGAGCGCACTCGCCGCGGCCAGGCCCAGCGCCGTCCACAGGACGGGGCGGCGCCCCACCACGTCCGAGTGGTTGCCCACGAGCAGCAGGGTGGCGATGACGCCCACGGCGTAGCTGGCGAAGATCACCGTGACCATCAGCTCGGAGAAGCCGAGCTCCTCGCGGTACAGCCCGTAGAGCGGTGTGGGCAGCGTCGTGCCCGCCATGCCGATGGCGAAGACCACGGCCGCCGCCACATAGCCGAGGTGCCGGTCGCGGCGGGGGGCGCGCCGGGACGGAGCGGTCGCGCGGCTCATCCCGACACCCCGGCGCGGGCCAGGGAGAAGACGCCGAGGACGATCAGACCGACGCCCACCAGCTCCGGGACCAGCCACCATCCCATGCGTACGTTCTCCTCGTAGATCAGGATGCCCAGCATCAGACTCACCGTGGCGTCGCCGAGGGTCAGCGCGGGCTGGGAGGCGACCAGGGGCCCGCCCTGCATGGCGTGTTCGAGCAGCAGGAGGGCCGCGATCCCGGCGACGCAGAAGGCGTACGTCTGCCAGGCCGTCAGAAACGCGGTCACACCGCCGTCGTCCAGGATGTGCATGGACGTCTTCATCAGGCCGGCCGTGAGCGCGTAACAGATCGCCGTGGCGGCGCCGAGGCACCCGGCACGGGCCCGGCCCGGAGGTCTGCGCAGGCCGACCGTGGTCAGGGCCACCACCGCGGCGGCGCACACCACGAGGGCCGGTACCCAGCGGTCCAGCGGCACGTGCGTACGGTTCCCGTCGGGCGAGGCCGCCATGAGGGCCACCCCGAGCCCCGCCACCACCGCGGCCACCGCCAGCCACTGTGCCGACGGGAGCCGCTCCCGTGACATCAGCGAGGCGAGCAACAGCGCGAGCGGAAGCTCGAGCACGAACAGTGGTTGTACGAGCGCCAGCGGGCCGGTCGCCAGGGCCGCCGCCTGTCCCACGCCGGCGACGATCACCGCGAGGATGCCGGCGAGCCAGAGCGGGCGCTTCAGCAGATCGAGGATCAGGCCGGGCCGGAACGAGTCGGTCTGACGGACGGTGAGCGCGGCACGGCGCTGCAGCACGGTGGCGAGCGCGTTGCTGAACGCGGCGCAGAACGCGAAGAGAACCGGCAGGACGACGCCCATCCTCCGATACTCACCGGCATCGGTCGGCGGCCCGGCGCCGACACCGGCCCGGGCACCGGGTTCACCCTGTACGCGCCGCTCCTGAGCCCGGTCGGCCGAATACCGGGCCTCGGGCGTGGCCCGCGCGGCTCAGGGTGGTACGTCGTTGGCCATGCAGCAAGGCACACCGCCGCCGGTGATCCCGTTCCTCCGTACCGCCGCCGCGTACGCGTGGCGGCTGCTCGTCGTCGGGGCGCTGGTCTACAGCCTGTTCGCCGTCCTCGGGCGTTTCCACGAGATCGGCGTGGCCGTGTTCCTCGGCCTGGTGGTCACCGCGCTGCTGCGCCCGGTGGCCGATCTGGTCGCCAAGGGGCTGCCCCGGCCGCTGGCGGTGACCGTCACCATCCTCGGCAGCATCGCCCTGGTCCTCGGCGTCCTCGCGCTGGTCGGCGAGGCGGTGGAGCATGACCGGACCACGCTGGTACGCGAGTTCCGTGAGGGCATCGACCGGATCGAGGACTGGCTGGAGCGCCCGCCGTTCCGGCTGAACCCGGAGGCGCTCTCGGACGTCCAGGGCAGGATCGGACAGTTCCTCTCCAGCCACCGCTCGACGCTGATCAGCGAGGCGATGAGCGGGGCGCACCGGCTGGTGGCGGTGCTGACCACGCTGGCCCTGGCGCTGTTCTGTTCGGTGTTCTTCATCCACTCGGGTGACCGGCAGTGGGCGTGGCTGCGCGAGCAGCTGCCCGGGACGGTACGCGTGCGCATGGACATCGGCGGCCGCGCGGCTTGGCGTACGTTCACCGGGTACACGCACGGCATCGTGCTGGTCGCCGCGGTGAACGCGGTGCTCGTCGGTCTCGCCCTCTGGCTGCTCGGCGTTCCGCTGGCGGTCCCGCTGGCGCTGCTCGAGTTCATGGCCGCCTTCGTCCCGCTGATCGGCTCGCCGATCGCGCTGGCCGTCGCCGCGATCGTGGCGCTGGCCTCGCAGGGCCCCTGGGTGGCGGCGATCGTGGTCGCCCTGATCGTGGTCATCGGTCAGATCGAGGGGCATCTGCTGCACCCGCTCGTGATGAGCTGGGCCGTACGGCTGCATCCGCTGGTGGTGGCCATCTCGGTGATCGCGGGGGCGATCGCCGCGGGTGTCGTGGGGGCGGTGGTGGCGGTGCCGATGGTGTCGGTGGCCTGGGCGGTCTACACGGAGCTGCGGGACGCGCGCGAGGCCGCCGAGGGCGATCCGGGGGCGGCCGACCCGGCGGTGCGACAGTGAAGGCCATGGACGTCGAGCAGGTCATCGACGAGCTGTACGGGGTCGCGCCGGAGGAGTTCGTGGCGGCCCGTGACGCCCGGACGGCAGAGGCGCGCAAGGCCGGGGACGCGGCCGATGCGCAGCGGATCGCCGCGCTGCGCCGCCCCACGCTGGCCGCCTGGGCCTCGAACCGGTTCGTACGGGAACGGCCGGAGGACGTCCGGCGGCTGCTCACGCTCGGCGAGACGCTCCAGGAGGCCACCCGTCTGCTGGACGCGACGAAGATGCGCGAGGCCGTCGGCGTGCAGAACAAGGTGATCGCCGCCGAGGTCCGGGAGGCGGCGGCGGTCGCCGACGAGGCGGGTCACCCGCTGAGCGCCTCGGTCCGCCAGGAGGTCGAGCAGCTCTTCCGCGCGGTTCTCGCAGACCCGGACATCGCGGCGGAATGGTCGGCGGGTCGCCTGGTGAAAGCCCCGGAGGGCCCGGTGGGCTTCGGCTCGATCGTCCCCGAGACCCTCCCGCCACGCCCCGAGCCGCAGCGCCGCGCCCAGCCGGACGCCCGCGCCCGCGCGGCGGCGGAGAAGGCGGCGGAGAAGGCGGCGGCAGAAGCGGCCGAGGCAGCGCAGGAGGCGGCCGCCGAAGCGCGTCGCAAGGACGGGGAGCTCCAGGCGGCGGAGGCCCGTGCGAAGGAGGTGGACGACCGCGTGGTCGCGCTCGAGGACCGGCTGCGCGAGGCGAGATCGGAACAGCGGACGGCCCGGAAGGCGGCGAAGGAGGCGGTGCGGGCGGCGCGCGAAGCCCACGCCCGCGCCGACAAGGCCCGTACGGGCCGGGCGTGATGGCCGTGCGAGGATGTCGATCATGGAGCCTGAAGACGCCTGGAGCGCGGGACCCGTCGGCGATGCGGACACCGGGCCCGACGATCTGCTGCGGAAGGTGGAGCAGGCGGCCCGCGGGCTGCCGGGCGGGCGGGTGGTGACGGCGGTCGTCGTGTGCGAGCGATGCGGAGCGGGGGGCGTCGCGTCGGCCGAGTTCGAGGTGTGGGAAGGCGAGTGCTTCTGCGTGGGCTGCCTCCTGCCGATCGACGCAGACGTCCTGACCACCACCTTCCGACGGACCGGCGCCCTCAGCGGTGTCCCGTGGACCCTCACGCCCTCACAGACCCTGCCCTGCCCCTCCCCCGCCCCGGCGGGCTACCTCTCGTGCCCCGAGGGGCACGGAGTGTTCCAGGTGGCGGTCGCGCTGGTCCTCGACGGGGAGGCGTCGGTGCGGGCCGTCTCGGCCGGCCTTCGGTGCCCGGAGGACGGCGGGCTGCGCTTGTTGCTCGACAACGCGCCCATGGCCGCGACCCCGGCCTGAGGCGCACCGATGACGTCGTCCCGTCAAGGAACTAGGGTCCGTTCATGTCCTTCGATACGGATCGTGTCGCCGGGTACGCGGACATCCTCGCGACAGTGGGCGACACCCCCTATACGCGTATGGCGTTGTCCCCGCAGTCGACCGCGTACGTCACCGATCGCACCGTCGCGTGGCTCACCCGGACCCCGTGGGCGTCTCTGGTCTCCCTGAACACGAACTCGGAGGCCGCGGCCGAGCTGTTCATGGAGCTGCGCCGGTCCGGCAGGATTCCCGACGGGTCCTGGCTGAGGGTGCCGCTTCCGGCCCGGCGCTTCCACGGCCTCCCCGGTGTCCGCCTGCGCGAGGAATGGCAGTTCCGCTGGACGACCAGCGAGCCGCCCGTCCACACGAGGGAGGCCGAGGTGGCCCTCATCTCAACGGCCCACTACGACGCGTTGGAAGAGCTGCTGCGCGTGGGGAACCCCGACACCGTGGTCCGCGCCCGGGCCCGGGGCATCCACGGGTGGTACGGCATCTGGGAAGGCGGTCAACTGGTGGCCTGCGGTGCCGATCGCAGCTTCGGGGGCGTCGGATACCTCGCGGCGATCACGGTCAGGCCGGGGCGTCGCCGGGAAGGGCTCGGCACCGCGCTCACGGCCGCCATGACACGGCGGCTGATCGCCGGCACGGGCGCCGTGGGGCTGGGGGTCAACACCGGCAATCACGGGGCCATCGACCTGTACAAGCGGCTCGGCTTCCACGAGGCGGTCGAGGTCGCGACGTTCGAGGTCTCCGACGGGGGAGGCCACGGTCACTCCTGGTCCGCGGGCTGAGCGGGCAGCCATCGTTCGTTGCCGTGCCGCCATCCTCGCTTCTGCGCCTCCGAGGCATGGGCCTCCAGCCAGTCCCAGAGACTCTGGATGTTGAGGCCGACCTCGCTGGAAAGGGGAACGAACTGATGGCGGAAGGAGGCGGCGTACCACCAGTAGAACGTGTCGCCGAAGAGCCTCGGAACGCACTTCCGCTCGATCGCGTCGTGCTCGATGGCCAGCCACAGGCGTTCGAAGAAGTGGACGACCAGCCGCAGGTCGTGAGCCGTTTCGGGGCCCAGCTCCTGCTCCAGTTCGAGGTACGTCCGGCCCTGGTGGCGTCTCACCGCCGCGCCCGCTCTGTACCGCGCGTGGAGTAACTCCGTACCGTGCAGCTCACGGTGCATGTCGAACGCCATCACCAGACGATCGCGCCTCGTGGTGGAGAACCAGCTCAGTCCGCCGCCGACCAGCACGCCCAGGACCGTTATCAAGCCACCGACCAAGAACTCCATCCGTGTCCCCCCGCAGACCCCGGCAGTCCTCGCCATGGTCCTGGACGGCATCGGGCCGGGCAAGAGCCGGGCACGGTCCTTCCTCGCCGGGCCTCAGCCGCCGAAGGCGACACCCGGCAGGCCCTGGCCCGCGGCCCGCAGGACGAGCAGGGAACCGGCCAGCGGGTGAGGGCGGGCCCCACCGGTGCGGGCCGTGGTGATGTACAGGTCCCGCCGCTCCGGGCCGCCGAAGGCGCAGGCCGTGGGGCGCCGCACCGGGAGCGGGACGACGCGGTCCAGGGTGCCGTCCGGGGTGTACCGGCGGATCTGTGCGCCGTCCCAGAGCGCGACCCAGACGCAGCCGTCCGCGTCGACCGTGAGCCCGTCGGGGAAGCCCGCGCCGGGCTCGATCGTCACGAAGGGGCGGCGGTGGGTGGCGAGTTCGGCGCCGGTGGGGCAGACGTCGATGCGGCGCGTGGGGCTGTCGACGTAGTACATGAGGGAGCCGTCCGGGCTCCAGCCGATGCCGTTGCTGACCGTCACCCCGGGAAGGGCCTCGTGCGCGGTGCCGTCGGGGGCGAGGCGGACGAGGTTGCCGCCGCCGGGTGCCTCGTCGTAGCGCATGGTGCCCGCCCAGAGCGCCCCGTCGGGGGCCACGGCGGCGTCGTTGCCACGGCGGCCCGGCACGGGGTCGCGCAGGAGCCAGGCGAAGGCGCCGTCCCGGGCGTACCGCCCTATGCCGTCCCGGAGGTTGACCACGAGGCCGCCATCCGCGCAGGGCTTCGCCGCGCCGACGTGCTGCTCGGTGGCCATGACGGTGCGCCGGCCGGTGGCCGGGCTGTAGGTGTGGACGCGCGAGCCGAGGATGTCGACCCAGATCAGCCGCTGCGCGGCCGCGTCCCAGGTGGGTCCCTCGCCCAGTGCCGCCTCCTCGCGCACCGCGACCGCGAGGCCGGCGCTCATCGTGTGCCCCGGTGACCGAGCCGTACGGAGAGGTCGGCGGCGCCCTTGGCGGCCAGCTCCGCGAGCTCCCGCTCCCGGTCCTCGCTCCAGCGGATCACCGGCACGGAGACGGAGAGCGCCGCGACGACCCGCCCTGAGCTGTCGCGGACGGGGGCGGCGACACAGCTCACGTCCGGGTTGGACTCCTGGTGTTCGACGGCGACGCCCCGCTCGCGGATCTCGGTGAGGGCGGCGCGCAGCGCGTCGTGGCCAGTGATGCTGTTCGGCGTCATCCCGACCAGCTCGCGCCCGTCGATCCGGCTGTCCAGCTCGGCCGGCGGCAGGGAGGCGAGCAGCATCTTGCCGACGGCGGTGCAGTGCGCGGGGAGCCTGCGGCCAGCGGCCGAGACCATGCGGACCGCGTGGGTGGAGTCCACCTTGGCGACGTAGATGACGTCGGTGTCCTCCAGGAGCGCGACGTGGACGGTCTCGTCGCAGATCGCGGCGACCTCGCAGGCCACCTGCCGCCCCTCGGCCGCGAGGTCCAGCTGCTCCGCGTACCGGCTGCCGAGCTGGTAGGTCCGCACGCCCAGCCGGTAGCGGCCGGGCTGTTCGGGGACGGGCACGAGGTAGTTGCGGGCGGCCAGCGTGGTGAGCAGCTCGTGCACGGTGGTGCGCGGGAGCCGGAGCCTGCGGACGACGTCCGGGGCGGAGAGTGTCTCGTCGCCCGTCAGGAACAGCTCCAGTATGTCCAGCGCCCTGCTCACCGCGGGAACCTGTCGCCCCATCGCCGCTCACCCACCCCTCGTGTCCGGCCTCGTTCGGTATTCCGGCCGGTGACCGATATCGCGAACACAGGCTAACCACAGGCCTCTTCATCCGGCAACGGCCGCGCGATCCGTTGACAGGTTCCCGACCAGCCCCTACGGTCACGCCTACATTTCGAACGTGTGACGAAATTTCGAACGAGACCGAGGGGCAACTGCCGTGCGTATCACGGGAATCAGCACTCATGTCGTCGGAACTCCCTGGCGCAACCTCACCTATGTGCTCGTCCACACCGACGAGGGACTGACGGGCGTGGGTGAGACCCGCATGCTCGGCCACACCGACGCGCTGCTCGGCTACCTCCGCGAGGCGGAGGCCAACCACATCGCCGGTTCCGACCCGTTCGCCGTCGAGGACCTGGTCCGCCGGATGAAGTACGGGGACTTCGGGCGGGCGGGCGAGATCGTGATGTCGGGCATCGCGGTGGTCGAGATGGCCTGCTGGGACATCAAGGGCAAGGCGCTCGGGGTGCCGGTCTGGCAGCTGCTCGGCGGGAAGGTGACCGACCGGGTCAAGGCGTACGCCAACGGCTGGTACACCACCGAGCGGACCCCGGAGGCGTACCACAAGGCCGCGCGCGCGGTGATCGAGCGGGGCTACCAGGCCCTGAAGATCGACCCGTTCGGAACCGGGCACCTCGAACTGTCGCACCAGGACACGCTGTACGCGATCTCCCTGATCGAGGCGGTACGGGACGCCATCGGGCCGGACGCCGAACTCATGCTGGAGATGCACGGGCGCTTCTCGCCGGCCACGGCGATCAGGCTGGCCCGGGAGATGGCACCGTTCCGCCCGGCCTGGCTGGAGGAACCGGTACCACCCGAGAATCTTAAGGCGCTGGAGAAGGTGGCGGCCAAGGTGGACCTCCCGATCGCGACGGGTGAACGGGTCCACGACCGGATCGAGTTCCGTGAGCTGTTCGAGAGCCAGGCCGTCGACATCCTCCAGCCGGACGTCGGCCACCTCGGCGGCATCTGGGAGACCCGGAAGCTGGCCGCGACCGCCGAGACGCACTACATGATGGTCGCCCCGCACAACGTCGGCGGTCCGGTGCTCACCGCCGCCTCCCTCCAGGTCGGCTTCACCGCGCCGAACTTCAAGATCCTGGAGCACTTCAACGACTTCGCGGACGCGGAGATCAAGAAGGTCGTCAAGGGCGCGCCCCAGGTGGTGGACGGCTACTTCCACCTCTCGGAGGCGCCCGGTCTCGGCGTCGAGCTCGACACGGACGCGGCGGCCGAGTTCCCGCAGCAGCAGGCCCGCTTCGACCTGTGGGCGGACGGCTGGGAGCGGCGCGCCCCCGCGACGCGGGGCGGCGGCGCGTGAGCGGCGCACCGGGCGGCCCCGGCCTCGCGGTCGTCGTCGACGCCCCGGGGGAGCACCGCCTGGTCCCGCACGAACCGGTCCCGCCCGGGCCCGGGGAGGCGCTGGTACGGGTGTACGCGAGCGGTGTCTGCGGCAGTGACCGCGAGGTGTACCGGGGCACCCGGCCCGAGGGGTTCGTGCGGTACCCGCTCACGCCCGGCCACGAGTGGTCGGGGACGGTGGCCCAGGTCGGCGCGGGCGTCCCCGAGGAGCTCGTCGGCAGGAAGGTGGTCGGCGAGGGCTTCCGCGGCTGCCAGGTCTGCGAACGTTGTCATACGGGCAACACCACGCTCTGCACGGCCGGGTACGACGAGACCGGGTTCACCCGGCCGGGCGCGATGGCGCCCACGCTGACGCTCCCGGCCCGGCTGCTCCACGTACTCCCGGACGACGCCGATCTGGCGGCGGCCGCCCTTCTGGAGCCGGCCGCCTGTGTGGCGGCCGCGACGCTCGCGGCGGCTCCACGGCCGGGCGAACGCGTCGCCGTCGTCGGTGCGGGGACCCTGGGGCAGATCGCCGTCCAGCTGCTGGCCGCCTCCTCGCCCGCCGAGCTGTACGTGGTGGAGCCCCGGCGTGAACGGGCCGAGGCGGCACGGGAGTTCGGGGCGACCACCGTCGTCGGGGCGGCGCAGGAGACGGACGGCCGGTGCGATCTGGTCCTGGAGGCCGCCGGGGCCCCTGGCTCCGCCCGCACCGCCGTGGACCTCGCCCGCAGGGGTGGCCGGGTCGTGCTCACCGGTATCCCCGGCCCCGGAGCGACGGGCCTCGACCCCGCGGCGCTGGTCACCCGTCGGCTGACCCTGCACACGGTCTTCGGCGCGCCGCCCGCAGCCTGGGCCCATGCCGTACGCGCCTTCGGGGCGGGCCTGCTCGACCTCGCCGCGCTGGTGACGCACGAGCTGCCCCTCTCCGCGTTCCCGCAGGCCATCGAGCTGATGGGATCCGGTGACCCCAAGGTCGGGAAGGTGCTGCTGCGGCCCTGACACCCGGAAGCCCCCACGGCCCGCGCCCAGGCCCCGTGCGCCCGGAGGTCCGGACCCGTACCGGCCCACCCACACCCACAATTCCGAACCTTGTCCGAAATATCGAACACGGAGGACCGCTCGTGACCGAAGCTCCGCCTTCCGCGCCCCGGCGCCCCGGCGAACACGCCCTCGCCGTCCTCGGGCTCGGCTCCCCCGCCCCCTCCCCCGCGGACGCTTCCCCGCACTCCTTCCCGGACGGCGGCACCTGGCGGACCGAGGTGCCGTCCGTGGAAGGACCCGAGGCGCTGGAGGCGGTCCTGGAGGAGTCCGCACGGCTCGACGTGCCGGTCCACCGGGTCAGCCAGGGCAGCGGCGTCTGGATGCTCACGGACGGCGAGATCACCGGGATGGTGCACGCGGCCGCCGAACGCTCCGTCGAACTCTGTCTGTTCACCGGCCCCCGCGGCACCTGGGACATCGGCGGCTCGGTCCGCAGCGACTCCCGGGGCGGCGGCCTGCGCGCTCGCGGCCATGACGCGGTCGCCGGCTGCGTGGAGGACGCCGTCCGCGCCACCGCACTCGGTGTCCGGTGCCTGCTGGTGGCGGACGAGGGCGTGCTGTGGACGCTGCACCGGGCCCGGTGCCACGGGGTGATCCCAGCCGACACCACGCTGAAGGTCTCGGCGCTGATCGGCCCCGTGAACCCCGCCGCGTACGCCGTCCATGAGCGCCTGGGCGCCGACTCGGTGAACGTACCGAGCGATCTTCCGCTCGCCCATCTCACCGAGATCCGCCGGGTGAGCGCCGCGCCGATGGACATGTACATCGAGGCGCCCGACGACCTGGGCGGCTACGTCCGGATGTACGAGGTCGCCGAGCTGATCCGCCGCGGCGCCCCGCTGTATCTCAAGTTCGGTCTGTCGAAGGCGCCCTCGCTCTACCCCTCCGGCCTGCATCTGCGCGAGACCGTGCTCGCCACCGCCCGCGAGCGGGTGCGCCGCGGCCGGCTCGCCCTGGACCTGCTGGCCCGGCACGGCGCGGACGGCGGGATGTCCCCGCTCGGCTCGCGGCTGCCCGGCCCGCTGCACCGCTTCCCCGACCCGATCCACCACACCGACAAGGACTGATGACATGCGTATCCGCAGTGCCGCCTCCGCCACCGTCCTCGCGACCGCTCTCGCCGTCGTCCTCTCCGCCTGCGGCCAGAGCGGCGCGGGCGGCGCCAAGGAGGAGAAGGACGCCGAGGAGCTGACGGTGGGCATCGCGATGCCCACCAAGTCCTCCGAACGCTGGATCGCCGACGGCAGGAACATGGTGAGCAGCCTGGAGAAGTACGGCTACCGGACGACCCTCCAGTACGGCGAGGACGACCCGGACCAGCAGGTCTCGCAGATCGAGAACATGATCACCCAGGGCGTCGACGCCCTGGTGGTCGCGGCCATCGACGGCCGGGCGCTCGCCAATGTGCTCCAGCAGGCGGCGGACGCGAAGATCCCGGTGATCTCCTACGACCGGCTCATCCTCGGCTCGCCGAACGTCGACTACTACGCCTCCTTCGACAACGAGAAGGTCGGCGAGCTCCAGGGCGGCTATCTCGTCGAGAAGCTCGGCCTCGAGGACGGCAGCGAGAAGGGCCCCTTCAACATCGAACTGTTCGCCGGTTCGAACGACGACAACAACACCCGCTACTTCTTCCAGGGCGCCATGAACGTCCTCCAGCCGTACATCGACAAGAAGCAGCTGGTCGTCAGGTCCGGCCAGACCCGGCTCAACCAGGTGACGACGCTGCGCTGGGACGGCGGCCAGGCCCAGAAGCGCATGGACGACCTGCTCACCTCCTCGTACGCGAAGGAGCGGGTGGACGCGGTCCTCTCGCCGTACGACGGCATCTCCATCGGCATCCTTTCGGCCCTGAAGTCCGACGACTACGGCAGCGCGAGCAAGCCGCTGCCCGTCGTGACCGGGCAGGACGCCGAGGTCGCCTCCGTGAAGTCGATCATCGCGGGAGAACAGACCCAGACGGTCTACAAGGACACCCGCGAACTGGCCAAGGTCGCCGCGCAGATGGTCAACGCGCTCTTCGAGGGCAAGAAGCCCGAGGTCAACGACACCACGACGTACGACAACGAGAAGAAGGTCGTCCCCGCCTTCCTGCTCGACCCGGTGAGCGTCGACAAGTCCAACTACCAGGGTGTGCTGGTCGATTCCGGCTACATCAAGGCGAGCGACCTCAACTAGACCTCGACCGGAGAGGGGTGGGTGTGCCATGGCGGGACCCGTCCTGGACATGCGCTCGATCATCAAGACCTTTCCCGGCGTGACGGCGCTGTCTGACGTCTCCCTGACCGTCCGGGCGGGCGAGGTCCATGCCATCTGCGGGGAGAACGGAGCGGGCAAGTCGACGCTGATGAAGATCCTCAGCGGCGTTCATCCGCACGGCAGTTACGAGGGGGAGGTGCTCTTCCAGGGTGAGCCCTGCCGGTTCAGGGACATCGGGGCGAGCGAGAAGCGCGGCATCGTGATCATCCACCAGGAGCTGGCGCTGGTGCCGTACCTCTCGCTCGCGGAGAACATCTTCCTCGGCAACGAGCACGCCACCCGCGGTGTGATCAGCTGGGACCGCACCCTGCGGCACGCGGCGGAGCTGCTGCGCCGCGTGGGTCTGGACGAGCATCCGCAGACCCGGGTCGCGGACATCGGCGTGGGCAAGCAGCAGCTGGTGGAGATCGCCAAGGCGCTCGCCAAGGAGGTGAAGCTGCTGATCCTCGACGAACCCACGGCCGCGCTCAACGACGAGGACAGCGGCAAGCTCCTCGGCCTCATCGAGGAGCTGAAGGGTCAGGGCATCACGTCGATCATCATCTCGCACAAGCTCAACGAGATCGCCCGGGTGGCGGACTCGGTGACGATCCTGCGGGACGGCCGGTCGATCGAGACCCTCGACGTGAAGGCACCGGAGACCACCGAGGAGCGGATCATCCGGGGCATGGTGGGCCGCGATCTGGACCACCGCTTCCCCGAGCGGACGCCGCACGAGCCGGAGCGGGGCGCGGCACCGGCGCTGGAGATCCGGGACTGGACCGTGCACCACCCGATCGACCAGCAGCGCAAGGTCGTCGACGGGGTCTCGCTGAGCGTCCGGCGGGGCGAGATCGTCGGGATCGCGGGGCTGATGGGCGCGGGCCGCACCGAGCTGGCGATGAGCGTCTTCGGCCGCAGTTACGGCCGGTACGGCGGCGGCACCGTTCTCAAGGACGGCGTGGAGATCCGTACGCGTACGGTCCCCGAGGCGGTCGGGCACGGCATCGCGTACGTCACCGAGGACCGCAAGCACTACGGCCTCAACCTGATCGACACGATCAACCGCAACATCTCCCTGAGCGCGCTGCCCAAGGTCGCCCGGCGCGGCATCGTCGACGAGCACGAGGAGGCCAAGGTCTCCGAGGGCTTCCGCCGGTCGATGAACATCAAGGCGCCGACGGTCTTCGAGCCGGTCGGCCGGCTGTCGGGGGGCAACCAGCAGAAGGTCGTCCTCAGCAAGTGGATCTTCGCGGGACCCGACGTCCTGATCCTGGACGAGCCGACCCGCGGGATCGACGTGGGCGCCAAGTACGAGATCTACACGGTCATCGACCGGCTGGCCGCCGGGGGCAAGGCGGTCCTCTTCATCTCCTCGGAACTCCCCGAGCTGCTCGGCATGTGCGACCGCGTCTACACCATGGCGGCGGGCCGGCTCACAGGTGAGGTGTCCCGCGCCGAGGCGACCCAGGAGCTGCTGATGCGGCACATGACGAAGGACAGGAGCGAGCACGCATGAGCACCGATCTCACGGCCGGGACCCAGGCCGACGACACGGGGAAGCCTCCGTCCGGCCCGCCCGCGGAGGGCCGGTCCGGCGTCGGCCGGCTGATCCTCGACGGGTTGCGCGGCAACATGCGGCAGTACGGCATGCTGATCGCGCTCGGACTGATCGTGGCGCTGTTCGCGGTCTGGACGGGCGGCGATCTGCTGCTGCCGCGCAATGTCTCCAATCTGGTCCTGCAGAACAGCTACATCCTGATCCTGGCGATCGGCATGATGATCGTCATCATCTCGGGCCACATCGATCTGTCCGTGGGCTCGCTCACCGCCTTCGTCGGCGCGGTGGCCGCCGTGCTGATGGTCGAGCACCGGATGGCGTGGCCGCTGGCGGTGGTGCTCGTGCTGCTGCTCGGCGCGGCGGCGGGGGCGATGCAGGGCTTCTTCATCGCGTATCTCGGCATTCCCTCGTTCATCGTGACCCTCGCCGGAATGCTGCTCTTCCGCGGTCTCACCGAGATCTTCCTCAAGGGGCAGACGATCGGGCCCTTCCCCGACGGGCTCCAGACGGTCTCCAACGGCTTCCTGCCGGAGGTCGGCCCGAGCACCGACTACCACAATCTGACGCTGCTGCTCGGCCTGGCCCTCACGGTCTTCGTCGTGTGGCAGGAGGTGCGGGACCGCCGTCGTCAGCGGGAGTACGCCCTGGAGGTCGCGCCCGTCGGGCTGTTCGCCGTGAAGCTGGCGGCGCTCGTCGCCACGGTCCTGGTCTTCACCCTGCTGCTCGCCAGCTACAAGGGAGCGCCGGTGGTGCTCCTGATCCTTGCGGCGCTCCTGGTCGGCTTCGGCCACGTCATGCGGAACGCGATCGTGGGACGCCATGTGTACGCGATCGGCGGCAACCTGCCGGCGGCCAAGCTCTCGGGCGTACGGGACAAGAAGGTCACGTTCCTGGTCTTCCTGAACATGGGGGTGCTCGCCGCGCTCGCCGGTCTGGTCTTCGCCGCCCGGTTCAACGCCGCCTCGCCCAAGGCGGGCATCAACTTCGAACTGGAGGCGATCGCCGCCTCGTTCATCGGCGGCGCGTCGATGAGCGGCGGGGTGGGCACGGTCCTGGGCGCGATCATCGGCGGTCTGGTCCTCGGCGTGCTCAACAACGGCATGAACCTCGTCGGGATCGGTACGGACTGGCAGCAGGTGATCAAGGGTCTGGTGCTGCTCGCGGCGGTCGGCTTCGACGTGTGGAACAAGCGCAAGGTCGGCTCCTAGCCGGAGGCCGCCGGCCGCGCCGCAGCGGCCGGCGGCCTTTCCGTACTCCTCACAGAGCGCCTCGGCCGCCAGGGAGGCGAGGTTCCCCCACCGCGTAGGCGGCCGGGAAGGGCCGAGGCCCCTGCCGGGAACGGCAGGGGCCTCGGTTTCGTGCGCGTGCGCCGGTGTGTCCGGATCAGACCGCCGGGGCGGGGTACGTCGGGTACTCGACGCCCGAGACGTGCTGGACGACCCGGATGACCTGGCACGAGTAGCCGAACTCGTTGTCGTACCACAGGTAGAGGATCGCGTTGTCGCCGTCGACCTTCGTCGCGCCCGCGTCGACGATCGAGGCGTGGCGCGAGCCGACGAAGTCCATGGAGACGGCGTCGGGCGCGGTGGTGAAGTCGATCTGGCGCTTCAGCGGCGAGTGCAGCGAGACGTCGCGGAGGTGGTCGAGGACCTCCTCGCGCGTGGTCTCACGGCCCAGGCGCAGGCTGAGGATGGCGATCGAGACGTCCGGGACGGGGACGCGGATCGAGCTGCCGGTGATCGGGGCCTTGAGGTCCGGCAGTGCCTTGGCGACGGCGGAGGCGGCACCGGTCTCGGTGATGACCATGTTCAGCGGCGCGGAGCGGCCACGACGGTCGGCCTTGTGGTAGTTGTCCAGAAGGTTCTGGTCGTTGGTGAACGAGTGGACGGTCTCCACGTGGCCGCGCAGCACGCCGTACTCGTCGTCCATCGCCTTCAGCGGCGGGACGATCGCGTTGGTGGTGCAGGAGGCGCAGGAGAGGATCTGCTCGTCCGGCTTGATCGTGTCGTGGTTGACGCCGTGGACGATGTTCGGGACGTCGCCCTTGCCCGGGGCCGTCAGGACGACCTTGTCGATGCCGGGGCGCAGGTGCTTGGAGAGACCCTCGCGGTCGCGCCACTTGCCCGTGTTGTCGATGAGGATGGCGTCCTTGATGCCGTACGCCGTGTAGTCGACCTCGGACGGGTCGTTCGCGTAGATCACCTTGATGGTGTTGCCGTTGGCGACGATCGTGCTGGTCGCCTCGTCCACCGTGATCGTGCCCTGGAACTGGCCGTGGATCGAGTCGCGGCGGAGCAGGGAGGCGCGCTTGACGATGTCCTGGTCACCGCCCTGGCGGACGACGATGGCGCGCAGGCGCAGACCGTTGCCGGAGCCGGCCTTCTCGATCAGCAGGCGGGCGACGAGGCGGCCGATGCGGCCGAAGCCGTAGAGGACGACGTCGCGGCCGTCACGGCGCTCGATCTTGTTGGCACCCGTGGCACCGGCGACCGCGGAGGCGGTGAATTCCTCCACCGAGAGGCCCCGGTCGTCGCTCTTGTAGGCCTCGGCGAGCAGCGCGATGTCGATCTGCGACGGGCCGAGGTCGAGCGTGGTGAGCGCCTGCAGGAACGGCAGCGTCTCGGTGACCGAGAGCTCCTCGCCGGCGATCTGGCGGGCGAACCGGTGGGTCTTGAGGATGCTGACAACCGACTTGTTCACCAAGGATCGGCTGTGGACCAGGACCGTGACGTCCCGCTCCCGGTGCAACTTCCCGATGATCGGGATCATCGACTCCGCGATCTCCTCGCGGTTCTTCCAGCTGGTGAACGAGTCGTCATTGACAGTCACGAGTTCATCTTTCGAGCTAGGCGGTGCTCATATGCTAACCCGTCGAACTTTTGATCTTTCCCGGGGCCCCTCCCGGAGCCCGTCCCGGGGCCGTTCCCGGGGCCGTTCCCGGGGGCTGTCCGGCACCTCCGTCCGGTTCAGGACTCCTCGACAATCACCACGACCGAGTGCCGGCCGGTGGCCCCGTCCGGCATGGTGTCGGTGCGCGCCTCGGGCTGGGTCGCGCTGGTGCCGTCGGTGGCCCGGACCGTGAGGGTGTGGCGGCCGGGCGCGGCCTGCCAGGGGTGGACCCACTGGCGCCAGGTGTCCTGGCTGTCCTCCGCGCCGAGCCGCGCCACCTCCCAGGGTCCGTCGTCGACCCTGACCTCCACGCGCGCGATGCCGCGGTGCTGGGCCCAGGCCACCCCGGCGATCATGACCGTGCCCGCGCCGGGCCGGGCGAGCGCCCGGGGGGTGTCGATCCGGGACTGCGTCTTGACCGGCGCCTGGGCCGCCCAGCCGCGCGGGACCCAGTAGGCGTCGTAGGCGTCGAAGGTGGTCAGCTCGATGGACTCGATCCATTTGCAGGCGGAGACGTAGCCGTACAGGCCCGGGACGATCATGCGGACCGGGAAGCCGTGGTCCAGGGGCAGGGGCTCGCCGTTCATGCCGAAGGCGAGCAGGGCGTCGCGGCCGTCCATGACGTCCGCGACGGGGGTGCCGAGGGTCATGCCGTCGACGGAACGGGCCACGAGCTGGTCGGCGGGCCCGCCTTCGGAGGGCGGGCGCACCCCGGCCTCGCGGAGCAGATCGGCGAGGCGTACGCCGAGCCAGCGGGCGTTGCCGACCAGGTCTCCGCCGACCTCGTTGGAGACACAGGCGAGGGTGATGTCCCGCTCCACGACCGTACGGGACATCAGTTCCGGGAGCGTGAGCGAGAGTTCACGGCGTACCCCCGTCCCGTGGACGCGCAGGCGCCAGCCGTCGGCGTCCACCCCGGGAACGACGAGCGCGGTGTCGACGCGGTAGAAGTCCCTGTTCGGGGTGATGAAGGGGCCGATGCCCGGGACGTCGAGCTGCGCCCCTGGGGGCACGGCCGGCGCGGGCGAGGCGGGCCGGGGCAGCCGCAGCGCGTCGCGGGACGCCGTGGCGCTCTCGCCGGCCGAACCGGCAGCCCGGCCGAGCGCGGCGGCGGCGGTCGCCGCGAGGCCCGTCGCGGCGGCGACGACGAGGAAGCTCCTGCGGTCCGCCCGGGCGGCCCCGTCGGGCAGCTCCCCGCGGTCCGGGGCGAGCAGCCTGCCGACGAGGACGTACAGCAGGACACCGCCGGCCGCCGCCCCCACGAGCGAGGGCACGGCGTCGAGGGCGGAGTCGGAGTCGGGCCGGCTCACGGCCGCGAGGGCGCCGATGACGCCGAAGCCGAGGACGCCGACGGCCGCGGCCAGGCGCCGGCGCAGGGCGAGCAGCCCCAGGGCGGCGGCGATCAGGGCGAGGACGAGCAGGATGCCCAGCAGGAGGACGGCCTTGTCGCTCTCGCCGAAGGTACGGATCGCCCACTGTTCGACCGCCGTCGGCGTCCGGTCGACGAGGACGTCACCGACGGCCGTGACCGGGCCCGCCTCGGGGCGGACCCAGCCGGCGACGAGGTCGGCCACGGCCAGGGCGACATAGCCGGAGAGGACCCCGCCGAGCGCGGCGAGAAGCCGGTCCGTGCGGGTCGGCGGCCGGAGGGAGCTGGTGGCGTTCATGCGTCCCAGCATCTGCGGGAGAGGGCCTTCGCGTGGGGGATTTCAGCCGCGCGCCGCCCCCGCCTCTTCGATCAGGGCCGCCAGGGCGGCGCCGAGGGCGTCGAGGCCGGGTCCCGCGGGGCCGCCGGGCTCCGCCATGTAGACGTCGCGGCGGATCTCGATCATCAGGGCGGTGACGCGCCGGTCACGCCCGTAGTGGTCGAGCGGTACGTACGTTCCCGCGAAGGGGCTGTCCGTGCCGATCCCGCCGAACGAGGCGAACGCCTTCCGTGCCGCGTCCACCAGCGCGGGCGGCGTGTGGAAGGGGTCCGTCCCGAGGCAGATCGGCGGGCGGGGACCGTCGCCGTGCAGCTCGTAGGGCAGGGCTTCGGTCGGGTACGAGTGCACGTCGATGATCACGGCGCGGCCGGCCGCCGCGAGCCGCTCCTCGACGGCGGCCGTCATGGCCCCGGCGTACGGCGTGAAGTACCGGTCCAGGAGGGGCCGCGGGTCGAACGCGTCCGGCCGGAGCTCGGCGCGGTGCGTGGTGCGGGTGTAGACAGCGCCCATGCCGACCGCGCGCATCTCCTCGCGCTCGTCGGGGAACCGCTCCGGGTCGACGACCAGCCGCGAGAGCCGGTTGACGAACCGCCAGGGCGTGACGGCTGCGGTCCGCGCGGCGACGGCGGCGATGCCGGCGGTGTGGGAGTCGGTGATGTGGTCCAGCTCGCGCGCGAGCTCCTCGTCCCCGAGCACGATGCCGTCGCGGACGTCCGGGGGCAGCTCGCGGGAGGAGTGCGGCACATGCAGGAGCACCGGGGAGTCCGGAGCTCCGGGGAGGAGCTGGAAGGAGTGCGAAGTGTCGGTCATGGGCGTTCCTCGCTGTACGACGTCATCGGGCCTGCGGCTTTCCCGTACCGGCATGAGCCTGATCTCCAGGCCACCGGGGGGACCGGACGACGGCCGCGGCCGCTGAGCCGCGAGCACGCCGTCCGGTCCCTGGGTTCGACCACGTCTTACCCGGCGTCCCGCACCGAGCCCGTGAACTCCGGGCCCTCGTGCGGTTCCCAGTCCGCGTCGTACGTGATCAGACGGGTCCGCAGGTACTCGGTCGGTTCGCGCACCGTGTCAGCGACCGTCGGAACCTGCACCTCGGCGCTCGTCTGCCCGGCGGGCACGGTCACCGAGAAGGACGGGTCCTGGCCGTCCCACAGCCTCGAGAGCGGCACCGGCCGGGCCGGGGGCTCGCCGAAGTACTCCTCCAGCCAGCTCCGTCCGACATCCGCGGTGGACAGCTCGGCCCCACCGGTGACCGGCAGGAGGGAGAGCGAGCCGCCCATCTCCACGTCGGCGGCAGCGGAGAGGGTCAGCCGCCAGGTCAGCGGCTTGCCCTCGGTGACGTCGGCGGCGACGGGGGTCAGCGTCGCCGTGGGCATCGCGTCGTCGTTCCGCGTGGTCACCCCGCCCCGGTGCGAGCCGACGGCCACGCCGCGTACCGCCTTCACGGACACGTCCTGCGAGGAGTCGTAGCCGTAGCGGGTGTTGCCCCGCACCTCGACCGGCACGTCGATGTCCTGGCTGCCGGGGCGTACCGTCACGAGCCGGGACGTGGTCTCGTCCGTGCCCGGCTCGGGGACGAACACGCGGACCTGGCCGCTGCCCTGGCCCGAGACATGGACCGGGACCCGGTAGGTACGGACCCCGGAGTCGCCCTCGTCGACGGTCAGCCGGCCGATGTCGACACGGGGCATGGCGGTCGCCGAGCCGGCCGCGGGAGTGCCGGGGCGCCAGCCCCAGGCGTCCATCAGCCAGGCGCTTCCGGAGCCGCCGCGCGGGGTCAGTTCCAGGGTCGTGATCCGCGTCAGGTCGAGGCCGCCGCGCGCGGCGGGGGTCAGCGGGACGCGGACCTCGCGGGCCCAGTGGGACGCGGTCCGCTCACTGCCGGGAAGCCCGTCGACCTGCGCCCGGCCCAGGTGCGCCCGGCGGCCGGAGGCGTCGACCAGCGTGACGTCCAGGCGTGTACCGGCGGCGTTGGGCGGCACGATGACGCGCAGCGCCAGGGACTCGGAGCCCTTCAAAGAGACGGGCTGGGGGGAACGGACCGACACCGCGGAGCCCGTACGGCCGGCCGGCCATGTGAACGCGACGGCGTCGCGTCCCGGCTCGGGCGATGCCTCCCAGAAGGCGAAGTGCGGCGACCGGCCGGATCCGTCGGTCGACAGGCAGGCGCGTTTCGGGTCCGGATCGATCTGCGCGCACACCCGGCCGCCGGTCACGGAGGTCGAGGGGCCGGGCAGGAACCCGGGCGTGCGGTGCGCGCCGACGGCGTGGCTGAGGACGCGGGCGGGGCCTGCCGACAGCGCACGCCGGCCGGTGCCGTCGAGGAGCGGACGGACGCGGTCGTCGCCGGCGACGAACAGGTGGGCCGCCGCGGCGATGTAGGTGGCCCCCGCGGCCTGCTGCTGCGTGGCCGTCAGCCGGGTCCCGGTGCCCGGCGAGCACACGGGGTCGGGGGTTTCGCCCTCGTAGAAGTCGTCGAACGCGGGCGCCTCGGCCTGGCCCGGAGTCCACTCGCTGTTGAAGAAGTTGTGGTTGGCGCCGACCATGTACACCGCGCTCTGAAGCGCGGTGCCGCGGCTCACACCGCGCGTGCCGTCGACGTAGATCTGCCCCTGGAGGTCCGAGACGTCGCCGTCGCAGCCGGGCAGCATGGTCATCGAGGGCACGTCGGGGGCCGGGTTCTGGCCGAAGATCGTGGGACCGATCAGGACGTTGCCCTGGATCGTCCACCGCACGGGGCCCTGGTAGCCGTCCTGGTCGGCGGGCGGCCGGTGGAGGCTGTCGAGCGCGGCGCGGTTGACGCCCTCGCCGCCCCGGGAGTGGCCGACGAGCAGCACGCGGGAGAGATCGGCCGGCGAGGCCGCGCGTACGGCGGACGGCGCGCCGGCCCGGTCGGCGGACCAGTCGGCCCAGCGGGCGAGGTGCTGGCGCACCAGGGAGGAGCGGGCCTGCGCTCCGGCGTCGTCGGCGAGGTGGTCCTGGGCGTTGATGCCGTTGGCGGAGATCGAGACCGTCACATAGCCCTGGGAGGCCAGGAGTTTCTGGGCGCGCAGATAGCCCTTGTGGCTCGGTACCGGCTTGGTGCCCGTGGGGCAGGGCCACTGGCCGGTCGCGTCGTCGCCGTCGCCGTAGCAGGTGCCGTGGCGGCCGTGCAGGAAGAGCGCGAGCGGCCGCTTCCCCGGCGCGTCGGCCGGTCCGACGACCATGGCGCGCATCTCGATGGGCTCGGCGTATCCGGGCAACCGGATGGATTTCAGGTCGTATTCACCGCTGACGGTGCGGTAGCTCCCCGGAACTCCGGGGTCGACCGGGTTCACCGGCAGCACCGTCCCCTTCCGGGCCGCGGCCGCGGGGGGCCGGACCCGGGAGGGCTCCGCGGAAGGGTCGGCCCCGGTGTCCAGACGGCGCCCGCCGGCGAGCACCTTCAAGTCCCCCGGGGAGCCGAGCCGCAGGCCGTCGGCCCTGAGCCGGTACGCCTTTCCGTCGGCGGCGGGCGCGGGGATGCCGAGCAGCCGGCTCCCCGCGTAGAACTCGACGCGGGCGTCACCCATGGGCACGGGGTCGGGGGACGTCCAGACGAGTTCCCGGCCGGTGCCCTTGCCGGTGAGGCGCCAGCCCTCCGGGAGCTTCCCCTCGTCTCCGGCCCTCACCTGCTGTCCCGGGTTCCCCGCCCGGGCCAGAGGTCCGGGGGACGGTTCGGCGAACGCCGTTCCGGGCGACGCCGCGGTCAGCGCAAGCAGCGCCAATCCCGCGGTCACCGCACGTGTGACACGTATCAAAGCGGTCTTCCTCACGATCGGTCGTGTCGCGGGGCACCTCGGGGTCAGCGGGTGCCTCTCTCGTGACCGGAGGACGGCAACCGACCGCCGTGGGTTGCCTCGTGGAGACGTCCGATCGCGGAACGGGCCGCGCGCGTGGAGAGATCGAGGGATTTCCCGCACGGGGGTAGGCCCGCACCGCCCCCTTGTTATACGTTCCGTCTAACAGCTTGCTAGACGTCGCATCTAACAAGCGTGCGACGTCTCGATCCAAGGAGCCGCACATGGCGAGCAGCACCGTCCCACCGGGGAGCGCGGACCGGCACGCCGAGCAGGAGGTCGCCCGGCGGCTGCTCGACTCGGCCGCGAAACTGTCGTACGACCCGGCCACCGAGGTGGACTGGGACACCCCGCTGGACAAGGACTTCCACGGCGCGAGCCCGGAGTGGAGCACGCTCTACGGCACCGCGTACTGGGGCGAGTTGACCGAGCCCCAGCGCAAGGAGCTGACCCGTCAGGAGGCGGCGTCGGTGGCCAGCACCGGCATCTGGTTCGAGATGATCCTCCAGCAGATGGTGCTGCGCGACATGTACGCCAAGGACCCGACCGAGCCCCGCTTCCAGTGGGCGCTCACCGAGGTCGCCGACGAGTGCCGGCACTCGATCATGTTCGCCCGCGGCGCCGCGAAGCTCGGCGCCCCGGCCTACCGGCCGCACCGGCTCGCCGTCGAACTCGGCCGGGCGTTCAAGACGGTCGCGTTCGGCGAGGCGGCGTACGCCGCGATCCTGGTCGCCGAGGAGGTCCTCGACGTGATGCAGCGCGACTGGATGCGCGACGAGCGGGTCGTGCCGTTCGTCCGCACGATCAACAACATCCATGTCGTGGAGGAGTCGCGGCACATGAAGTTCGCCCGCGAGGAGACGCGCAGGCGGCTGCGCGGCGCGAGCCGGGCGCGCCGTCAGTTCCACGCGCTGGTCATCGCGATCGCGTCGTACGTCATCGTCACCAGCATGGTGGGCCGCAAGGTCTACGAGAGCGCCGGACTCGACGTCGATCGCGCCGTCCGCGAGGCCAGGGCGAACGAACACCACAAGTCCCTGATGCGGTCCAGTTGCGCGGGCCTGATGGAGTTCCTGTCCTCCGCCGGACTCCTCACCAGGCCGGCCCTCGCCTTCTACAAGCGCGCCCACCTGATCTGACCGAAGCCGACCGAGCCGACCCGAGCTGAGCCGACGACATGACCTACGCCATCACCCAGACGTGTTGCAGCGACGCCACCTGTGTCGCCGTGTGCCCCGTCAACTGCATCCACCCGACCCCAGAGGAACGGGAGTTCGGCAGCACGGAGATGCTCCACATCGATCCGGCCACCTGCATCGACTGCGGCGCCTGCGCCGACGCGTGCCCGGTGGACGCGATCTTCCCGGTGGACAGCCTCTCGGCGGCCGACGCCGGGTACGCGGCCGTCAACGCCGCGTACTTCGCCGACAAGGAGCCTCCGGCCCAGCACCCGGGGCCGAACTTCCACTCCTGGGGCGCGCCGGCCTTCGAGCGCGGCCTGCCGTCCGACTTCGCGCCGATCCGGGTCGCGGTCGTCGGCACCGGCCCGGCGGGCATGTACGCCGCCGAGGACCTGCTGCTGCACACCAACGCCGAGGTGACCCTGGTCGACCGGCTGCCCGTGGCGGGCGGACTCGTCCGGTACGGCGTGGCGCCGGACCACCCGGCGACCAAGAAGGTCGGCGACACGTTCGCCCGCTTCCACACCCACCCCCGGGTACGGATGCGGCTGGGCGTCGAGGTCGGCAAGGACGTCACGGCGGAGGAACTCGCCGCGCACCACGACGCGGTCGTGTACGCCGTGGGCGCCTCCACCGACCGCCGGCTCGGCGTTCCCGGCGAGGAGTTGCCGGGGAGCGTCTCGGCGACGGCCTTCGTCTCCTGGTACAACGCCCACCCGGAGTGCGCCGCGGACGCGATCGGCCTGACCGGTGCCGAGCGGGTCGTGGTGGTCGGCAACGGCAATGTCGCGCTCGACGTCGCCCGGATCCTGGTCATGGACCCGGAGACCCTGGCCGGTACCGACATCGCCGACCACGCGCTCGCCGCCCTGCGGGCGTCGCGGGTCCGCGAGGTGGTCCTGCTCGGGCGGCGGGGCCCGGAGGACGCCGCGTACACCGCCTCCGAACTCCTCGCCCTCACCCACCTGCCCGGGGTGCGGCTCGTCGTCGACGACCACGATCCCCGGACCGGTGCGGCGATCGACGGCGCCGGGCCGCGCGAGAAGGCCGCGCTGCTAAGGGACATGGCGCGGGAGGCCGTGGACTGGACGCGACCGCCGTCGGCGACGGGTGAGCGGCGCATCGTGCTGAGGTTCCACTCCGCACCGGTCGCGCTGGCCGGCGAGGGGTCCGTACGGGCCGCTCGGGTGACGGAGGGTACGGACGAGCGGGAGATCCCGGCCGAGCTGGTGCTGCGGGCGGTCGGCTACCGGGGCGTGCCGGTGCCGGGGCTGCCGTTCGACGAGGCGACCGGCACCGTGCCGCACGACCGGGGCCGGGTGGCCGGGATGTCCGGGACGTACGTCGTCGGCTGGATCAAGCGCGGCCCCTCGGGCGGGATCGGCGCCAACCGGACCTGCGCGGCCGAGACGGTCGGCACCCTCCTCGCCGACGCCGTCGCGGGCGCGCTGCCGGCTCCGTCCCGTACGCCCCGGGCATTCCGACGGCTCGCCCGCGGACGCGGCGCGCAGGTCGTCGACGCCCGGGGTCTGGCGGCCATCGACCGCGCCGAACGGACCCGGGGCCGCGAGACCGGCCGGCCACGGGTCAAACTCACCACGGTGGCGGACCTGGTGGCCGCGGCACGGGGCAGCCGCCTACGCCGCCCGATCTGAGCGGGCATGTCAGGCCCGCGCCCCTAGTCCGTGACCTTGTCCCAGGCCGTCGTTCCCAGCAGGCCCGTCTCGCCGATGTCGAGGCCGCCGTCCGGCTCCACCGTCTGGCGCTCCGCTCCGGCGGCCGGGGCGATGTCGACGTACACCCCGCTCCCCCGCCGGGTCGACGCGTCGACGGCCGAGTAGCGCCAGACGAACACGCTGCGCGCGGACTCCCCCGGCTTCAGCGCCACGGGGTGCGGCCCGGGGTCGTCGAGCCGGGTGATGGGGCCCGGACCCTTCAGCACCGTGACGTCCATGGGGCGGCGCTCGACGTCCCGTACCCGTACGTCCGGATACCCGTCGACGCGCTGCTCGCCCGCACCGCAGTTGGTGAGCGTCACGGGCATGGCCCGCAGCCCCATCGCCACGTTGACCATGCCGGTGGTCACCCGGACGCCCGACGCCGGGCAGCCTTCCGTGGCGGTGGGCGCGGGCGGTTCGGCCACCCGGTCCGACGGCTCGCGCACCGGGACGGGCAACGGCTCGGCGGAGGTGTGGGCACCGGTCCGCCCGGGGTCGGCCTCGCGGTCGAGTTCGGCCCCGAGACCGCACCCGGCGGTCAGGACGGCGGCCGCCGCCAGAAGGAGGCCGTGGCGCGGGGACATGGCGGTCATGTCGCGATCGCCCCGGCTACTCGAACCGCGAGGTGTCGCCCGCTCCTCGGCGTACGACCTCCGGCTCGCCGCTCGAGAAGTCGATGACGGTCGTGGGTTCCGTGCCGCAGTCACCGGAGTCGAGGACGGCGTCCACCGCGTGGTCGAGCCGCTCCTTGATCTCCCAGCCCTGGGTCATCGGTTCGTCCTCGCCGGGCAGGAGCAGGGTGCTGGAGAGCAGCGGTTCGCCGAGCTCCTCCAGGAGGGCCTGGGTCACGACATGGTCGGGGATGCGGACGCCGACGGTCTTCTTCTTGGGGTGCAGCAGCTGACGCGGGACTTCCTTCGTCGCCGGCAGGATGAAGGTGTAACTGCCGGGTGTCGCCGCCTTGACGGCGCGGAACACGTCGTTGTCGACGTGCACGAACTGGCCGAGCTGCGCGAAGTTCTGGCACACCAGGGTGAAGTGGTGGCGGTCGTCGAGCTCACGGATCGTGCGGATCCGGCCGATGCCGTCGCGGCTGCCGATCCGGCATCCCAGCGCGTAGCAGGAATCCGTCGGGTACGCGATGAGCGCGCCGGAGCGGATGCTGTCGGCCACACTGCTGATGGTGCGCCGCTGAGGGTTCTCGGGGTGCACGTCGAAGTACTTCGCCATGCGGGCAGTCTAGGTTCCCCGCGGGTCCGGCCCGGGACGGCGGGCCGGTGCGGGTCACCGCACCTTGGGACGGCCGTCAGGCCGCGAGGCGCAACTCCTGCCGCAGGACGATCGCGTTGAGCCGGATCGTGTAGGGCGCGATGTCCATGATCTCGAGGGCGGCGGCCTTCTCCTTCTCCAGTCCGACGGTCACGTCGATACAGAAGGCGATCGCGTACATGTGGTCCCCGGTCTCCTCGTCCTGGAGGGCGAAGAACAGGTCCCGGTAGTAACTGGTCCGGTCCGGGCCCTCGTCGTAGTACGAGAGTCCCGGCTCGCCCTCCTGCGCGGCGAGGCCGGTGAACGCGTCGGCGAGCTCCTTCTCGACGGTGTCCCAGAACGAGGCGTCGGCGAACTCGCCGGGCAGCGCCTGGCGCACGGCCTCCTTGAGGGAGAGCACCATGACCATGACGGGGGCGTGCTCCTGGAGCCCCCAGCCGCGCACCATCTTCACGACGGCGCTGTCGGGGATGGTGGCCGCGGCCTGATGGATGTTCTCGAAGTCGAAGTTGACGGTGGCCGGCGCGATCGCCTCCTGGAACAGCCGGTCGATGGCCCGGGCCTGGTCGAGATGGTCCGGACCCACCTCGATGACGGTCCTGAAACTGGCGGTCATGACTCCTCCTGATGTGTCGTGGTGATCAAGGGGGGTCAGTATGCCGTCTGGCGTCGGGCCGCCACACTCTTGTCGTCTTGTCGACTTCAACGGACAGTACGGGAATGGCGATCGTTGTGCTGGTGGGCACGTTGGACACCAAGGGTCTGGAGTACGGATGGCTGCGTGAGCGGCTGGAGCGCCGCGGGGTCGAGGTCATCGTGGTCGACACGGGGGTGATCGGGACCCCGAAGATATCCGCCGACGTCCCCCGCGCCGAGGTGGCGCGGGCGGCGGGCGTACGGCTGGAGCGGTTACGGAGCGAGGGGGACCGGGGCGCGGCCGTGACCGCGATGGCGCGCGGGGCGGCCGAGGTCGTCCGGCGGCTGCACGCGGAGGGCAGGCTCCACGGGGTGCTCGCTCTGGGCGGCAGCGGTGGGACGTCGATAGCGACGCGGGCGATGCGGGCGCTGCCGCTCGGGGTGCCGAAGGTGATGGTCTCCTCGATGGCCTCGGGCGATGTCGCGCCCTACGTCGGCTCGGCGGACATCACGCTGATGTACAGCGTGGTCGACATCGCCGGGGTCAACCGGGTGTCGGCTCCGATACTGGCGAACGCCGTCGACGCGGTCGCCGGGATGGCGCGGGGTTTCGCGACGGCGGCGCCCGCGCCGGCCCCGGGTGGCGACCGGCCGCTGATCGCCGCCAGCATGGCGGGGGTGACGACGCCCGGCGTCGACGCGGCGCGGGCGCGGCTGACCGAACTCGGCTACGAGGTGCTGGTCTTCCACGCGAGCGGGGCGGGGGGCCGGACGCTGGAGTCGCTGGCGGAGCAGCGGCTCTTCGCGGGCGTCCTGGATCTGACGCTCTGCGAGCTGGCGGACGACCTCTGCGGGGGCATCCTGACGGCGGGGCCCGACCGGCTGCTCGCCGCCGGGCGCGCGGGGGTGCCGCAGGTGGTGAGCCCGGGGGCGCTCGACCTGGTGAAGTTCGGCCCCCTCGACACGGTCCCCGAGCGTGTGCTCGACCGTGATGTGCGGGTGCACAACCCGTCGATCTCGGTGGTCCGGACGACGGCCGAGGAGTGCGCCGAGCTCGGCGCGCGTGTCGCGGCGAAGCTGCGGTCCGCGACCGGCCCCACGACCGTCCTGCTGCCGCTGCGCGGGCTGTCCACGCTCGGGGAGCCGGGCGGGCCGTACCACGATCCGGTGGTGGACGAGGTGCTGTTCACCGCCGTACGGGACGGGCTGCGCGGCAGCGCGGTCGAGGTGGTGGAGGCCGACACGCACCTCAACGACCCGTCGTTCGGCCGCGCCGCCGCGGAGCTGCTGCACCGTCTGATCGAAGGGGGTTGATCCTCCCTCACCCCGGCAGGTCGGCCAGCCGTCGCCGGTCGAGCGGGGAGGCGCGGCGGTCGAGCCGTTCCTCCAGGAGGTGGCGGGCCGCGTCGCTCTGGCCCGCCTCCAGGAGTGCGTAGAGCAGGGTCTCCTCGACGACCTCGCGCTGCGCGGCGCTACCGCCCACGCGGCGGAGGGCGGGCTGCAGTCCGCGCAGCCCCTCCACCGCGGTCGTCCACTGTTCCTCCAGGACGGCTTCGAGGGCCCGGCAGAGCGGGGCGATGACCTCGCGCTGGACGGGGTCGGCTCCGGTGGCGTGGGTGCGCAGCCGGCGGAGCGCGGGCAGATCGCCGGCCGCGGTGAGGGCGACCGCGCCGTGGAGGGCGGTGAACGCGCTCGCGGGGCGTTCGAGGAGGTCGCGCTCGACGGCGTCGAGCACCCCGTCGACGGGTACGGCTCCGGTCCAGTTCCGCGTCATCCTCGCCCGCCACAGGAGCGAGCCGGAGTCGACCAGTGCCCGCACGCCGTTCACCTGGCGCGGTGCGAGCTGGGCGAACCAGCGGCGGCGAACGGCCTCGGAGTCGTCCAGGGCGAGTTCGTGGAGCGCGACGTGCCAGGAGAAGTGGGCCCGGTGCACGGCGCCCCGACCCTGGCCGCCGATCCAGCCGTCGAGCCAGTCGCGTCCCGCGCGGTGGTCGCCGGACTCGTAGTGGACGTGGGCGAGGGCGTGCACGGCGTGGCCGGAGGCGGGTTCGACGGCGAGGGCCGCCGTGGCGAGGGCGCCGGCCTCGTCGATGCGGCCCTGCTCCTGGCGGACGAAGGCCAGCAGCGAGGTGGGGAACCAGTGCCCGTCGTAGGCGGGCGCGGTGTGCTCGACGATGCGGCGGGCCAGTGTGCCGTCGATGTCGCCGACGCCGGAGAAGGCGATGGTGGGCACGGCGATGCTCAGCGCGAAGGCGTCGCCGGGGTAGCGGTCGAGGTGGGCGACGAGCGCGCGGTCGCCGTCCGCTCCCCCGCTGCCGTCCGCCGCCGCGCCGCCGTCGTGCGCCCGGATCCGGCGGGTGACGACGTCGACGAAGGAGCGTTCCCGCTCGTCGCCGCGCTCGGCCACGCTGCGCTGGGCGTCGGCGAGTTCGCGCTGTACGTCGAGGTCCGCGCCGCACTCGTGGCCGAGCAGGGCGAGTGCGGCGTGCCCGAGGGCGAAGCCGGGGTCGAGGGCGGTGGCCCGGGAGAACGCCTCGGCGGCCTTCGCCCGTACGGTGACGACCCGGCCGAGGCCGCTGCGGAAGGCCGCGGCCGCCGCGGCGTGGGTCGACAGCGACAGCCCGAACTGGTCGGTGGGCCGGCGACGGGTCGACTGCGGGGCACGGGTGAGTGGGGCGAGCACGGCCTCGGCGATCTCCCTGGCCTGCGCCCTGATCTCGGGGATCGCGGTCGTCTCCCACAGCTCGCCGCGCCGGGGCGCGCCGAGGGTGAACAGCGGTCTGGCGGTGCCGCCCCGGGCGTCGCGGAGCCGGCCGGCGTCGGTGGCGACGCCGATGCCGAGCGGTCCGGGGGCGGCGAGGCCGGCGGCGAGCAGCCCGCCCCAGAGCGGGTCGTCGGCCGGGTCGGTGCGCAGTCCGGGCCCGGTGCAGTCGACGACCCATCCCGCGGTCAGTTCCCGGCCGTCGGTGAGCGCGACGGCGATCCGGCCGTCGTCGAGCGTCCGGGCGGCGGTGATCCGGCCGGAGTGGACGTGCAGGCGGCGGGCGGCGCGGGCCCGGGCGATGGTCTCGGCGGTGGCGGGGGCCATCCGGTGGCGGTGGACGTTCCACCGCGTCGCGTCGCGTTCGAGGAACTCGGCCCGCTCCTCGTCGGTGAGCCCCTGCCAGAGCGCGGCGATCGCGGGGCGCAGACCGTCGAGGGCGGGGCGCCAGTCTCCGTGGTCGCGCAGCGAGGCGGCGAAGTGGCGGCGGAGCGCGGTGCGCAGCCGGTGGAGCGGGAGGGCCGTGAGGCCGGGCGGAGCGGGTACGGCCGGAAGCGGTGCGACGGCGTGCGGCCGGGGCAGCAGGCCGCTGCGCGAGAGGGCGCGCACGGTGCGGCCGGGCCGGTCGAGGACGAGCGCGAGGTCGACGGCGGTCAGTCCCGCGCCGACGAGCAGTACGTCGTCGCTCGGCCCCACCGCGTCGAGCGCGCCGGGCGACCAGGGGCTGCCGATGAACCGATCGGAGCCCCGCAGTTCGGCCGGGGCCCAGCGGGCGGTGCCCGCGGCGGGCCCGGTGGCCAGGACGACGGTGTCGGCCGTGACCGTCCCGCCGTCGGCGAGTTGCAGCTCGAACCGCCCGTCGGCCGTGTCCGTGCAGCGGGTCGCCCGGGTTCGCAGCCGGCGTACGGCGACGGTGCCGTGGGCGGTGATGATGGCGCGGCCGAGGGTGTCGGCGAGGTAGGAGCCAAAGCGGTGCCGGGACGCGAAGTCCCTTTCGGTGACGGTGGATTCGCCGTGCCGGCAGAGCCAGCGCCGGAAGTGGCCGGGGTCGTCCGGGTAGCAGCTCATCCCGCCGACCGGCACGTTGAGCCGGTGCTCGGGGACCTCGGTGGCGTACGCCGTGCCGCGTCCGGCCTCGGCGGCCGGGTCGACGAGGACGAGGTCGAGCGGGGTGCGCCGGCGGGCGGCAGTCTCGCAGAGCTGGACGGCGACGAGCGCCCCGGCGGCGCCCGCGCCGACGACGGCCACGGTCGGTCGCGGACGGACGGAGACGGTCCGGGGCGTGGACGCGGTCTGGGGCGTGGGCACGAGGGGACCTCCGGCCGGGGGGTGGTGGACGACGTTGTTCACTATGTCGATGAACAATGTGAACGGACAAGGGCGCACCACCCTTTCACCTGAGGTCCGGATCGGTTTCGCGCCACTCGTGAGACATTGAGGCGGTGAGGATCTCAGCACGAACGGACTACGCGGTCAGGGCCATGGCGGAGCTGGCCTGCTCCCCCGACCGGCCGCTCAAGGCGGAGGACGTCGCCGGCCGGCAGGACATCCCGGTCCGCTTCCTCTTCGTCGTCCTCAGCGAGTTGCGGCAGGCCCGGCTGGTCCGGAGCGTGCGCGGCCCGGACGGCGGCTACACCCTCGCCAGGCCGGCCTCGGAGATAACCCTCGCCGATGTGCTCCGGGCGATGGACGGTCCGCTGGTGAGCGTGCGTGACCTGAAGCTGACCGGTCTGGAGTACCAGGGGGCGGCGGCGCCCCTGCCGGACGTGTGGCGCGCGGTGCGGGCGAGTCTGCGCCAGGTCCTCGAGGGCACGACCCTGGCGGACCTGGCGTCGGGCGGGCTGCCGGAGCTCGTACGGGAGCGGGCGCGCGAGTACACGGACGACGTACGGACGTATCCGTAGCGCCGTGTGCGGTCACCGTCCGGGAAGGCCGAGTTCGCCGCCCCGGTAGAAGGCTTCGTTCTCCTCGACGACATACGGGGCCATGGTCTCGCGGCGGGCCCGCTCCGCGTCGGAGGACCGCCAGGCGTCGCACGCCTCCTTCGAGTCCCAGAGCGAGACGCCGGTGATCTCCTGGCCGTCCTCGGTCCAGTAGGCGTACGCCTTGTGCAGACCGTCGGGTGAGAATCCGGGGCGCCAGGCCCGCTCGAACTCCTCCAGTGCGCCCGGCGTGATGCGGCGCGTGGTCACCCAGACAAAGCGCTGCTCCATCGCAGCCTCCTCGGTAACGGGATCGGTCGTGATCGCGCTCTTCGACCACCGTAGGGCCGAAGGCCCGATTCCGCCTCCGAGACGGCTACCGGCGGTGACGGCGCGGGTGCGACGGGCCGGGCGGGCGCCAGAGCGCGGCGGTGGCCGCGGTGGCGACGGCGACGGCCGTCAGGCGCTCGTGGTCGACGGTGTCCGGGGTGTCGGTGGGGCGGTGGTAGCGCGGGTTCCGGAAGTTCGCCGTGCCCGTGAGCAGCACGGCCGGGACTCCCGCGTTCCAGAAGGCCGCGTGGTCGCTGCGGCCGAGATGGTTCATCGGGGGCACGGCGAGTCCGGCGACGGCGCCGAGGGGGCCGTCGGGACGGGGGTCGCGGAGGGTGACGGCGGGCAGGGGCGGGTCCGCGGCCCCGGCCGCCCGGCGCCACAGGTCGGCAGCCGTGTCCGAGGAACGGCGGTGGACGACGAGCACGAAGTCGCCCCGCCGCCCGGTGGCGTGGACGGCACCGGCCGCGTCCGGGAAGACCGCGCCGAACCCGGCCGGGATCGTCTGCGTTCCGGGTGCGGTGGTGAAGCAGCCGACGGACTCCAGGCAGAGCATGCCGGCGACGCGCCGGCCGGGCCCCGCCGCGCGGGCGGCGACCCGGGCGCCGACGAAGCCCAGCTCCTCCATGTCGAAGCAGGCGAGGCGCACCGCGGGCGGCCGGGGCAGCCCGCCGAGCAGCCGGGCGACCTCCAGGAGGGCGGCGACACCGGAGGCGTTGTCGTCGGCTCCGGGGCTGCCCGCGACGGTGTCCAGATGGGCTCCGACGAGCACGACGGGACCGTCGCCCTCGTCCTCCAGCTCGGCCAGCAGGTTGGCTCCGGTCAGGCGTCGGTGCACGCGGAAGCGGAAGGGCGACAGGCGGGCTCCGCCGGGGCGGTCGGTGCAGCCCGGGCGCCACCGGACGTCGAACGGCTGCCGCTCGGTCCGCCAGCCCGCCTCCGCCAGCCGGCGCGCCACATGGGCCTCGGCGCGGAGCATGGCCTCGGGCGCGTGGGTCCGGCCGCGCGGGCGGTCGGCGAGAAACGCGACGTCGTCCCGCAGGCGCGCGGGATCGGCTCGACCGGTCAGCTCCCGGACGAGGGCGGTCACGTCAGGACCTGCCTCCATGGCGTCGATGGTGGCGTACACGACGCGGGCGCGCCCGAGCAACCACACTGGGGGTTCCGCCGTCCCTCTCCATACGACCCCCTCCGACGGAAGGACCCCCGCAATGCCGACGCTCGATCCGATCACACGTAGGCTCCGGCGCCTCTTCGAGGTACTGGACTCCGACGGCGACGGATTCGTCACCTGGTCCGACCATGAGCGGATCGTGGCGGCGTACGCGACGGCCTACGGGCTCGCGGCGGACGATCCCAGGATCGCGGCCCTGGAGCGGGCGTACTGGGCGCAGTGGCTCGGGCTGCTCACCCAGTCGGTACCGGGGCGGGAAAGGCTGGACCAGGACGGCTTCGTCGCGGCCCACCGCGCGGTGGGCTACGACAGCGACCGCCCCGAACTCCTCGAGAACCTCGCGGCGGCCATCTTCCGCATCATGGACACCAAGGGCGACAAGCGGGTCAGCGGGGAGGAGTTCGCCGCGTATCTCGCCGTCTGGGGTGTCACCGGGGAGCAGGACCCGGTGGTCTTCGAACGTCTCGACCTGGACCGTGACGCGTTCATCTCGCAGCGGGAGATCGCCCGGTCGCTGCGCGCGTTCCACCTGCACAACGACAACCTGAACACGCCCGGAGGCATCTTCCTCGGCGTGTACTGACCGTGCGCTGCGGGCCGGGGTGTGGTCGGATCTCGTCATGGACGTCACTGAGGAGAGCGACGGTTCGCCGGGCCCCCGGGGGCCCGGAGACCGCCGTCGTGCCGCTCGGCGCGCCGTCGCGAGCCGGACGACCGACCCGGCCGAGCTGGCGGAGTTCCTCGACATACTCGATCTGCGGCCCGAGGTCGACCACCTCTACTCCGGCACGGAGTCCGGGCGCCCCCGCCGGACCGGCGAGGGGCGCCCGGGTAAGGCCTAGAAGGTCAGGTTCCAGGCGTCGATCTTGCCGGTGTCCTGGCTGGCGTTGTCGTTCACACGGAGCTTCCAGACGCCGTTCGCGACCTCGGCCGAGGCGTTGACGGTGAAGGTCTGGACGATGTTGTCCGTGCCGCTGCCGGTCCGGTTGTGCACCGTGTAGACCGTGCCGTCGGGGGCGATCAGGTCGACCTTCAGGTCACCGATGTACGTGTGCTTGATGTCCACGCCCACCTTGAGGGTGGCCGGGGCGTTGCCCGTGACGCCGCTGACCGTGAGGGCGCTCTCGACGGTGGTGTTGTCGGCGATCGCGACGTCGGTGAGGTTCTCGAAGTACTTTCCGGGGGGCGGGGTGGTGCCGCCGACCGCCTTCAGCGCGTCGACGCGGCCCTCGCCGAAGAAGCTGTTGTTGGCCGTGGTGCCGGTGCACCGGCTGTCCGAGGGGCAGGCCAGGTCGGTGGCCTGCACGCCCAGCTTCGTACGGATGTCCGCCGGGGTGTCGCCCGGGTTCGCGCTCGCGAGCAGCGCGGCCACGCCCGCGACGTGCGGGGAGGCCATCGAGGTGCCGCTCAGCGAGGAGTACTTGCCGCCGGGGATGGTGCTGTAGACCGACTCACCGGGCGCCGACACCTCGATGACGTTCCGTCCGAAGTTGGAGAAGGACGCCTTGGACGAGCCGTTGGTGCCGTTCGCCGCGACCGTGACGACGCCCGGCAGCTCGGCCGGGATGTCCAGGCAGTCGTTGGTGATGGTCCGGGTCACCGGGGTGGAGTCGTTGGGCGAGGAGGTGTCGGTGGTCTTGTTCGCCAGGTCGTAGTTGGCGTTGCCGGCCGCCGCGACCTGCAGCGAGCCCTTGCCCTCCGCGTACTTCTGGGCGCGGCCCACACCCTCCAGAATGGCCGCCTGGTCGACGTTGTTCGGGCAGTTGAACTGCCACGGGTCCGTGTAGTAGCTGTTGTTGGTGACCTTGAAGCCGTGGTCACCGGCCCAGACGAGCCCGCAGATGGTGTTCTCGGCGAAGAACAGCGTGCTGCCCGGCTCCGCGATGCGGACCGAGGAGATCTTCACGCCCGGCGCGACACCGATGGCGCCCTTGCCGTTCTTGGCGGCCGCGACCGTACCGGCGACGTGCGTGCCGTGGGTGTCGACGTCACGCCACGCGCCGGCCCGGGTGTCCGCCTTGCCGTACGCGCAGGAGACCGAGTCGGCGGCGTTGAAGTTCGGCGCCAGGTCCTGGTGCTGGTCGTCCACACCGGTGTCCAGGATGCCGACCTTGACCGACGGAGAGCCGGTGCTGACCGCCCAGGCCTGGTCGGCCTTGATCTGCGTCATGTCCGACCGGACCGGCTCGGTGGCCGGCGCCGCGGACTGGGACGGGTTGCTCGGCAGCGCCGGGTTGTAGGCGTCGGCGGGGACGTCGGAGGTACGGGTGGCGCCGACCTGCTGGACGCCGGCGACCCCGCGCATCGTCGGGGCGAAGCTCGCCGACGACGAGTGGGCCACCACGACGCCGATGGCGTCGTACGAGGCGAAGACCGTACCGCCGTTGTTCGTGACCGCCGTACGGACCGCCGTGGTGTCACCGGGAGCGGTGATCACGAGGTAGGCACGGGTGCCGGCCGCCCAGGCCGCCGGGACGGCCGCCCGTGCGCTGCGGGCGGCGGAGGCGGACGCGGCCGACGCGGTGGAGCCGGCCTGGGCCGCGGAGGCGGCCGAGGGCTCCGGGATGGTCGTCGGAGCGGCCTGAGCGGCTCCGACGGGCACGGTGAGCGCGACGGCCGAGCCGAGAGCGGCGACGGCCACGGCGGAGAATCTCAGCCGGCTGGATATCTGGGAAAACAATGCGTCCTCCGATGGCCCGGTGACGCTGGTGGCGCCTGCCGAGCCCTTTGTTGTAGGGGGTGGGAGGCAAGATCCCAGAGGACCGCATGCGGAAGGAAGTCTTCAACCGGACAAGCACGTTGGCGTTACACAGTGTTGATCTGACGGTGTGTCGGCCAGGGAGGTTTTCCTCCTCTGTGGGCGGTTCGTCAGGGTGGCGGCGTGCGGGTGCGGCTGGTCGAGGACGACGGGGATCCGCGTTTCGGGGTGGCCGGCGGGTTCACCGTCGACGAGGCCGCGGATCTTCTTCCGGCGGACGAGGCGCTCTTCGTCACGTCCGACGACAGCGCGGTCTTCGACCGGATGCCCTCCTCCGGGGACACGGCCGCGCACGTCACGGAGCCCCCGCCGCGGCGGGGGCTCCGAGCGTGGCGAGGGGCGGCGGGCGCGGCGAGGACTCCGGGCGCGACAGGGACTGCGGCCACGGAGGAGCCCGGCTGGTCGCGGCGGACGGCGGCGCTCGCCGTCACCTGCGGCGACGCCCCGCACCCCCGCGGCGCCCAGCCCTGGGGGGACGCCCAGGCCCCCGCCGAGCAGCCCGCGGGGCCGTACGGCACCACGAGCGTGCTGGACGACGACGGCGTGGGCCGTACGGTGTACGGACGGGGCGGTTCGGGACCGGGGCGGACGGTCCACGCCGCCTGGCGGGGGCGGTCAGTAGAGCCGTGGGGACATGACCTGCGGCTCGGTGCCCGGCACTTCGAGGACGCAGCGGGGGATGCCGGGCCCGGCCGCCGCGCGGACGGACGCGGGTGTCGGCGGGTCGGTCGGCAGTTCGATGTGCACGGTCACCGGCCGGTCGGAGCCGGTCGTGGCGTACCCCGTCTCCTTGCCGTCGACGAGGACCTCGACGACGGCCTTGTGGCCGGTCTGGACCGTGACGCTGACGGAGTGCCCCGCGTGGTCGATATGAAAGTGGTGGCGTCGTCTCATGGGGTCGCCTCCGACCGGTTCGCCGTCCTCGCCCCCTGCTCCAGCGTAGCCATCCACCACCGGGGCAGCCTGGTCGGCGGCGGCACGGGGCGCGTCACCCGAACAGCCGCCCTCCGGGCGTGCAACCGGCCCTCCGTCGGGTGCACTGGAGGGGCAAGCGTCCGCCGAGCATGGAGACGACCATGTACGAAATGCACGTCGGCATAGCGCCCCGTGACGGGATCTTCGTCTGGCACGTGGCCGCCATCGGCACCGCGACCGCCCTGTGCGGGCAGTCGCTCCACGAGGAGCCGTTGGAGGAGCGCGAGAGGACCGACCGTCACTGCACCCCTTGTATGAGTTCGTTCCAGGAGCTGATGAACGACCGGCGTTGACAGCCGGATTTCCGAATTCCCCGATGTCCCTCAGACCCCCAGTCGGTCGCGGAGCGCCGACAGTCTCGGCCGTCGCTCGGCGCGTTCGCGCGAGTGGCGGTCGAGTTCTTCCATGAGGCGGCGCCCGCGGTGGTCGAGGTCGAGTTCGTCGAGGATCCGGTCGACCTCGGTGAGCAGCGCTCCGTACAGCTGCCACTGGCTCGGGTCGCTCTGGACGGCCCGGAGCAGCAGGTCCGCCGCGTGGTCGCGCACCGCGCGGGCGGCGCGGAGTTCGCCGGCGAGGCGTTCCTCGGCGGCGTCGGCGTCCGCGCTGACATGGGTGGAGACGAGGACGGCGAAGCTCACGAGCGTGTCGGCGATGCGTGCCAGGAGGTCTTCGAGCGCGAGCGCGAGGTCCTCGGGGAAGAGGCCCGCGTCCTTGCGCTCCTTGGCGAGGTCGGTGAGCGTGCGGGCCAGGACCCGCAGGACGACGGCGCAGATCTCCAGGGTGTCGAGCCCGGTGCGCAGCACGATGCGGTGCAGGACTCCTTCCTGTTCCTTGACCCGGGGGTTGAGCCGGAGGCTGTCCTCCGCCTGGCGCAGCGCCGCGTCGACGTCGGCCACGTCGTTGTCGAGCCGGCGGGCTTCGTGCAGGCGCGCGGCGGCGCGTGCGACGGGTGTGGGGGTGGTGAGTTCCTCGCCCATGCCCAGCATCAGCCGGCGCATGCGGCGCGCGAGGTCTTCGATGGACTCGCCCGCCGAGCCGACCCAGACCGGCGGGGCGAGGACCGTGTTGAACGTCAGACCGACGATCGCGCCGATGAGGGTCTCCAGGACCCTGTCCCAGGCGGTGTCGGTGACCTGGGTGACACCGAGGACGAGCATGGCGCTGATCGCGACCTCGGGCACGAACTCGTCGACGCGCACGAAGCGGCCCACCACCAGCGAGGCCAGGATGATCAGCCCGAGGCTCCACCAGGTGAGACCGACGAGGGCGCTGAACGCGATGGCGATGACGACGCCGACGACCACCGCGTTGACCCGTCGGACGCCGGTGGTGAGCGTGGAGTACAGGGTGACCTGGACGACGAGCAGCGCGGTGAGCGGAGCGGTGAGGGGTGCGGGTTCGCTGCTCAGCTGGAGGGCGACGACATAGGAGATCGTGGCCGCGGCCGTGGACCTGACGGTCTGCACGACCGCCGGATCCCGGCGCCGCGCGGACAGGTCGGCCACCACTCTTCGTAGCGCAGCGCGCACGTCCCTCACGCTTTCAGGTTTTCGTACCGGGGGACTCTTCGCACTCCGTACCGGTACGGCCCGCCGGAATGGCGATCTCGCCGGGGGTACGGTGGGATGGGAACCGATCACGCGTCCACGACGGATGGATGAAGGTTGTGTCGACCTCGAGCCATGCGGTGTCCGGCGCCCCCTGCTGGGTCAGTCTCATGACCCGGGATCTCCGCGCTGCCGAGACCTTCTACGGGGGTGTGTTCGGTTGGGAGTTCCGGTCCACCCGGTTGGGTGAGGAGTTCTCCGTCGCCCTGCGCGACGGGGCCCCGGTCGCCGGGATCGGCGCGCTGGCGCCGCGCCTCGCGGTGGCCATCGCCTGGACCCCGTACTTCGCCGTCGACGACGCCGATGTGACCGCGGCACGCATCCGGGAGCGCAGCGCCACGGTCGCCGTGGGGCCGCTGCGGTTCGGGACGGGACGCGCGGCGCTCGCCTCGGACCGCGAGGGGGCCGTCTTCGGCATCTGGGAGGGCGAGGTGATCCCCGACTGGAGTGTCGGCAAGGGCGGGGCTCCGGCCTGGCTGGAGCTGCGGACCCGGAACGCCTTCGACGCGGCGATCTTCTACGCCGAGGTACTGGACTGGGCAGGTGAGCGGCCGGGCTGCTGCCAGGTGAGTTACGAGGACGACCACGTCGTGCTGAGCCATGCGGGTGTCACGGTCGCCCGGCTCTTCGGCGGTGCGGTGGAGGCGGCCCCTGATCCGCAGGTACGGCCGCGCTGGCATGTGCACTTCCGTGTCCCCGATGTCGACGAGGCGGTCGAGGCGGCCCTCCGGCTCGGTGGGACGACCACCTCGCCGGTGAGTCCCTCGGGCAACGGCCGGCGTGTCACCCTGCGTGATCCCGACGGCGGGCTGTTCACGGTGGCGGACAGCGTGGAGTGACCCACGGCGCCGGAGTGCGGTGCCGCCGGACGGGGGGTGCGGTCACTCCCCCGCATGGGCGGCGCGCCGGATCGTGGCGTCGAGGAGAGCCAGGGCCTGGTCGGCGGTGCGTCCCGGGGCGCGGTTCCAGGGGCCGATGAGCCCGGTCCAGCCCTGGGCACGCAGTTCGGTGACGATCCAGGCGGCGGAGCGGTTCATGGTGTCGGCGCTGCCGTGGCCGAGGCGGTGCGCGGTGAGCAGCGCGCCGCAGAGGCAGCGGGCGCCCCGCGCGTCGCGGAGGCGGTACGGCTTGTTCTGCCAGCCCCACTCGACGAGGACGTGGCGGGCGTGGGCGAGGTGGACGGAGGGGCGGACGTCGCTCTGGCCGATGCGCCGCCAGGTGTGCAGCCGGTCGGGCAGGACGGCTCCGATCCGGCCGGGGAGGCGCCGTTCGGTGGGCGGGGGCGGGGTGAGGCCGGCGAGGGCGGTGGCCACGAGCTGGTCGACGGGGACGGAGAGCAGCCGGCGCCAGTCGTCCTGAGCGGCGGCCGGCTCCTCGTACGGAACGTCCCAGTGGCGGACGATCTCCTGCCAGACGGCGCTGTCGTGGAGTGTGACGGCCGCGCGGTCGAGGACGTCGGGGGCAAGGGTCGGCAGGGACATGCGCACTCCGGGCTCGGTGGACTCTCACTCATCGGAATGTCGGCTTTGTCCTGAACATTCTTGAGCGATCCAGCCAAAAGTTACCTATCGGTATGCCGTGACTTGTCATGCAGGCGGCAGTAGAACTCGTTCCCATTCCACCGACAGTGAGGGCTCCTCATGGCTGTTACACGCCGTGGATTCATCACGGGAACAGGTTCTATTCTCGGCACTCTGGCACTCCCCGCCCACGCCTATGCCTCGGCCATCCAGTCCCGAATCCCCGCCCTGGTGATCGGCACCGGCTACGGCGGCTCGGTCGCCGCACTGAGGCTCGCCCAGGCGGGCGTCGACGTACGCATGGTCGAGATGGGCATGGCCTGGGACACCCCGGGCCCCGACGGCAAGATCTTCGCCAACACGACCACCCCCGACCACCGGTCCTTCTGGCTGCGCACCCGCACCAAGCAGCCCCTCAGCCAGTTCCTCGGCTTCCCGCTCGACAAGGACGTCCCCCGTCACACGGGCATCCTGGACGCCGAGGAGTTCGGCGGCATCACCGTCTACCAGGGCCGGGGCGTCGGAGGCGGCTCCCTGGTCAACGGCGGTATGGCGGTCACCCCGCGCCGGGAGAACTTCCCCGCGATCCTTCCGTCCGTCGACGTCGCCGAGATGTACGACGTCTACTATCCGCGCGCCAACGCCGGGCTCGGCGTGAACCACGTCGACCCGGCCTGGTGGGAGAGCACGGCGTGCTACCAGTACGCCCGGGTGGGCCGTAAGCACGCCCAGCGCTCCGGCTTCCCCTTCGTCTTCGTGCCCAATGTGTACGACTGGGAGTACATGAAGCAGGAGGCCGCCGGCGCCGTGCCCAAGTCGGCGCTGGCCGGCGAGGTGCTCTACGGCAACAACCACGGCAAGAAGACCCTGCAGAAGACCTATCTCGCGCAGGCCCGGGCGACCGGCCGGGTCACCGTCTCACCGCTGCACAGGGTGACGTCCGTGTCCCCGGCCGCGGGCGGCGGCTACACGGTGGTCGTGGACCGGCTGGACACCGGCGGGAACACCACGTCCACCGAGACGATCCTGGCGGACCGGGTGTTCTTCGCGGCCGGCAGCGTCGGCACCAGCAAGCTGCTGACCAAGTTGAGGGCCACCGGGGCGCTGCCCGGCCTCAACGGCGAGATCGGCAAGGGCTGGGGCGACAACGGCAACGTCATGTGCGGGCGCGCCAACCACATGTGGGACCCGACGGGGAAGCTCCAGTCGTCCATGCCGACGGCCGGCATCGACAACTGGGACGCGGGGGGCGCGTTCGCGGAGGTGGCGCCGCTGCCCACCGGCATCGAGACGTACGCCTCGTTCTATCTGTCCATCACCAAGAACCCGCACCGCGCCGAGTTCTCGTGGAACCCCACGGCGGGCCGGGTCGAGCTCAACTGGCAGACCGCGTGGAAGCAGCCGTCCATCAACGCGGCCAAGACGATCTTCGACAAGATCAACGCCAAGGAGGGGACGATCTACCGCACGGACCTGTTCGGCGCCTACAAGATCTGGGGCGACCACCTCACGTACCACCCGCTCGGTGGCGCCGTGCTCGGCCGGGCCACCGACAACTACGGCCGCCTCCACGGCCATCCGGGCCTCTATGTGATCGACGGCGCGCTGATCCCGGGCAACGCCAGCGTCAACCCGTTCGTCACCATCACCGCGCTCGCCGAACGCAACATCGAGAAGATCATCGCCACCGACCTCTGAAGCACCTCCGTGTCACTGGGTGGGCAGCACACACACCGCATCGAGGCCCAGCACCCGGTTGAGCCGGCCGAACGACAGCCAGGAGCCGATGCTCATCGTCAGCTCCACGATCTCGGGCTGGCTGTAGTGAGCGGTCATACGAGTCCAGAAGTCCTCGTCGAGACCGTGATGATCCAGGGCGTACCGCTCGGCGTACTCCGCGGCCAGCCGCGTGCGGTCGTCGAACGCATCGGTGGTACGCCACTGGGTCACCGCCTCCGCGAACGACTCCTCGACCTTCTCGCCGTCGCGGTCGGTCCGCCAGTCCAGGCAGAACAGACAGCCGTTGACCTGCGCGATGCGCAGCCGCGCGGCCTCGAACTCGCGCAGCCCCAGGGTCGTATGGGCGTAGACGGAGAGGGAGAAGTTCGCTGCGGCGGTCCCGATCTCGGGGACGATCTCGCCCCAGACGTACTCGATCGGGTGCCTGCCCTCGGGGACGTCGATCCTCATGGCCGTTTCCTTCCCAGTCGGCCCACCGCGGGGCGCAGCGGGACGTCGAGCGCGTCGTAGAGTCCGGGTTTCGCGTCCACGAGCCAGTCGACGGCGTTCACGAGCCGGCCGACGGCCGTGGCGTTGCCGCCCGCGGAGCGGTTCTCGCCCTCGTCGGTGGCCTCGACCGTGACCTCGATGCGCGGGCGGCCCTCGATGACCACCCGGTGGGCGCCCGCACCGTCGGGCGGGGTGGGCCAGTCGGGGGCGCAGGAGGGGTGGATCCGGGTGATGTGTTCGATGACGATGCGGGGTTCTCCGCCCACGATCCCCTGGACCTCGAACCGTACGGCGCCCTGGGTGCCGGCCTCGAAGACGCCCATCGTGCGGGTGGTCACGGTGGCATCGAGGGGGCGGCGCGCCATGGTCTCGCGGATCTCGTCGAGTTCGACGCCGAGGGCCCGCGCCATGAGCCGGATCTGACCGCCCCACACCATGGTCGGGATGGAGGGGGCGAGCATCAGGGGTTCGTACTCCATCGGGTGCCCCATGCCGATGAGATGGCGGACCGAGTCCTCCTGCTCGTACGTGGAGTAGTCGAAGATCTCCTGGCAGCGGACGACGTCCACGGTGGAGCCGAGACCGCTGACCAGCAGGGGCAGGACGTCGTTGCCCCAGCCGGGGTCGACGCCGGAGACGAAGAGGGAGCCGCCGCCCTCGGCCACGGCGGCGAGGACCGGGTCCCGGAACTCGGGCGGGGCGCCGCGGTGGTCGTAGAGCGGGTAGAGGGCCGGGGTCACGACGACAGCGCCGCCGCGGACGGCCCTGACGACGTCGGCGAGCGCCTCGTCGGGCCTGATGTCGCCGGAGGCGGCGTACACCACCGCGCGGGGGCGGGCGGCGAGCACGGCGTCGATGTCGTCGGTCACCGCCACCCCGAGGGAGCGGTCGAGTCCGGCGAGCGCCCCCGCGTCACGGCCGACCTTGCCGGGGTCGTGGACGAGGACGGCGGTGAGGGCGAGCGCCGGGTGGGCGTCGACGGCCCGTATGGCCGCGCGGCCGACATTTCCGGTTCCCCAGACAACGGTCGGAATCATGCGGGGAAGAGTAACCTGACGGACCGTCAGTTCCTAGGGGTGCGGACGATTTCGGCGGCCGCAACCCTCTCGCAACCTCCGCCGGTGTTCGCTGGAGCCCCGGCGGACGCACGAGGAGGGGGCGGAAGATGGATCGACCCGGAGCGCGCGTGGAGTTGACGCCCGAAGCGGCCGCCCTGCTGCGGCGGCTGCGGGAGACGCACGGGCCGCTGATGTTCCACCAGTCGGGCGGCTGCTGCGACGGCAGCGCGCCCATGTGCTACCCCGACGGGGAGTTCCGCACCGGCGCCGCGGACGTGCTGCTCGCTTCCCTGGAGGTCACCGGCGTCGCGGAGCCCGTGCCGTTCTGGATGTCGAAGGCGCAGTTCGAGCTGTGGAGCCACACCCGCCTGATCGTGGACGTCGTACCGGGGCGCGGCAGCGGATTCTCCCTCGAGGCCCCGGAAGGCGTCCGTTTCCTCGTCCGTTCCCGGCTCGTCGACTCCGTTCCGGACCACCGTAACTGACGTCTGGTCACATCCACCTGACGCTTGGGCGACATGGGCAGGACACCAGGGGAGATCGTGCGGAGTCCGAGTACGCGCACACGCGCACTGGCGGCCGTCCTGGTGGCCTGGTGCGCCCTGTTGGCCGGAGCCACCCCGGGTACGGCCGACGCCACATGGACGACGGTGGCGCCGGGCGTCACGTACCGCGCCTTCGACGTGGCGGGCCTCAAGGGCCCGGCCCGGGTCCATCTGGTCTCCGTGGATCTGCGCGACCCGGGGGTCGGCGTCGACCTCCTCACGCCCGGGGCGGTCGCGGCGCGCGCACCGCTGTCGGCGCTCGCCGACGCGCGCGGCGCGGTCGCCGGGGTCAACGGGGACTTCTTCCACATCACCGAGAGCCAGCACCCGGGCGTCGAGGCGACCGGCGCCCCGGTCGGCCCGGCGATCGCCTCCGGCCGGGAACTGAAGGCGGCCGTGCCCGTCGGCCAGCGCTTCGGCCCCGCGCTGCCGCCGGGCACCGACACGCGCGAGGTGCTGGGCGTCGGCGTCGACCGCAGGGCCCGGCTCGGGCGCCTCACCCTGGACGGCACGGTGTCCACGCCCGGCGGCCGGCTGCCGCTCGGCGGCCTCGACCAGTACGCGCTGCCGGTCGGCTCGGTCGGGGCGTTCACGTCCGGCTGGGGCGAGGCCTCGCGGATCCGCGCCACCTGCGGTACGGACACCGAGCGCGCGGCGCCGTGTTCCTCGGAGACGTACGAGGTGACGGTGCGCGACGGGCGGGTCGTCGCGGTGGCCGACACGCCGGGACGCGGCCCGATCGCCGAGGGCGGCGAGGTCCTCGTGGGCCGGGAGGCGGGCGCACGGCGGCTGCGGGAGCTGGCCCTCGGCGACCGGGTGCGGGTACGACACCGGCTGGTCGCGGAGGGCTCCCGCGTCCCCTACGTCTTCGCGGTGGGCGGGTATCCGGTGCTTCGGGCGGGCGCACCGCTGCCCGGCCTCGACCCGCGCACCTCGGCCGTCCGCTCCGCGGCGGGCGTCGCGGACGACGGACGGCGGCTCCTGCTCATGGCGCTGGACGGCTCCTCCGAGTTCCGCACGGGACTGACGATCGCCGAGGTGGCGTCGCTCCTCGGCCAGGTGGGCGCGGAGGACGGTTTCGGTCTCGACGGCGGAGGCTCGTCCACGCTGGTGACCCGGGACCCCGGCGCCCCGGCCGTCACCGTGCGCAACCATCCCGCCGGGGGTGCCGAGCGGCCGGTGCCGAACGCCGTGGGGATCTTCTCCCGCCGCTGACCCCACACGGACACGGTCCGTCACCGAGCGGGTCGGGCCCGCCCTGACTAGCGTGGGACTCGGCAACCACGAGCGGGCCTCATCGATCGGAAGAGAGTTACTGTCATGGCCGCACGACCTGAAGGCACACCCTGCTGGGCCGACGCGATGTTCAACGACGTCGAAGGCGCCAAGACGTTCTACGGCGACGTGCTGGGCTGGACCTTCGGCGAATCGTCCTCGGAGTACGGCAACTACACCCAGGCGTATCGTGACGGCAAGGCGGTCGCGGCCGTCGTCCCGCCGATGCCGGGCCAGGACGGCTCCCAGCAGTCGGCCTGGTGTCTGTACTTCGCCTCGCCCGATGCCGCCGCCACGGCCGAGAAGATCAAGAACAGCGGGGGCACGGTCCTCATGGAGCCGATGGCCGTCGGCGACTTCGGTTCCATGTGCCTGGCGCAGGACCCGGCAGGCGTCGTCTTCGGCGTCTGGCAGCCCGGCACCCACGAGGGGTTCGAGCTCGAGGGCGAGAACGGCTCCTACGCCTGGGCCGAGGTCTTCACGCGGGAGCCCGCGAAATCGGACGACTTCCTCACGTCGGTGTTCGGCTACAACGCCAAGAAGATGGTCGACGAGCAGATGGACTACAAGGTCTTCGACCTGGGCGGCGAGATGCCGGTCCTGGGGCGGATGACGATGACGCCGGAGGACTTCCCGGCCGAGATCCCGTCGTACATCCAGGTCTACTTCGGCGTCGACAACTGCGACCGGGCGGTCGACAAGGCCGTGAACCTCGGCGGCCAGAAGGTCTTCGGGCCGATGGACAGCCCCTTCGGCCGCTTCGCCGCGATCGTCGACCCGCAGGGCGCGGCGTTCGCCGTGATCGACACCAAGACCACCGTGGGCGACGTGCCCGACATGGTCTGAACACGAGGGTGCCCGGGCCCGCGCGGGCCCGGGCACCGTCGCGTCTCAGCCGCCGTCGCGCACCGCGACGATCCCGTTGAAGACGCCGACGTACGCCGTCCCGTCGGGTCCGATCGTGATCGGGGCCCAGTTGTTGTCGTAGGCCACCCCGGTGCCGGTGAGCCTCTTCCAGGCGCGCTTCCCGGTGCGGAAGTCGACCGCCGTCAGGTACCAGGCGTCGACGCCGAGGGGGTTCGGCTGCTTCTCGTAGAAGTAGAGCAGGCCGTTGGCGGTCGAGAGCTTGGGGACGGTGGAGGGCGAGCGTACGTCGCTCTCCCACACGATGTCGCAGCCGCTGCCGTCGCGGCGGACGTCGATCCGGGTGGCGCCGCCGACCACGCTGCGGCCGAAGGTCAGCGTGGTCGGGTTCTCGTAGCCGTAGTTGTTCTCGACGATCAGGCTGTCGCCCCAGCTGATCAGGGAGTTGTCGGTGGTGGAGGCGCCGGAGCCGAAGACCGGGACCTTGCAGACCAGGCGCTGCGCGGCGGGGACGTCGGCGCCGCGCCGGTAGACGAGGACGTTCATCCGGTCGTCGGCGTTGTCGGTGATCGCGACGTACTTCTCGGAGCCCTCACCGCCGAAGAGGTCGGGCGTGGTGCCCGAACCCTGGTTCACCGAACCGGGCTTGGTGCCGGTCCCCCGGTCGTACGTCTGACGCCACTGGATCCGCGGGGTGCCGTCGGTATCGGCGCGGAAGCTGTAGAGGGCGTGGTCGGAGACGATGGAGACGCCGTCCTCGGCGACGGAGAAGGAGTTCTGGATCTCCTCTCCGGTCAGCCGGATCGAGCGGAGCGTACCGGTGGCGGGGTCGATGGTGCCGACCCGGCCGAGCCGGGTCACCCACCAGATGCGGCCGTCCCAGTCGGGCATGACGGAGGTGACGGGGTCGCAGACGCCGCTCGGGAAGAGATTGGTCCAGCTGACGCAGTCGTGCGGGACGAGCGAGGTCAGGTCCCAGTCGTCCTCGACCACGAACTCCCAGACCCCGTCCGTCTTCTGACGGTGCGCGATACGCAGGACGTGCTGGCGGGAGTCGGCGAGGACGACCCGGTCCCGGTCGTCGAGGTAGAAGTAGGCGCCGCCGGAGGTGTCCTTGAAGATCTTCTCGAAGTCGAGGCGGGTGATCGCCTCGACGGTCGAGGAGCGCTGCGGCAGCTTGTACTCGGCGAGCGTGTCCAGGCTGCGGGGATCGAGCAGCTTCAGCAGGAATCCGGAGAACGTGCCGCAGACCGTGACCAGGCGGCCGCCCGAGTCGAAGGTGACCGTGGCGCACTCGCCGCCGACGGCGGCGATCTTCTCGCTGGAGACCTTCGGGTCGCGGCCCATCGGGCCGGAGAAGGGGTGCGTGCCGCTGCCGGCGCCGTCGGCGTGCATTCCGCTGCGCCCGTTGGGCGCGAGGTACGGATGCTGGGCGGGCGCGGCGCCCGGCACGGGCCGGGCGGTCGCGGGGGCGCCGTCGTACGAGGCGACGAGCCGGTGGCCGGGGGCCAGGGGTATGTCGTCGGCGAGAGCGACGGGGGTGGCGAACGCGAGCGCGATCGCGCTCACCGCGGCGATCAGGGCGAGCACACGGGCTCGTCTGCGGGGGGTGGTCAATGCGGCTCCTCGGGTGCGTACGTCGGTCGCGCCGGCGGCCGACGTTAGGCCCGAGTGCGTGAGATGTACATGGAACTGCCGCTGGTTTCATGGCCACTTCACGGCCGTGAAACGTTACGGCTGCGGTGGTTCAGGGCTTGAGGCTGCTGACGACGTTGGCGGTGGCGGCGACCCCGTTCTGGATGGTCGGCGCCATGCTCGTGCCCGCGAGGAAGAAGCCGAGCAGGGCGCAGACCAGCGCGTGGGAGAACTTGAGACCGCCGTTGCGGAGGAAGATCACCGCCAGGACGAGCAGCAGCAGTACGACAGAAACGGACACGGCCATCGCCCACACCCTCCTTGCGCCGCGCCGGAATCGCGGCGTTCGGCGGCCAGTGTGGCGCAGTGGGAGCGCCGTCCGGCCGTACGGCATGTCTGCCGAACGGGTGAGATTCGCCGTCAGCGGTTCAGGAAGTCCCGGAGCCCGGCGAGGTCGTCGGTGTTGATGTGGTCGACGCCGGCGGCGCGCAGCTCGCTCCAGAGGGCGTCGCGGGCGGGTCCGGGGCGGTCGGGCGTGGCCCAGAAGCGGACCCGCTGTCCGCGCTCGTGGGCGGTGCCGACGATCGAGGCCAGCCGAGCCCGCTCCGCGGCGGGGAAGGGCCCTTCGCCGCGCCAGCCGAAGGACTGGGTCCAGTTGGAGCTGATGAGCGGGATGAAGGACGCGGGCGCGGGGTTCTGCGCCGCGAGGTCGTCGAGCCGGCCGTCGTAGAACGCGTGCCGGACCCGCTGGGCCTCCATGGGGCCGCGGGCGGCGCGGTCGCCGGAGACGACGGGGGTGACGGCGCCGAGCTGGACGCGGCCGGCGGTGACGGTGGACAGCATCCTCCGGTACGGGCGGAGTTGGCGGTGGAGTTCCTGGTACGCGGCGACACCGTCGGCCTTGATGTCGATGAGCAGCTGCACGGGGCGGCGGTAACCGCCGTACACGGAACCGTGGTTGGCGCGCACGCGGGCGAGGAGCGGGTCGAGGTAGAGGGACCGGAGCGTACGGCTCGGGTCGAGCTCGGCGGGCTCGTGGGCGACGAGCAGTTCCCCGTCGACGAGGAAGATGTCGGCCTCGACGCTGGTGAACCCGTGGGCGAGGGCGTCGCGGAGGGGCCGCGGGTGCAGGTAGTCGTTGTGCGCGTGCGCGAGCTGCAACGGCCGGACGCGGTGAGCGGCGACGGCGGTGCCGGGCAGGGCGACGGAGGTCGCGGCGGCGGCCAGAGCGACGACGACGGTACGGCGGGACAGGGGCGCCATGGGGTGACTCCGGGGGTGTCGGGACTGGGGACCCGCACGAGTATGTGCGGACCTCACGCCCAACAGGCCCTCGGAGGAAAAGAGTTGTCCCGGACGACGTCGCCCGGTCGCCGGTGGTTCGCCCGGCGTGCCGTGCGGGTGGACCCGCTATGCCCCGGAGGCCGCCCCGGCCTTCGCGCCGCTCCGGTTCCCGGCCACGAGGTCGGACCACTCGACCGTGCGGTCGCACCAGCGGTTCAGGAGGACGCGGTCATGACCGACCGCGAGCAGGCCCGCGCCCGATTCCGCGCGGTACGCCTCCACGGCGGCGACCAGGGCCGCCGTCGTCGACGCGTCGAGCATGGCCGTCATCTCGTCACAGACGAGCCAGCGCGGGCGCAGCACCAATGCCCGCGCCAGGCAGGCGCGTTGCAGCTGGCCGTCGCTGACCTCGTGGGGCCGGCGGGCCAGCAGGTCGTCGGTGAGACCGACGGCCGGGGCGAGCGCCGCGAGCCGCTCCGGCACCTCCGCGCGACGGCCGCCCGCCCGGAGCGGCTCGGCGATCAGATCACGCAGGCGAAGCCGGGGGTCGGCCGACATCCGCGGCTGTTGGAACACCATGCCGATCGCGGTCCGCAGTGCGCGCGGCGCGGCGTGGCGCCAGCCCCGCACCTCCTCCCCGTCGACGGTGACACGGCCCGCCTCCGGCCGGTGGAGCAGTGCGGCGACTCGGGCGAGCGTGGACTTTCCGCACCCGCTCGGCCCGAGCAGGCCGACGGACTGGCCGGGCGAGAGGGTGAGCGAGGTGTCGACGAAGACGGGGGCACGGCGGTCGTAGCCCGCGGTGACGGAGTCGAGTTCAAGCACGGGGTACTCCTGGTGCGACGGGAGCGAGGGGACGACCGCCGACCGCCGGGCGGGTACGAGCACGGGTGAGCCGCCGAAGGCGCCCGTGGGCGAGGCGATCGGCGGCCGGCCGCCGGGTGTCGGCCCTCCGCTTGAACGCGCCGGGGGACACCGAACGGCCACGGCCGCGGCGACCGCCGACACGCGGGGGCGGGCACACCACCGGATGACGCCGGGTGGCGGTTTCGTACGCGGGCCGGGCGTCACGCATCGGGGGCCTCCCCCACCGGGTGGTGGCAGGCCACGCCTGCCACCGGTGCCGGGAGCGTGGCGCAGCTCTCCGTCGCCCGTGGGCACCTCGGGGCGAACGCGCAGCCGGGTGGCAGCGCGGTCAGCTCGGGGGGCATACCGGGGATCGGGGTGAACGCGCGGTCGGGCAGGGCGTTCAGGAGGCCCCGGGCGTACGGGTGACGGGGGCCCGGCTGCCCGAAGAAACGGTGGGCGGCGGTCGTCTCGACGATCCGCCCGGCGTACATCACGGCGACCCGGTCGGCGACGCGTTCCGCCGCGGCCAGGTCGTGCGTGATGAGCAGCAGCGCACGCCCGTCGTCGGCGTGGCGGCGCAGTTCGTCGACCGTCCGCTCGACGAGGTCACGGTCGAGACCGGTGGTCGGCTCGTCGGCGAGAAGGAGCGGTGCGTCGCCGATGAGGGCGAGCGCGGTGGCGGCGCGCTGTGCGAGCCCGCCGGAGAGTTCGTGCGGGTACCGGTCGAGGTGCCCGGCCGGGAACGCGGCCCGTTCCGCCGCCGCCTCGACCGCCGCCCGACGCTCCCGCCGCGGGGTGCCGGTCAGTTCGCGGACGGTCTCCTCCAGCTGGGCACGCACGGTCCGCACGGGGGTGAGGTGGGCGGCGGGGCTCTGCGGTACGAGGCCGATGCGCCGTCCTCGTACCGTACGGGCCAGGGTCCGCTCGTCGGCGGCGAGCAGGTCGACGCCGTCGAGCAGTGCCGTGCCGGACGTCTCGGCGTTCCCTGGCAGCAGCCCGAGGAGCGCGGAGGCGAGGACCGACTTGCCGCAGCCGCTCTCGCCGACGAGGGCGAGGCACTCCCCCGGCGCCAGGTCGAAGTCGGCGTCGGTGACGGCGGCGACGTGCCGGCCGCCGCGCATCCGGAAGCGGACGGAGAGCCCGCGCACGCTGAGCACGGCCTCACCGGCGCTCCCCCTCCCTGCGGCGGGGGGACCCTCAGCGGTGACCGCCTTCAGGGCGCGTACGACACGCGAGTCCGGGGCGGTCACAGCATCAGCTCCGATCGGCGGCGCGGGTTGAGCCGGTCCCGCCAGACTCCGGCGAGCCCGGCGATGGCCAGGGTCGGCACGATGAGGAGCAGGCCGGGGAAGAGCGTCGGCCACCAGTCGCCGGCAAGCAGCGAGGAGCGCGCGGACTGGACGAGGTTGCCGAGGCTGGCCTGGTGGCTGGGCAGGCCGAGGCCGAGGAAGGAGAGCGCGGACTCGTGCCACATGGCGTGCGGCACCATCAGCACGGCGGCGAGTCCGGCCTGCGGCAGGACGGCGGGCAGCAGATGGCGCACGGCCACCCGCCACCGCGAGGCGCCGCCGGAGATCGCCGCGTCGACGAAGGGGCGCGAGCGCAGCGAGAGGACCTCGGAGCGGACGATCCGGGCGGTCGACAGCCAGTGGGTGAGCGCGACGGAGACGATGACCGGCCACACCCCGGGCCGGAACATGGCGACGATGAAGATGCCGAGCAGCAGGTGCGGTACGGAGGAGAAGGCGTCCACGATCCGCATCACGACCCGGTCGGTCCAGCCGCCGAGGGAGGCGGCCGCGGCGCCGACGGCCGTGCCGATGACGGTGGCGACGAGCGCGGCGACCAGTCCGACGAGGAGCGAGATCCGCAGTCCGTAGACGCAGCGCAGCAGCAGGTCCCGGCCGACGTCATCGGTGCCGAAGGGGTGCTCCCAGGACGGCGGCAGGAGTTTCAGGGACAGGTCGACGGCCTGTTCGTCGAGCTGGACCAGCGGCGGGACGAGGAGGACGGCGAGGAGGACCGCGCCGACGATCCCGGCGGAGGACCACAGGCGCAGTCGCCGGGTGCGGAGCTCAGCCATCGAAGCCCACCCTCGGGTCGGCGAGCCCGTACAGCAGGTCGGAGAGGAGGTTGCCGAGGAGGACGGCGGCGGTGGCGAGCACGGTGAGCGCGGCGAGCAGCGGGAAGTCGACGGAGGTGGCGGCCTGGACGGTCGCGGCGGCGATGCCGGGCCAGCTGAAGACGGTCTCCACGAGCAGGGCCCCGGTGATGAGTTCGGGGACGCGGGAGCCGACGAGGGTGAGCATGGGGAGCATGCCGGAGCGCAGCGCGTGACCGAGCAGGACGGTCCGGTCCCGCAGTCCCCGCGCGCGTGCGCCGCGTACGGGGTCCTCCTCCAGCGCGTCGCCGACGCCCTGGCGGACGTACAGGAAGAACCACGGCAGTTGCGAGATGCCGAGGACCAGGGCGGGCAGCACGAGGTGGGTGGCGACCTGGTCGAAGGTGACCGTGTCGCTGGCGGTGTCGGTGAGTCCGCCGGCCGGCAGGGCGCCGAGCTTCAGGGCGAAGAACCAGATGGCGAGCAGGCCGAGCCAGAAGGCCGGGGCGGCTTCCAGGGTGTACGCGGCGGAGCTGACGGCCCGGTCGAGCAGACCGCCGCGGCGTCGCCCGGCGAGGACGCCGAGGACCGTGCCGAGCACGATGGCGACGAGGAAGGCGGTCGTGGCGAGCAGCGCCGACCAGCCGATCCGCTCGGCGATGACGTCCGCGACGGGCTGGCGCATGACGCTGGAGTCGCCCAGGTCGCCGTGGAGCGCGGAGGTGAGCCACTCCCACCAGCGGGTGGTGAGGGGCTGCTCGACGCCGAGGTTGGCGCGGAGCTGGTCGAGGTTCTCCTGCGAGGCGGTGAGTCCGGCGGTGCCGGCGTACGCCTTGACGGGGTCGAAGGGGGAGGCCGCGGCGACGGCGAAGACCGCGAAGGTGACGGCGAGGAGGACCGGGACGGCGAACAGCGCCCGCCGTCCCGTCATCCGGGCCATGGCCCCCCAGGGGAGGCGTCGGCTCACTTCTCGGCCTTCTCCGCACCCTTGGGCTTCCACGCCTCGACGTTCCACCAGGGGCCGGAGGCGAGGCCGTGGTCGTGCGGCTCGGTCTGGGTGGTCAGGCCGTCCCAGCCGTCGTTCACGACGTACAGGTGGTCGATGTGGGTGAGGAAGGTGTAGCCGGGGTTCTTCACCAGCTCGCGCTGGACGATGGAGTAGGCGGCGCGCCGCTTGACGGTGTCGTTCGTGCGGCGGCCGTCCTCCAGGGCCTTGTCGACGGTCTTGTTGTCGTACCAGGCCATGTTGTTGAAGCCGTCGCCGCCGAGACGGGACGTCAGCAGGAGGTACTGGTCGAAGTCGGGGTCGCCGGGCGAACCGCCGCCGGCGAGGACCGCGTCGGTCTTCATCCGGGGTTCGATGACCTCCCAGGTGCCGCCCTGGGTCCTGATGGCGATGCCGGCCTTCTTGGCGTCGGAGGCGTAGGCGAGGGCGTGGTCCTGGCGGAGCTTGTCGCCGGAGAGGTACCAGAGCGGGAACTCGGCCCGCACGCCGTCCTTCACACGGACGCCGTCGGCGCCGGGCTTCCAGCCGGCCTCGTCGAGGATCTTCTTGGCGGCGTCGAGGTCGTGGCGGCGCTCGGTGCCCTTGGCGAACCACTCGCTGTCTGTGGGGACCGGCCCGTAGGCGGGCTTTCCGGCGCCTTCGAGGATCTTGTCGACCATGGTCTGCCGGTCGACGGCGACATCGAGGGCGCGGCGGACGGCGGTGTCCCCGGTGACCTTGTTGTGGGTGGGGAGCGTGACGGTCCGGTAGTCGTACGTCTTGGCGGCGTACGTCTTCTTCGCCTTGTCGCCCTTGAAGCCGGCGGCGAGGTTGGGCGGCAGGATGGCGCCGTCGAGGTCTCCGGCGCGGAGGCGGGTGGCGCGGACGTCGTCGTCCTTGATGATCGCCATGGTGAACTTCTTCACCTGCGGAGCGCCGCCCCAGTAGGTGGGGTTGGCCTTGAAGCCGAGCTTCTCGCCCTTGGACCAGTCGGTGAGGACGTACGGGCCGGTGCCGATCGGCCGGGTGGTGAAGGCGCCGGTGTTGACGTCCTGCTTCCCGGCGATGTGCTCGGGGGCGATGGCGAGGACGGTGCGCTCGGCGAAGGGCGCGTAGGGGTACTTCAGGGTGAAGACGACGGTGTCCTCGCCGACGGCCTTGACGTCCTTCAGGGCGTCCAGCTCGGTCTTGGAGGGGTTGTTGGTCTTCGGGTCGAGCACGCTCTTGTACGTGAAGACGACGTCCTTGGCCGAGAAGGGCTTGCCGTCGCTGAACGTCACGCCCTTGTGGAGCTTGTACGTGTACGTCAGTCCGTCCGGGTTCACCTGGGGCAGCTCGGCGGCGAGGGCCGGGCGGAGCTTGAGGTCGGCGTCGAAGGCGAGGAGCCCGTCGAAGATCTTGGAGTTGCCGTCCTTGCCGTAGCCGAGGAGGGGGCTGAGGGTCTCCGGCTCGTAGGCGATGCCGACGACCGCGGAGTCCTTCGGACCGCCGGAGCCCGCGGCGGTCCCGCCCGGGTTCGAACAGGCTGCCGCGGCGAGGGCCATAGACCCGGCCAGCGTCACGGCGGCCATGCCGCGTATGGATCGGGCGGTCATCGTGCCCACACCTCTCTTGAAGATCAACTGTTGTTGCGAACGACTCGCAATTAAACAGTATGCAGAACGACGTCACCCCTGCGGCCTGCACGAACACGCCACGTAGCCGCCCCGCCCCCATGGCCGTCAGACAGTGCACCTGCCCCGTGGGCGTGGGAGTGCGAGGGGTGCCACCGTCGATTTCCGGCCGCCGGGGACATGCCGAAGGCGCCCAGCACCCTTGTCCGGACGCCGCCGGATGTGTTCCTGTGGATCGGGATCATGGACGACGAAGGAGCTAGAGGTGACATCTGCGGCCGGTAGGGGCGGGCAGCTGCTGGCCGTCAGCGATCTTCACATCGGCTACGAGGAGAACCGCGCCCTCGTCGAGAGGATGCACCCCGAATCCGACGACGACTGGCTGCTCGTCGCCGGGGACGTCTCCGAGAACGTGGACGACATCCGCTGGGCCCTGAAGACTCTGGCGAGCCGCTTCCGCAAGGTCGTCTGGGCCCCGGGCAACCACGAACTGTGGAGCCATCCGGCGGACACCGTCACCCTGCGAGGCGTGGACCGCTACGCGTTCCTGGTGGAAATGTGCCGGGAGTTGGGCGTGACCACCCCGGAGGACGCCTATCCCGTCTGGGACGGCCCCGGTGGCCCGGTCGTCGTGGCACCCCTGTTCACGCTCTACGACTACAGCTTCCTGCCGGCCGGATGCACCACCAAGGCCGAGGGGCTGGCGTACGCCGAGAGCACGGGCATCGTCTGCAACGACGAGTACCTGCTGCATCCCGACCCCTACCCGAGTCGCGAGGCGTGGTGCCGGGCCCGGGTCGCCGAGACCGAGCGCAGGCTCGCCGAACTGCCCGACGACCTGCCCACCGTCCTCGTCAACCACTACCCCCTCCACCGCCACCCCATGGACGTCCTGTGGCACCCCGAGTTCGCGATGTGGTGCGGTACCCGGCTGACCGCGGACTGGCACCACCGGTTCCGCGTGGCCGCCATGGTCTACGGCCACCTCCACATCCCGCGGACCACCTACCACGAGGGCGTCCGCTTCGAAGAGGTGTCCGTGGGCTATCCCCGCGAGTGGCGAAAGCGTGCCAAGCCCCCGGGTGAGCTGCGCCGCATCCTGACGACGGAGGCCGGACCCGGTGATCGATGAACTGCTGCCCGACTCGGTGGTCGCCGTGGAGTCGTACGGTGACGACGGCGCCGACCGGTCCCCCCTGTTCCCCGGCGAAGAGGCGATCGTCGCCCGGGCGGTGGAGAAACGCCGCCGCGAGTTCACCGCGGTCCGCTCCTGTGCGCGCCGTGCCATGGTCAAGCTCGGCCTGCCGCCGCAGGCCGTACTGATCGGCGAGCGGGGAGCCCCGCTCTGGCCGGAGGCAGTGGTGGGCAGCATGACCCACTGCGACGGCTATCGCGCCGCCGTCCTCGCGCCGGCCGCGGCCCTGGCATCTGTCGGGATCGACGCAGAACCCCACGCTCCGCTGCCCCCCGACGTCCTGGAGTCCGTCTCGCTGCCCGCCGAGCGGGAGCGCCTCGCGCGGCTGACCGCCCGCCACCACGCGGTCCACTGGGACCGGCTGCTGTTCAGCGCGAAGGAGTCCGTCTACAAGGCGTGGTTCCCGCTGACCGGGAAGCCGCTCGGATTCGAGGACGCGGACATCGAGGTCCACGCGGCCGCCGAAGACAGGACACAGGGCCACTTCCGCGCGGAACTCCTCGTACCAGGACCGATGGTGACGGGTCGTCGAATCGGACACTTCACGGGACGGTGGATCGTCCGTCAGGGCCTGGTGGCAACCGCGGTGACGGTCCCGCACGCCTGAGGGCCCGTACCGGCAGACCTCCTTTTTCCCTGCTCCCTCCGCCGCCCCGGCATTCTCGCCTTTCGGGCGGTAACAGGGCGGTCATCGCGCGTTCCCTGACGTCCGCAGGTTCCGCGATGACTGGGCGATGGGGCGTTCTCGTTAGGTTGTGGGGGCAATTTCGTCGCCTCACGGACGGCTTTTTCAGAATCCGGAATTCTGTCTGACCCATTCCGTTTCCGGCGACGATCTCGCCCCTTTTCTCGGGCCGTTCGCGCATCGGCTGGTCGGCCCCGATCGAAACGAGAATGGATCACGATGGATTCTCTGACCGAGGCTGTCCTGTCGGGTGCGACGGAGGTCGCTCGGGGTGATGTTCCGCAGGACTACACCGCCGCGCATCTGCGCGCCGAGGACGTCGGCATGTTCGAGGGCGTCGACGACAGGGACGTACGCAGGTCGCTTCGGGTCGGGAAGGTGCCGATGCCGGAGCTCGCGCCGGACGAGGTGCTGGTGGCGGTGATGGCCAGCTCCATCAACTACAACACCATCTGGTCGGCCACGTTCGAGCCGCTGCCCACGTTCGGGTTCCTGAAGCGTTACGGCCGGCAGGGCGGGTTCGCCGCGCGGCACGACCAGCCGTACCACGTGGTGGGCTCGGACGCCTCCGGCGTCGTGGTGCGGGCCGGTGCCGGAGTCTCGCGGTGGAGGACGGGTGACCATGTCGTGGTCAGCTGCATCCAGGTGGACGACCACGAGCCCGCCACGCACGCGGACGCCATGCTCGGCGCCGAGCAGCGCGCCTGGGGGTACGAGACGAACTTCGGCGGCCTGGCGCACTACGCCGTGGTGAAGGCCAGTCAGGTGCTGCCGAAACCCGGGCACTTGACGTGGGAGGAGTCCGCGAGCGTGATGCTCACGGCCGCCACCTCGTACCGGATGCTGATCAGCGACAAGGGTGCCCGGATCAAGCTGGGTGACGTGGTGCTGATCTGGGGTGCCACGGGCGGGCTCGGGGCGTACGCGGTGCAGCTGGTGCGGGAGGCCGGCGGGATCCCGGTGGGGGTCGTCGGTTCGGAGCGCAAGGCGAAGGCGCTGCAGGCGCTGGGCTGTGACGTGATCATCAATCGGGAGGAGCTCGGACTGACGGAGCCCGAGACGCCCGAGGACGTCATCGAGCAGGGCAAGCGGCTGGGCAGGGCGATCCGGCGCGAGGTGGGCGAGGACCCGCATGTCGCGTTCGACTACGTGGGGCGCGCCACCTTCGGCCTGTCGGTGTTCGTGGTACGGCGTGGCGGCACCGTGGTGACGTGCGGGTCCAGCACCGGCTACCAGCACCTGTACGACAACCGGTACCTCTGGATGAACTCCAAGCGGATCGTGGGCAGCCACGCGGCCAACCTGCAGGAGCAGTCCGAGCTCAACCGCCTCGTCTCGCTGGGCCGGATCCGTCCGGTGATGTCGGACGTCCACCCGCTCGGCGCGGTGGGTGAGGCGGCCCGGCTGGTCCAGACGAACCAGCACATCGGCAAGGTCGCGGTGCTGTGCCAGGCCCCCGCGGAGGGGCTGGGCGTCACGGACCCGGTGCTGCGGGAGAAGATCGGCACCGCCGCCCTGAACCCGCTGCGGGGGCTGTGATGGGCCCGGTGGGCACAGGGATCCTCGGGACCGGGGCGTACCTGCCGGAGCGGGTGGTCACGAACGCCGAGATCGCCGCCCGGGTCGGCACCACCGAGGAGTGGATCGAGAGCCGTACGCAGATCCTCGGCCGACGTTACGCGGCCGACGACGAGGCGACCTCGGACCTTGCCCTGCGGGCTGCCGAGCAGGCCCTGGAGCAGGCCGGTCTGTCGGCGGCGCAGATCGACCATCTGATCGTCTCGACCTCCACCCCGGATTCGCCGCAGCCTCCGACGGCGTACCACGTCCAGCGCGGGCTCGGCGCGTTCGGGGCGGCCTGTCTCGACATCAACGTGGTGTGCAGCGGGTTCGTCTACGGGCTGGCACTCGCGCGGGCACTGGTCGCGCAGCGGCCGGGCACCCATGCCCTGGTCGTCGGCGCCGACCTGTACTCCCGGAGCCTCGACTTCTCGGACCGGCGCACGGCCGTGCTGCTCGGTGACGGGGCCGGCGCGGCGGTGGTCGGCGAGGTCGAGCAGGGGTTCGGGTTCCTGGACCTCGAGCTGGGGTCGCGCGGCGACGCCCACCATCTGATCCGGGTCGAGGCGGGCGGCAGCCGCCGTCCGGCTTCCGCGGCGACGCTGGAGGAGGGCGCCCACTTCTTCCGTATGGAGGGCCGCGGTGTCCGGGACTTCGTGATGGGCGAGCTTCCCGTGTTCCTGGACAAGCTGTGCGCGCGCTCCGGTGTCGCCATGGAGCAGATCGACCATTTCGTGCCGCACCAGCCCAACGGCGTGATGCTCTCGCAGCTCGTCGAGGAGTGCGGGCTGAGCCGGGCCCAGACGCACCGGACGCTCGAACGGTACGGGAACACGGGCAGTGCGTCGGTCGCCGTGACGCTCGACGCCGCCCACCGACAGGGACGTATCCACGACGGCGACCTCGTGCTGCTGGCCGGTTTCGGCGGCGGCATGTCTCTGGGCGCCGGTCTGATTCGCTGGGGAGCTGCCGCATGATCACGACAGGGAACGACGCCATGGCCGGGATCCGCCGGGTCGGTGTGGTGGGGTGCGGACTGATGGGGTCGGGCATCGCCGAGGTCTGCGCGAAGGCGGCGCTGGATGTGACGGTGGTCGTCTCCCGGCCCGAGTCCGTCGCCGCCGGGCGCGAGCGCATCGCCGGCTCCGTCGCGCGGGCCGTGGCCAAGGGGAAGCTCACCGAGGCCGAGGCGGACGCCGTCCTGGGCAGGGTGACGCTGACGGCCGAGCTGGACGACCTCGCGGACCGGCAGTTCGTGATCGAGTCCGTCCGTGAGGACGAGGCGGCCAAGACCATGCTGTTCGAGCGGCTCGACAAGATCGTCGAGGATCCGCTGGCCGTGCTCGCGTCCAACACCTCCTCCATCCCCATCATGCGGCTGGCGCGCTGCACCACGCGGCCGGAGCGGGTCATCGGCGTGCACTTCTTCAGCCCGGCGCCGGTGCTCCCCCTCGTGGAGGTCACCGCGTCGCTCCTCACCGACGAGGCCGTCGCCTCGGACGTCGAACGGTTCGTGACCGACGTCCTGGGCAAGCACGCGATCCGCTCCCCCGACCGGACGGGGTTCGTGGTGAACGCGCTGCTGATCCCGTACCTGTTGTCGGCCGTCCGTATGGTGGAGTCCGGCTTCGCCTCCCCGGACGTCATCGACCAGGGGATGCGGCAGGGGTGCTCGCACCCGATGGGGCCGCTGCAGCTGGTGGACCACATCGGCCTGGACGTCGTGGAGTCGATCGCCCGCTGCCTCTACGAGGAGTTCAAGGAGCAGCTGTACGCTCCCCCGTCGCTGCTGGTCCGGATGGTCGAGGGCGGGATGCTGGGGCGGAAGTCCGGACGCGGGTTCTACTCGTACGCCGGGTAGCGCGCCGGTGCGGCGCGTGCCGCTGAGCCATCGGCCGTGAACGCGGCGAGGACCCTGAGGGTGACGGGACGGTCGGTCCCGGTCCCCCTCAGGGTCCTTTCGCACGCGGCTTCTTCCCCGGGCGTCAGCCGGAGGTGAGGCCGTGGCCGTCCTGGTCGCGCAGGAGTGCGCAGGCGGCCCTGAACGCGGTCTCCACCTGGTCGATCTGGGCGTCGGTCAGGCCGATGGACGGCTCGAGCCTGAGGGTGTTGACGGCGCTGGCGGTGGGGAACGCGCGGACCTGGTGGGCGCGCAGGAGGTAGCCGGCGAGCGTGAAGCCGAAGAACCCGGCACGGGCGGTCGCCTGGAGGGGCTCGGAGGCGGACGCCGACTGGTCGTGGAACTCCACGCCGAGCATCAGGCCCCGGCCCCGTACGTCCTTGATGACGTCGGGGTAGTCGGCCTTGATGGCCTGAAGCATCGACGTGAGGCGGATTCCGCGTTCTTCGGCGGTGCGGTAGGCCCGGCCCTCACCGGCCTCCAGGAGGCTGAGGGTCTTGAGCGCGACGAGGGTGGAGAAGCCGTCCTTGGCGAAGGTGGAGCTGTGGACGATCTCGAACTCCTGGCGGTACCGGGAGGCGCGGATCAGGGTGACGGAGATCTTGGCGAGGCCGCCCCCGAGGCTCTTGGCGAGGGTGACGTAGTCGCCGTGCAGTCCGATGTGGGAGCCGGCGAAGAAGGCGCCGGTACGGCCCATGCCGCTCTGGATCTCGTCGACGACGACCGGGCAGCCGAGTTCGTCGGCGACGCGGCGGATCTCCTCGGCGAACTCCCGGGAGACGGGACGGATTCCCCCTTCGCCCTGGATGGGTTCGAGGACGAACGCGGCGAAGACCGGGAGGGGGCGTTCGGTGACGCCGACGACGCCGTCGTCGAGGGTGAGGTCGAGCAGGGGCGTGGTCTGCTCCTGCTCGACGGTCTTACGGATGGCACTCGGGTCGTCGAGGGGGACGAACCGGGCCTGCGCGGCGAGGGACATGAAGGGGGTGCGGACGGCGGGGTTGTGCGTGAGCTGGACGCTGCCGACCAGCTTGCCGTGGAAGGAGCCCTCGGGGGCGAGGAACAGCGGGGGCTTCGACAGCAGCTCGGCGTTCCGGCGGTCGATCGCGGCGGCCAGCTGCTCGAAGGCCACGTCGGCACCGGCGCCGGCGATCTGCGGGACACCGGCGGCGCTGTAGGCGTCCAGGGAGAGAACCGCCTGACCGGCGAGGATCAGGTCGCGAGCGGTGTCGATGTGCGCGGTGATGTCCGCGGACAGCTCGGCGAGGCGCGCCGAGCGGTCGAGCTCGGCGTGCTTGATGGCGATCTCGATCGCCTCGGCACCGCTGTTGGCGAATATCGCGTAGTACGGCTCGTCGATCCCGAATTCTCGCCGGATGACCTTGGTCAGCTCGGCGGCGAGCTCGTTCGCGTGGGGGTGACGGGAGAACTGTGCGTGGACCGGTGTGCGGAGGTCCAGAAGTTCCTTGGCGTAGGCGTTGATCTCCGGGTGGTTGTGTCCCAGGATCAGCGATCCGAATCCGCCGACCAGATCGAGCACGGGTATGAGCCGGCCGGTCTCGTCCCGGCAGTGGAGGATGTCCCCTTCGGCCGCTTCGTAGCCGATGTCGAGTCCGACCGAGGCGAGCACCTGACGAAGGTGCGGTTCGGCGAGTTCCAGGTCGTTTTCTCCGGCAGACATGCCGTTCCTTTCGCATGGGGCAGAATTTCTGGCCATCGTAGCGACGCAACTTCACCGCATTTCAGGACCGGGTCATCGTGCGTCAATTCGTCTGCTGTTCGGCACAGTTACCGCCTCGTGACCGCACGGTGGCCGACGGATAGGGGCGGGTGAATAGCTTGGGGTGTCGATAATTGGGCTTTTGACGGGAGAATTGCATGTCGAGTTCCAGGCGGTCGCCCTCCGGGCTGGTCGACGCTCCGGTACAGCCCGCCGGGCTGCGGGAGGTCATGTCGCAGTTCGCGACGGGTGTGATCGTGCTGACGGTGGGCGGTGAGCGGATTCACGGCATGACCGCGAACGCGTTCACCTCGGTTTCGCTGGATCCGCCGACGGTCCTGTGCTGCGTCTCCCACGGCGCGGTGATGCACGGTGCGATCACCGCGGCGGGCCGGTTCGGGGTGTCGGTGATGGGGGCCGGCCAGGAGGAGCAGGCGCGGTACTTCGCCGACAAGAACCGGCCGCTGGGGCCGGAGCAGTTCGAGGAGGTCGACACCTTCCCGGGTCCGAGTACGGGCGTGCCGCTGCTCTCCGGGGCTCTGGGCTGGCTCGAGTGCGAGATCGCCGAGGCGTACGAGTCGGGCGACCATTCGATATTCCTGAGCAATGTGCTGAGTTCGAGCCGGGGTTCGGTACAGGACGGTCTCGTCTTCTTCTCGGGGCGCTATTTCCAGGGAGTGCGGCAGACGCCGTAGCGGCTCCGGGAAACGGGGTGAGCCATCGTGTGAAGGTCACACGATGGCTCTTCTTCCGTTTCCGGCCGGGGTGTCGGTCAGGCGGCGGGCTCGGCGTCGACCGGACGGTCGATCGTCACGAACCACCGGCCGTCCGCACCCTTGGTCATGACGTCCGTGCAGGAGCCGACCAGGGTGGTGTGGCCGCCGTCCGGAGTCGGGACCTCGATCTCGTAGTCGGCGACCACGAGCATGGTGTCGCTCGTGGTGTAGGAGCGCTTGTAGGTGGCCTTCATCCGCGGCTTCTGGGCGAGCAGTTCGGTGATCGCCTTGGTGCGCTCGGGCCCGCTCAGCGGCCTGCCGGAGAGGTTGGAGATCGAGTCGTCCCGGTAGAGCCGGTCGAATATCGCACCGTCATGCGTGTTGAAGGCGCGCAGGAATACATCGCTCTGCTGAATGGGGTCGTCGGTGAGGGTCAGATCGAGATCTGCCGAGGTGTTGTCTGCGGTCATGCGGCGATCGTAGGGACGAAGGTCCATTCGGTATCCACTGCCCGGTAATCGTTGGCGCGAGTGATCCTGTCAGGCCTTGGGAGGGCGGGTGAAAACCTGGAGCTGGGTGAATTCATCGAGCCCCCAACGGCCGTTCTCCCTACCTGTTCCACTGGCTTTGAAGCCGCCGAAGGGAAGGTCGGGTCGTACGCCCGTGCCATGGGCGTTGAGCGAAACCTGCCCGCAGTCCAGGGACCGGGCGAGCCCGGCCGCGCGGTCGGTGTCGGGTGACCACACGGAGGCGGTCAGTCCGTAGTCGGAGGCGTTGGCGGCGGCGACGGCGTCGCCCGGGTCCCGGTAGGCCACGACGGGCAGCACCGGGCCGAACTGCTCCTCGTCCACGACGGGCATGCCGTCGGCGGCCCCGGCCAGCACCGTCGGCGCGTAGAAGTAGCCCTCGCCCGCGAGGGGGGCGCCTCCGGTGGCGACGAGCGCGCCGCGGGCACGGGCGTCGTCCACCAGCGCAGTGACGCGATCGAGCTGGGCACGGTTGCTGAGCGGGCCCATCTCGACCTGGTCCTCGTGTCCGGCACCCACGCGCAGTGCCGTCGCGTGGACGGTGAGGGCCTGGACCCATGCGTCGTGCCGCTCGGCGGGTACGTAGATCCGCTTGACGGCGAAGCACACCTGGCCGCTGTTGACGAAAGCACTCCGGACGAGGGAGGCGGCGAACTCCTCGGGTTCGGCGTCGGGGAGCACGATGGCCGGGTCGTTGCCGCCGAGTTCGAGGGTCACGCGCTTGAGGTCGCCGGCCGCGGCGACGGCGACCCGGCGGCCGGTCGCCGTCGAGCCGGTGAAGCTGATCTTGCGCGGAACGGGGTGGGCGGTCATCGAGGCCCCCAGCGGATCCCGGCCGCTGATCACGTTGAGGACTCCGGCGGGCAGGCACGTGCGCAGGAGCTCACCCATGTGCAGAGTGGCCAGGGGGGTGTACGGGGAGGGCTTGAGGACCACGGTGTTGCCGGCCAGCAGGGCGGGGGCGATCTTCCACACGGCGAGGACGACGGGGAAGTTCCACGGCGCGATGGCTGCCACCACGCCCAGCGGACGGGCGACGATCTCGGCGTAGCCCTCGTCGTCGTCCTGCACGATCTCGTGCGGCAGCTCCATCCGGGCGTAGTGGCGGAGCCAGACGGCGGACGCCATGACCTCGTCTCGGGCCTGGGCGAGGGGCTTGCCCTGCTCCGCCGTGACGAGGGCGGCCAGTGGCCCGGCGTGGGCCTCGATGACGGCGGCGGCCTCGTTCAGGGCGTGGCGGCGGCTCCGTTCGTCCCGGCTCCATGCGGGCTGCGCCCCGGCGGCCGCGGCCATGGCGGCGTCGAGCTGTCCTGGGGTGCAGTCGGGCGCCTGGGCGAAGACACGGGCGGTGGCGGGGTCGACGACGTCGAAGTACGCCTCCGGCGTCGCCGCCGAGCCGTCGATCGTCATGGTGAACTCGGTCAAGGAAGGTCCTCCGGGTACGGGCGACGGTGGAGTCGCGTCGGTGGGATGCGGCGGCCGTTCAGGGGTGCTTCCGGGTCGCGAGGGTCTGTCCGGCTCGTGGCGGCGTACCCGTCTCCCGGGGACGCCGACGAGCCGGGGCCCGTCAGGCCCGTCGCCCGGGGGGCCGGGTGCGGGACGGGACGGGGCCCGGCTCGGTACGCGCGGCCGGTCAGCCGGCGGCGAGGCTCGGTTCCTCGGCGGCCACGCGCTTGCGGCTCTGGGCGCTCACCAGGGTGAGGAGGAACGCCAGCAGGGTGACCCCGGCTGCCGGAAGCCCCAGCCAGACGGGCGAGATCCAGTTCTGGAAGAGTCCGCCGAGGGCCCCGCCCAGGGCGACGCCGAGGTAGATCGCCGAGGAGTTCAGCCCGAGCAGTACGGGCGTGGCGGCGGGTGCGTGGGCGACGAGCCGGTGCTGCTGAAGGACGGTGGGAACACCCACCAGGACACCCCACACCGCCGCCCAGACGAAGGTGGTGGCCAGGCTCTCGATGGCGGGGCGGGCGAGGACCAGGACGACGACGAAGACGACCAGGGCGCCGAGCAGCAACCGCTCGGCCGGATAGCGGTCCGAGAGGCGTCCGGCCAGGAGGTTGCCCGCCAGGACACCGATGCCGTAGACGAACAGCACCCAGGTGAGTGTGGTCTCGGAGCCGTCGACGGTGTCCTCGAGCGCGGCTCCGATGTACGTGTACAGCAGGTACGCGCCGGTCAGGGCCAGCATGGTGACGGCCAGGGTGCCGAGGACCCAGCGCTCCTTGAGGGGCTCGAGGCGGGCGCGGAACGTCGTGGCCGGGAGCATGATCTTCGGCAGGGCGAACGCCACGCCGAGGGCCGCCACGACGCCCAGTCCGGCGACCGCCCACAGGGTCACGTGCCAGTCGCTGCTGCCGATGAGGGTGCCGAGCGGCAGACCGATGGCGCTGGAGAGGGTGAGACCGCCCAGGACGAAGGCCAGGGCCCGGCCGCGCTGTTCCGGCGGGGCGACCACGGCCGCGGCGCTGGAGGCCGTGGAGGTGATGATGCCGGCGCCGGCCGCGGTGATGATGCGGGCCGTCAGGACGACGGCGTACGTGGTGCCGAGCGCCGTGACGACGTTGCCGATCGCGAAGACGACCAGGGCCATCATCAGGGCCTTGCGGCGGTCCATGGAACTGGTGGCCCAGCCCAGGACGGGGGCGGCGACGGCCAGGGTCAGCGCGAAGGCGGTGACCAGCTGGCCCGCCGCGGGAATGCTGACGTTCAGGTCTTCGGCGATGGCGGGAAGCAGGCCTGCGATGACGAAGCCGTCGGTGCCGACGGCGAACGTCGCGAGCGCCAGGGGGGTTAACCGCTTGTACACGATGCACTCTTTCCGCTGCTGAGGGGTGTGGGGATGGCTTCGAGAGTGGCAAAGTAGCAAACACGTGGATGGTTGTCCACGTATCCAATCGTGAGTTACGGTTGAGGCATGACGCCACGGATGGACCGCCGATGCGCGACGTGACGCAACCGGCGACGGAGGAGATCAGGCTCGTCGAGGTCTTTCACGCGCTGGCGGACCCCGTACGCCTCCAGATCGTCGCCCAACTGGCCGACAAGGGCCGCGACAGCTGCTCGGCGGTGGGCGAGAGCATCGACGTCCACAGGACGACGATGTCCCACCACTACCGGGTACTGCGTGAGTCGGGGGTGACCTGGACCGAGATCGAGGGCCGCACCCGCTACGTCAGCCTGCGGCGCAAGGATCTCGACGCGCGTTTCCCCGGTCTGCTCGACGCCGTGCTCGCCCAGCTGACCTGACGTCCGGGGCGGACACCGTCACCCGCCCGCGACGGTGACGCCCTCTCGGTGGCACGTCAGTGACCGAGCCTGACGGGAAGCGACAGGTGGCCGTTGGAGATGAAGGATCCCAGCGGAACGATCTCCTGCGGCGGAACGGCCAGATCGAGGCCGGGGAAGCGATCGAACAGGGCCGCCAGGGCGATCGACGCCTCGAGCCGTGCCAGCGGGGCCCCCAGGCAGTGGTGCACACCGTGGCCGAAGGCGAGATGGTCACGGCGGGTGTCCCGCGCGATGTCGAACTCGCCCGCGGTGTCGCCGTGCTGCGACGGGTCACGGCCCGCTCCCCCGAAGGAGATGATCATCGCGTCGCCCGCGGGGATCGTCACGTCGCCGAGTTCGAGGGTCTCCACCGCGTACCGCATCGGCATGTTGGCCAGCGGCGCCTCCAGACGGAGCGTCTCCTCGATGACGTCCTCCCAGGTGCTGTCGCCGCCGTGGACCCGGGCCAGCTGCTCCGGGTGGCGCAGCAGCGAATACACGGCGTGGTCCAGCAGGTTCACGGTGGTCTCGTGGCCGGCGGTGAACATCAGCAGGACGGTGTCGACGAGTTCCCGCTCGCTCAGACCCGAGCCGCCGTCTGCGTCACGTACCTGGATCAGGCCGGTGATCAGGTCGTCGCCCGGCGACTCCCGCTTCACGGCGACCAGTTCGGCCAGCAGCGTGTACAGCCCCTCCTCGTTGGCCCTGGCCTCCTCCACCGAGGCCTGGGTGTCGAAGATCTTGTGCACGAAGCCGAGCAGGGAGTCCCGTACGTCGTCGGGCATGCCGAGAAGTTCCGAGATCACCCGTGTGGGCAGCGGGTAGGCGAACTGCTCACGCAGATCGACCGGTTCACCGGAAGGCGTCGCCGCGAGGCCGTCGAGGAGCTCGGACGTGATCGCCTCGATGCGCGGCCTGAGAGCGGCCGAGCGCCGGGCCGTGAAGGCCTTCGCCACGAGCTTGCGCAGCCGGGTGTGCTCCGCGCCGTAGGCGGCCATCATGTTCCGGTCGGCCACCCAGATCGCCAGCGGCCAGCTCCTGGCCAGTTCTCCCTCACCGTTCTCCCAGGCCGGCCAGTGCTGGTAGGCGTCCCGTGACACACGGGGGTCGGTCAGCAGCTGTTTGGCCAGCGCGTAGTCCGTGACGTTCCAGACCACGACGCCGTCGGGAAGCTCCACCTGGGTGGCCCGGCCGCGCTTGCGCAGCAGTTCGGCCTCGCCGTGCACGTCGCGACCCGAAAGGTCCATGTGGTAGGGGCACTGAGTCTCTGTCATCGGCCCTCCAAGGCCAGCGGTGGGGGCTCCGGGCGCCCGGCCGGGGATCCGCCGGGCGCCTCGGAGGCGGGTGTACTTCGACGGGTGCGAGGGCTACGGCGCGGGCAGAGTCAGCACTTCGGTGAGCCCGCCGTCGACGGTGATCTCGGTACCGGTCGTGAACGTGGCGTCGAAGGCGAGGAACAGCACGGCCCGGGAGATCTCCTCGACCGACCCGTGCCGCTTCATCGGCGTGATCTCGTCCCCGATCTTCTCGAACACGGCCCGCTCCTCCGCCGAGGCCTCGACGCCCATGCTCGGCGTCTTGATGAAGCCGGGACCGACCGTGTTGACCCGGATGCCCCGCGGAAGCAGCTCGGCGGCGAACACCTGCGCGAAGGACCGGACGGCGGCCTTGGCACCGGCGTAGGCGCTCATGCCGGCCGTGCCGGAGTGATGGGCGATCGACGTGGTGAAGACGACCGAGCCGCCCTCGCGCAGCAGGGGCGCCAGCCGCTGCACGGTGAAGTACGCGCCCTTGGTGTTGACGGCGAAGATGCGGTCGTACACCGCCTCGGTGACCAGCTCGAACGGCTCCAGCTTGGCGTAACCGGCGTTGACGAAGAGGAAGTCGACCCCTCCCAGCCGCTCTTCCACGGCCCTGCCCAGGGCCCCGATCTCGGCCAGGTCCGTCACATCGCAGCGCACCACGTGGGCACCCGGTCCGAGCGCGTCCCGCGCGGCGGCCAGGTTCGCCTCGTCGCGTCCCGTGACCACCACCTCGGCGCCCTCGGCGACGAGCGCCCGAGCGACGGCCAGCCCCATGCCGTGCGTCCCGCCGGAGATCACGGCCTTCTTGCCTGCGTACTTCGTCACTTGATCATTCCTCTTGAAGGGTGGGATGGGTGGGATGCGCACGGGTCAGTGCGACGGCTGGAGACGGGCCTCACGCAGCACGAGATCCGCCGCCCGCTCGCCGATCATCACGGCCGGTGCGTGGGTGTGGCCTCGGGTGATACGCGGGACGACGGAGGCGTCCGCCACCCGCAGGCCCTCGACTCCGTGCACCTTCAGCCGGCTGTCGACCACGGCGCCCTCGTCGGGGCGGTGACCCATCCGGCACGTGCCGACGGGGTGGAAGAGCGTCTGCGCCCGTTCCCGTACGGTGCGGGCCAGCGCGTCGTCGCCGAGTCCGCCCCGCCAGGGCGCCAGGGCTCCGTCCACCAGAGGTCGCAGCGCCTCCGTCTCGAAGAGACGCTCGGCGAAGCGGACTCCGGCCACGAAGGTCTTCAGGTCGGACGGTTCCGTCAGATAGCCGGGGTCGATCAGGGGCGGGGCCGACGGGTCGGCGGTGGCCAGGGTGATGGTGCCGCGGCTGTCCGGTTGCAGGAGGACGACGGCGACGGTGAGCCCGTCCGTACCTTCCGGGCTGTCGTCGGTGAAGGCGACCGGGGCCCAGATGAGTTCCAGGTCGGGAGGCCCGGCCGCGCCGTCCGCCCGGAGGAACGCGACGGCCTCGGTCATGTTCGAGGTCAGCGGGCCGAGCCTGTCCTCTTCGTACAGTCGCCGGTTCGCGGGTGTGTCCGCGCGCGCCAGGCGGACCGGACCGGTCGCCTTCATGACCACGTCGAGGCCGACATGGTCGTGCAGGTTCCGTCCGACTCCGTCCAGAGCGACACGGGGCTCGACGCCGGCGCGGCGCAGGGCGTGGGGGTCACCGATGCCGGAGAGCATCAGCAGCTGAGGTGAGCCCACCGTGCCGGCGCTGAGGATCACCTCGCGGCGGGCCGTGAGGCGTCCGGCGGACAGTTCGACGCCGGTGGCCCGGCCGCCTTCCAGGAGCACCCGTCGAACGGTCTCCCCGGTGAACACGCTCAGGTTCTCGCGGTCCCGGACCGGGTGCAGATACCCGTCGGCCGCGCTCCAGCGGGTTCCCCGCAGCTGGTTGAGCGGCGTGAGCGTGGCACCGCTGTCGTCCGCGCCGTCCAGACCGCCGGTGATCGGCGGCAGGCCGGCCTCCGCGCAGGCCTCCAGGAAGCGGGCCGTCGACGGATCGGGGTCGCGGGGCGGGGAGATCCACAGCGGTCCCCCGGTCCCGAACGCCCCGCCCTGGTCCGGGTGTCCGTTCCAGCGTTCCGTCCGGCGGTAGTACGGTCGGACGGTCTCCCAGGACCACGACGGTCCGGCGGCCTCCTCCCACGCCTCGTAGTCGAGGCGGTGGCCCGGGATCCACATCTGGAAGTTGGTGGACGAGGACCCGCCGAGCACCTTCCCTCGCGGCCAGTACACACGGCGGCCCGCCAGACCGTCCTGCTCCTGCGTGCTGTAGCCCCAGTCGCTCGACGAACCCAGCAGGTTCACGGCGCCCAGGGGGACCCTGAAGTCCTCGCCCTTGTCCTCTCCGCCCGACTCGACGAGCGCGACCCTGGTGTCGGGTGACGCGGAGAGCCGGGCGGCGAGCACACAGCCCGCCGAACCGGCACCCACGATCACGTAGTCGAAATCCTCGTCCCTCATGGCTCACCTCCTGGTGTGCGATCGAGGTGGGCGACCGCGCCGGGGGCGGCGCGGTCGCCCACCCGTCAGGCCGCGTCCGCGGCCTGCTGCGCCGCCAGGAGTCCGGACTCGATGGCGCCGTCGATGAACCCGCCGTTCCATCCGGTCGCGATGTCACCGGTGGCGAACGCGATCCGGCCCTGCGGCCGCTGGATGTCCGGCAGCTGCGCGAGGAGCTGGCCGGGCTGCCGCATGCCCCAGGCTCCCTGCGAGAACGGGTCGCGGCCCCAGTCCTGGGAGACCAGGTCCACCACCTTCGCGTCGGGGATCAGATGCCGCAGCCCCGCCTCGACCTGCCGCTTGCTGTTCGGATCCAGCAGCGGATCGTGCGAGAACGCGATCGCCAGCTGGTCCCCGCCCGGCAGTTCCGTGTGGGGTATCACCGTGGAGAACGGATAGCCCTCGGACCCGGCCGCGTAGACCCGGCCGACGCTCCCGTCCAGACGGACCCACAGCTTCGTGGCGTACGGGACGCCCACGCGCTGCGTGGTGGCCCGCCGGTGCACCTTCGGCAGGCCGGGCCGGAAGTCGATGGTCCGCCAGGAGTTGACCGGTACGGCGACCACGACGGTGGCGGCGGAGAACCGCTCGCCGGCCCGGGTGGTGACGACCACGCGGCGGCCCTCGTCGGCGATCCGGGCCACCGGGGAGTCGAGCCGCAGTTCCGCGTGCGCGTCGCCCAGGATCGCCTCCAGGAGGCGGACCATACCGCCCTCGGGGCGGTACTTGACCAGACCGTCCCAGCCCTCCATGTTCCAGCCCGACAGCGCCCACCACTGGGCGAGCGCCGTCAGCGCCCCGTAGGAGCTGGATCCGCCGGACTGCGAAGCGGTCACACCGCTGAGCCACAGCTCGTCCTGGGCGGACAGGCGCATCTGCGCCAGCCGGTCCCGCAGCGAGAGCCGGTCGACCGTCTCCAGCAGGTCCTTGCGGTGGAGCGGCTCGTACGGCCGCTCGAAGTAGCGCTCGGAGCCCTCGAAGAGCTTGGTCATGAGCCCGCCGAGACGGGCGCCGGCCTCTTCGGCGTCGAACTCCCGCGGACCGCCGGGCGTCGGGTAGAACGAGCGCTCCGGCGGGCCGCCGCCGGCCACGGTCCTGATCCCGTAGCGCTTGAGCTCCGCCATCACGAGCGGGTGCAGATCGCTCACCCACGCGCCGCCGAGCTCGATCTGCTCGCCGGCGAACTGCGTGGTCCAGGTGCGGCCACCGATCCGGTCGCGTGCTTCCAGTACGACGGGGCGCAGCCCCCTGGCGGCAAGCTCCCGGGCAGCCGTGACGCCGGCGTATCCGGCGCCGACGACCACCGCGTCGACCGAGCGCGGCGTGGCGGCCGCCCGGCCGGTGGAGGCGGCGGCGACCGGCGTCGCGGTCGCGAGGGCACCGGCGGTCAGCGCGGTGGCGGCGGCTGCCTTCAGCAGCCCGCGGCGTTCGATCCGCCGCTCCGGATCAGGAGAGGTCGATGCCGTGCCAGGGTTCATGTCTTCCTCGGAAATCACGTCGGCTCGTGCAGGGCGGTGAAGGGGAATCAGAGCAGCGGGGTGTCGGGGTCGAGGCCGAGCAGAACGCGCCCCTGGACCTCGAGGTTGGTGCTGAGCAGCAGCAGCGCGTGGAGCGAGAACCCCTGCGTGTCGCGGAAGAAGCGCTGGATGGGGACGCTGCGCTGGATGGCCGAGGCGCCGCTGGCGTTGTAGAGGATCTCCACCGCCTCCTTGGCCAGCTGGATGACGTAGGCGCTCTGGCCGCGCACGAGGGCCTTCTCCTCCGTGGTCGGCTGCTCGCCGGCGTCGGCACGGCCCTGCAGCAGCGGCCACCAGCTCGCGGCGATGCCCTCCGCGGCGGCGATCTTGTTGGCGGCGGTGGCCAGCTGGATCTGGGTCAGCGGGTGCTCCCGCTGGTCGGTCCAGGAGGTGTAGGTGATCGGCCGCCCGGGAACGCGCTCCAGGAACAGTTCGTACGCTCCGCGCGCCATGCCCAGGAAGGTCGCCGCGCACTCGGCGACCACGAAGCTGAACAGCCCGTACCCGCGGCCCGGCGTGAGCTGCGTACGGCCGGCGGTGCTGTTGAAGATGGCGTCGCCGAAGCCGATGACGCGATGCGCCGGCACCGCGACGTCCTTGGCCGTGGTCGTGGAGCTGCCCGTGGCCTCGGCGGACGAGGTGTGCCAGTCGTCGGCGATGGTGAACTCGGACATGGGCACGATGGCGACGACCTCGTCGTGCGTGCCGTCCGGCAGCTCCAGGATCGCCGCGGCGATGTTCCAGTCGGCGCCCCGGCAACCGGAGTTGAAACGCCAGCTGCCGTTGAGCAGATAGCCGTCACCGCTGGGGGTGAGCGTTCCCGACGGCGTGAAACCACCGGAGATACGCACCGAGGGGTCGGCGAAGACCTCCTCCTGGGTGCGGTCGGGGTACAGCGTGGCGCACCAGGCGTTCGACGCCCACACCATCGCCAGCCACCCGGTCGAGGGGCAGCCCCGTGCGATCTCCGCGAGGATCCTCGCCTGGTCGGCCAGCGGCAGGTCGAGACCGCCGAACCGGCCGGGGGTCGCGATGCGGAATACGTCCGCCTTCTCCAGGAGTTCGATGTTCTCGTCCGGGATCCAGCGCTGCTGCTCGGCCTTCGGGCCGTTGTCACGGAGTGTCGGAACGATGTCCGCCACAGCCTGCACGACGGCGTCCGCAGCGGTCTGGCCAGTTGTCATGACGGGGTCCTTTGTGATCGACCGGGTGGAGCGGAGGGGCGGAAAGGGGCGGCGGCGCCTACTTGTTGCGGGGGTCGCCGTACGGCTCGTCGACGACGTAGCGCCACTTGCCCGCGGGGTCGCGGCGCATGACGTCCGTGCCGATGCCCTCGAGGTGGTCCACCCCGCCGGACTCGTTCGGGACGTCGAGGGTCCAGTCGGTGATGAGCAGGGCGGTGTCGTTCGTCACGTACGACTCGCGGATCTTCGCGCTCAGCACCGGCCTGATGGCGATGAATTCCGCGAGTGCGTCCTTGCGGGCCTGACCGCTGAGCGGATTTCCCGGCTCCCACACGGAGATGGCGTCCTCCGCATAGAGCGCGTTCGTCGCGTCGAAGTCGCCGGAATTGAAGGTGCGCACGAAGTTCTCGACGTGCTCGGCCACGCCGCCGGCGTGGACGGTCGTGTTCGCGGTGGCGGTCATACGGGAATACCTCCAGGTACTGGGTCCTGAACGGGTGTCGCCAGGCCGGACCGGCGGCGACCGCTGAGCAAGTTATCCGCAGCACCGGAACCGGCCGCGAACCGGCCGGTAATCGGCCGGTCGTCGGCCGGCCGAGACAGCTGGTTGACGGGCCGTTACCGGCCGCTGAAGAGCCAGTGCGGAATCTCCCTAACATGACTCCCCTGCACGTGGAATGCACGCGACTGGCGAATTCGAGAGCCGCGCGGACAACGGGGCCCGGTGGGGTCAGAAATGAAGGGGCAGCCGATCGTGATGGCAGGCGAGCGCGACTCCGTGGAAAACGCCGAGTGGGTTGAGGAAATCGCTGTTGTCGGAATGTCCTGCCGACTCCCCGAGGCGAACGGCACCGCCGCTTTCTGGGAGCTGCTGCGCAGCGGTTCCAGTGGTGTGACCGAGGTTCCGGAAGGCCGCTGGGAAGGTCTGCCTCAGGAGGAACGAGCCGGCCTGCGGGGTGGATTCATCGACGCGGTCGATGAATTCGACGCGACGTTCTTCGGTATCTCGCCGCGTGAGGCCGCCACCATGGATCCCCAGCAGCGACTGGTCATGGAACTGGTCTGGGAGGCCCTGGAGGACGCGGGCACACTGCCCGAGCGTCTCCGGGGCAGCCGTACCGCGATGTTCGTCGGCTCGCTCCGCGACGACTACGCCGCCCTGCTGTACCAGCACGGCGCGGCGGCCATCACCCAGCACACCATGACCGGCCTGAACCGGGGTGTGATCGCGAACCGGGTCTCGTACCACCTGGGTCTGCGGGGCCCGAGTCTGACAGTGGACGCCGCCCAGTCCTCTTCCCTGGTGGCCGTGCACCTGGCGTGCGAGAGCCTGCGGTCGGGCGAGTCGGAGACCGCGATCGCCGCGGGTGTGAACCTCAACATCCTCACCGAGAACGCGCTCACCGAGGAACGGTTCGGTGCCCTGTCGCCGGACGGGCGCAGCTACACCTTCGACGCCCGTGCCAACGGCTTCGTGCCCGGAGAGGGCGGCGCGGTACTGGTCCTCAAACCGCTGCGGAAGGCGCTGGCGGACGGCGACCGCGTGCACGGGATCATCCGCGGCAGCGCCGTCAACAACGACGGCGCCACCCCGGGCCTGACCGTACCGAGCGCCGATGCCCAGGAGCGGGTGCTGCGCACGGCGTGGGAGCGGGCGGGCGTGGCGGCCGGGGAGCTCCAGTATGTCGAACTGCACGGTACGGGCACGCCGGTGGGCGATCCGATCGAGGCCTCCGCGCTCGGAGCGGCTCTGGGGGCCGTGCTCGCCGCCGACGGACGTGGCGCCGTCGTCGCGCGGGGCACGAAGGGTGACTCCGGGGACTTCGCCGGACCGGCTGTGCGGGTCGGGTCGGTGAAGACCAACATCGGGCACCTCGAAGGTGCGGCGGGCATCGTCGGCCTGCTCAAGGTGCTGCTGAGCATGCGGCACCGTCAGCTGCCGCCCTCCCTCAACTTCGCGTCGCCGCACCCGCTCATCCCCCTGGAGCAGCTCAACCTCACCGTGCAGCAGGAGCTGACCGGCTGGCCGAGGCCCGACCGGCCTCTGGTCGCCGGTGTGAGCTCGTTCGGCATGGGCGGTACCAACTGCCATGTCGTCCTGGGCGAGTGGGCCGGCACCGGGCACGGCACACCGCCGGGCCGGGCGCAGGACGGGACCGGTGCCGTGACCCTCCCCTGGGTGCTGTCGGGGCGCTCCCCCGCCGCGCTGCGCGCCCAGGCACGGCAGCTGCGCGCCTTCGCCGCGGACGGCGACGCCCCCCGGCCGGCCGACATCGGCTGGTCCCTGGCCGCGACCCGTACCGCCTTCGAGCACCGTGCCGTCGTCCTGGGCACGTCCCACGACGAGCTGCTCGCGGGCCTGGAGGCACTGGCCGGCGAGGCACCCGCCGCGGGCCTCGTGCGCGGTGAGGCGCGGCCGGGGAAGCTGGGTCTGCTGTTCACCGGGCAGGGGTCGCAGCGCATCGGGATGGGGTTGGAGCTGTACCGGGCGTTCCCGGTGTTCCGGGATGCCTTCGACGAGGTCTGCCGTCACCTCGATCCGCTGCTGGAGCGGCCGTTGGGCGAGGTCATCGCATCCGGCGAGGGGCTGGAGCGGACCGGCCGCACGCAGCCGGCCCTGTTCGCGGTCGAGGTGGCGCTGTTCCGGCTGGTGGAGTCGTTCGGAGTGCGGGCCGATGTCCTGGCCGGGCATTCGATCGGCGAGGTCGCCGCCGCGCACGTCGCCGGTGTGCTGTCGCTGTCCGACGCCGCTCGCCTGGTCGCGGCCCGGGGGCGGCTCATGGAGGCGCTGCCGGGCGGTGGGGCGATGGTCGCCGTCGAGGCCTCCTCGGAGGAGGTCGAGCCGTTCGTGGAGGGCCGGCGGGAGCGGGTCGACGTGGCCGCGGTGAACGGTCCCCGCGCGGTGGTCGTCGCCGGTGCGGAGGACGCCGTCCTCGCGGTCGCCCGGGAGGCCGCGCAGGACGGCCGCAGGACGAAGCGGCTCGACGTCAGCCACGCCTTCCACTCGCCGCTCATGGAGCCCATGCAGGACGCGTTCCGCGAGGTGGTGCGGGAGCTGACCTTCCATGCCCCGCGCCTTGGGGTGGTCTCCACCGTCACCGGCCGTCCGGTCACGGACGAGTGGTCCTCGCCCGAGTACTGGGTGGACCAGGTGCGCCGGCCGGTCCGCTTCCTCGACGCGGTCCGGGCCATGGAGGCCGAGGGCGTCACCACCTTCCTCGAGCTCGGCCCCGACGGGGTCTGCTCGGCGATGGCCGCCGCCTGCGTGCTCGACCCGGGCGCGGTGAGCGCCGTGTCCCTGCTGCGGGCCGGCCGGGACGAGGAGCGCACGGCTACGGCCGCGCTGGCCGCGGCGTACGTCCGCGGTACGGCGGTGGACTGGACGACGGTGTACGACGCCGTCGGCGGCGCCGGGCGTACGGACCTGCCGACCTATCCGTTCCAGCGCGAGCGGCACTGGATCGACCACACCCTGCGCGGCGCACCGGCGCGGACGCGTCCCGCCCGGGCGGACGGCCTCGGCGATGCCTCGCCGCGCACGGCCGGGGGTCCCGGTGCCGCGGGCGGGCAGAGCCTGGACACCGCGGCCCTGGTGGCGGCGCACGTGGGTGCGGTGCTGGAGTACGGACCGGACCGCCGGGTCGACTTCCGGAGCACGTTCAAGGACCTCGGCTTCGACTCCCTCATGGCCGTGGAACTGCGGGACGCCCTCGGCGCGGCGACCGGGCTCTCCCTGCCCAGCGGCCTGCTCTTCGACCATCCGACGCCCGGCGCGCTCGCGGGCCACCTCCGCTCACGGCTGGAGGAGTCGGAGCCGACGGCGGCGGACGAGGACGTGCCCCGCACCGCGTCGGACGAGCCGATCGCGATCATCGGGATGGCCGCCCGCTACCCGGGCGGGGTGTCCTCTCCCGAGGACCTGTGGCGGCTCGTGAGCGAGGGCCGTGACGCGATCTCCGGCTTCCCCACGGACCGGGGCTGGGCCGCGGACCTGTACGACGGCGATCCTGAGCGCTCGGGCGGGAGCGCGGTGCGCGAGGGCGGATTCCTGCACGACGCCGCGGAGTTCGACGCGGACTTCTTCGGGATCTCGCCGCGCGAGGCACTGTCCATGGACCCGCAGCAGCGGCTGCTGCTGGAGACCGCGTGGGAGGCGGTGGAGCGGGCCGGCATCGACCCGCGGGCGCTGGGCGGCAGCCGAACGGGCGTGTTCGTCGGCGCGACGGCCGGCGACTACGGGCCGCGCATGGCCGACGCGCCGCAGAGCGTCGAGGGGTACGTCCTGACCGGCACCACGCCCAGCGTCATGTCCGGACGGATCGCCTACCAGCTCGCTCTGACCGGCCCGGCGGTCACCGTCGACACCGCCTGCTCCTCCTCCCTCGTCGCTCTCCACATGGCGGTCGGTTCACTGCGGTCGGGCGAGTCGACTCTGGCGCTGGCCGGCGGGGCGAGCGTGATGTCGGCCCCGGGGATGTTCGTGGAGTTCTCGCGGCAGCGCGGCCTCGCGTCCGACGGCCGCAGCAAGGCGTTCTCCGCCGAAGCGGACGGCACCTCGTGGGCCGAGGGCGTCGGCCTCGTGCTGGTCGAGCGGCTCTCGGACGCGGTGCGCAACGGCCACCAGGTGCTGGCGGTGATCCGGGGCACGGCCGTCAACCAGGACGGCGCCTCCAACGGGCTCACCGCCCCCAACGGCCCCTCCCAGCAGCGTGTCATCCGGCAGGCGCTGGCCGACGCCGGACTGTCGGCGACCGAGGTCGACGCGGTGGAGGCACACGGCACCGGCACGCGTCTGGGAGACCCGATCGAGGCCGAGGCGATCCTCGCCACGTACGGACAGAACCGGCAGGAGCCGCTGTACCTGGGCTCGTTGAAGTCCAACATCGGACACACCCAGGCCGCCGCCGGCATCGGCGGTGTGATGAAGATGGTGCAGGCCATGCTCCACGGGGTGCTGCCGAGGACCCTGCACGCCGAGGTCCCCACCCCGCACGTCGACTGGAGCTCGGGGGCGGTGCGTCTGCTCGACCAGGAGCAGCCGTGGCCCGAGACGGGCAGGCCCCGGCGCGCCGCGGTGTCGTCCTTCGGCATCAGCGGCACCAACGCCCACGTGGTCATCGAGCAGGGCAGGCCGAGCGCACCGCTCGCGTCCGAGCTGCCCGCGGCCCCGGCGGAGACCGTGCGGGAGACGGCCGCCACGGCGGCGCCGGACACCGCGGCGCCGTCCGCCGTGACGGACACGTCCGCCGTGACGGAGGCGGCGGACGGGGCGCCTGAGCCGTTGCCGGTGCCGTGGGTGGTGTCCGCCCCGGACGAGGACTCCCTGAAGGCTCAGGCGGCCCGACTGCACGCGTACGCCGCGGGGGCGGTGGAGGTACAGCCGGCGGACATCGGCCGGTCGCTCACCCACCGGACCCGCTTCCCGCGGCGTGCCGTCGTGGTCGGCCGCGGCACGGACGACTTCCTGGCCGGACTTGCCTCCCTCGCCTCGGACGAGCCGGCGCGGAACGTAATGACGGGCGACGCGTCGACGGCGGGCCGGTCGGCGTTCGTCTTCACCGGGCAGGGCGCCCAGCGTCTGGGCATGGGCCGGGAGCTGTACGGCACGTATCCGGTGTTCGCGGACGCGCTGGACCGGGTGTTCGCGGCGCTGGACGCGCACCTCGAACAGCCGCTGCGCGAGGTCGTGTTCGCCGAGGAGGGCACGGACGAGGCCGACCTGCTGCACGAGACCCGCTACACCCAGCCGGCGCTGTTCGCCCTGGAGGTGGCGTTGTTCCGGCTCCTCGAACACCACGGCCTCGTCCCCGACCTGCTGGCCGGACACTCGGTCGGCGAGCTGGCCGCCGCGCACGTCGCCGGTGTGCTGTCGCTGCCGGACGCGGCCGCGCTCGTCGCAGCCCGGGGCCGCCTGATGCAGGCGGCGCGCAGCGGTGGCGCGATGATCGCGATCGAAGGCGCGGAGGAGGAGGTCGAGCGGTCGCTGGCACCGTACGAGGGCCGTGTCACCCTCGCCGCCGTCAACGGTCCCCGCGCGGTGGTCGTCTCCGGTGACGAGGACGCCGCCGAGGAGGTGGCGTCGCTGTGGCGGGAGCAGGGTCACAAGACCCGGCGGCTGCAGGTCAGCCACGCCTTCCACTCGCCGCACATGGACGACGCGGTGGCCGAGTTCCGCGAGGTCGCCGAGAACCTGACCTTCGGTCCGCCCGCGATCGCGCTGGTGTCGTCCGTCACCGGCGAGCTCGCCTCCGCCCTGGAGATGACGTCCCCGGACTACTGGGCGCAGCAGATCCGGCAGACGGTGCGCTTCGCCGACGCGGTGCGCTGCCTGCGGGAGCAGGGGGCGACCGTGTTCGTCGAGGTGGGACCCGACGCGGTGCTCACCCCTCTGGTGGCCGGCGCCTCGGACGAGGCGGCCACCGCGGTTCCGCTGCTGCGTGCCGGACGCGCCGAGCCCGACGCGTTCCTCACCGGCCTCGCGGGCGCCCATGCCGCGGGCGCGGAGGTGGACTGGGCCTCGTTCTTCCGGGGCGCCGGCCACCTGGTGGACCTGCCGACGTACGCGTTCAGGCGACGGCGTTTCTGGCTGGCCGCGGAGCCGCGCACCGATGCGCGCAGCCTGGGGCTCTCCCCGCTCGGGCATCCGCTGCTGACGTCCGTCGTCGAGGTCGCCGAGCGCGACGAGACGGTGTTCACGGGCCTGCTGTCGCCGACGGCCCACCCGTGGCTGGCCGACCACGCGATCGTCGGCACCGTGCTGTTCCCGGCCACCGGTTTCGTGGAGCTGGCCGTCGCCGCGGGCGACCACGTCGGTGCGGGAGGTGTCGGCGAACTCACCGTGGAAAGCCCGCTCGTCCTTGCGGAGGACCAGGCCCGGCGCATCCAGGTCGTGCTCGGCTCCCCGGACGCGGCCGGTGCGGTCGCGTTCTCCGTCCACTCCCGGCCGGACGCCGGTGGCGACGGCGCCGGGTGGACCCGGCACGCCTCCGGCACACTCCTCTCGTCACCGGCAGGGGCCGGAACCGGGGCGGAGGACGGCACGCCCACCCCGTGGCCGCCGTCGAGCGCGGTCCCGTTGCCGATCGAGGACGTGTACGAGCGGCTGAACGACCTCGGTTACGGATACGGGTCGGCGTTCCGGGCGGTGACGGCGATGTGGCGGGACGGCGACGACGTGCTCGCAGAGGTCCGGCTCGACGCGGACCTGCACGAGGCCGCCGCCGGGTTCGTACTGCACCCCGCCCTCCTCGACGCCGTGCTGCATCCGCTCGTCCTCGACGCCGCCTCCGGCGACGACCGGGACGAGCGGTCCACGGACGACATCCTGCTGCCGTTCTCCTTCCACTCGGCCACTGTGCACGCCACGGGCGCCACGGCGCTGCGTGCCCGTGTCCGACCGCTCGGCTCGGGCACGTACGACCTGAGGATCAGCGACCCTTCGGGGGCGCCGGTGGCGAGCGTGGCGGAGCTGGTGCTGCGTCCGGCTCCCAAGGAGCGGCTGCGCCGGACCGGCGACGCAGGCCACCATGGGCTGTTCCACCTGACCTGGCCGGAGGTGGCAGCTCCCGAGGCGCCCGGTGTGCGGCTCGCCGAGGCGAGCGTGGAGGCGCCGGTCCCGGCCGGCGACCACGACGTCGCCGTCGTGACGATCGGCGGCGGGGGCCGTGACGGGGGCGCGGGCCCGGAGGCCGCCCATGGGGTGGCGCGCCAGGCACTGGCGCTCGTCCAGGAGTGGCTGTCCGACGAGACGCGGCCGGCCGATTCCCGGCTGGCGGTCGTCACCCGGGGCGCCGTGGCGGTGCTCGGCGGCGACGTGACGGATCTGGCCGCCGCACCGGTGTGGGGCCTGGTCCGGTCCGTGCAGAGCGAACACCCGGACCGCGTCGTGCTGGTCGACTCCGACGACCCGGCCACGGTGCCCGCCCTGCTGCCCGCCGCGCTCGCCACGGGCGAGCCCCAGCTCGCGATACGGCAGGGGAAGCTGCACGCGCCGCGGCTCGCCCGCACGAAGACCGCGCACCGAACGGCCGGGTTCGACCCCGAGGGCACCGTGCTGATCACCGGCGGCACCGGCGGCCTCGGCGGCCTGTTCGCCCGGCACCTCGCCACCGAGCACGGCGTGCGCCACCTGCTGCTCGTCAGCCGGCGCGGCGCGGCCGCGGAGGGCACGCGGGAGCTCGTGGCGGAGCTCGCCGGGTTCGGCGTGGACATCACCGTGGCGGCGGCCGACGCCGCCGACCGCGACGCCCTGGCGGCCGTACTGGACGGCGTGCCCGACGAGCATCCGCTGACCGCCGTCGTGCACACGGCGGGTGTCCTCGACGACGCGACCGTCGAGTCTCTGGACGCCGCCCGCCTCGATGCCGTACTGCGTCCCAAGGCGGACGGCGCCTGGAACCTGCACGAGCTGACCCGCGACGCCGGCCTCGCCGCGTTCGTCCTGTTCTCCTCCGTCTCCGGCATCACGGGATCGGCGGGACAGTCCAACTACGCTGCCGCCAACACCTATCTCGACGCGCTCGCCGCCCACCGCGCGGCCGCCGGCCTGCCCGCCACCTCGCTGGCCTGGGGTCTGTGGGACGGCACGCACGGCATGGGCGCCCTGCTCGACGACGCCGCACGCGCCCGCTGGGCCCGCACCGGCTCCGTACCGCTGACGCCGCGGCAGGGCCTCGCGCTGTTCGACGCGGCCCTGGCCGCCGACGGGGAGCCGCTGCTCGTGCCGACGGCACTGGATCTCGGCAGCTACCGCACCAGGACCGACGAACCGCCCGCGCTGCTGCGCGGACTCGTGCCGCCGAGGACGCGGCGCGCCGCGTCCGGCGAGCCCCGGACGACGAACGGGTCGTCCTGGGCGCAGTCGGTCTCCTCGCTCGGTGAAGAGGCCCGGCAGGCGGCCGCCGTGGATCTGGTCCGCGACGTCCTGGCCACGGTCCTCGGCCACACCGACGCGGCCACGATCGCCCCCGGGCGGGCCTTCAAGGAGCTGGGCCTGGACTCGCTGGGCGGCGTGGAGCTGCGCAACCGGCTCACCGCCCGGAGCGGGGTCAGGCTGCCCGCCACGGCCGTCTTCGACCACCCCTCCGCCACGGCGCTCGCCGCGTTCCTGTGCCGGCAGGTCTCGGGCACGCCCGCGGCCACGGCCTCGGTGCCGGTCGCCCGTACGACCACCGACGACGAGCCGATCGCGATCGTGGGCATGGCGTGCCGCTTCCCCGGCGGGGTGTCCTCCCCCGAGGAGCTGTGGCGCCTGGTCGCCGAGGGCGTCGACGCGATCAGCGAGTTCCCGGACAACCGCGGCTGGGACCTGGAGAACCTGTACGACCCCGACCCCGAGCAGCCGGGCACCTCGTACACCCGGCACGGCGGATTCCTGCACGACGCGGACCAGTTCGACGCCGCGTTCTTCGGCATGTCGCCTCGTGAGGCGACCGCCACGGACCCGCAGCAGCGGCTGCTCCTGGAGACCGCCTGGCAGACGCTGGAGAGCGCGGGCATCGATCCGGCCACTCTCAGGGGCAGCCGCACGGGCGTGTTCACCGGCGCCATGTACGACGACTACGCCTCGCGACTGGCGAAGGCCCCTCAGGAGTTCGAGGGCTTCCTGCTGGCCGGCAACCTCTCCAGTGTCGTCTCGGGCAGGCTCGCCTACACCTACGGTCTGGAGGGCCCGGCCGTCACGGTCGACACCGCCTGCTCGTCGTCGCTGGTCTCGCTGCATCTCGCGGCGGGCTCGCTGCGGCAGGGAGAATGCGACCTCGCGCTGGCCGGAGGCGTGACCGTGATGTCGGGGCCCGGCACCTTCGTGGAGTTCTCCCGCCAGCGCGGCCTGGCGGCCGACGGGCGCGCCCGCTCGTTCGCGGCATCCGCCGCGGGCACCGCGTGGTCGGAGGGTGCCGGCCTGCTGCTCCTGGAGCGGCTGTCCGACGCCCGCCGGAACGGCCACCGCGTGCTGGCCGTGGTGCGCGGCTCCGCCGTCAACCAGGACGGCGCCAGCAACGGTCTGACGGCTCCCAACGGGCCGTCGCAGGAGCGCGTCATCCAGCAGGCGCTCGCCGCCGCGCGTCTGTCGTCGGCCGATGTGGACGCCGTCGAGGCCCATGGGACGGGCACGCCGCTGGGCGACCCGATCGAGGCCCAGGCGCTGCTCGCCACGTACGGCCAGGGCCGTGCGGCGGACCGGCCGCTGTGGGTCGGCTCGTTGAAGTCCAACATCGGCCACGCGCAGGCGGCGGCCGGTGTGGGCGGTGTGATCAAGATGATCGAGGCGATGCGGCACGGTGTGCTGCCCAGGACGCTCCACGTCGACGAACCGACGCCGCACGTGGAGTGGGACGCCGGCGAGGTCGAGCTGCTCACCGAGCAGCGTCCGTGGCCCGAGACGGGCGGCCGGCCCCGCCGGGCGGGTGTGTCGTCCTTCGGCATAAGCGGCACCAACGCCCACGTGATCATCGAGCAGCCCGCCGCCGGACCTACGGCAGCAGATGCGGCCGTGGGCGACCCGACCGTGACCGAAGGGACCCTGGCGGGACTGGAGTCGGCCGGTGAGGAGTCGACCGGTAAGGCGTCGACCGGTCAGGAGCCCGAGCGCACCACGGTCGGCTCCGCGGTCGGCGGTGTGGTGCCGTGGGTGTTGTCGGCGCGGGACGAGCAGTCCCTGCGGGTCCAGGCCGACCGGCTGCACACGTACCTCACCGAACATCCCGCCCTCGCCCCCGCCGACGTCGCCCTGTCGCTGGCCACGTCCCGGGGCCTGCTGGAGCAGCGGGCCGCGGTCGTCGGCTCCGAGAGGGCCGGACTGCTGGACGCGCTGCGAGTGCTGGCCGACGGCGGGACGTCGCCGGACGTCGTGCGGGGCTCCGGCTCCCCGGCGGGCAGGACCGCGTTCCTCCTGACCGGGCAGGGCAGCCAGCGCCTGGGGGCCGGCCGTGAGCTGTACGCAGCCTCGCCGTTCTTCGCCGAAGCCCTCGACGCCGTGTGCGCCCACCTCGATCCGCTGCTCGACAGGCCGCTGAAGGAGGTGCTGTTCGCCGCTCCGGACTCCGCCGACGCGGACCTGATCCACCGGACCGTCTACACGCAGGCGTCGTTGTTCGCACTGGAGGTCGCGTTGTTCCGGCTGTTGGAGCACCACGGCATCACCCCCGACTACCTGCTCGGCCACTCGATCGGCGAGGTCACGGCGGCGCATCTGGCCGGCGTCCTCTCGCTGGCCGAGGCGTGCGTCCTGGTCGCCACCCGCGGACGGCTGATGCAGTCCGCGCGCCCCGGCGGTGCGATGGCCGCGATCCGGGCGGGCGAGCAGGAGGTACGCGAGTCGCTCGACGGCTGCGGCGACACGGTCGTGGTCGCCGCGGTCAACGGGCCCGAGTCCACGGTCGTGTCGGGTGACGAGGATGCCGTCGACCGGATCACCGCGGTCTGGCGCGAGCGGGGGCGCAAGACGCGGCGGCTGCCGGTAAGCCACGCGTTCCACTCGCCGCGCATGGACGAGGTCCTGGACGAGTTCCGTCGTACCGTCGCCGGTCTCACCTTCCACGCGCCGCGCATCCCGGTCGTCTCCAACGTGACCGGTGTGCTCGCCACCGAGGAGCAGCTCCGCTCGCCGGACTACTGGGCCCGCCACATCCGTGAGGCGGTCCGTTTCCAGGACGGTGTGGCGTTCCTGGAGGCGGCGGGCGTGACCGACTTCTTCGAGCTCGGCCCCGACGGCGTGCTCACCGCGCTGGCCCAGGAGTGCCTGTCCGATGAGCCGGGCGCCGTCGCACCACTACTGCGCTCGGCCCGCCCGGAGTCCGAGACCGTGACCTCGGCGATGACCCTGTTGCATCTGAGGGGCAACTCGCTGGACTGGGGCTCGTTCTTCGGGGGTTCGGGGGCCCGTCGGGTGGATCTCCCCCCGTACGCGTTCCAGCGCAGCCGCTTCTGGCTGGACGCCGCACCGACCACTGCCGGCGACGCCTCCGGACTCGGCCTGATGGCCACCGACCACCCCCTCCTCGGCGCCGCCGTCGGCGTCGCCGGACGCGACGAGACCGTCTTCACCGGACGCCTCTCCCTCCGCACCCACCCCTGGCTCTCCGACCACCGACTCCACGACACCGCACTGCTCCCCGGCACCGCATTCGTCGAACTCGCGCTCCGCGCCGGAGACCAGGTCGGCTGCCACCGCATCGACGAACTCACCCTCGCCGCACCCCTCGTCATCCCCGACCACGGCGACACACCCATCCAGATCGTGGTGGAGGCCGCCGACGAGGACGGCTCGCGCCGCTTCTCGCTGCACGCCCGTCCCGCCGGTGCCGACGACGAGACCAACTGGGTTCTGCACGCCACCGGTTCACTGGCAGCGGCCGCCGAGGACGCCGTACCGGTGGTCGACGGGGATCTGTCGCAGTGGCCCCCCGTCGACGCCGAGGAGACAGACCTCGAGGACGTCTACGAACGACTCCTCGACCACGGCTACGGATACGGCCCCGCCTT